>CAYYNT010000142.1:0-1696 GCA_964473155.1 uncultured Gemmatimonadales bacterium | reverse complement strand
ATAAACGAAGAGGATGTCGAGATCTGTCGGAGCATCGGCGAGCATTTCCTGACCGTCCTCAAGCCCGGTATGCGCCTGTTAACCCACTGCAACGCGGGCGCGTTGGCCACGTATCGATATGGAACCGCGACCGCTCCTATGTACCTCGGCCAGGAGCGCGGATGGAATTTTCGAGTTTTCGTCGACGAAACGCGGCCCTACAGTCAAGGCGCGCGGCTGACCGCCTATGAACTCCATCGGGCCGGTATCGACGCGACGCTGATTTGCGACAATATGGCAGCGATGGTGATGTCCAAAGGTTGGGTGGATGCGATCCTCGTCGGTAGCGACCGCGTGGCGGCGAACGGCGACGCCGCGAACAAGATCGGGACTCTGAACCTCTCTATTCTTGCGCGCCATTTCGGTAGTCCTTTCTATGTGGCGACGCCCACCCCGACTCTCGACCTCGGCCTGCCCGACGGAAATCACATCCCCATCGAAGAGCGAGATAGCGAGGAGATCACCCATTTTCTAGGGGTCCGTGTGGCGCCCGAAGGGATCAAAGTTTTCAACCCCGCCTTCGATGTCACACCGCGCAAAAACATTACGGGGATCGTGACCGAGAAAGGTATCGCCTATCCACCGTTTCAACCAAGTCTAAAGGCGCTGGCAGAAAAGGTCGGCCCCTCTGGAAACGGTTAGCATATGGCCGGTAACCTCGTAGATACGCACACCCATCTATGGGACAAACGTTTCGATAGAGACCGTCAGCACCTCATCCGTTCTTTACACGAAGACGGGATCGCCTGGATTGTGGAGGTCGGAGTCGATTTGCCCACTTCTCGGAAAAGCTTAACCCTCGCCGAGACCTACCCACAGGTGTATGCGTCTGTCGGGACGCACCCACACGACGTGAAGGACCTGGACCAAGATCGATTAGTGGCGCTGAAGGAACTCGCGCGAAATCCTCGATGCGTCGCAATCGGAGAGATCGGCTTGGATTTTTACCGTGATCTGTCTCCACGACCGCTCCAGATCAAGTGGTTTAAAGAACAGCTGGAATGGGCGTTATCGATCCAAAAACCGGTGATCTTGCACGTTCGGCAAGCTTATGAAGAGGCTCTTGCGATATTGGAAGGATACGGTTCCTTCCCCGCCGGGGGTGTCGCGCATTGCTTTCAATCGGACATGCGAACGGCCGAGCGATTCGTCGCGCTGGGGTTCCACATAGGGATCGGCGGGCCGATCACCTATTCCTCCAAAGACCCGAACGCCGTCGAAACCCTCCGTGAGGTGGTGCGGAATTTGCCGTTCGAGCGGCTTCTGGGAGAAACCGATTGCCCTTACCTAACCCCGGAACCCGTGAGAGGAAAACGAAATGAACCCGCTTTCGTCAAATACGCGATCGCCGGGATCGCCCGAGCGCTAGAACGCTCTTTCGAAGAAACCGCGTTCGGGCTTCGCAAAAACGCCGAAGGCTTATTCCTCGTTGACAATGTGACGGATAGATAGCCTTCCTTCTCGAGGAAGGAGGCGCGTCAGTGACGCTCAAAACCTAAACGCCTGTAATCGCTTAAGATAAAAACGCGAGAGGGCGATAAAGGCAAGCGAACCGCCCGCGGGTCAGCGGTCGAGAACCCGCGGTTTAACCGTGCTCTACAGGCTGCAGAATGCTTTCATTGCGCTATTCAATGGGATTCGGGCGCGATGGGAGCCC
>CAYYNT010000141.1:0-1823 GCA_964473155.1 uncultured Gemmatimonadales bacterium | reverse complement strand
CTCGTGCATCAGGGCCAGGCCCTGGCTGCTGGTGGCGGTGAACGTGCGCACCCCCGTGTTGGCTGCCCCGATAACGCAGGCCATGGCGCTGTGCTCGCTCTCCACCTTGATGAAATCGGCGTCCAGCATGCCCTCGGCGCAGTAGAGGCTCAGTTTTTCGGCCACACTGGTCTGCGGGGTGATCGGGTAGGCCGCTATCACCTGCACGCGGGCCAGACGGACGGCGGTGGAGACCGCCTCGTTCCCTGTAATCAGCTCTTTCAGCTCTTCTTCTCCATGGTGATTATGTAGCGCGGGCATTCCTGGGCGCATATCCCGCAGCCCTTGCAGTATTCCTTGCGCACCGCGTAGGCCCCGTCCTGCGACTGTATCGCCAGGTCCGGGCAGAATATCAGGCAGTTGTCGCAGCGCACGCAAGTCCCGCAATCGAAACAGCGTTCGCTCTCCGCCGCGGCCTGCTCCGGGCTGAACGCCCCGGCTATCTCCTCAAGATTGCCCGCCGGGTTTTTCACCAGATGCGTGAGGGCCTCCTGACGGGGCCGCGGGTTGAAATAATCTGTGTTGATCCTGGCGAAAGCCACGCTCTCAAGGTCCTGTTTATCTCCGCGCAGGATGTCCAGTCCAGCCAGAAGGACATGCATGTTGCGCGCCGCGGCGATCCCATCCGCCAGGGCGTGGCTCACCGAGTTGATCCCCGGCCCCAGGTCGCCCCCGGCGAACACTCCGGGCGCGGTTGTGCGCAGAAGGCTGTCCACCAGAAGCCGTCCGCCCTTGTGCTGGATGTCCGGCGGAAGCCATCCAAGCTCCGGGGTTTCGCCGATAGCGAAGACCACGGTGTCCGCCTGCGCGTGGAACTCGCTGCCCGGTAAAGGCTCCGGGCGCGCCCGGCCGGAGGAGTCCGGCTCGCCCATGCGCATGCGGACCAGGTTCAGGCCGCTCACCCTGCCATCCTTGACAGTCAGCTCGACAGGCGCGGCCTGAAAAACGAAATCCGCGCCCTCCTCTATCGCCTCGCGCACTTCCTCCGGATGGGCAGGCATCTCGGCCAGGGTGCGGCGGTAGTACAGGCTGACATTCGCTCCCAGCCGGAGCCCCGCGCGGGCCACATCGATAGCCGTGTTCCCGCCTCCCACCACCGCCAGACGCGCTCCGGTCTTTATCTTTTCCCCCGCGTTGAAACGCTTGAGGAATTCAAGACCGAAAAACACACCTTCACACGGCGGCACTTCCACTCCCGGATCGCGCGAGCCGTGCGCTCCGGTGGCCAGGAATACGGCGCGGGCCTCGCGCGCCGCCTCGGCCAGGTCATCCACCGGGCGGCCCAGGCGGAACTCCACGCCCGCTGCCTCCAGGCGTGACAGTTCGGCATCCAGTATCTCGCGTGGCATGCGGAAAGCCGGCACGCCCAGGCGCAGCATCCCGCCGGGGGCGTTCTCCCGCTCGTAGACCCGCACCGGATATCCGGCCATCCGAAGCCCCCAGGCGCAACCCAGTCCGGCCGGGCCGGAGCCGACCACCACCACCGGCGGGCCGCCCCGCTCTTCCGCCGGAGGCCAGGGCGGGGTCCAGCGCTCCTCCACGGCCATGTCGCCCAGGAAACGCTCCATGCCGTGGATATTCACCGCGTCGTCCAGTTCACGACGGTTGCAGGCGCTTTCGCAGGTGTGGTAGCAGACCCGGCCGCAGACCGCGGGCAGCGGATTGGCCGCCACTATCAGTTCCCAGGCCTCGCGCCAGCGTTTCTCCCGCACCAGGTGCATGTAGCGGTTCACCGGCTCGCCCAGCGGGCACTCCATGGCGCAGGGCGAGGCTTTCTCGCGGTA
>CAYYNT010000140.1:0-1926 GCA_964473155.1 uncultured Gemmatimonadales bacterium | reverse complement strand
AAGGACATGAAAACAATAACCTTTCGATCCCGTGATGCAAGTTCCTAACCGGACACTACTGGGGGCAGGGGGGATTGGATTTTATTCTTCTTCCTTCTCCCCTCTCACCTGCTCTTGCGGACACACTCTGCTGCTGACTAACATCAAAGCCCGGAAAGGAACAGTGCTCATGCGATTCACCACCATAATTTCAGCCCTGGCGCTTTCCGCAGCACTCTGCCTTACAGCCCTGCCAATCACCGTAACCGCCGCTCAAGCAGGTAAAAATATCAATGTGCGCGAAAACGGCGCGGCGGGCGATGGCTTGACGAAAGACACGCGGGCGATCCAGAAAGCTGTCGACCTGGCCCACGCAGACAGCGGCGGAACGGTGTATTTTCCGCCCGGCACTTACCTCTCCGGGACAATAATCCTGAAAAGCAACGTCACCCTTTACCTCGAAACCGGGGCCACCCTCCTGGGCAGCGCCGACACCCTGGACTACCCGCATATCCGTCATTCTTTCCGCTCATACACGGAAAAATATGTCGACCAGAGCCTTATTTTCGCCGAGGGCCAGCACAATGTGGGGCTGTGCGGCGGCGGTACTATCGACGGCAACGGGAAAAAGTTCCAGTGGCGCGAGTACATGAGCCGCCCGCAGGTGATCAAAATGGTCTCCTGCCGTCATATCCGGGTCGAGGGTCTCACCCTGACCAGCTCCCCGCTCTGGATGCAGCATTACCTGGGCTGCGAGTTCCTTTCCGTGCGCGGCCTGCATGTCTACAACCACAGCACCTGGAACAACGACATGATCGATATCGACTGCTGCCGCAATGTCACGGTCTCGGACTGCTACGGCAACAGCGATGACGACGCCCTGACCTTGAAAAGCACCTCCGATCACCCCACCGAGAACGTGACTATCACCAACTGCGTCCTGGGCAGCGGTTGCAACGCGATTAAGATGGGGACCGAGTCCAATGGCGGGTTCAGGAACATCTCGATCACCAACTGCGTGATTGACAGCTATTTCGACAAGCGCGGCCACTACGGCCTCACTCCCGGTATCGGCGGGATAGTGCTGGAGATAGTGGACGGCGGGACACTTGAGAACGTGACTGTCTCGAATATTGCCATAAAGAACGTGATGGTCCCTCTGTTTCTGCGTTTCGCCAACCGTGCCCGTCCGTTCCGCGACGGCATGGCGAAACCTGGGATCGGAACTTACCGCAACGTGATCGTGAGCGACATAATCGCCAGCGGGCTTTCCGGCCACGGCTGCTCTGTCACCGGCCTGCCGGGCCATCCTCTGACCGGAATCACCCTGTCCAACCTGCGCTTCACATTCCCCGGCGGGGTTTCGGCCGAGCATTACAAGCGCCCGGTCCCGGAACTGGAGGCCGAGTATCCCGAGGCGATCATGTTCGATTCCCTGCCCGCCTGGGGGCTGTATTGCCGTCATGCCGAGGGGCTGCGCCTGGAAAATATCGATTTCGTGCTGGAGAGAGCGGATGAGCGCCCGGCCATGGTGTTCGATGACGTGACCGGCCTGGACCTGGACGGGTTCAGCGAGCGTCGTCCGGACAGTCCCGTGTCCCCGGCGGTCGAACTGCGCGGCGTGAAGAACGCCCTTCTAGCCGGCTGCCGCCCGGCGGACGGCACTCGGCCGTTCCTGCGTCTGGTTGGAAGCAACGCGAAAGTCAGCCTGATGAACAGCGATTTTTCAGGGGTGGCGAAACCAGTGGATACCGCGCCCGGCGCGGACATCAAGGCGGTATTCGAGTCCGGGAACAGGATGGCGAAATAAAACAAAGGGATGTCTCAATAATCCCCGTTTTTGCTCTTTGAGAATTGCTGCAAGCTCTAACTATTTGAAAATAATAGTAGTCCCGTAGCGACTGTCTTGAAAGTCAAGAACAGACAGATACATGTTGCTGGAAATAG
>CAYYNT010000139.1:0-1935 GCA_964473155.1 uncultured Gemmatimonadales bacterium | reverse complement strand
TCCGCCGGGAGGACGTGGACTGGGAGGGCTACCTTCTGGGCCAGAGCGACCGTCCCTGGGACCCGCGGCGGTTCCGCTGCTGGCACCTTTACCGCGATTACAGCGTGGGCGTGGTGGGCCTTCTGGGCGCGCACCATATCGACCTGGTGCACTGGTACATGGATGACCCGTACCCGGAGAGCGTCACCGCCACCGGCGGCGTGCTGGTCTGGAAAGAGCGCGAGCACTATGACACCCTGGAGGCATGTTTCAAGTACCCGAAAGGCTTCCTGGTCAATTACGAGACCCGTTTCGGCAACAGCTCGCTGCGCGCCGAGGCGGTTTTCTACGGCACGGGCGGGGTGCTGGATACAACTTCCTGGGAGCCCACCAGCGAGGGCGCTGTCCCGCCGGACCGTCTGGAGCCTGGCAACCGCATGTACCCGGCCAGCGCCCTGGCCATGCACGCGGGCGAGGAAAAGAAAGTGCTGGCCAGGCTCACTCCCGATCCGCGGGGAATGGACCACATGCGCAACTGGGTGCGCTGCATCCGGGACCGTAAAACCCCCAACGCCACGATAGAGCACGGATTCAGCCACGCCCTGGCGGCGATAATGGCCCATCGCGCGGCGGATACGGGCCGTCGTGTTACATTTGATCCGTCCACGCGTTCAATAACGGAAGCTTGAGACTGATTTTTCAATCAGCAACGCGATGCCAGTTTCTGTAATGGAGAGGAAAAATGACAATCCGCAGCGCAGTATACGCTTTTCTCGCGGCAGTGGCGGCGCTGGCCGCGGGCTGCACCAGCGACGAGGTGGTGGAGATTCAGTTCCCGCCCGGAATCGAGGGCCAGGATGTGGCGGTGAGCATGGAGCTGCCCGCCGGGATGATGGACACAGCGGCGGTCTGGGAAGTGATCCCGCCGGACTGCAAGCGCGGCAAGAAAGCCTACGCCCAGCCGTATCTTGACCACCGTGGCGTGGAGCGCGGGGATTCGGCGCGCTGGAAGGTGATGTTCCTCTGGGACCCGGCCACCGGCAGCAAGGGCAACACGAAGTATTTCATCTGGCGCAAATCAGAAGAAAAGCTTCCGGCGCGCTTCACGTTCCAGGATGACGGCGCGAAGACCCTGACCCTGCTCCAGGACAACAAGCCTGTGCTCTCCTATGTCTACGGGATGAACCTCAAGGAGGGGGTTGCCGAGGACCGCGCCCGCGCCTGCTATGTCCATCCGCTGTGGGGGCTGGACGGCGAGACGCTGACCGATGATTTCCCGGAAGACCACCTTCACCACCGCGGCATTTTCTGGACCTGGCCCGAGGTGTTAGTCGGCGCGAGCCAGGACACCCTGGCGCTCTGGGACATCCGGGGCATCCACCAGAAGTTCGAAAGCTGGCTGGAGCCGCCAAAAGCCGGTCCGGCTTTCGCCTCGTTCGGCGCGCAGAACGGCTGGTATGCCGGGGAACGCCGGGTGATGGACGAGAAGGTGCGCGTGCGGGTGTTCCGCGCCGGGGATTTCGGCCGGATGGTGGATTTCGAGTTCCTCTGGACCGCGACAGACGAGCCGGTGAAAGTGATCGGCGCGCCGGAGGAGAACAAGGGCTACGGCGGTTTCGGCATGCGCATGGCCCCGTTCACCGAGCCGGTGATCAACACGGAGGCCGGAATTCAGCCCGCCGACAGCGACCGTCAGCCCTTCCAGTGGGCCGATTTCTCGGCCAAATTCGGCGGGGGGGAGAAAGTCTCCGGTGCGGCGATCTTCCCGGACCCGGCCAATCCGGGCTATCCCAACGGCTGGACCCTGCGCCATTATGGTTTCCTGGGCGTGGCCTGGCCGGGGCTGGAGCCGTTCACGTTCCAGCCCGGAGTTCCGGTGGCGGCGCGTTACAGAGTCTGGCTGCACCGGGGGGATGTGGAGTGGGGACGGGTGGCCAGCGCCTGCAAGATGTACTG
>CAYYNT010000138.1:0-1995 GCA_964473155.1 uncultured Gemmatimonadales bacterium | reverse complement strand
AACTCTGGCTGTTCCCTTCTAATGGCAGGTAATCCATCAGAATAGCGCCTTTGCCAGGCGCAAGCGGATTGTCATCGCTTCCGCAAGCGCAGAGAGTAAGAAGGCCGATCAGAAAAGCGGTCGAACAGAATGCACGCCCGCCGGCATAGCTCTCCATACAGGCTCCTGAGCTAATCGGTTGAACAATATCATTCCTTATATTCGATTCAATTGTTAATCAAAATACGTGCCATGCTATGCTTAAGTGGTTATCTTGTTGTGGAAAAATAAGTTAAGTCTCGCGCGGATGTTTCAGACCTCGAATTAAATTGGATGAATGACACCTGTAGCAGAACAGTTGGTGCTCTCGGAGATACACTGTTATTGCTAATAATGCCATAAATACGTTGCGGGCCTGGTGTGTGTTTCGGCTGGCAGGGTCTTTCGGGTACGGTGCGGCGTCGCCCTGCGGCCTGTCATTCATTCCAGACCTTGTAATCCCTCCATGCCGCGCCAATCAACTGTTCCAGCTTCGCTTCCATAACTTTGGCTAAAACGGTTTGTTTTTATTATTTTAAAGTGTCGGAACGCAGTTTCTGGAAGCAAACAGCCAAGTTTAATTCTTTATCAGATCAGACGGGGATCGGATGAGTCATCGGATCGAGGTCGGATTCAAGCCCGGGATGGTGGACGCCCTGGGCCAGTCCGTGGCGCGCTCCGTGCGCGAGGACCTGGGATTGAACCCGAGCCGGGTGCGCAGCGTGGCGGTCTACACCACCAACGCCGCTTTCAGCCGGCCGGAGCTTGAGCGCCTGGGCGGCGAGCTTTTCGCCGACCCGGTGATACAGATTTACAGCGTGGATCAGCCGCTCTACGGCGCAACGGATTTCGACTGGCTGATCGAGGTCGGCTACCGTCCGGGAGTGACAGACAACGTGGGCCACAGCGCGGCCGAGGGCGTGCAGGACATGCTGGGCCGTCAGTTCTCCGCGGATGAGGGCTTTTTCACCAGCCGACAGTATCTGTTCGAGGGCGGTTTCAGCTTTGATGACATGGAGCGGGTCGCCGGGGGCCTTCTGGCCAACGATCTGATCGAACGCTGGCAGATAATCAGCCGCGAAGAGTGGAAAAATGGCTCGCGGGTGAGCCTCTCCGTGCCGGTTGTCACCCGCGGGAACACCCCGACAGTGCGCGAGATAGACCTGGAGGTGGACGACAAGGCCCTGATGCGCATCTCGGACGAGGGCGTGCTATCACTCAGCCTTCCGGAGATGAAAGCCATCCAGGCCTGGTTCCGCCGTCCGGAGGTGCTGCAAAGCCGCAAGGACACGGGCCTTCCGCCGCGCCCCACGGATGTTGAGCTGGAATGCCTGGCCCAGACCTGGAGCGAGCACTGCAAGCACAAGATATTCAACTGCACGGTCAATTACAGCGCACCGGGCGAGCCGCCGCGGAAGATCGACAGCCTGTTCAAGACCTGTATCCGCGAGACGACCCGCAAGGTTGGCGAACGAATAGACTGGCTGGTCTCGGTTTTCCACGACAACGCCGGAGTGGTGCGTTTCGATGAGGATTACGATATCTCGCTCAAGGTGGAGACCCACAACAGCCCCTCCGCGCTCGACCCGTACGGCGGAGCGATCACCGGGATCGTGGGCGTGAACCGCGACGTGCTGGGCACGGGTATCGGCTGCCGGATGATATTCAACACGGATGTGTTCTGCTTTGCCCATCCGGACTGGGACAAGCCCCTGCCCGGACGGCTCCTGCACCCCAAACGCGTGTTCAAGGGCGTGCACCGGGGTGTGCGCGACGGCGGCAACCAGAGCGGCATTCCCACGGTCAACGGCGCGATAGTGTTCGATGACCGGTTCCGCGGCAAGCCGCTTGTATTCTGCGGCACCGGCGGGATTATACCGCGTATGGTCAACGGCGCGCCGGGCTGCGAGAAGAAAATCCTGCCCGGCGACCATGTGGTGATGGTGGGCGGGAGGATAGGCAAGGACGGGATCCACG
>CAYYNT010000137.1:0-2146 GCA_964473155.1 uncultured Gemmatimonadales bacterium | reverse complement strand
AAACTCAAAGGTAAGAAAGTTCTCGTCACAGGGGCGGATGGATTCATCGGCTCGCACCTGGTGGAGAGTCTGTTCAAAGCTGGCGCCGAGGTGTGTGCCTTTGTGTATTATAACTCATTCAACTCCTGGGGCTGGATCGACACTCTCCCGCCTGAGGTGCTTTCCCGGATAGAAGTCGTCTCCGGAGACGTGCGCGATCCAAATGCTGTACGGCAGGCGGTCAAAAGAAAGCAGGTTGTGTTTCATCTGGCCGCTCTCATCGCAATCCCATACTCTTATCATGCGCCGGATTCATATATCGATACCAACATCCGAGGGACGTTGAATCTTGTTCAGGCGGCAAGGGAGTTCGGTGTGGAGAAATTCGTGCATACCTCGACCAGTGAGGTTTACGGCACGGCCAGAAAAGTCCCGATATGCGAAGAGCATCCTCTTCAGCCCCAATCTCCGTACTCTGCATCGAAAATCGGCGCTGATCAAATCGCTTTGTCTTTTTATTATTCATTTAAGACGCCGGTTTGTGTGATCCGGCCTTTCAATACATATGGACCGCGGCAGTCAGCGCGCGCGGTCATTCCCTCGATTATCACCCAGATAGCCGCCGGGAAGAATGAAATCAGCCTCGGTGCATTGCATCCAACCAGGGATTTCAATTACGTGAAAGACATGGTAAGAGGTTTTATTGCTATGGCTGAAAGTGATAAGACTGTGGGCGAAGTGGTGAATTTTGGGACGGGCTATGAGATTTCGATAAAAACCCTTGTCGATACTATCGCTGATCTGATGGGCAGGAAGATTCAAGTCCGGACCGACCAGGGCCGTCTCCGGCCTGAGGCGAGCGAGGTGGAACGTCTTTGCGCCGACAATGCGAAGGCGAGCAACCTTACCGGTTGGAAACCGGAGTATGGGGGGGAAGAAGGGCTTAGAAAGGGTCTCAAAGAAACCATTGCCTGGTTTTCGAACCCGGCGAACCTGGCTCACTACAAACCGGAGCTTTATAACATTTGAATTACTGCATTACAGACAGGATCGTGCGGGCTGTTGAGAAGGTTGTCGTAAAAAGATCCCGAGATGTCGCACTGCACGAACCGCAGCTTAATGGGAACGAGAAGAAATACCTGGCGGAATGTATTGACACCGGCTGGGTTTCCTCGGTAGGGCCGTTTGTGGATCGTTTCGAGTCGGACCTGGCCTCTTATACTGGTTCAAAGCGGGCGGTTGCAGTTGTTAATGGCACTGCGGCGCTGCATCTGGCTTTGGTCCTGGCAGGCGTGCAGAGAGGAGATGAGGTTTTATTACCTTCACTGACTTTCGTGGCCACAGCCAATGCAGTCACATACTGTGGGGCAGTTCCGCATTTCTGCGAAGTTGAGGCAAGAACACTCGGTTTGGATGTTGAGTCTTTTGCTCGTTATCTGGCCGGGATTGCACAATCCAGAGCGGAGGGGACTTTTAATGCCTCCACCGGCCGCCGGATTGCCGCGGTTGTCCCGATGCACACTTTTGGCCACCCGGTCGATCTCGATCCGCTGATGGACATTTGTGCTCGATATAAAATACCGCTTGTCGAGGATGCCGCTGAGTCGTTGGGTTCTCTATATAAAGGACGTCACACCGGAACGTTCGGGCGGGTGGCGGCCCTGAGTTTTAATGGCAACAAGATAGTGACCTGCGGGGGCGGCGGAGCTGTGCTGACAGACGATCCGGACCTGGGAGCGCAGGCCAAGCACTTGTCGACTACGGCGAGAGTAAAAAATACTTTGGAATTCAGTCACGACAGTATCGGTTTCAACTATAGAATGCCTAATATCAATGCTGCCCTCGGTTGTGCCCAGCTCGAGAGGATTGGCGCTTTCCTGAACAGTAAAAGGAAATTGGCTGATTCTTACAGGCAAGCTTTCAGTGATGTAGACGGAGTGCGGTTTTTCAGCGAGATTGATTTTGCGCGCAGCAACTACTGGTTGAATACTATAATTCTGGATAATGAATACAAGCATGAACGGGACAAGATTCTGAACTTATGCCATGAACATAAAATTATGGCTCGTCCGGCCTGGACACCGATGCATCAACTTGCAATGTACGCTGATTGTCCGCGGATGGAACTTGCTTTTACCGAAAATCTCGCAGAGAGAATAATCAACCT
>CAYYNT010000136.1:0-2343 GCA_964473155.1 uncultured Gemmatimonadales bacterium | reverse complement strand
GTGCTCCTATCCCGGCCGGATCAAATATATCGGCGTGGCAGAGAGCTTTACGCACTGAATCCTCACGGAAGTTGTAAACAGATGTGCGATAAAAGGCCTTTTGACTTGCATCCGGCCTTTCGCGGGATTAATTTCAGCTTCACCTGGCGCATTTGACAAGAAATATCTTCTGATCCCGGCTTATGGCAAGCGCAACCATGGAGGACCGATTGAACCAGGAAACTGGCAACGCCCATGATGAATCCCTGGATTCCTATGGCTACAAGCAGGAATTCAAACGAGTGCTTAAATTGCGCCACCTGGTGCTGTACGGGCTGGCCTATGTCACTCCCACCGCTCCGTTCCCGATGCTTGGTATCGTGGCGATTGTCTCGATGGGTCACCTGGCCACGGTATACCTGGTGGCGCTTGTCGCCCTGTTTTTCACCGCCACATCCTACGGTAAAATGGCGGCCCGCCACCCGATAGCCGGAAGCGCCTACTCCTACGCCACCAATGCCATCCATCCCCATGTCGGTTTTGTCATCGGCTGGGCGCTGTTCCTCAGCTACATGCTGGTGCCGCTGCTCAGCGTTATCGCCGCGCGCGACTTGTGCCTTCAGATAATGCCCTCAATGCCGGGATGGATCTGGATAGTCGCATTTGTGGTCGCCATGACCGCGGTCAATTTCTTCGGTATCAAGGTCACCGCCCTGGCCAATACGCTGATGACCGCGGCCATGATCATCGCCGCGGTGCTTTTTATAATCCTCTGCGTCGTGGCGCTGAACCACGGGGTTGGAGAAGGGACCCTTCTCTCGTTAAAACCGTTCTATAATCCGGCGACATTCAGCTGGAACCTTATCATGGCCGGGACTGCAATCGGCCTGTTCTCTTATGTCGGGTTTGATGGAGTCTCCACCCTGGCGGAGGAAGTGGAAAACCCGCGGGTGAATATCGGCCGGGCGACTGTCCTGGTGGCGCTGTTCTGCGCCCTTATTTTCGTAACCGTGGCTTACCTGGCCCAGCTTGTCTGGCCGGACTACAACACCCTTCCCCGTGATGTCGGCGCGGTGTTGGTCGTGGCGGAGGCCATTGGCGGAAGCGCTTTCCGCATGTTCATTTTCCTGATAATGATCGTGGCCGGAATCTCCTGCGCACTGGCGGGACAGGTTTCCGCCGCCCGCCTGATGTACGGGATGGGCCGCGATGGCGTCCTGCCTCGCAAGTTCTTCTCTTTTGTGAGCAAAAAATACCAGATACCTGCCTACAACCTTCTTCTGATCGGCGTCGTCTCCCTGGTGCTGGCTTTCCTGTTGAATTTCGAAATCGCGGCCCAGGTCCTGAACTACGGGGCTTTCCTCGGGTTCTTCTTCGTCAACCTGAGCGTTTTCTTCGAGTACGTCATCAGGAAAAGACCCGAACAGTTCGGACTGTTCGAAACGGTGCGCTTTATCATCATGCCCTTGCTTGGCATGGCCGTGATCGGCTGGGTGTTCGTGAACCTCGATAAAAGCGTTATCTGGTATGTCACCGGCTGGATGCTTTTCGGCCTGACATGGTATGCCATCATTACGCGCGGATTCCAACGCAGCCTGAAAATGAAGATCGAGGAATAGCCTGAAACGTGGAATGGGCCAAGCCTCCCGGAGCCTGAGGGGACCGGGAGGCTTTCGCTTGTGGAGATGATACGATGGGTATACTGACTGTCCCGCTGATCGCGGTCGGACTGGCGATGGATGCCCTGGCGGTGGCGGTGGGCCTGAGCCTTCGCATACGATGGAATTCGCCCCGGCAGTTTTTCCGGCTCTCATTCCATTTCGGACTGTTTCAGTTCATGATGCCCCTTATCGGCTGGTTCGCCGGGGAGCGCCTTCAGCGCTGGATCTCGCCGGTGGACCACTGGGTGGCGTTCGGCCTGCTCTCGCTGATAGGGGTGAAAATGATTCGTGAGTCGCTGGGTGGGCATGAGGAGCCGGTTGGCATGGGAGATCCGACCCGAGGGCGCTGGCTTTTCCTTCTGGCGGTGGCCACGAGCATCGACGCCCTGGCCGTGGGCGTGAGCCTGCCCATGATCACGGCGAATATCTGGGCGGCCGTGATAATAATCGGAGTGGTGGCGGCGCTGCTCACCCTGGCCGGGATGTATTTCGGCAACCGTATCGGCGCGGGCAGGGCACGCTGGCTTGAGATAGCCGGAGGCGTCATTCTGATAGGAATAGGCCTGAAAATTCTGATTCAGCATCTGGCAGCCTGAAACTTCTGCTTATCCTCAGCTTGACAAGATTTTGCGCAGTTCAAGAAGATCGACCGGGCCGTCAATCGACCTTGGACATCCAGCCGCTGTCTGCCTGCCGGGAATAA
>CAYYNT010000135.1:0-2620 GCA_964473155.1 uncultured Gemmatimonadales bacterium | reverse complement strand
ACGCTTTGGGGCCGTAAACTCGCCCAGGCCACGACTCTTTTTCAACCTGCGGTGTACCCGCGGCTTCTGCACGCTGCCCGCTTTGCAGGGCGACGCTGGCGCTGATTGCCCGCCCGGCCGCGAGGGCTTGTCCAGGCTTGAGCGTGTCCGTAGCAATTACTCCGCTTTTTATGCGTGGCTCGGACATACGGCCCCGGACGGCCCTGGGCGGGCCGCTTGAAAAACGAGACCCGAAAACATAAGGCCGGAGGGCCGGAAAAAGTCTATCTTTTCCTGAGACTTTCGACGTAGGGTCACGGTGCACCGTGACCGTAAAACTTTTTTGATCCTCTCAGCAATATCCTAACCGGATATTGCTGCCTCGGTCCCCCTTTACGAAAGGGGGAGGAACGGCCGCCACTGCCGAACATCTGCAAAGTGCTGGCAGCGGCTGTGTTGAAGTCCCCCTTAATAATGAATATACAGGGGGTTGTGCTTTTAAAGCTTTTTCAACATGCTCATATGTGCTGAAGTGAAGTTTTTGTTGAAACCTCAACGAATCTATGGTAGAATGAGCCGGATTGACAGAAAAGCGTGCTGTCTGCTGCTCCTGGCGTTGAGCCTGGGGTTGGCCTCGCCGATGGCGGCCGGTTCCTCGCCGGTGACCTCCGGGGCGTTCAGCTCGTACCCGGTGTCGGTGCGGGGAGTGGGCATGGGAGGCGCGTACTCGGCCCTGGCCTCGGGCGTGGGTGCGAGCTACCATAACCCGGCCTGGCTGGCGTTCGCGGAGAGCCGCTCGGTGGGATTCAGTTTCGCGGACATCGGCTCGATGGGCCTGGTGCGCAATGTCTACCTGGACTACCACCAGCCGGACAAGGGCTACGGTGCGAGCGGCCTGTACTGGAACTGGCGCGGCACGAATGTCGAGGGCCCGTTCGGGGTGGACGAGATGGGCTACGCCGAGAACTCGCTGGCCTATGCCTGGGGCATGCGGTTGACGGATTATATCTCGATGGGGGCCGCGGTGCGCGGCTGCTTTATCAGCACGGACATCCCGGACGCCGGGGGTAAGGGCGCGGGACTGGACCTGGCAATCTACGCCGTCCCTGACCCGTTCAGCTCGGTGGCCCTGGTGGTGCGCAACGCGGTGAGCAAGATGTCGTGGGACACCGGCCTGAGCGACGGCCTCCCGCGTGAGATCGAACTGGGGGGCAGTTATCTGATAGTCGAGGGTTTCGTGGTGGCGGGCGAGCTTCGTTTCGAGAACGGCAGATACACCACGTTTTCGATGGGCGGCGAGTACGCCGTTGTGCCGCAGATGTTCCTGGCGCGGGCCGGGATGACCCGCCGGTTCGACCGCACCTCGCCGTGTTTCGGCCTGGGGTTCAGCCGTCAGCAACTGCGCGTGGATTACGCCGCGGAGCTGGATTCCGGGCGCTCTGGGCTGGGCGCTACACACCGCGCCGGGATGTCGTACACTTTCTGAGCCGGGCGTTGATAGCAGGTCACGGATGTCCGGATGACAACGGGGGTGGAGCATGAAAGAGACAAAGGCCGCCGGAAATCCGGCGGAAAAGAAAAGTGGGACTGGCGGACTGGGCCGCGCCCTTTGGCTGGCGGCCGGGACTTTCCTGGCTGTGCTGGGTGTGTTGGGCATAGCGCTGGGCTTGAGCATGGCAGAACGCCTGACCGGGGCGCTGGTTTTAGGCGCTGGCGCGATGGTTCTTCTGCTGGGTTTCGTTTTCGAGCGGATGAGCGTGTTTATTACTCTGTTGCGGCACGTGCAGTACCTGACCCAGGCCTCAGAGTACACGGCGCGCCTTCTGCGCGAGATCACCGAGGTGATGCGGGCGATACAGCAGGCGGAGCTTGAGGAGCGCAAGAACAGGCAGAACAGCCCAGGCCGTAAGGGCGACTACCCGGACTCCGAGGAACTGGAGTTCGAGAAGGCGGTAAGGCAGTTCGAGGAATAATCTCCGGTTGCAAGCTGCAAAACGTACAGTTCAAAGGGCGCATCTGTGTCTGAAAAACCGGTTCTGTTTACGATTGGCTTTGAGGGCAGGAGCCTGGAGGAAGTGCTTGAAATATTGAAGCGGAACCGTATCGATTGCGTGGCGGATATAAGGCAGAACCCGAACAGCCGCAAGCCGGGTTTCTCAAAGAATAAATTTGCCGAATCATGCGGCGCGGCGGGAATTGAATACATACATATAAAGGAACTCGGCACTCCCCGAAGTATCCGGGACAGGCTGAAGGAAAACTGGGATTTTGAGTTCCTGCGCCGGGAGTACGGCAAACATCTGGAACAGAACGGTAAAGTCCTGCAGGAGTTGTGTGATCTGGTAGGGAATAAAAGGATTTGCCTTTTCTGTTTCGAGAAGGACCATTTAAGGTGCCATAGATCGCTGGTGGCGGAAAAACTGCTGGAAAAGTGCGGTTCCGGTCTTTCAGTGATGAACCTGTAGAATGGTTTGGAGTTTTCGCCGCTCCGGGGTGTTCAGGGGCGGCTTTTTTGTATCTGTTGAAATAAACGGGTTTGCAGGTTATTATTGTGCCGCGGCGGGAGGGATTGGGTAAATCCCCCCAGACCCCTCTTTGAAAAAAGGAATAAAACCGCACAGGCACGGCATGCCGTGCCCCT
>CAYYNT010000134.1:0-2670 GCA_964473155.1 uncultured Gemmatimonadales bacterium | reverse complement strand
GGCAGATAGACAGCCTTTGCCGTGAAAATGGCATACAGATAATCAACGCCCAGTCGAGCCAGGACCGTTATGCCGCGCTGCGGGCGCGTCTGGTATACCGGACCCCGGCCAGGATCGTGTTCACTCGCCGTCAGATGCCCGATTCCAGCCGCCTGAGCGGGCTGCTTGCCACGCTCGGCGCCGACCGGGTGATCGCCGTGAGTTGCGCCGTGGCTGAGGCGCTGGCCGCACGCTGGGTGAAGCGTTCGATGATCGAGGTCGTTTACAACGGCACGCCGAAAGAAAAATACGAAGGCCTGGACCCGCGAGACACAGTCAGGCTGCGCGAGCGACTGGAAATACAGGAGGGCGCGACCGTGATCGGCTGTATCGCGCGGAAAAAGAGGCAGGATATCCTTCTCGAAGCCCTGCCATACCTTCCTTCCGAGGCGATAATTCTAATAGTCGGACCAGGACGGCAACCGGAGTGGGACGCGATTCTGGACCGAATCCGGCCGAAGCAGCGGGTGATTTTCCTGGGGCATGAGGACAATGTCCTGCCGCTTTATCCTCTGCTCAGCGTGAGTGTGTTGCCCTCGTTGCTCGAGGGACTCAGCCAGACGATCCTGGAATCCATGGCCCTGGGGGTTCCGGTGGTGGCCAGCCGCTGGGGCGGCAACCCGGAGATAGTGGAGGAGGGAGAAAGCGGGCTCCTGTTTGAACCACTCGGCCCGCATGATCTGGCGGACAAGGTCAACTGCGTGCTCAACGACGTTTCTCTGGCTGAAAAGTTTGTCAAACGGGGACGGGAGCGCGCGCTGGTTGATTTCGGCATCGAGCGGACTGTCGAGAACACGGAACGGGTGTTCGAACGCCTGCTGGTAATCTGAACAAAATTTTATACATCTATTGACAGACAGCGTCGCGGATAATATATTCAATCAAATTTCGCATCCTGATCCGCGAGGTTTGTATGCCGTGTCCGGCCATAACTGTCTACGCCGTCGTTGTCACTCTTCTGACCGTTCCGGCCGTTTTCGCAGCCGGCGGGACCGACAGTCTGTCTGTGAAACCCCGAGTCCTGGTGCTTTACGATTCAGGCGAGCCTTTCGAGACGATCTCCGAGATCAAAGACCCGGCCGCGCTGGACGCCATAACCAGCCCGACCCCACCGGATCGCAACACCCGGATCGCCGCCGAACGCATCCGTGACGGTTTGGGGCGCAACGGAGTCAAAGTCCAACTGGCCTGTTACGCGGAATTCTCGAAGGCGGACTGGGCGCGACTACTGGAGTACGAGCTTGTCGTCCTGGGTACTCCGGCCCGTTTCTGGACCGTGAGCTGGGAGACCAAGCGCTTCATGGACCTGGTGTTCGGCCGAATCTATGTTCTCCCGGACAAATCCAAAGGGAAAACTTTCGCGCTTTTCGCCACCGCTGAGGTCGAGGAAAGCAGCGCCTCGGCGCTTGATGCGCTGGAGACCGTGGTCCGTGATATTAAGGGGAACGTGGCCCTGCGGCTTAACCTTCACCGCAAAATGAGCCAGGCGGAGTTTGATTCTGCTGTGGACCGGTTCACTGATGCTCTGTCGGTGCTTGCCAAATAAACCATTCATAGAGCTATAATTTAAACCTCAGTCTCTTGAATATTCCTGCCTTTGAATCTATATTCCAAGACGTTTTCCGCTTTTTTCGGATGTCAAGCCGCTGTGACTGTCAGCCGTAATGTCTTCTGCGCCTGAAAGTAATTCACGCCTTATTTGGAGGCCGTACGGATGAAATCGCGTACAATCCTATATCTGAGTTTTGTTGCCGGTCTGTCGCTTGTCTGTGTTTTGGCCGCCGCCGGACTGCGCGGGGATTACAACGGCGACGGCAGGCTGGGGGTGCTGGATGTGCTGACATTGCTTGTCCGCGGCGCGTCAAACCCCTCGGACACACGGCTGGATTATAACGGGGACGGGCAATACTCCATGGCCGATCCCGTGGCCCTGATCCGCCAGATACGGGATAACAGCACGCCTGCCGGACCCGGCGGGGACGGGCACAAAGCGCTGCCCGCCGGAGCGCTCCCGGTGGATTCCGCCGGAGTGTACGCCGATTCCGGCGCTCTCTACATGCTCACCCGCGATATCTCCAGCCCGGTCTCGGCTGTTTTCCTGGGCAAGGATGTCACGCTCGACCTGAATGGCTACACGCTGACCTATGCGGATGGCGGCTACGGGCACGTGGTCAACGGCGGCTTCGAGGACGGCCTGACCGGCTGGGACGTGAGCCACGCCCCGGGAGCGCAGGTCAGGGACACCCGCGACACCCACACCTTCGTTGGGGATAAAATCCTTTATCTGCCTTACCAGCAGGAAATAGTCTCCAGCTATGTCAACCTTCCGGTGGCAAACCGCACCTATTACGCCATGTGCGGCGTGGCCAAGCAGGAGATGGCCATTTCCCTGTACGTGGAGGATTCTACCGGAAAATCGGTGACCTGCCAGTTCGTGTTCGGGTCGAACGTGCGCCAGAGTTGCCCTGAGCTTAACCGCTCGCCCAAGCTGGGCGGCGGTTTAGTGTTCGCCCAGATCAACGGCCTCCCGGCCGGGAAGTATCGCGTGCGGGTAAGGGCCGAAAACAGCAGTGTGCTGATAGACGAAGTCGATATCCGTCCGGCCATGGACGCGGGAGTGGGGATAGTGGA
>CAYYNT010000133.1:0-2833 GCA_964473155.1 uncultured Gemmatimonadales bacterium | reverse complement strand
AGCAGTATCTGCCAGGCCCCTATCGGCGAGGTGAGTATCTGCTCCAGTGTGCCGGTCTCTTTCTCACGGGCGATAGTCACCGATGTCATCAGCGCGCAGATCATCATCAGAATTATTGCGGCCAGTCCAGGCACCACGAAATCTCCGCTCTTGAGCTCCGGGTTGTACAGGATGCGCGGCCGGACTTCCAGAAGCGCTCCTCCGGGATTTTCAACGGCGTTCAGCCTGGATACTATCTGAACAAGGTAGTTCGCCGCGATTGATCCGGTGTTTGAATCCGAGCCGTCCAGCAGAAGCTGGACCTCTGCCCCGCCCGGACGGAATGCATCGCGTTCGTAATCCCGCGGGAACACGAGGATGCCCTTGACCTGGCGCGTATACACGTACTCCTCAGCGCCGGCGACATCCTGAGCGTATGCCTCGGCCTTGAAATATCCTGACTCTGTCATGCTTTCGAGCGTGCGGCGCGACAGCGCGCTGTGATCGTAGTCCACCACCGCCAGGCGTATGTCCCGCACATCCAGGTTGATCGCGTATCCGTATAAAAGAACCATCACCACCGGGAGAATAAAAACTATGCCCAGAGAACGCCTGTCCCGCAAGATATGACGGCCCTCCTTGCGGGCCAGAGTGATTATCTTGGATCTCATCTTTTCGCCTCCGCCAATTTCTTGCGACTATCCCGCCCGCTCAAAACGAAGAAAAGTTTTATCCACGAAGAGCACTAAAAAACAATAGTAAAACTGCTTCCTGTTTTTTCTCTGCGTCCCTGCGTGCCCTTAGTGCATAATGAGCTTTTATTCACGTTTGCCTGGCCAACAGATGCAGGAAAACATCATCCACCGAGTCCTTGCTGTACTTGTTTTTCAGCTCTACCGGCGAACCGAGGGCGATAATCCGCCCGGCATCCATTATCGAGATACGGCCGCAGTATTCAGCCTCATCCATGTAATGCGTGGTGACAAACACAGTCGTTCCGGCGGAGGCCAACTCATTTATCATGGCCCAGAAATTTCTCCTGCTGATCGGGTCAACCCCGCCTGTCGGCTCGTCCAGAAACACGACCCCCGGCTCGTGGATCAGGGCGCTGGCCAGGGCAAGGCGCTGCTTCCAGCCCAGGGGCAGCGTCGAGGTGCGCCGCGAGGACATCCCGGTCATTTCAAGGCGCGCCATTATCTCATCCCGCCTGGACTTAAGTCTTCCATTACTCAAACCGTACACCCCGCCGAAAAACTCAAGGTTCTCGGCCACGGTCAGGTCCTCGTAGAGAGAGAATTTCTGGCTCATGTAGCCTATGCGCCTCTTGACCGCTTCCGGATCGCGGCCCACATCTATGCCATCCACCGTGCAGACACCGGAGGAAGGGCTCAGGAGCCCTGTAAGTATTCGGATTGTGGTTGTCTTGCCCGCGCCGTTCGCTCCAAGAAAGCCGAATATCTCGCCCCGGAACACCGTGAAATCAATCCCGTCCACGGCCTTGAAATCTCCGAAAACGCGCGTGAGGCCCCTTGCGGCGACCACAGGTTCATTTTTCTCCATTTCCGCCTCCCGCCCCCTCTGCGCTCATCAGTTCCACAAACACGTCCTCCACTGTCGGCCTGATACGCCGTATGCTTCCCACCTCCGCCCGCTCATTCTCAAGTGCAGCGCGGATAGCTCTCTCCGCAGTTTCGCTTTCTTCCACCCCCACATGCAGTCTGTCACCGAACACCTGCACCGATTTCACGCCCTGGACTTTGCGCACCACCGCGAGCCGCGACACAGGCTCATCCAGGAGCACCTCCATAAGCTCGTGCGGGTAAATATCCGGCAGTGCAACCGGAGTGTCCACAGCCATCAGTCGTCCGTTGAACATCAGACCCACTCTGTCACAGCGCGCCGCTTCATCCATGTATGCCGTAGTCACTACCTGGGTGACGCCCGAATCGCGAAGCTGTCCCAGAAGGTCCCAGAACTCGCGCCGCGACACCGGGTCAACGCCCGTGGTCGGCTCATCCAGGAACAGAATTCGCGGCGTGTGGATCAGGGCGCAGCTCAGGGCCAGTTTCTGTTTCATCCCTCCGGACAGAGCGCCCGCGCGCCGCTGGCGGAACGGCCCCAGACGGCTGAAACCGAGGAGTTGCTCGTGACGGGCCTCGCGCTCAGGCCCGAAAAACTGGAACAGGTCGCCGTAGAAACGCAGGTTTTCCTCGACTGTCAGGTCCTGGTACAGAGAAAACCTCTGCGGCATGTAGCCGATCAGGGCCTTGACCGCTTCCCGCCCGCTGACCACGTCCTCCCCGCCGACAGCGGCCTTGCCGCTGTCAGCTAACATCAGGCCGACCAGGATACGTATCAGGGTGGTCTTGCCCGCGCCGTCCGGCCCGACCAGCCCGAACAGTTCGCCCCGGCGCACTTCCAGGCTCAAACCGTCCACCGCCCGCACCGGACCAAAGGCTTTTCTCATGTCTTCTATTTGTATGTCGTATTCCATCCGGCCGCCTCACTCGAAGAAAACATCCGCCGGCATCCCGATTTTCAGCACGCCATCAGGGTTGTCAACCTCCAGCTTGACCGCGTAAACGAGCTCTGCCCGCGCCTCGGGAGTCTGGACTGTCTTGGGGGTGAACTCCGCCTCTGGAGATATCCAGACCACGCGCCCCGAATAATCCATCTCCGGCGCTCCGTCGGCTCTAAGCTTCAATACCTGACCGGTCTTTATTTTTCCAAGATACCGGGCCGGGAGATAGACCCTTATCTCCAGGCGGCCGAGGTCAGCCAGGCGCAGGATACGCTGCCCCGTTGTCAGAACCTCGCCCGGCTCGACAAAGCGCTCCGTTATCTGACCGTCGAT
>CAYYNT010000132.1:0-2973 GCA_964473155.1 uncultured Gemmatimonadales bacterium | reverse complement strand
TGGCCAGCTCCACGTTGAACGACATGTTGGGGCAGCACATGTTCAGCTCGTTGATATGCGCTCCCGCCTCCTCGAACTTCTTCGCCATGTTGACCCAGCCCTCGATTCCGGCCTCGGAATAGGTGAAATTCGAGAACAGGACGAAGTTGTCGATCTGCTTGCGGGCGGCCTCGATCAGGCGAAGGGCCTCTTCCAGCACAATGCGCTTCTCGGCCGAGAAGTACAGAAGGTGCTGATCCGGGTCCCAACCGTAACGCGGACGGCGGTTGATATAGGGCGGCGGATCGAAAGTCAGCTTGCAGCTCGCGCCGCCGATGCCGCATTCGGCGGCCTTGATAAGCTGCTGAAGAGTGGAGGTGGTGGGACCGCTCGACACGAAAAACGGGTTGCGCCATTTGACTCCGGCGACCTCCACCGGCATCTCGAAATCCTCATCCTTGTAGCTTTTCCTGTCCAGGTATAACATGGCCGTTCCTTTGCTGGTTATATTGAAAGCATCTTATCCAGGCAAGTCAGGATAAACGGATCGGAATACTGCACAGCAGGGTTCTGATATGGCAGAGCTATGCTGGCATTACGGTTATAAAATAACTCTCAGCGCTCGATATGCAAGTTTTTTCGCATCTATGTTTCTGCCGCTGAACAATGCATCCCTTTATCAATAACGTCAAAAACAACCATATGTTACCGATAAAGGACACGCAGACGGAAACGCCGCCCGGGATAAACTCGGTCGGCGTTTCCGATAAGAGATGGATATCAGTTTTATTCGTCGCGCCTGCCGCCCAGAAGCCCGGCGCGGATCGCGAAATAGATCAACTGCATCACCGCCGAGATCGTGGCCGCCACATAGGTCATGGCCGCGGCCCCCAGCACCTTGTTCACGCCCTCGCGCTCCTCGTTGCTGGTGAGCACACCCGTGCGGACCAGGACCTCCTTAGCCCGGTTGGAGGCGTTGAACTCCACCGGCAGAGTGACTATCTGGAACAGCACCAGGGCGGAAAACAGTATCACGCCGAGCTGCAGCAGTTGCATAGACTGCATCAGCATGCCGATCATGATTATCGGCCAGGAAAGCCAGGAGCCGAAATTGGCCACCGGCACCAGGGCCGAGCGCAGCTTGAGCGGCGCATACTCGCGGGCGTGCTGGATCGCGTGGCCTGCCTCGTGCGCCGCCACTCCCGCCGCGGCTATGCTCCTGCCGTTGTAAACATCCGGGCTCAGACGGAGCACTTTCGCGCGCGGATCATAGTGGTCGCTCAGATAACCGCCGACCTCCTCAACCCGCACATCGCTGATATTCGCATGCCGCAGCACCAGCTCGGCGGCCTGCGCCCCGGTGACCCCGCGCGAGGTGCCGACCTGGCTGTACTTGTTGAAATTCGATTTGACCTTGAGCTGCGCCCAGAGGGCCAGGATCATGGTCGGCCCGATCAGCAGCCAGTACAACGGGTCCATCATCGACAGAAAATTCATATGACCTCCAACGAAATTTTAATCTCATTACAGCGCTGTTTTCAATTCTCTTAAAACCGCAAAACCTGTAACCCTGAATACCCGCTCTAGGGACTGCGGTTCCAAAAACAGGCAAGCAACGTGCCTGAATTGATGAAACATGCCGGACACCCGCCGGATAAGGCCCGGAACGATCATCTCACCCGTGCGTATTTTATGCGCTACGCCATTATGGCAGCAAAAGCGGCAGTCTCGCCGCAGCCCGGGCAGAACCGTTTCTTTAATATAATCCAGACAGCGGGATTGTCCACATAAACCGGCTCCCTACCCTTTCCGTGACGAAACAATCCGTAACACAGAATTAAGAAAATCGAAACTTGAGAGCAACAGGTTGGAAATAGTATCTCGGTATTTTTCATGCGCTGAAATTCGAACCTGCTGGTTAAATGAATTACGGCATCGAGAATGCCGGAGGATGGATGAGAAAATCTTCGTTGTTGCCAGCGGCCGGTGTCTGCCTGGCCCTTCCCGCGGTGTGATCCATGAGGTGAACCTGCTGAAAAAAGTGCGGCTGGAGATCGCGGTGAACGAGGATTATGTCGAACCGACCATCCAGGCCATCATCCAGGGAGCGCGGACTGGGGAAATAGGCGACGGCAAGATTTTTGTCACGCCCCTGGAGCGTTGCGTGCGAATCCGCACCGGCGAGGAGGGCCGCGAGGCGATAGGTTGAAGACGGCATCCCCGTCGAGCGCTGGAACAAAAAAACAGGGACGGCCCGCCGGCCGCCCCTGCTATTATTTAATCCCGATACGGCTCTTTCACTACTCCCTCATCATTCCTTAAGCATCGTGATGAGCTGGCTAACTTTGGCCAGCTTGTCCGCGCTCATGGCGTTCATCACGCGGCCCGCCGAACGTTTGCGCATTTTCATCAGCACCTTCGCCGCCGAGAACTCGCTGAGCTGGTCCAGCACCCGTCCGGCGTCCGCCGGTTTCATGCTCTCGATCAGCCCGGCCAGGTCCTGGTAGCGCACGTTCATGATCGAATCATTCTCAGCCGAGGCTTCGCCGACCTTTTTCTGGATTTCTTCCAGCATCTGCTGACGCTGTTCCACTTCCTGCTGCTTGCGGGCCAGTTCCTCTTCCTGGCTCACCAGCTCGGTCTTTTTCTGGTCTATCTGTATCCTTTCCTTTGTGTACATGGACAGACTGTCCGGCCAGACTCCGGCGGCGATAAGGCTGTCCACGTTCACGCCCGGAGGCGGGGGGGCGGTGTAGTCCTTGGTGTACCAGAAGATGCCGGTGAAGAGACCGACTATCAGCAGGAATGACAGGATAAACCCGCCGATGAACTGCAAGAGCTTGGTCATTGAGCGCCGACCTCTGTATCAGGTTACTGCATTATCCCGTTGCCGTTGTGGAACGAGCGAACGCTCAACTCGTCCAGGAATTTCTGCTCCATGTTGCGCAGTTTCTTCTTGAATTCAGCATACTTTTTATCTTTCAGCTTTTCAAG
>CAYYNT010000131.1:0-3060 GCA_964473155.1 uncultured Gemmatimonadales bacterium | reverse complement strand
TGAACTATTAATAATCTCTTTTCAAGATACAAGGGGCACGGCGCGCCGTGCCCCTGCACTGGATTTGAGAGAGTTATTCACCCAGCGGAAAACCAAGAGAAATCTCTTTCGATAGCCAAGTAGAATCCTGTAATCATCGAGCCATCTCAACCTTTCACAGGGGATCAGGCATGAACGTATCCATCCGCTCGCTGCTCGTAATACTGGCTTTCGTGTTCGCCGGCTGCTCCGGCGGCTCAAAAAACGCCCCTCCGCCGGATTACTCGGGTTTCGACACCGGCAAACACGAGATATCTAAATCGCACCCGCGCCTGCTCGGCTCGGCCTATCAACTCAGGCAACTGGCCAAAGAGCGCCCGGAGGCCTGGCAGCGCGTGGCCTGGGTCGCCCGGAACCTGGAGCCGGACGATGAAACCGTGCTGGACGAACATATGAAAACCCTCTCCATGGGCCTGGTCTACGCGGTCGAGGGGGATGAGGCCGTGGGACGGGCGGCGATAGAGCGGGTGCTGACCACCGTGCGCGCGCCGATCCGCGTGGGGCACGAGACTTTCGGCGCGGACATGGCCCGCGTGGCCCTGGTCTATGACCTCTGCCACCCGCTCTGGAGCGAAGCCGAAAAGGCCGAGTTCCTCGACTACTCCGGCCGCACGGTGGATGCCAATGTCGGCAGCGAGCTGGCCGTGTTCCACAACGCCTGGTACGGCTACAAGAACTGGGGCTACGGCCTGACCGCCTACGCCACCTGGTACGAGTGGGACCGTGCCCCGGCGATCCTGGCCGAGATGGAGAAGGACTACGCCGAACGAGCCGCCCCGGCGCTCGAGCTTTCCGGCCAGGGCGGCGGTTTCGCCGAGGGATACTACGTCAACTACTGGTCCTACGAGTGGCTGTTTTTCTGCGAGGTGGCCCGCACGGTCGAGGGCAAGAACTATTACGCCCTGGCCCCCGGATTCTACAACAACCGCGCCGTGGCCTGCATGTTCGAGGCCTACCCCTGGATCAGCGAGAACAGCTCGCGCCGCCCGATCCCCATGGGCGACTCCGGCGGGCAGCGTTTCCGCCGCGAACGGGACAAGGCCCTGGCCACGCGCCGAATCCTGGTTAATTTCTTCCGCAATGACCCCGCGCACCAGGCCGTGCACACGTTCAACGAGAGCACGCCCAGCTGCGGCGTGCCGGGCAACGCCTACAAGGATTTCCTCTGGCGCGACACAACAGTGACCAAGGGCGATCTGGCCGCTTTCAAGCTCTCGCACCTGAGCGCCGGGCCGGGCTATGTTTACGCCAGAAGCAGTTGGAGCGATGACGCCACCTATTTCTTCTTCAAGTGCGGCGACCGCTTCACCGCGCACCAGCACCTGGACAACGGGCATTTCCTGTTTGCAAAGTATGACGAGCTGGCCGGGGACGGCGGCCAGTATTTCAATTACGGCGGGAACCACGACACCAACTACCTTCTGCGCACTATCGCCCACAGCACGATAACCGTATACGACCCCGCCGAGACCTGGACCAACCTGCGCGCGTTCGCCGGGCCGTTCGGGAACGACGGGGGCCAGAGGCACAACTGGCCGCACCACAACGGCTCGTGCAACGATATTGCCGACCGGGACAAAAACGCGGAGCTTTACGAGCTGGCCGATATCACGGCGTTCGAGGACAAGGGACCCTACCTGTACGTGTCCGGGGACATGACCAAGGCCTACAAGGCCGAAAAGATGGGCCTTTTCACCCGTCAGATCGTGTTCCTGCGCCCCGGCACGCTGGTTATTTTCGACCGGGTGACAGCGAAGGACAAGAAGTTCACCAAGCGCTGGCTGCTCCAGGCGGCCAAGGTCCCGGCAGAGCAGGACGGCTCTCTGGTTGTGACCAACGGCTCCGGCGGGCGGATGTTCGTGCGGACACTGCTGCCTCAGAAAGCCAAAGTGAAGCTCAACTCCGGCGACGGGCTGTACTGCTATGACGGCAACTGCTACCCGCCCGAGCAGTCGCGCGGCCCGGCGCCCGAGTGCCGGGTGGAGGTAAGCCCGCCCGCCGCCGCGGAGACAGACTATTTCCTGCACGTGCTGAGCGCCACGGACACCACGGTGACCGCGCCGCCCTCAGCAAGCTGCACGGAAAACGGCGACCTGGTTGAAGTTAACGTGGAGGGCGCGAAACTGACTTTCCAGAAGAGCGCCCTGGGCGGGCAGATAGATCTGAACGGCCAACCAGCGGCTTTCGCCAGCGGTATTTTGCAGTAGACAGAGGTATACAACTGGAACATAAATGCAGAAGGCCGCCTCCCGGAAAATCAGGGGGCGGCCTTTATGCATCGGACACCTTCATGTTTCTGACAAATGAGTGATACGCCTTAGAATGATATATTATAACAAGTTACAAATTATTATTGTAAGAATAATGGGAGATAAAATCATACCTAACATAATCAAACAACCGCCTCCTGATAACATTCTCCCTAATTTCCTTTGCCTCCCACCCTTTGTCAGAGGGATGCCAATAGAACGAGAAAGTTTTGATTTTTCAGATGATATCCCAACCGCTCTTTTCCAAGAAAATCCACCTTTGTTCATTATAGCTCCTCCTTATTCTATTAGTTAAATCTAATAGAAACTTAAGAATAACTGTAAAAAGCAGGTGGATTTCTTACAATCGATTGTGGTGCCATATAACGAAATAGTGCTATGCCAGATCCTTCCATGCCTGCCTGTGCTCTGTCAGCACTTTCCTGGCTGCCTTGACCACTTCACCACGAATGGGCTTGCTGGTCTCAACGTTTTTATCACGGATAACCGCAACAAACCGTCCTGTTTGCTCAGTGATCTTGTATGTCTTTTTATCTTTGCTCACGCTGCCCTCCACATGAATCTTAATCTTGAGCCGTTTCACACGCAAGCGATATGTTAATATCTTATGGAGTGTAATGCCCCGCCCGGCCCATATAAACCACCAGAAGCCTGTCCAGCGGGCCTTTGCCTTCCCCTTTAGCAAAGGGGGACTGAGGCAGTTTTGTCCGGTTAGGAACTTGCATCACGGAATCGAAAGGTTATTGTTTTC
>CAYYNT010000130.1:0-3310 GCA_964473155.1 uncultured Gemmatimonadales bacterium | reverse complement strand
GGTAAATGGCGATCACCTCGTTGGTGGCGTGGGCTACATTGGCCACCCCGGTGTTCCCGTCGATGGTTACCATCTTCTTACTCATCTTGGATGCTCCTGTTTCCTTATTTTAACCAGTTACCCAGCTTATTCATCCAAACCAGGCGGTAGCGGAAATGCCAGACATGCAATTGATTAAACGCAGCAGAAGAAATTAGTTTCAGGTTCGCGGATCAGACAAACGCAAAAAATCCCTCTTATTCGGCCTGCGCATTCACCTGCCTGTATGGCAAACCTGCGCAGCACCGTC
The DNA here is from genome assembly GCA_964473155.1 of uncultured Gemmatimonadales bacterium. GTDB lineage: Bacteria > Gemmatimonadota > Glassbacteria > GWA2-58-10 > GWA2-58-10 > JAJFUG01. Next base: position 3,021 of record CAYYNT010000130.1, on the reverse strand, counting down.
AGGGATGAATCCTCCGCTGGAGCGTAATGCGGAAAGATTTATAATGTATCATCTTAGAATCAAATAATTTAATCAAAAATGCGGCTCTGTCAAGGTTAATCATCCCGGCCTGTTTTTTACGGTCCTGGAGTATGGATGTATACTCAAGACCCTGCCGATTTCAGTCATGCGACCGCAAGTATTCAGGTTGTGGTAAGGCTGATCCGTAGATATATTTGTCTTTGAACAATACAGCCTGTTTTGAAAGATTCAGCCTGACAGTTGTTGAAGAAAGCCGTGTACAGGGATTGAATTCCTTGAACCCGATTCCGGAGCTTGAGCATGAGATATTTGAAAGTCTTTTTCCTTGCTGTCTGCGTCATCACCGCCGGAACGAACGTAGCGCTGGCTCAGGAACCCTGCCGTGAGATGCCGTTCGAGATAGTGGCCGAGGGTTTCAAGTTCCCCGAGGGACCGGCGTTCGACAACGAGGGCAACCTCTATGTAGTGGATTACAAGAGGGTCGGAGATATCGGCGTGATCCGTCCGGACGGCACGGTCGAGGTCTGGCTGGACCTGGGCGGCAGCGAGGCCAATGGCATGGCGTTCTCGCCGGATGGCCGCTTATTTGCCTGCGATGACGCCAAACGGAGAATTCTATCGATAGATATGAAAACGAAGGCCGTCTCGGTGCTGGTGGATGGTTTCAGCGATTCGCTGCGCCGGCCCAACGATATAGTCCTGGCCTCCAATGGTGACATCTATTTCACCAACCCGAACCGGAAGGATGAGAGTTCCGGAGGACGGGTGCTCTGTTACAGCCAGTCACAGAAGAAACTCTTCCAACTGGCGGACAGCCTGCCGTACCCCAATGGCCTTTTTATCAGTCCGGACCGCAAGAACCTGTTCGTGGCCTGCACTTTCGGACATAAGATCATCCGCTATCCGTTGAGCGGGGATGGGCACAAGGCCGGGCCGGGGGTGGAGATTTTCAGGATGGATGGCGGGGCGGGGCCGGACGGGATCGAGTTGGACGAACACGGAAACCTGTATGTCTCGCATTATGGCATGGGCCGTGTTTACTATATCACTCAGGAGGGAAAACTTCTGAGCTGCGCCACCGGGTTCGGCACGGATGTGACCAATGTCCAGATACGCGGCGAATGGCTGTACGTGACCGAGGCGCAGAAAGGCCAGGTGCTGCGGATAAAACGGAGCGAGTTCGAGAAGAAGTGAGAGCCGCTTGAAACGGATGGTCGGGGGATTGAATTACATCGACAGAAATTATGCAATAGATTAAAATAAAGTGTTTGCTCGATTGTATGGTCCACGCGCATGTGGCAACCATGCCCCCCACCGCAGAACCCGTCCCGTTGACGGAGTTCGATGCCAAAAAGAGGCCACTATCGGCCGTATGAAAATAGCCCTGGTGGAGACGGCTTCCACCTCTACCCATGTCTACAGCCGGACATATCTTCCCCGGGTCGGCATAGCCACGATCGGCGCGATTCTCAAAAGTCGAGGCTACGAATGCGACCTCTGGTTCCAGGCTGTCTCCCCTGTCGGAATTGAGCAACTCTCGAGCTATGATCTGGTTGGAATAGGCGCTCTTTCGAGCACCGTTCCCGAGGCTTACAGCCTCGCGGATAGTATGAAATTGAACGGCAAGCTGGTGGTCATGGGCGGGACGCACGTTTCGTTCATGCCGGCGGAAGCCCTGGAGCACTGCGACTATGTGGCCATCGGCGAGGGTGATGTCAGCTTCCCGGCCCTTGTCGAAGCCCTGTCCCGAGGGGAGCTGCCTGACGCCATTCCCGGTCTGGCTTTCAAGCGGGCTGATGGCGCGGTCTTTCTGACCGGCCCGGCCGAACCGGTAGATTTCGCCAGCTTGCCTTCGCCTGATTTCAGCCTTTCACCCCAGCTCGACCCGGGCAACCTTCCGCCCATAATAGTTACATCTCGCGGTTGTCCCCACGATTGCACGTTCTGCAGCGTTACAACCACTTTCGGAAGACGCTACAGGTTCAAGAACATTGATCAGGTCATAGCGGAATTGCGTCCGGTGTTGCACCGTAGCGTGTGCTTCGGGGATGACAATTTCTGCGCCAATCCGCCGCGCACCAGGGCTCTTCTTGCTGAAATGCTGGCCCGCGAAGCCGTTCCGTTGCGCTGGGCGGGTGAAATGTGCGTGGGTGCGGCAAAGGACGGTGAACTTCTCGATCTGATGCAGGCCACGCGCTGCCGGATGATGTACGTGGGCATTGAATCCGTGGACGCCGGAACGTTGAAAGCTTACGGCAAGGTGCATGACCTGGACGGCGTTGGGCGTTGTGTCGAGCGGCTGCATGCGCACGATATCGGCATCCACGGCATGTTCGTGGTCGGGCCGGATGACCCGCCCGACACGGCCCGGCGGATCGTCGATTACTCTTTCGCGGTCGATCTGGACACGATCCAGATCATGTCGCTCACCCCGTTTCCCGGCACCCGTTCGTACGAGAGCTATGAGGACCGGCTCCTGCACCGCGACTGGCGCTATTACGACGGGATGCACGTGGTGGCGCGGCCGTCCGCCTGCTCCGCCCGCGAGATGCAACTGGCGATAATCAACCAGATGCAGCGTTTCTACGGCCTGCGCGGCCTGGCCACCGGCTGGGCTCCGGGACGGGCCTGGCGGTTCAAGTCCCGGGCCGGCGGTTACGTGCTGGCGCGGCGCTGGGAGCGCGAGAACAAGGCTTACCTGGAGCGGTTGGATACATTGTGAGCCACCACGGCTGCATTATTTATCCATCCGCCGGAATAATTCAGGGATTATCATAACTGTCCAGGTAAAAACTGGATAACACGAGCTGATTATTGGCCTGCCATTCAATCAGAGAGAACAAGTTTTTCAGGACAGGGATTTCATGTCCTTTTCCGGCTTGTGGAAAAGGACCAAAAGACGCTGGGGGCCGTAAACTCGCATCGGCCACGATGGATCAGTAAACTTTGGGTGTGCATGGCTCATTTACACGCTACCCTGGTTGCGGGGCGGCGCTGACG
>CAYYNT010000129.1:0-3424 GCA_964473155.1 uncultured Gemmatimonadales bacterium | reverse complement strand
ACCGTGGCCTGGTAGTTCGAGTAATTGTACAGCGGGTTGCGCACCGGCTTGTACAGCTTCCCTGAGCGCGGGTTGTCGTCCTGGGTGTAGACCCATATTTCATTGGGGTCCCAGACCACGACCTCATCGCGGCAGTCTCCGGTGATATCGAGCACGGCGTTGCACATCTCGGGATGCCCGTCCTCCGGGAACGCCACCACCCTGCGCCCCTGCCCGTCGTACATCCCGCCCTCGGCCACGGAGGCGTTGAGCACGAAAAACTCGCCGGGCTGGCCGGTCCAGTTGACCGGCAGGCACATGCTGCCGTACTGCATCGGCTCGAAATCGCGGTAGATATCGCCCCGGCTGTCGTAGAAGTGGATAATTCCCTGGTTGCCCCAGAAATTGATCGAGACTGTCTCCAGTCCGGGGGACTCGGGCAGGAACTCGGCCACCACCGGGTTCTGCACATGACCGATCCAGTGGTGTTTCAGGATATTGCCGTTCAGGTCCGCCCAGAACGCCCCCGCATCGCTGGCGGCGCAGAAATATTTAAGCCCGGCCCCGTCTCCGAAATCCAGCACCGCCGCGCCGTCCGCATGGTCCTCCACCAGGCTGTCCAGGCTCCACAGCTTGCGCCCGTCATCATCGAACAGAGTGTAGCCCATCACCAGCTCATCCCGCCCGTCGCTGTCAGTATCAAAAGCATAAGGGTAATGGCCGGTCTCGCACTCGCCGCGCCATAATTCCTTAAGGTTTTCATCCAGCGCCCAGAGATGCCAGTAGCGGTCCTTGATAACGATATCCGAATCCCGCCCTTTTCCGCGAAGATCGCAGAAAAACAGGCAGTCGCCCAGGATACGCGGGAAACTGTCCGCCGGTGCGATCGACTCGGGCGTGGGGGCCTTGTATTTTATTTTACCTGTCCGGCCGTCCGCCACCACCAGCTCCATGTTCATGGTGTAGATCACCTCGTTTTTCCCGTCCCCGTCCAGGTCGTGCACCTGAAAAGCGACATCGTTGGTCAGGTGGTCGTTGGCCGGGTCGGGCTTTCCGATCTGCCAGAGGACTTTCCCGTCAAACGTCATCGCGGTCAGGCAACTCAGCTCGCTGTAGCTGTCGCGCGGCCAGGCGTGATGAACGAGCTGTCCCACCAGCACGTCGGTCACCCCGTCGCCGTCCAGGTCGCCGAAACGAAGGTTGCGGCCCACGCCGAACCCGGCGGTGCTGATTTTCTTCCACAGCACGGGTTGCGGGTTGGCGGCCTGAAGCTCCTCCAGAGCCGCGCGCTCGACTTCTTTAAGGCTGTCGATCCTGGCTTTCTCCAAATCCGAACAGGTGACCAGCACGCGCCGGAAACGCGCCGGGACATCGCTGGTCAGGGCCACCCGTCCGGTGCGGAAAGTGCTGTCGATGACGCTGAACGACGGACCGCCGTCCAACGAGGCCAGGATTCTGTCCCCGCTCAGGCGGACCTTGAAATCGTAGGACTTCCCGGCAGTCCAATCGAAAGACGATTCGGCTAACACGCGCTCGAACGGTTTGTGGAAACCTGTCTCGTGGCGCACCAGTTTTAGAACAACGCGGGAGCTGTCCAGACCGAAAAAGTAGTAGCAGCGGTCGTTGTGGTAACGGAAAATCACTCCGGCCTGGTCCCGGAATGATTCCGCAGCCAGGGTGACAGACAGGTCATAATCAGTCCAGAGGGTGTCGCCGGTCACGATCATCGGGTGGGTGAAAGAGGAGCGGTTGTCGAAACTCTGGAACATCGCGTGCGCGCTGTCCTCCTGTATCACCTGCCAGGCGGTCTGCGAGCCGGGCTCCCAGGTGAACGCGGTCACGGCCCAATTGCCCTTGGGGGCGGCTTCCTTCAGGTAGTGGTACTCCGTATGCGGGCCGACCGGGACGGAGAACATGCCCGCGGGCAGGCCGGAGAAATTGTCGTCCAGGAGCACCGTTGTGCGTGCGGGCGGCTGTCCGGCGCAGGAGAGAAAGGCCAGCGCCGCGCAGATTGCGATAATGCTGCGGAGAAACGGTCTGTATGACATGGCGATGCCTCCGGGATTTTGTCTTATAGTTTTCCGTAGGGTCACGGCGTGCCGTGACCGTTTACACACCCCGTCCCCCGGTGAATCGGGGGACACCCCTCTTGTCAGAGGGGATTTTTCCCAACGCACCCGGCCATGACCAAATGCCCGGCCCGCGTGGTTTCAGTCCCCCTTCCGAAAGGGGGAAACAGGGGGTTGTGCTTTTTTGCCTGACTCCTGAAAGAAACTTGGAGTCATTGATTGGATTAAATCCCCCCCGCCCCCCTTTTCCAACGGGGGGGAGAAATGCTCCTAATCCCGGACTAACTCCAAATGCCCGGCCCGCAAGGCTTCTCTCCCCATTTCGCGAAGGGGAAATGAGGAGGATTTGATTTTCAGTTTTCCGTAGGGTCACGGCGTGCCGTGACCGTTTACACACCCCGTCCCCCGGTGAATCGGGGGACACCCCTCTTGTCAGAGGGGATTTTTCCCAACGCACCCGGCCATGACCAAATGCCCGGCCCGCGTGGTTTCAGTCCCCCTTCCGAAAGGGGGAAACAGGGGGTTGTGCTTTTCAGGTTGCTTTACTCCAGTTTATTCATAAATCTTGCGTTCGATTGCACTGTGAATGACGTATCCAACGTAGGATGGGTTTGTCGTAGGGGCGAGGCCCGCCTCGCCCGAAGGCTTTTCACGGGCGACTCATGAGTCGCCCCTACGAAAGGAAACAGGCAAACATCGAAACGAACAGGTTCTTTCCATTCCGAACCACGTTTTATAATTAGAATGGTTTGCGAACCACCGCAATAAGTTACAGCAATTTATTAATAAACCGCTTTAAAAGCGTACGTCTTCTGGATCACTTTCCGGTAGTTCTCATCCAGGCTTGGCTGCAAGGCCACAAGAGCCGCGATGCGGCGGGCCATTTCCGTGACGTAACGCGCTTCCTCCGGGGACAGGCCGCGGCCCAGGAGCGGCTTCTCACGGTACGAGAGCCATTTCTTTATCACCTGATAGCCGCCGATAGTGTATTCCCAGACCTCGACCGGCACGTTCCGCCAGCAGCACAATCCGTTGAGGTGGATGTCGTACGCCCCGTCCGCGCGGCTGATTATCCGGCCCTTGCCCGGCATGGTCACGCCGTCCTTGCCCGCGTGGCCCCAGCCTGCGGTGAGGTCCAGGTCCCCGGCCTCGGGATGCGCATGTTGGCCGTCAAAACGCTCCAGGACCGCGATGTTTTTCAGGTCCGCGCGGACTGTTCCGGCGCTTATGCCGTCCACCGGCGTTTCCGTGTCTAAAAGGGCCGCCACCTGCCGCCCAAGACTGGCAGAGGCGAGCAGGGTTTCCTTTTCCAGCGGCAGCGGGATGCGCGGCCAGTCCTGACGGATGCCGTCGGAATTCTCCGTAAGATAAGCGGG
>CAYYNT010000128.1:0-3858 GCA_964473155.1 uncultured Gemmatimonadales bacterium | reverse complement strand
TAGAATCCTCGATCGCATGCCACGACGCCCCCAGGCCACCGGCCATGCGGTGCAGGGTGGTGTCCGCCGCCACGCGGACGGAGACTTTTTCGGCGGGGCTTTGAGATACACAGGCAGTCAGCAGGGGCAACAGCGCGGTTACCAGCAGAATGGACGGCCAGAGCCCGGACAGCATTGCTTTCATCTTCGACCCCTCTTAAAAGTGTAGATGCTCACTCGGTAATTATATGCATTCCCTGATAATCCTCTATACGAGAAAGCTTCAATATAACCGTTCCTGCGGAGTCGCTGCGTTCGCAACTGCCGCCGTTAAGCAGTGATAATGTTTTGATTTTCCTGTCCGGCGGAAGGTTAAAGCGCACTTTTATTCCGTCCAGCGGGGCGAGCCAGTCCTCGTTAATCTGAACGGCTTCCCGCTTGTTGCCGGTCCAGTTGATCAGGTGCAGAACTGAATTGTTCGCCCCGCGACAGGTCAGGTTGGCAATCAGGCCGCTTGGAGCCTCTACCTCGAACGGCAAAGCCTCCGGGCTGACCGCCCGCACCAGGGATTCCACCAGTTCGGCGGCCGCCTGTATTCCACTGCCGGCGTAAAGACTCTCCAGCGAGCTGGACAGGTAGGCGGCCTGTCCCTTACCGTAATGCGACAGAACCACTCCAGGCAGGATAGCGCGCCGTCCGCGCCCCATCACTATATCCATCGCCACCCGTCCGCCTTCCAGGATTTCGACCGGCTCGTAGCACCAGAGCGGGACGAGCTTCCCGCTCCATGCGCCGAGAGGGCCATCTTTCGTCCGGGCCAGAAGGTACAGGTCGTCCGGGCCGCCGGTCAGGGACCAGTAGTTGTCGACAATATCTTGCAGTTCAGCGGACGGTTTAAACGGACGGACACGCAGAATTTCCTCAAGGCCGAACCGGCTCAGGCGCGCGCCAGTGGAGTCGAACAGCGTGGCTGAACGGCTCGCCACCAGGCCCCCGCCGGTCTCGACGAAACGCCGTAGATTGGCGGCCTGTTTTTCCGTCAGATACGGAGTATCCGCCAGGTAAACCACGCGGTAGCGGGACAACGCCTCCGGGTCATCCAGCAGCGAGGGCAGGACTGAGGCAACCTGAATGTGACGGTGCAGACAGGCGCTGAAAGCTCCCAGACTTGCGGAACGAGCATCCGCACTCCACCACCACCCTTTCTGCGCATGGCCGGGAGGGTCCTGATAACCGTATATCACCGCCAGAAAAGGATAGTTTTCGAATCCGGCGAAACTGTCCTCGTGGTTAGCCAGAGCGTGGAAAGGCCGGGCCACCGCACCGCGTCCGTCCGGATTGTCCACATAGACATAGGGTTGCGAAATTATAGGTGCGCCGCCAAACGCCACGTTGGTCCATATTTCCTGCTGGAATTCCAGGCCGTTATGCACGGCCCGCGGCCACCCGTCATAGCTGCCGACGTACGGCCAGACCGCCAGACCCATGGCCCGCGCCAGGCTCACACCCTCCGCCCGCTCGACCATCGAGCGACCCCGCTCGTACAGGAAAGCATCCATCCCTGCCAGTACGCGCGGGTCCTCTCTCTGAATCTGGTCCGGATCGTTGATGTTGTAAATAAGCGGTATGTCGCGGTGCTTTTTCACAATCCGGCGCGTCTCGGCAAGCACCTCCATCAGTTCGTCCTGATACCAGCGATGGTAGCGTTCCAGTGTTTCGAGTTCCTCCGGAAGGTAGCCACGGTGGCCCTCCCGGTAGGGCAATTCCAGACCGGTGGCCTGTCGGAAACCACGCGCGCAACCCTCGCAGTAGCAGACCCGTGGCTGAGGGAAAAAATAAAACGCCCGCCAGGTGTCAAAATAGATGCCGTCGATTTCATAGTCGCGAACCACATGCTCCACCAGGTCAAAAAACGCATCACGGTAGGGAGTGTTCCAGCAGACAGTGCCATGCTCCGCCCCGGCGAACATATGGGACATGTGCGGTCCGCCGCCTGGGACAGTCCTCTGGGCATATTCAGGGTGTTCCACGGTGACCATGTCCCAGGCCAGACGGTGTCCAGTGGAAATGTACGGCACAACTCGAATGCCGCGTGGCTTGCAGGCGGTGATTGTTTCTGCCAGGATGTCACGCCCGTTCTGGTCCGGGTGCTGGCTGAATCTTACGCCCGGGATGGTGGCGTATTTGCCCATAGTGGCGATCCGCACCGTGTTGGCGTGCATCTCGCTCATCGTGGCGGCCAGCTTCTCGGCATCGTATTCCAGCGCCGGAGTGAAAGGATACTGGTAGGCGTCGATCAGGAATATCCGGGCCGTGCGCAGCCATCCGAAGCATTCAGCGCAAACGGGAGTGACGGATAACGCAGCAAAACATAACGGTCCGAGAACAAGAACAGCAGCCGGTGGAAAGAATTCGCGCAGCATCAGTCTGACCTCATTCAAAGGCTTGAACAGTAATGTCTGAAAATTCAGGCCACCTATAAATTAATCATCTTTTTGTTCCGGAAAACGTTTTTCATCTTGATAACAGAGACCGCGCGGTGCTATTTTCATATTTTATGAACAGACTTCTCATCATCCACGGCCAAGATGTCATTCAATTCAAGCCAATTCCCGGAGGTCCGAGAATGAAAGCCCGTATTCCAGTCATGTTGGCATCTGCCGCCCTTATCCTGTTAGTCACCGCCTGCGGACGCTGCCCGTTCAACCAGACTCCCGCCGCAGCCGCCGGGCCCAAAACTGTCCGCGTGGCCCAGTCCGGCGAGGCGGATGTAGTGGGCGCGGACAACGCCGCGATCCAGAAAGCCCTGGACATGCTGAAACCGGGCGACACGCTCGAAATAGGCGCCGGGACATACCGGATGGAAAACGCCGCGGTGATCCCGGTGGATGGGGTCACGGTGCGGGGTGTGCCGGGGCAGACCGTGCTGCTCAAGGCCGCGGGCGTGACCAGCCCGGTGTATGACGGCGGCGACTGGGGCGAAAAACTTTTCTGCGTCAAGGAGCCGCAGTTGTTCAAGCCCGGCATGGGAGTGGCGATCAAGGACCATGACGACAGCGGCGGCTACAACGTGATGACCGCCACGATAGAACGGATTGACGGCGATACGCTCAAGCTGAGCAACTGGTCTATCTGCGACCTGGACTATGTGGGAGGCACGGCGCGGGTGGAAAGCGCGTTCCCGGTTCTGGCGGCTTACGGACGCCGCGGGCTGACAATCCGCGGGATCACGGCGGACGGCAACAAGGACGAGAATCCGTTCGTGCTGGACGGCTGCCGTGGCGGGGCTATATACCTGTTCGACAGCCGTAACTGCCTGGTGGACAGTTGCGTGGCGCGCAATTACAACGGCGACGGCATCTCGTGGCAGATCACGGACAGCATCAGCGTGACAAACTGCGAGGCCACCGGAAACACCGGGTTCGGCGTACACCCCGGCACCGGCAGCGCCCGCTCGGTCATCCGCGGCTGCCACCTTCACCACAACGGCGTGATCGGTTTCTTCCTCTGCTACCGGGTGCGTCTGGGCACGTTCAGCGACAACCTGATCGAGTTCAACGGCAGTCACGGCATCTCTGTGGGTCACAAGGACAGCGACAACCTTTTCACCAACAACATCATCCGTAACAACGGCGTAAGCGGGGTGTTCTTCCGCCCGGATGAACCTCTGGTCGGCGGGCATCGCAACGTGTTCCGCGACAACCAGATACTGGACAACGGCGGTGCGGAAGAAGGTTACGGCGTGCTGGTGCGTCCCTGCAACCAGGATGAGGTGTTCGAGAACAACCGTATCGCCGAGACCCGTCAGGGCGAGGAGCGCACCCAGCGCTACGGGGTATACGTGTTCAAGGGAGACAGCTCGGTGCGACTGGCCGGGAA
>CAYYNT010000127.1:0-3881 GCA_964473155.1 uncultured Gemmatimonadales bacterium | reverse complement strand
ACAACAGTCTCTCTTTCAATCCTATGCAAAAACTTAACCGGACAAAGCTGGGATCATACTGCTTTTAGTGGGCGTGATTGGATTAAGCATTGTTTATTCATTTCGTCCGCCATCCGGTTTCCTTGATGGTTTCAGCATGCTGGCGCGAGGTAAAACGCACTATCTTAACGGACCTTATTATTATGTACTAATGGGCCTTTTCGGAATATGTGCATTATTTGGACTGCTAATTACAGGCAAAGGATTAATAACCAATGATAAAAAATGAGATAGCTATGACTCGAAGAATTAGACAGTTAGTTAAACAGCATTCATAAAAAGTCAGTTGTCGGTACAAAATGAGGTGAAGTATGTCTCCGAATGTTGAGTCTGCCTTAGTCGGACTGGGCGTGGGTCTAATAATGCTTGCCATCAGTAAGTTGATCAAGAGAATACCGAGGCCTGCCGCGCTGGCGATAGCAATCGGCATTGGACTGCTTTCGTTTGTTCTGTGGCCGCGGAATACACTCGTGGAGGTGCCTGATCTATCAAATCTGAGTCGTGATGAAGCCAAACTGAAGCTTTCTTCGGCGAAATTATCTGCCGAACCACTACCTCAGCAAGATCCAAATACACTCTTGGAACACGTAATTCCTTACTCTCAGAAGCCACTTCCAGGAACAAAAGTTCAATCCGGAACTGTAGTAAGTTATTATGTCAGTACTGGGTCCCCAGAAATCCCGCCAATTGACACATTATCTATTTTCTCTCCGGCCGAAGGTGGTGAGGCTGTGCTTTACCGCGGAGCAGATGACGTATTCAGGTTCGAAGTAACCGGCACAGTAAAGGGGGTCGACCTCACAAAATCCGCGTTACTGCTTTGGGTCCAACCCGTCACTCCTCCAAGCGAAAAAACGGGATGGTATCTCCAGAGAGTTCCCAACGGCATTAGTTCAGTCGACGGAAACACGTGGAAAGGCTTGTGCCAAGTCGGAAACCAACAATGGCCACCGCATAATAGTGATGTCATAAATATCGCAGTTTCTGTCCTCCCTAACGAAGAGGTCGCACTCATGCTTGCTAGCCAAGGACCTCTGACTGTTATTGAGCTTCCTGCTTTATCTTCAATAAGTTCGCATCTGAAAGTGCGAATACAATAGTTTTGAAATCAGAAAGTGTATTAAAAGAGTGTTGAAATATTGCCAAAATTGGGCGGGCGAACACAAGGTTCGCCCCATTTAAGACTTTTGGGACAGCCCCTGCATCATAACTAATTAATTAGCATAAAGTAACGCTTTTCTCACCCCAGCGCTTTTTCCGCCAGCTCGAGCTGCGCGGCCACGGCCTCGGGCGCGGTCCCGCCGAAAGCGGAGCGGCTGGCGGCCGAACCCTCGAAACTGAGCACGGCACGCAAGTCCTCCCCGAACAGCTCACTCACCTCGCGGTACGCCTCCAGCGGCAGCTCGCGCAGCCCTACCCCGAGCTTTTCGCAGGCGGCCACGCATTTTCCCGCCGCCTCGTGGCTCTTCCGGAACGGCAGTCCCTTGCGCACAAGATAGTCGGCCAGGTCGGTGGCTAAGAGGAAATCATCCAGCGAGCGCTCCATCGCCCCGGTGTTGATCGTAAGGGTCTCGACTACCCCCGCGGTTATTCTCAGCGAGCGTTCCAGGGTGTCGAAGGTGTCGAACAGCGGCTCCTTGTCCTCCTGGAGGTCCTTGTTGTAGGTGGAGGGCAGGCCCTTGAGCGTGGCCAGCAGCCCGGCCAGGTTGCCCAGCACGCGTCCGGTCTTGCCGCGCACCAGTTCCAGGGAATCCGGGTTCTTTTTCTGCGGCATCAGGCTGGAGCCGGTGGTGTAGCGGTCGCTCAGGCTCACGTAGCGCAGTCCGGCGCTGGAGTAGATGATCAGGTCCTCGGCCAGTCGCGACAGGTGGGTCATCACCAGGGCGCTGCCGGCCAGGAACTCGACCACGAAATCGCGGTCGCTCACCGCGTCCATGCTGTTCGGGCAGACCCGCGCGAATCCCAGCTTTTCGGCCAGGAACGAGCGGTCGATCCCCAGGGCGTGCCCGGCCAGCGCGCCCGAGCCCAGGGGCAGGGCGTTGACCCGCCCGGCCAGCTCGGAAAAGCGCTCCCGGTCGCGCTGGAACATCCAGAAAAACGAAAGCAGGTAGTGGGCGAAGCTCACCACCTGGGCCTGCTGAAGGTGCGTGAAACCGGGCAGCCAGGTGCGCTCGTGCCCGCGCGCCTTGTCTATCAGGGCGCGCTGAAGGGCGGTGAGGCATTCGACGGCTGTCGACACGGCGGTGCGTGTCCAGAGACGCATGTCGGTCGCCACCTGGTCGTTGCGGCTGCGGCCGGTGTGGAGCTTGCCGCCCACCGCGCCCACTATGGCGGTCAGACGGCGCTCCACGGCCATGTGGACATCCTCATCCTCCTCGCGCCAGACAAACTCGCCGCGCTCGATCTCGTCGGCCACCCGGTCCAGGCCATCCTGAAGGATACGGCATTCCTCATCCGTGATGATCCCGGCGCGGGCCAGGGCCTCGGCATAGGCCTGGCTGCCCTGGATGTCCTCGCGCCAGAGACGGGAATCGAAGCCGATGGAGGCGTTGAACTCCTCCATCAGTCGGTCGGTCTCCTCCTGGAAGCGCCCGCCCCAGGCTTTTTTCGCCTTGTCCTCTGCCATCGTCTCAGGCCTTGCCCGCGCGCCGTCCGGTCTTGCGCGCGCCCTCGCGTTCGAGGATCGCTTCCACGGTCAGCGGCAGGCCGAAAATGTTGATGAATCCCTCGGCGTCCGACTGGTCGTAGACTTCCTCGGCCCCGAAGGTGGCGTACTCCATGCGGTACAGCGAGTGCGGGCTCTTGCGCCCAGCGCTGATGATGTTGCCCTTGTACAGTTTCAGCCGCACCGTTCCGGTGACGAATTTCATCGCCGCCTCGATGTAGGCGTCAAGCTGCTCGCGGATTGAGGTGAACCACTGGCCGTTGTAAACGAGATCGGCGTACTTGGCGGCCAGGAAATCTTTCATGCGCAGGCTCTCGCGGTCCAGGCAGAGCTGCTCCAGTTCGCGCAGGGCGTAAATCAGGATCGCGCCGCCGGGAGTCTCGTACACGCCGCGGCTTTTCATGCCCACGAGACGGTTCTCGCACAGGTCCACCCGGCCGATGCCGTTGGCCCCGCCCAGATCGTTGAGCTTCTCGACCAGGGCCACCGGGCGCATCTTCTTGCCGTCCAGCGCCACAGGCGTGCCCTTGACGAAATCGATAGTAATATAAGTCGGCTTGTCCGGGGCTTTCTCGGGCGAGACCGAAAGCTGGTACATCTCCTCGTTCGGCTCGTTCCAGGGGTCCTCGAGCTCGCCGCCCTCGTGGCTCAGGTGCCAGAGGTTCTCGTCACGGCTGTAAATCTTTTTCTTTGTGGCCACGATAGGAACTTTGTGCGCGGCGGCGTAATCTATCGCATCCTCGCGGCTGCGGATGTTCCATTCGCGCCAGGGGGCGATGATCTTGAGGGCGGGGTTGAGCGCCTTGGTGGTCAGCTCGAAACGCACCTGGTCGTTGCCCTTGCCGGTCGCCCCGTGGCTGACCGCATCCGCGCCCTCGGCCTCGGCGACAGCCACCATGTACTTGGCGATCAGGGGCCGGGCCATCGAGGTGCCCAGAAGGTATTTGCGCTCGTAGATCGCGCCGCTGCGGAGAGTGGGCCAGATGTAATCGGTGACGAACTCCTCACGCACGTCCTTGACGATGCATTTCGATGCGCCGGTCTTGATGGCCTTGGCCTCCAGGCCGCTCAGGTCCTCACGCTGCCCGACATTGGCGGCGAAAGCGATAACCTCGCTGCCGGGATAGTTTTCCTTGAGCCAGGGAATGATGATCGAGGTGTCCAGCCCGCCGGAATA
>CAYYNT010000126.1:0-4071 GCA_964473155.1 uncultured Gemmatimonadales bacterium | reverse complement strand
CTGCCAACTACAACCTCTTGAACTATTAATAATCTCTTTTCAAGATACAAGGGGCGCGGCATGCCGCGCCCGGACAGCCTTGACGGTCGAGGCATACCTCGACCCTGCGATAGATTTGAAATCCATTACGGATATTATGGTGTCTTCATACTATACCGGAAGGAAAAGATCAATGAATTCACGCGAGCGTGTCCTGGCCGCGGTGGAGCATCGCACACCCGACCGCACACCCCTGGATTTCGGGGCCACGCGCCAGAGCGGGATAATGGCCTCGGCGTACCATGCCATCAAAAAGCATCTGGGGATCAAGGGAGGGAAAACGTATGTCTATGACCTGTACCAGATGTTAGCCGAGATAGAACAGCCGGTGCGCGAGCGAATGCACTCGGACGTGGTGGCCCTGCGGATGCGCAGAGTGGCGTTCGGCCTGCCGGTGGAGGGGGAAAGAGACTGGGCGCTGTGCGACGGGACCCCGGTGACCGTGCCGCGCTCGTTCCAGCCGGAGGTGGAGGCGGACGGCTCATACCTTATCCGCTCGCCCGAGGGTAAGCCATTGGCCCGGATGCCGCGGGACGGCTGGTATTTCGACAGCCTGGACACCGGCCCGGGAGCGGCGCACGTGAATCCGGACAGATGGAGCGTGCCGGAGCTTCCCGAGGATGAGTTGCAGAACCTGGAACGCCAGGCCGCGCTCTGGCGCGGCTCGGACTATGCGGTGATCGGCGAGCTGCCGCAGGTGGAGCTGTTTTTCGGGTTCGGCAATGGGGGGTTCGATGACTGGATGGTGACCCTGATGACCGAGCCGGAGTACGTGCGCGAGCTGAACGCGAAGGCGATCGAGGGCATGTGCCGCAATTTTGACCTCTACTGGCAGGCCACCAGCGGCGCGTTCGATATCGCCAAGTTCAACGACGATTTCGGGATGCAGCAGGGCGAGATAGCCGCGCCGGACCTGTACCGCGAGTTGATTTTGCCGTACTATGCGCAATATATCGCGCACATAAAGAAAACCGCGCCGCGGCTCAGGATAATGCAGCACTGCTGCGGCTCGATCTTTAACCTCTTAGGCGATATGATAGAGGCTGGGGTGGAGATAATAAACCCGGTGCAGACCAGCGCGGCGAACATGGACCCGTGGCGGCTCAAAGACACATACGGAAACCGGGTCTGTTTCTGGGGCGGGGGAGTGGAGAACCAGGGCGTGCTGCGCTGGGGCACGGCGGAAGAGTGCGCGGCTCAGGCCGCGGAGCGGGTGCGGATTTTCGGCGCGGGCGGCGGGTTCGTGTTCAACACGATCCACAACATCCAGGCCGGCACCCCGCCGGAGAATATCGTGGCCGCGTTCGACACGGCGTGGGAGGGGAGCGTTTAAATCAAACTATATGAATAATACTGAAGAGAAAAAGCCCCGCGGGAATCTCTCCCCGCGGGGCTTCTGTTTATCTGCTAATCTATCTATGCTGTCAGTTTTTCTTTTCAGCCAGATACTTGTGTATCGCCTGGGCGGCCTTGCGGCCCGCGCCCATGGCCAGGATCACCGTGGCCGCGCCGGTCACTATGTCGCCTCCGGCGAACACCCCGGTCTTGCTGGTGGCCCCGGTGGCCGGGTCGGCGCTGACAGTGCCGCGCCGCCCGAGTTTCAGGTCCGGCGTGGACTGCGGGATCAGGGGATTGGGCACGTTGCCTATCGCCACCACCAGCGTGTCCGCCGGTACCACGAACTCCGAGCCCTCCACCGGCACCGGCCGCCGCCGCCCGGATTCATCCGGCTCACCCAGTTCCATGCGCAGACATTCCAGGCCGCTCACCCAGCCCTTGCCGTCATCCAGCACCCGCACCGGGTTGCAGAGCAGGCGGAACTCGATTCCCTCCTGCTCGGCATGATGGATTTCCTCGTTCCGGGCGGGCATCTCGGTCCGCGAGCGGCGGTAGACAATCGAGACTTTCTCCGCCCCCAGGCGCAGCGCCGTGCGGGCGGCATCCATGGCCACGTTGCCCCCGCCCACCACCGCCACCTGGCGCGAGCGGGCGACAGGCGTGTCGTAATCGCCGTCGAAAGCTTTCATCAGGTTGGAGCGGGTCAGGTACTCGTTGGCGCTGTACACGCCGTTCAGGTTCTCGCCGTCAATGCCCAGGAACATGGGCGCCCCGGCGCCGGACCCCACGAACACGGCGTCATAGCCGCCCTCGCTTAAAAGCTCGTCTATGGTGTCCAGCTTGCCGATTATGCTGTTGTACTCGAATTTCACGCCCAGGCGCTCCAGGAACTGTATCTCCCGGCGCACTATCTCCTTGGGCAGACGGAACTCCGGGATGCCGTAAACCAGTACGCCGCCGCCGCGATGCAGGGCCTCGAACACGGTGACCGCGTGGCCCAGGCGGATTAAATCTCCGGCCACGGTCAGGCCGGCCGGGCCGGAGCCGACCACCGCCACCCGGTGTCCTGTCGGGGCGGCCACGGCGGGAAGCTCCACCTGGCCGGAACCGCGTTCCCAGTCCGCGGCGAACCGCTCCAGGCGTCCGATTGCGATGGGTTCTCCCTTAACGCCCACGGTGCAGAACAGCTCGCACTGCTCCTCCTGCGGGCAGACCCGTCCGCAGATTGCTGGCAGAAGATTCTTCTCCTTGATCTTACGGGCCGCGCCCATGAAATCGCCTTTCGCGATCAGGCTGATGAACGCGGGGATGTCAATCTCCACCGGGCAGCCGCCCTCCACCGCGCCGGTCTCACGGTTCAGCCGTCCCACGCTGCACGCGGCTTTCCTGCACTGCATGCAGCGCCGGGCCTCGGCCACGGCCTGCAGCGGCGTGTAGCCGTGCGGAACCTCGCGGAAATTCCTGATCCGCTCGGCGGGCGGCTGCTCGGGCATGGGCTGACGGGGCAGCTCCCAGGGTTTGGCGTTTGACGTTGGCTGCCGCTCGGGAACCGGTTGCTCCGCAGGCTTGTCCAGCGTGGCGGATTCAATCAGGGCCTCCAGGCGGCAGGGATCATCCGGAGTGGGATGTATCTGCGCAAACAGCTCGCGCGAGCGTTTTTCCTGGTCCAGGTACATGCGCTGACGGTTGGAGAGGGTGGCCCAGTCCACCTGGTGGCCATCGAACTCAGGACCGTCCACGCAGGCGAATTTCGTTTCCCCGCCCACTGTCACCCGGCAGCCGCCGCACATCCCTGTCCCGTCTATCATGATCGGGTTCAGGCTGACCAGGGTGCGCACGCCATGCTCGCGGGTGAGGTTGCACACTGCGCGCATCATCGGCACGGGCCCGATAGCCAGCACCTGTTCTATCCTGCCACCGTTGCCCAGAGCCTCGGCCAGGACATCGGTCACGAACCCTTTGCGGCCGTAGGAACCGTCATCCGTGGCAATATGCAGTTCATCGCAGGCCTGGCGCATCTCCTCTTCCAGGATCAGAAGGTCTTTCGTGCGCGCCCCGATCACGCCGATCACGCGGTTGCCGGCTTCGCGCATGGCCCTGGCGATCGGCAGTGCCACGGCCACGCCGATCCCGCCGCCCACCGCGGCCACCGTGCCAACTTTCTCGATATGCGTGGGCAGGCCCAGCGGCCCGGCGACATCGTAGACCTCGCCGCCCTCGGGCAGCTGGCCCAGCTCCAGGGTCGAGTGGCCGACCATCTGGAAAATCACGCGTATCGTGCCGCGCTGAGGGTCGCTGGCGGCGATAGTGAGCGGGATACGCTCGGCCTGCTCGCGGGCGCGCAGGATCACGAACTGCCCGGCTTTTCTTTTACGAGCTATTTTGGGGGAGAGTATTTCCAGGCTGATTGTGTCCGGGGCGATAGTTTTTTTGCTTACGATCCTTGCCATGCAATGTTCTCCAGAAGCGCCACTTATTCTTGTGTTTGCGGGATATATTCGGGCCGCGGCCGCGGAGAATGAAAGGGAAAAATGCAGCAACGTTTCGGGCCGCAGGAAAGGCCTAAATATAATGTGATTTGCCGCGGGGGGCAACTATGGGGTAAGTTCCATTCTGAGATGTGAGGACTGGATGCTGTCGGAGAGGTTGTGTCTTTAAATTTCTGTAAAATTGCAAGAGAATGATGGCCAGGAA
>CAYYNT010000125.1:0-4145 GCA_964473155.1 uncultured Gemmatimonadales bacterium | reverse complement strand
ATCTATATGCCTGAATCACGGATGGCACAGATGAAAAAGGGATAGCACGGATAACAGCTTGAAGGCGATAATTTTAGGAGGTTTCCCGTAGGGGCGCTGCATGCCGTGCCCTCTTTCTTATCTGCTCGGCGACAGAAACGACAGCGCTGTAGTATTCTTTTTTTGTCTACATACTCACTGGCAGTTGTCAACTTTCGAGTCATTGTCTCCAAACCAGTCCTATTGTCACTCCGTTAGTAACACTCTCCATATCAACACATCTGCGGCCTATTTACTTATTTCATTGAAATAAAAGCGATAAATAATTCCATTATGATTGGCATGTATATTGCATTCATCCTTTTGCATATCCTGGAGGCTTGGATGAAATCATTATCATACATCTCTTTTCTCTTCCTTTCTATTCTCTGCCTTACCTGCAACAATCACGATCCAATCCAACCAACAAACATTATTACACCTGTTGATTCAGCCGGGCCAGCCCCTGAAGCTCTTCATATTCCCACTCTGTTTCCTCTGGCATCTGGCGCCGTCTGGCAGTACTCCCTTCAATATTCTTACTCAAGCCAGAGTACAAGCGCCGGGCCATGCAGAGCTACGAAAGAGTTCGGGAAACTGGGCATTGAAGTGTCGAAAGAAACTGTCAAAAATGGCGGTCGGGAATATGAACTGAAAGTGAATCTGAAGATCGACAGCCTGTATTTCGCTTATTCCTACGGCTGTGGAATGTCGTTTTTTAAAGGTGACACGGCTTATACACGCTTCAACGCTCTCGATACGACTTACTATCGAACAATTGTATTCGTTAATGATACGCTCTTCTACAAAGAGGCCGGCAGCTTGTCCGTAATGATGCCGGATTCAGGTGTCACCGGCTGTACGTTGAATCCGGCCTTGCTCGACGCCGGCAGGTATAATGTCTGCAACCGTTCATTGTCCTATATGGCTGGTTCGAGTCTTCCCAATCAACTGGTTTACAAAGTGGAGTATCCGTTGCCCTGGGGAGTTCAACTGATGACAGCTTTCGTAAGGCCGGAGGACGGAGGGATAATAACACTGCAATCCTTTGCAAGAGAAGGAGATATTTCGCATTATATCGAAGAGATTCAGTACTCTCTCATTCAATACACTCCCGGAATAGCTTTTGTGGAGTAAAGACTTAGAAAATGAGTTGAGCGAGATGAAAAACATTCTTTTGGACAAAGGCGGGATACGAATAATAAAACTGGTGGCGACGCAGCGGGCTGGGGGTGTAAAGTACGCGCCATTGTCCGCCAGTAGTCCTGAATCACGGATTGCACGGATTGAAAACGGATGGCACTTATAACAGCTTTATAATTATATAATTGGATGGTTTTAAACTGTAGGGGTCACAGCATGCCGTGCCCTTTATGCACCCCGCCCCCGATTTCATCGGGACAAACCGACGGGGTGTGTAACAGCCGCGCCAGCGGCCACCGGGATGTGTGACAGAGAACTATCATCATCAGGGTACAGAATATGCCATGAAAAACTTTTTAAGAGAATGAACTTTTTCCAATGTTCTAATCGACTGTTTCACCGTTCGCGACAAAACCGGAGTAGAGAGAGAATACAGCAGAACCAGAGTACAATAAGTCCTGAAACGGGAAAGCTGCCGCGAATAGGCCTGGCGGAATGCGTTTATTGTTTTTCCAGCTCGAAAATACAGTCCGCCTGCTTGTTGGCGCCGTTACTCTCATCTTTGATATCAATAACCATCCGGTAGTTTCCCGGCTGTAGTTGAGAAGTGTCGATGGAGAAAAACTCCGCCACCGGCCCGACAGTGGATTTCGGAGTCCGCACAAATCTGTGGTGCAAACTGGTAGTTGATTTATTCGGGTCGAGATTTTTTGAGCGCACGTACCCACCAGCCAAATTTTTCCATTTATTAATATTATCCTCCACCAGCGTGACATTGACCTCCTCGTCATAAACGCGGGCGCTGTCCTGGTTAAGTCCGAGGTTGTAGATTTCGAAAAGAATACTTAAAGCCTCACCCTGTTTAAATCTACGCGAGGGACGCGGCACAACGGCGATACCATCGCGGCTGTAAGACTCGTTGTCCTCAGGCGGCAGGCTGCCCAGCACTACCCCGCTCAGATCAAGTGATTTTCTGTCGAAGTCCCGAAGCACCAGCATCCCACGCGCAATCCAATACAACTCTTCCTTTGTCTGAGTTCGCACTGCGAACCAGTAATTTCCCGGCGGAAATTCCAGCCGGTGCACGGCAAACCACGTTTTGTCGAAGGTGTTGTAAACCTCAGCCCCAGGATAGACTTTGCCCTCCTGCCTGGCCAGCTCTTTCCAAGTGGAATCGAAAATCGCTATCTCCGCTTTCGGCGTTGACTTCGATCTTTGAATCCCCCCCTGGTACAGCTCAATTTCTACATTTCCCGGATTTGACGGACAGAAAAAAGCGGATGTCAGCATGCCCGTGCTGACGACACCTTCATCCACATCATACTGTTTCTGGAGCAACTCCAGGATGTCTGACATCTCGGCCTGCGCCCTGCCGGTGGAATCGGAGCTTGAATGCCCGATGAACCAGATGTGGTTGAAATTGACCCCGTTCCTGCAATGGCGGAAAAGGTACTGAGCTATCTCCTGGCAATGCATCGCCAGCGAAGGCTGATAGGGAACGTTGGGCAGATGAAGCTGCAACTGCTTTTCAACGAGGCGCAGGCGGTTGTAGTGCGTGGCCAGACGCGGGTTGACCGCGGCCAGGGGATCGGGGTTCAGAGTGCCCCAGAAGCGGCGGAAAAAGACAGCGCGGCTGCTGGCAGTTTGGCACTTCTCCCACATCCGGTAACATGCGGGTGTAAAAAGCGGCTCTGCCTGACGGAAAAGAAGGGTGAAATCACCGGTCGATTCCGCTGTAAGGACGGCTTTCTGATAGTTCTCGTGAAAGCCTCTCGTGTCTCCGCCATCCAGAGCGCATCTGGCACGAAGAAGAGGGATCGCGGGGGAGATATAGTTCGGGTTGGCGCTGGCCATTTTATCCAGGGTCTGGAGGGCGAGGCTGGTCCGGCCAAGGTAAAAGCGGTCGCCGGCCAGGTCAACCCACCAGGAGGCGCTGTCCGGGTGCGTTTTCAGAAAGTTTTCCAGCATTTTGTCTACCTTGAGGATTTCACTGCCCTTTTTGTCCAGCTCAAAATCGCGCCAGGTGCGGTAGGCATTGGGGTGGAGCGGTTCGAAGCAGATGAGCCGGACCAAGGCCTCACTGGCCAGCCTCCTTCCCGCCAGCCCGTTCCACAGATAACCCGCAAAGGCCGGATCGTAGAGAGTCTCGAAACTGGTGGGGTCGAGCTTGACAGCCTCACGGTAATGCTTCAAGGCTTTGTCCATTGTCTGTGGATTACTGACCAGGATATGGCCCAGACCGGCATGAGCCCTGGCTTTTAGACCGGTCTGCCCGGAGATGGTCAGGCTCGTGAAATCTTTTTCCGCGCTGTCGAAATTGCCCCGGACCAGAAAAATCTGTCCTCGCATATGGCGCAATTCGTAGTCCGCCGGGCTGGTTTCCAGTCCATTGTCCAGAATTTCCATGGCCCTGGCGGTATCGCCAGAAATGATTGCGTCTCTTGCCTGTCTGGAAATACTTTCAGATATAGAGGAAGAATGTGTGTTGTCTTGTGCGTAAAGCGTTTGAACCGTGGAAGCCAGAACGCAGATAATCAGTCCCGAGGCAAGGTGGATGAAGGATTTCATGACTGTCCTCAAGGGTGAGTATATTGTCGGAAAAACACAGTGAAAAAGCAGCGTCCGGCGGGAGGAATACTCTTCCATCGAGTGTATTACCATAAATCAACATATTCGTGAGGAACAAGTCAAAGAAGGTTTTTTCTTAACAGTCAAGAATTATAACACACCCCACCCCCTATTTCATCTGGACAAGCCGACGGGGTGTGTAACTGACAAGTTCCCTCACTCCCGCAATGTCCACCTTACCGCATCGGCGTAAAGCAATTCGCCCTTGCTCTTGTCGGTCAGCTCCACCCTGGCCGAGCCTTTGGAGAAATAGAACGTGCCAAGCGAGTACCAACCCGGCTCCACGCCGCTTAAATCCACATCAAGCTCCCTGGCCCCGTCATCCTCGTGCACCGTGAAATGGAAGTCCTGGACCC
>CAYYNT010000124.1:0-4635 GCA_964473155.1 uncultured Gemmatimonadales bacterium | reverse complement strand
GTTCCGCGCAGCAAAAGACCAGAGACATCCACCCGAAGGCTGACAGAGTGTTGATTACGCGCATCTCGACAGTCAGGCCATTCCCCCCTCTTAAACTGCTTTTAGCGGTATTGCCGCTCTATCTGGCGGTCATTCCGCTGCACGCGCAGGACCAGCCCGCGGTCATCTCGAATGTCCGCGTGGAGCCGAATCCGTTCAGTCCGAACCGGGATGGGATTAACGAGAGCACAAAATTCACGTTTACACTGAGCGAGGCGGCCAAGGTCAGCCTTGAAATCCTGTACTTCGGCAACAGTCTCGTGGTGGGTGGAGAAACCGTATATCAGGGCGTCCCATTCGATTCGATCCTGGTCGGCAGCACGTGGCGCAAATTCACCTCGGACACGATCCCCAAGAACCCGATTGACCCTTCGCGCACCAGGCTGATAGACGGCGTGGCCGGAGTGAACGAGTTTGTCTGGGACGGGCAGGCGCGCAGGAAACTATGGGGTGTCCTGGGGGATTTGAAACTCCTGCCCGATACGACTTACACTTACCTGATCCGGGTCGAGGACCTGGACACGGATGACCTTTACAAGAGCACACCGGTGGCAGGCACTGTGATAATAGACAGCAAGCCGCCCACGATCACCAATATCAGCGCCAGCCCCAATCCGTTCAGCCCGAACGGAGATGGAATCAATGACTACAGCGGTATTTCATTCAGTCTTAGTGGATTACCGCAGAACGCAGTGATAGGGAATGCAGGTTTTTATGTTTCTGTCGACGTAAGTGGAACCAGGACTTTTGTAATTCATTCCTCAACAACAACACCAGCTTTGAGGATTGCCGCGGATACGCTGGATGTGCCTTTTGCGCCTATCGCCCTCCAGTTTATCAAGCGCAGCGCAAACACCCAAAATTTCAGTTTCCAGATAAGAGGCGGGAGGATTCTTGATTCCGGTGACACGGTTTCGGTGCTCACAAACCCGATAACCATAATAGCAGCCGATCCTGTAAACACGGTTTACCGTGATGCCACCAAGTTCAGTTTTATTGACGATATTGTGCAGGTGAACGGATCCACGGCGAATATTGAAAATAACCTTGTAGAGATAAGAACTACATCGGGCGCGGCCAAGGTGGATATTTACGACAGCCAGAACAACAATATCGCGCCCAACTTGACGTTAGACCCGCCCTTTATCGGCAACGGCAACTACACAGCCTCGTTTCCGGTCGGCGGGACTGGAATAGCAGATGGTACATATACTTATGTGATCACTGCCAACGATGAGTCGGGTAATGTAGTCCAATCCAGCGGTACGGTCCAGGCCCAGAGCACGCTTTTAAGCGTGACAAATCTGACAGTCGATCCAGACACTCTCAGCCCGGCTAATTCGGACGGGACGGCGGATGCGGCGGCTGTCACCTATACGATCAGCCGGGACGCCCAGGTGACGATAAAGGTCTACCGCGACAGCACGGTGTTCAGCTCCTCCAACCTGGTGCGAACCCTGGCCACCAGCAGTCCGCTCGCCGCCGGATCGCACAACGTGGCCTGGGACGGCAAGGACGGGGCCGGGGCCTATGTGTCATCCGGCGCGGAGAAAGGCTACCGCCTGATAATCACCGCTTTCGATCCAGTGAATTCCCAGACCAGCGAAGCCCGCGCCCTCATTTATATCGATAACCTGAAACCGGCGGAAGTGGCCCTTAATACCCTTCCCGCGGCGGTGAACACACCCGCGCTGACAGTCACCGGCCGGACCGAGCCGGGAAGCTCGGTGGAGGTGTTCCTCAAGGGGATGTCTGTGGGCAGCGTTCAGGCCAATTCCATCACCGGCTTGTTTAGCACGCAGGTGACTCTCAGCAGTCAGGGACTCAACCTGATAACGGCGCGGGCGTTCGACGCCGTTCGCAACGGCCCCACGCTGAGCGACACCCTGAGCGTGCTGTTCGACAACCGCGCCCCGGTGATCACCGACACGCTGATTTACGTGCAGCGCACGGCGCAGCGCCTGACCGGGCGTGTGCTGATCTCTTACGGCCCGGCCGACACTATCGAGCTTCGTCTGTGGGACGGATCCGGTCGGGTGAGCGGCCTCGATCTGGGCAGAAGCACGATCCAGGTGACCTCGCCCGCGAACCAGGATGTAGAGGGCCGGACAATCGTGATCCCGCCGGACAGGCTGCGGTTCGTGCCCAAGGCCGCGAGCACGGCCCTGGGCAGCTACAATCTGAGTCTTTCAGCCTACGACAGCCTGGGCAACACGGCGCCGTACACGATGGCTTTCAGCGTGGGGCAGGCCAGCAGCGGACCGTCGATACAGAGCTACTCCCTGGTGAATGCGGCCGCCCCGGCGGGTTACATCAATTACAGCCAGGTCCAGCCCTGGGCTTTCAGCGTGGCCGTGACGGACAACAGCGGCAGCGGCCTGAACCCCAACGCCAGCATCCTGGAACTGTATGCGATGCCGGGCTACAGGAAGCTGGACGGCACGACCGCGTATATCACGCCCGGGACGTTCACTTTCACCGCCGCGGGCGCGGTGGCTACGGACGGGAGCCAGGACGGGCGCTACGAACTGCGGGTGGTGGTGGAGGACAACGATGCTTCCAGCGGCGGGCTGGACCAGCGCCTGAGCTTCCTCTACGACAGCCGCGCCCCTGACACGCTGGCTTTCACGGCCTCGTCCTCGAGTGTATCCGCCACACTGCGCGACCGCGCGGGCGGCTCCGGCGTATCGCTGCTCCAGCCGCTGCGTTCGAGCATGGCAGTCACCGCCGCGGGAGGCGGAGCGGCCATGACGGCGGTGGAATACACGAACGACGGAGACAGCACGCTGATCGCCTCGTTCTCGCCCGCCCTGCCCGCCGGTAAATACGATGCGGCCGTGGACATGTACGACAAGGCGGGCAACTACCGGAAACGGACACTGCCTTTCGTGGTGAGCGGCCCCGGCCTTCTGCCCACGGCCACAGCCCCGGGAGCGCCTTTCGGCTCATCCGTGAATTCAACCGCGTTCACACAACCGCTGACAGTCAGCCTGACCCTGACCGACAACAGCGGCGCGGGGATCGACTGGACCGCCACCACGGCCCGCCTGTACGCTCCTGATTCATCTCTGGTGACTGGTTCTGTCAATCATACAGGCAATGTTCTGGGGTTCCAGGCCGGGCGGCTGCTCTCGTCGAGCGGCTCGGACGACGGCCGCTGGCGCCTGGCAGTTCACGTGGCCGACCTGATGAGCGCCACCGCGGACCTTGACACGGTCTTCTCGTTCCTGCTGGACAACCGCGCGCCGGACACGCTGGCCGTGACTTTCGCCGCGGATACGAGCGCAATCTATATCGACCTGACCGACCCGGCGGCCGTGGCCGGACGGGAGACCTCCGGAGTGAATATCCTGGGCGCGGCGGCGGCGGTGACCGGGCCGGAGGGGACCGTGACGACAGCGGTCAGCCACGACGGGGCCGGACGGCTGACTGTCAGCTTCGCCTCGGGCAAGCCGGGAGCGCCGGGTGTCTATGTCCTCAGCGTGACCGCCTCGGACAGGGCGGGCAACCAGGCCTTGATTGCGCGCTCTTTCAGCCTGAATGTCACCGGCCAGGTGGAAGTGTTCCCGCCGGACAGCGCAATCGTGCGCGGTAAGCTTGCCGGGGTCTGGGCTTACGTGCACGGCGTGGGGACCACTTTCACGCCCGGAGGTGGCGCCTCGCTGCGGGTAAATTATAAGGGAATCCCGCTGACCGGCACGCAGTCGGTTTCAGGCGATTCGCTGTACTACCGTTTCACCGACACCCTGGAGGTGGACGGCAGCGATGACGGCCGTTACGAGATACTGGCCGACATGGACGTGCCGGCGCTGGCCGGAAACGCATCGAAACGGACGATATTCACAGTGGATAACCGCGCTCCGGACACCTCCGAGGTGCAGGTCAACCTGACCGCCAGCCGGGTGCGGGTGACCGCATCGTTCACCGATCACGGCGAGTATCCGGATGTGGCGGGGATAGACCGTCCTTTCACCAGCCTGGTGATCGAGGACCCGAACGGGCGTGAGATCCTCCCGGTAAGCAAGACCTGGCTCAGCTCGGGAGAACTGGAGGCTGAGTTTGACGGGCTGGAGGCCGCCGGCCTGCACCGCCTGCGCTTTACGATCACGGACCGGGCGGGTTGGAGCACCGTGCGCCGCAAGCCGATTGTCAACAGTTTCGGGCAGTCGGCCGGGCAGTCGACGGCCTTTGTGGAGGAGGTTCCGGCACGGACGAGCGCGCATATCAGTTTCGTGAGCGGCCATGCCGGGGCGCGGATCAACCGGGCCGTGCTGCGCATATTCAACCTGCGCGGCGACCTTGTGCGCCGGGTGGACGTGAGCGACCGGATAGACGGCAGTGGAAGCGCGGTCAGCGCCGAATGGCTGTTGCAGAACGACCGGGGTGACCTGGTGATGAACGGCGTGTTCATCTACGCCTGGGAAATCGGTTATGACGACGGCCGTCGCGAGGAGATACGCAAGACCCTGGCCGTGGCCCGCCGCTGATACAAGTGAGCGGTATACGGGGAATGTGGATTGATTGGATCAAATCCCCCTCGGTCCCAGCTTTGTCCGGTTAGGAACTTGCATCAAGGGATTGAAAGGTTAGGATTTT
>CAYYNT010000123.1:0-5402 GCA_964473155.1 uncultured Gemmatimonadales bacterium | reverse complement strand
AGCTACCCGGACAGCCAGGCCTGCTGGCTGATGAACTCCGACCCGGAAACTCCGTTCGGGAAGGACCTGGCCGATCAGGCGCAGGAAATGCTGCAGGCCTATCCGGGCATCGCGGGCTTTTTCTGGGATGTCTACGGCCGCAGCTACCGTTTCGATTTCGCGCACGATGACGGGATAACGATGGTCAACAACCGGCCCGCGTATTATCCGGAGTTCATGTACGAGCGCATGATGGAGCAGAAAATAGGTCCGCTGCTGCACAAGAGCGGACGGTTCATCACATGCAACAAGCCGACCATGATAACAGGCTGCAAGGGTATCGACGGGATAATGGCCAAGGAGGACACCCCGGATGAGGATGTCCCGGCCTGGCTGGTCGCCCAGAGCTATCTCTGCCTGACCCGTCACGGGATGATCCTCGACGGATCAAGCTGGCAGCACCCGGAGCGCACCCTGCTCAACTGCCTGCGTTACGGTTTCTTCTACTCGGCCATGCGCGGGCCGGAGATAGGAGACTGGGAGGCCTCGTACAACCGGCCCTACGGCGCCTCCAGCGTGGCGGCGCAGAAAGAGAAAGCGCTGAAGATCGAGCAGGACTACCTGCCCCTGTTCAAGCTGCTCAAGGGGCGGAAATGGATTTTCCACCCGCAGGCGCTGGACCTTCCGCCCATGACAGACGGGAACGTGTTCCGGCTGGAGGACGGCTCGGTGATGGCGGTGATGGTTAGCCTGTGGCGCGAGCTGAACAACGTTCCGGGCACTGTCCCGGAACTGAGCCTGACAGTCCGTGTGCAGGATGCCGCCGAATTCAACAAGTTCACACTCTATCAGCCGGACAAGCCCTCCGAGAGCGCGATCCGACCCATCGGGCGTGAGGGCGACGCCCTGGTGTTCCGGGTCCCGGAGCACGGCAAGGCCAGCGTGATCGTGATGCGCAAGTAGGGGGAAGAGAGAGCAGGGGAGCGCTCGTAGCGTGATGGTGCTCCTTTTTTTCCCATTGCTTCTGGTGCGCTTGTTTTGCAATACCTACGTGTTCAACCGCCAGAGCCGGGTGGTGCGAGTGGAGCGGAAACAGGGATGATAGCTACACAACCTGCCCGAATAGACCGGTGCGCCGTTTTCTTGGCATGAAACCATTATATGGTAAATGAGAAATGAGAGACAAACGCAATTTTGCGGATTACAAATCAAAAGCCTGTTAGCGCTCGGTTAAAACCAGTCAGCCAGAGTCGAATTAAAACCAGACACTTTGAGGAGCATCCATATACCTTCCTGGCGACAAGGAGGCAACCGGTGGCGAACGGACTTAACGGGAATTTTCTGAGTCAAATACTTTTAATTTCATCTGAAAGAAATTGAAAATGCAGCTGCCAGACATCCAAAGAAAGTTGGTTGAGGAGCAAGTTGGAAAGTTCTGCGATGAGCGCTTTCCATCGCATGTAAAGAGCCAGTTGCAGGTTGGCTACAATATACGTGGCAATACGGTCACGATTATCGAAAAAAGAATCTCATACAAGAATCCTGATGAATGGATTCATATTCCTATTGCTCAGATCCGCTATAACGCCAAAGACTCTTCCTGGCTTCTATGTTGTGCTGATCGGAACGGCCGCTGGCATGATTATGAAGAGCTGAAAGCTGATAAATCACTCGATAGATTATTGCGGGAACTCGGTGATGATCCATCTGGAATATTCTGGGGATGATTGCAGTTGTTGGATTGTAAAGCTAAGCTATAGACCATTTTATAAGGTGTTATTGTGGATACGGACGATTTGACAGACAAAGCTTATCAGATGATTGTAATCGCTGGTGATATTTCTGATTATCTGCGTTGTGATATAGGTGTTAGAAGCAAGGATTATGTTAATGAGGATGATTACCTTGCAGGAATGTTGTCATTCTTGAAAAAGATCGCTAAACATTCACAAGAATATTTGGAATACTGGGCTCTTTTTGACATTGATCCAATTCATTTTGAAACCAGGGTGCGTGATCTCACAAGCTATATCTCCAAGATAATCGAAATGCCGATTGAAGAACGAGGCAATATAGAGATTTGTAGTTAAGACAGAAGGAAACCCGGCGTGCTTGATTTTGAATACGAGCTGATACCGCGGCCACGAAGGAAATCAGCCACTATCCTGATTAAAGACGATAAGGTGAGGGTGCTGGTTCCTTCAAGTGTTTCACAAGAGCGCGTGCAGGAGTTTGTCAGAAGCAAAGCACAATGGATCAGAGAAAAACTCAGGCATAATCTTGAAGTCAGAGACAGCTTACGACCAAAGGAATATGTCGATGGTGAAACGTTCTCTTATTTGGGGCAGAATTACTATCTGAAAGTCCTGGATGGCAAGCCAGATAAAGCCAGTCAAAGAGATGGCTGTTTTCTTGTTCATGTCCAGAATCCAATTTCTGGAGAGACCAGAGATCGTTTGATTGTATCACAACTGACAGAGTGGTATTTGGAAAAGGCAGCAGTAGTCATTGAGGAGAGAGTGAATAGATTTTCTGCCCAGATTGCAGTAGGACCAAGGAAAATTCGAATCAAGAATTACAGGAGTCGTTGGGGCAGTTGTAACGCCAGGGGTGAAGTCAGCTTTAACTGGCGAATAATCATGGCTCCTCAAAGGGTTATCGATTATGTAGTAGTACACGAGCTATGTCATTTGAAGCTGCTCAATCATTCCAAAGATTACTGGAAACTGCTGGGAAAAGTAATGTCAGACTACAAAGAAAGCAGGGCGTGGCTGAAAAAGAATGGGCGGATGTTGAGTGTTTAATCCAAAGAAACAGAAAAATCTGTCTATCCAAGCTGGGCAGATCGAAAAATTTCTCTCGAAATCGAACAAAAAGGCTGTTTTTTGCTGTTTCAATTTTGATATGGTGAATGTCGGATGAATGCTTTTCTATAGTTGACAAGGATTTTCTGGTGTCCGGATTGCCCGGATCAGGTGTCCGAATTGGACCGGAATAGGCATTGAACGGAGTATTTATTAATGAACAAATCAGAGGCGGTAATTTTATTAGCAATTTTAATGGCTTTGTTTTCATCTTGTGGCAAGGACAAACTGCCTACCGAGACACAATTGTATGTTGGAGTTTCTCCAATAGAAATGGTTTCAATTCCCGCGGGAACGTTCCAGATGGGACAAACTGGATTAGCTACGCCAGTGCATCAGGTGACGGTGAGCGCATTCCAGATGGGGCGATACGAGATAACTCAGGCACAGTACCAGGCGGTGGTGGGGAGTAATCCCTCTTCTTTCAAGAGCAGCACCAATGCCCCTGTGGAGTATGTGTCCTGGTACGATGCGGTTACTTTCTGCAACAAGTTGAGCGAGGCGGCGGGCTTGCAGCCGTGTTACAACCTGACTACCTGGGCTTGTGATTTTACGAAGAACGGATACAGGTTGCCGACCGAGGCGGAGTGGGAGTATGCTTGCCGCGCGGGGACTACAACGAATTATTACACTGGAGACTCAGAGAGTGACCTGGCGAAAGCGGGCTGGTATGACGAAAACAGTAGTCGTACGACGCATGTTGTAGGCGGTAAGCAGGCTAACGCTTTTGGTTTGTACGACATGCACGGGAATGTTTTTGAGTGGTGCAACGACTGTTATGGGAGTTACAGCAGTGAGAATGCGACTGATCCGCAAGGGCCGTCGAGAGGCTCCTCCCGTGTCTTACGGGGCGGCAGTTGGTTCAGTTACTACTACTACTGCCGATCAACCTACCGTAGCAACTACTACCCGTACGGCAGTGTCTACTTCATAGGTTTCCGGGTTGTACGTCTTTAGCCCATAGGACTTCAGCGTTTTTGAGCACTTGAAACTTGAATTTTGACTCTTGACAGGGGGAGTTAAGAGGGGAACTCCCCTCTTAATACGGCAGCGCCTGCTCGAAGACGGCGTTTTTAAATCCCCTGCTATGTGCGCGGTCAAGGGGAAAAGGATATAAAAGAGCAATATATTCTGAATCCGTTCAATCTGCTATTCATGGCCTCCGTGTTGACGGAGCCATATGCAATTGATTCGAGGTATTACAGGCGAGAGGCGGCAGCCTTTGATCGTGGCCTGAAGTTAAATATTTCAGCACACAAGGGGATTTCGCGGTCCTCTCAATACGCTCGTGTTTGCTGGGCAGTTCAGGATTCAGTTGTCAGGCTGCGACCGGCAGGCGATAAGGTGTACCATCCAGGAGCACACGCCTGCAGCGCAGCAAAAGCCGACGGGCGACAGCGACAATGGCTTTTTTCGCACCACGCCTGAATTTCAAGCTCTCGTAGACCTCCCGTAATTCGGAGTCATTTTTAATGGCGGTCCAGGCGGCCTCGGTCAGGACAGTTCGAAGGTCGCTTTTACCGCACCTGGTGATACGGCCCATGCGGACATGCTCTCCGCTGGAATATTGAGAAGGAGTCAGGCCGACATAGGCCGCCAGTTGCTCAGTTCTGGCAAAACGGGTGATATCTCCCAGTTCAAGGATCAGGTGCAATGCGCTGAGCAAACCGATTCCCGGCACAGTCCGGAGAAGTCTGATTCTTTCGGCGTAAAGCTCGCTGGTTGCAAGTTCCTTAAGCAACCCTGTCTGTTGCTCGATCAAATGGTTCAGGTATTCGTATTCGTTCAGCAGGGCCATAAAACTCTGGTTCATACACGAGTTGCCGAACACAATCTCTTTAAGCCGGTTGTAAAAGCTTACAGTCCACGGCCCACAAGGGCTGGCAATCGAGAGGCCCCAAAAACTCAGTTCGCTTTTTATCCTTTGCTGAACCCGGATACGGTCGCTCAATAACTGCTGCCGTCTGCGTAGAGTCTGACGGTGAGCGCACAGCTCGGGATCGGGGACACAGACTGCCTTGAGTATCCGCTTGGACAACAGAAACGCCAGCTTTCGGCTGTCCCGGCGGTCTGTTTTTACATGATTTCCGTACTCCATCGGCAACAGGGTCGGTGGTGTAACCATGCAATGGATGCCCGATTCATTCAGCAGTTCGTACAGACTGAAACCGAAGTAACCGGCTTCGTATACGGCCTCGATCCGGTCAGGCCGGTAGCGCTTCAAAAAGTTCAACAACTTGTCCGGCTCCGGGGGGTGTGCACCACTGAAAATCACCTCCCCACTGCAAATCACCGTTATATGCCAACTGAGACGATGCAAGTCGATTCCGACAAAAACCGTTTCCCCCTCGGGGATAATTCGATTATACTTCTTCATAGGAGCCTCCTGTGGTTAAAGGTCTTGGGCAGATTCAAATTTAACTACCGTTAACCTTGACCAACAGTGAGGCTCCGTTTATTTGCCCCCACTATGCAACATAGTTGCTTTGAAAAAGGGGGGCAGGGGCAGTTTTGTCCGGTTAGGAACTTGCATCACGGGATCGAAAGGTTATTGTTTTC
>CAYYNT010000122.1:0-5464 GCA_964473155.1 uncultured Gemmatimonadales bacterium | reverse complement strand
AGAGGCCGCCAGTGATGTCCTGAACACTGCGAGGATGTCACAAAAAGCAGGGGCACGGCGCGCCGTGCCCCTATGCAACAGCTTGCAATAGAATGAATTACAATTGTCTAAAATGGTCCGGCCAGTTGAAAAATATACCCGTTTCTTAATGCTTTACTGCCGCGCGGCGATATGGCTCTGCTCGGTTTCGTGACGGAACTGTTCGAGGCGGTAGATGATCGCCCCCAGGATAGCCGCGAGCACCATCATGCAACCGCCCTTGAGGTACGAGCCGAACAGGATCGAACCGATCCCGAAGATGAACGAGAACAGCGCCACCGCGCCCAGGGCGAACGATATAAGGTTGAACGACAGGGGCGGCCCGGCCGGAAGCTCGTGCTCCGGGACAAGACGGGTGATCCGCCGCCAGAGTATGCCGCCGGGATTGACTTTCCGGACAAAGTTCTTAAGCTTTTCCTCCGTCACCGGGCGGGTCAGGAAAGTCACCGTTATCCAGCCGGTGACGCTGAACAGGCAGATGTACAGGTAGCGGAAGCCCTCGGAGAACTGGATGCCGTACATCTCCAGGACATTGATCGCCACGCAGCCGACTATGGAGAGGATATAGGCGGTTATCTCGCTCCAGGCGTTGATCCGCCACCAGAACCAGCGCATGATCCAGACCGCGCCCAGGCCGCTGAACAGCTCGGCCATGAATTTCCAGGCATCCGCCAGCGAGTCGGTCATGGTCCAGACCAGGATGCCGAAACCCAGCACCACTATCATGGCCGCCCGCCCGACCCAGATGTAGTGGCTCTGCGTGGCGTCCGGACGGATGAAGCGCTTGTAGAAGTCGTTGATCATGTAGCTCGATCCCCAGTTGATCAACCCAGTGACCGAGGACATGAAAGCGCTGAGGAACGCGGCGAACATTATTCCCCTGAGTCCGGCGGGCAGGTATTTCTGGATCATCATCGGGTAAGCCAGCTTGTGGTCAGTCAGGGTGGGGAAGTCGGCCAGTGAGATCAGGGCCACGAGGATCCAGGGCCACATCAGGAAGCCGTAGTAGACGATGTTGAACCAGATTCCGGCGAAGAAGGCGTGACGGTCGCTCTTGGTGGCCATGATACGCTGGATGAACATTCCCTGGCCGTCGGCTTTCTCGCTCGACCACCAGAGGAAGAAGATGTAGGTGAAGAACAGGGGCCAGGTCAGCTCGCTGCCGGGTTTGGAAAACGGCTTGACCGCTCCCTCGGTGGGCAGGAAACTGAGAAGGCTCCGGGTGGTTTCTCCGCCGAAAACAGAGATCAGCTTGTCCTCGATCCCGGACAGCCCGCCGATTGCGCTGACCGCCATGACGGTCATGAAAACCGAGCCCAGGAACGCGATAGTGAACTGAACCACCTCGTTGGCCACAACGCCCCAGAGTCCCGCGGCCAGGGCATAGAACATGGTCACGAACAGAAGGACGCCCAGGGAAAGGTATTCGTTCCATCCTAGTAGTACGGTTATGAACGACTGCATGGCCAGCATAATAAAACCGATGTTGAGCGAGCTGTAGGCGATGCCGTAGAATATGCTCTGAAAACCGCGGAGCACTCCGGCCGAGCGGCCCTCGTAACGCTCCTCGATGATCTCCAGTTCGGTGAGGATACGGGCGCGCCGCCAGAAGCGGAAGAACATGAACGTGGCGCAGAGGTTGGTCAGGGCAAAACACCAGAGGAACCAGTTGCCCGAGATACCCTCGCGGCGCACAAGCTCGGTGACCATGAACGGGGTGTCGGCGGCAAAGCCGGTGGCCGCTATTGCGGTGCCTGCCACCCACCAGGGAAGGGCGCGGCCGCTGAGGAAAAAGTCCTCCATGCTCTTGCTGGCCCGTTTAGAGAAGTACAGGCCTATTCCGAGGATGATCACGAAATAGAGGACAATCACCAGCCAGTCCACCAGGATAAAATTCATGGTTCCCATTTCCATGCCGCAGCTCCGCTTTCAAGGAATATTTTTGTAAGATAGTCTCTCAATCCGGGGAAACGGTCGCAACAGGGCGTTAATTTACCCTCACCCGGCAGGCCAAACAAGAATAAAAATAGATTCATGGCTGTATCCGGTTCAAAATATATTGTTATCAAGGGTAAGGCCTCAGGAATTGGTTCAGGCTGTTGAACTAAATTACGGTCACCTTTTATCTGACTTGAATATCGTTTTCTAACTCTTTCGTATCACTTATCTTTCAGGAAGTCAAAATCCATTCACCTGTTTGGGGGAGATTTGAGATGAAACTGAAAAGTCTGCTTCTGATTCTGCTGTTCACTGCTCCGTTCTGTCTTGATGCCGAGACTGTGAAACTGCCGGTGACAATGGACACGGGCATCTCCACCGAACGCGGACATGATAGCGACAACAGCGGGGCTTCTGTCAGTGTGCCGATCCGTCAGAACCAGAACTGGAGCGGGTTCGAGACAAAAGCCTGGCTTGGGGATTTTGACGCTCAGGCTATCCGTGGCTGGACTGTCGAGCGCGCCTGGCTGAACGTGTTCCTGGCGAAAGGCGACCTTTACGGCGCCGGTTTGAGCACGGTGCTGGCCCCCTGGCAGGAGGGCCGTGGCGTCAACGGCCAGACCGGCCGGGGCGGGGCGAGCTGGAACTGGGCCGCCGAGCCTTCCAACGCCGGTAAGCCCGCTCCGGAGAACCTCTGGTCCTGGCCGGGCAGCGGAGTGTACAGCGTGAGCTGGTTCCATCCGGATGCCCGCTACTGGAACGTGAAACCGGGAATGATAGAGCGCACGCCCGCGGACAACGGGCGCGCGGTGCACATGCGCTTTCCGGTCGATCCGCGCCTGGTCGAGTCACTGGCCGCCGGGTTTTCGCACGGGTTGATCCTGACCGATGACAAGGGCCAGGTGAACGAGGGCTATGCGCTCAAGGGCGAAGCCGTGCCCTATATCACCGACAATGCGAATGATGTCTACATGTACACGCGTGACATCCAGGACCCGGCCCTTCGTCCTTACCTGGAGGTCGAGGGCGGGCCGCTGGACAAGACCGCGCCGGGCGCGGTCGAGGGACTGACGGTCGTGGAGACGGAGCCATTCGATCCCTCGGTGACAGTGGCATTCAAAGCTTCGGGGGATGACGGCGTAGGCGGCGGAAAGGCCCTGGGTTACGATGTGCGTTACTCCTCAGGACGCATCGAGGAAAGCGCCTGGGACAGCGCCAGCCGTCTGCCTCTCTGGATGGTCCCGAAACCGGAAGAGCCCGGTTCGACCCAGAAAATGAGACTTTTCCAGCTCCCGGCCGGAAAATACGTTGTCGCTATTCGCGCGGTGGACGAGGCGGGCAACCGCGGCCCTGTCTCCCAAATCGAATTGGACATGCCCGCGCTTCCCGTTGTCTCTCTGCCCTCAGTACACGCTGAAACGGCGGACAGCAAGGGCGCGGACGTCACCTTCGAGGGAAAGCTCGATCTGTGGGCCTGCCCGGACCTGGCCAAGGTGGACCCGGTCGGCGGGGGGATATTGCAGGATGAGGAAAACTACAGCGCGGACAATTCTTTCCGCGCTGAAAACCCGGTCTGGTCGAGTGCGAAGCGCACTGTGTCGCTGGAGGCGGCGCGCGGAGAGGTGGCGGCTTTCCAGTTGATCCTGGGGCGGCTCGGGGAGACAAAGCTGAGCGACGTGCGCGTGACAGTGAGCAACCTTTCCGGCGACAACGGCGAGATACGGTCGCAGGGCAATGTCAGCCTGTTCCGGGTCTGGTACCTGGATGTGACTCCCAGGCCGCAGGAATGGGTCGGTCCCTGGGAACTGATCGAGGACAAGGGCCACAAGCCGGCCTGGCACGGGGATGCATGTCTTCCGCTGGAGGCCCCGTTCGAAACTTCTTTCGGCCTGCCCTCCGCCGACAACATGGGCGGCTCTCAGCGCTGGCAGTCTGTCTGGACGGACCTGTACGTGCCGCCGGCAACGAAGCCAGGAACATATCTGGGTAAGATCACGGTCACCGCAGCCGAGCTTTCAAGTCCGGCAATCGTTATCCTGACGCTCAAGGTGTTGCCGTTCAACATTCCGGAACAGGTAACCTGGCCGATTGACCTGAACGCCTACGCCTACGGCCTGACCCGTATCTCCGGGGTGGATATCCAGGCCGAGACCGGGCGCTTCCTGAACGTGGAGCGCAGTTTCTACCAGGTGGGGCATGCGCACCGCTCCACGCTGAACGTGCTGCCGTATCAGCAGGACGGTAGCGTGCAGATAATGGCCGCCCCGGAACTGACAGGCGAGGGCGCCAAAGTGAAAGTGTCGGACTGGAGCGCATGGGACAGGCGCTACGGCCCGTATCTGAACGGAAAGGCTTTCACGCAGGCGATGGGTTACCGCGGGCCGGGAACAGGTCAGCCGCTCAGCCATATTTACCTTCCGTTCCACGAAAACTGGCCCATGCCGATCAAGAAGCATTACGGCGATTACGCCGAGCTGAAAACCCGCCTCGATTTCGCCAACTGGGCCAGGACCTCGCGATCTCCGTTCGAGGCGTTCGACAGCCAGTACTGCGAGGGATTTTCGTCCATAGTTCGTCAATTCTTCGAATACTTTGATAAGAAAGGCTATAAGGGCACTGCCTTCCAGGTTTACTTTAACAACAAGTACTATTTCAAAGTCCCGTTTTTCAGGATGCCCAACGAGGGGCGGGGCAGTTCGTTCTGGCTGTTAGACGAGCCGGTGGACTATGATGACTACGAGGCCAACCGTTTCTATATGGAACTGGTCCGCCGGGGGTACGAATCCTGGGGAAAGAAAAATATCGAGCTGCATTACCGGACGGATGTATCGCAGCCGGAGCTTACCCGCGGACTGTGGGATGGTCTGTGCAACCTGTGGGACAACTCGGGCCTTTTAGGTTGCGCCTCCACGGCCATGTTCCGCATGCGCCGTCTGCCCGGAGAAAACCACTGGCGCTATGGCGGCTCGCCTAATATTTCAGGCAAGCTTATCGACTTCCAGCAGAATTTTCTCACTCTCTGGGCTATCGGGGCCAATGGAGCGCTGCCTTACTGGAATGTCCTCGGTGGCGGGGACTGGTTCAACCCGGATGACCTGTCGGTTTATTACAGCGGGAAGAATTACGCCCGCAGCGGGAAAACTTATGATGGAGCGTTGCCGGGTCTGCGGCTCAAGGCTATCCGCAGGGCGCAGCAGGACATAGAATACCTGAACCTTCTGGCCGCGAAAAAGGGCTGGAACTACCTGAAACTCCGCCGCGCCCTGGCCCCGTACGCGGATGACCCCTCGGCCTGGCCGCTCAGTTTCTTCAGACTGGATTCGAAAAAGCTGCTGGAGTTGCGGCGGGCGGTGGCGCTGGAGCTTTCCAGATAGTACAGGTTTTCTGCAGGATGTTCGCTGGTTTAAAAAGCAGGATTGTACCAAAAGACTTAACTGTAGCGACTGTCTTGAAAGTCAAGAACAGACAGATACATGTTGCTGGAAAT
>CAYYNT010000121.1:2213-5542 GCA_964473155.1 uncultured Gemmatimonadales bacterium | reverse complement strand
AATGTCGCCTGGTTCTTGACCGTGTCCACGCTCACGCTGTCCATCACCACCCAGACCGCCCTGGTTCCGTCATACCCGAACACCGAAAGACGGCTCTCGGTGAAATTCGGCACCTCGGTGGGAAGGTCGGCGTCGTAATAGTTGAGCGTAATCTTGGTTGCGTTGCCGGTGGGGAAAGAATCCGCCCCGGCGGCGGCCAGCGAGGTCAGGTCCAGGCCCCAGCCCCGGCGGATGCCGTAGAACTGGCTGGTCAGGTCGCCGGCCAGGAAAGTGTACACGCCCTGCCGCGGGTCCTGTTTCACCTTGACGCCGGATTCATCCCCGGCCGCGGCCAGGGTAGGCACCGGCACGTGCAGGATAAAGCCGGAAATCAAAGTGAAGTGAAAATTGACCCGGCTGCTCGCAAAAGACAGGAAGTTGAAAAACAGTCCCAGGCCGGGCAGATTGGGGAACGTCGTCGCACCGAACGTCACGCTGACACTGTCGCGCCGCTCGACCGCAATCTCCACGCTCACCGTATCGCTGACCGCGCCGCGCGAATCCACGGCCCAGAACTTGAACACGGCCGAGGAAATCGGCTGGTCCTTCGGCAGGAGCGCGGTGTCGAAAATAAACACGTTGCCGTCGCGAATCTTCGCCGGCGGATTGGTCCCCTGGGTCAGGAACGGGACCCGTCCGGCAGTGGAAATCGTGATCGCGTCGCCATCCGGGTCGGTGGCATCCACCGCAAAGGTAATGATATTGCCCTCGGTCACTTTCTGGTCGGCGATGGGCGGAACGCGCGGCGCGCGGTTGACCTCGGCCACGGTCACCACCACCTTCTTCAGCACCTCGTTACGCCCGTCGGTGACCCCGACCGTGAACTCATGACGGCCGGACTGGTTGTAGGCCGGGGCGAAAACCACCTTGCGCGGGCTGGCGCTCAACTGCGCCGAGGCGTTGACCGGAAGGTTCATTGTATAGAACCCCAGCGCATCGCCGCCCGCATCGCTCGCCGCCACCTCGAACTCGAGGGTCTGCCCCTCGCTCACCGCCAGCATCACCGAGTCCGCCGCGGCCAGCACCCCGCTGAACGCCGGGGCGACATCCTTATCCGCAATCTCCAGTTTCATGGTCTGACTCACGGACAGCGCGCCGGAGGCTGCATTGTCCGTAGCCGTAATCTTCAGGCTGTACACACCGGCCTGGGTGTAGCCGGGAGTGAAATTCACCGTGGCGGTCACCGGATTAGCGCCGCTCTGGGTCAGGACCGCTCCTGTGGGCAGCCCCTGCGCGCTGATTGTCACGCGGTTGGCGGCGTCCGGGTCGGAGGCCACCAGGCTGAACGACAGCGCGGTCCCCTCGGAGCCGGACTGATCGGTCAGAAGGTCAAGCTGCGGCGGACGGTTGACATCGCCCACGCTGATAATGCAATAGGCGCTGTCCACTCCGCCGGTCTTGCCGTCGTTAGCCGTAAACAACACCGAGTAATTGCCCTCCTGGTCCGTGCCGGGGGTCCAGGTGAAAGTCCGGCTGGAGGAACTGAACGACGCGCCGGCGGGCAGGTTGGCCGCCGCGTAAGTAAGCGCGTCGCCATCCGGGTCCGTGGCGCTCACGGTGAAGCTCAACAACGCTCCCTCGCTCACGGACTTGTTATCCACGGTGAGGTCCGGCGGGCGGTTGACATCCTGCACTGTCAGGCTGACAGTCTCCTGGTCCTTGTTGCCGGAAGCATCGACGACAGCGAATGTCACCGTGTACACCCCGGACTGCGTGTAGCCGGGACGGAACAGCAGCAGCCCCTGCGAATAGAACTCGGCGCCCGCGGGCAGTCCCTGGGCGGTGAAACTGACCGCCTGGCCGCTCGAATCGGCGCCGGAAAGACGGACCCGCAGAAGCTCGTTCTCACGCACGGTCAGGTTGCCCACAGGGGAGAGTATCGGAACCAGGTCCCGCTCCGTGATGACGAACAGCATATTCTTCACGTCCTGGAAATTTCCATCTGTTACTCCAAAAGTAACAGTGTAACTCCCGGACTGCAGATATCCGGGCTTCCAGGTGAACCGTCCGGTGAGGCTGTCCAGTTTCGCGCCCTGGGGCAGGTTCGAGGCCCAGAACTTGAGACCGCTGAGGTTCGGGTCCACCATCGGCAGCAGGAACGAAATGTTGTCACCCTCGGCTACTGTCAGTGTTTCCAGGGGTTTGAAAGACGGCGGCGCGGCGATGTTGCGGCCGGTCACCGTGATCGTGATCTGTGCCTCGTCGTACAGGCCTTTGCTGTCCGTGACCCGCAGATAGACTATGTTCGGGCCGATATCCGTAGTGGCCGGGGTCCAGCTCAGGACCGCGCCGGTCAACGTGGCCCCGCGGTCCAGGATGCTGGTGGCCGCGCCGCGTTTCTGCACGGAATAGGTGAGCTGGTCGCCCGCGTTCTGGTCAGTCGCCTGAAGCGTGATCTGCACGGCTTTGCCCGCCTCGACGCTCGTGTCGCGCAGGGCGGCGAAACGCGGCTGAAAATTGACCGCGTTGACCGTAATCGCAACTGACTGGCTGTCCGCCAGACCGCCGTTGTCAGTTCCGATGAAATTCACGGTGTAATTGCCCGCCGCCGGAACCGGATAGCTGAACACCGATCCGTTGAATGTCGCGCCCGTGGGCAGGTTCTCGGCCCGCACGCTCGCCGGATCGCCATCCGGATCATTTATTCCGACTGGAAAGCTCAACGGCGTTTTCTCATCTGCTGTAATGCTCTTATTCGTTATCACCAGAGACGGCTTGCGGTTGGCATTCTCAACGACGATGGTGAAAATCTTTGTCGCCCGCGCGCCGCGGTTATCCGCGGCCACCAGGCTGAACTGGTAAGTCCCGGCCTTGTCATAACCCGGCGTCCAGGTAAGATGCAGCGCCCCGGAGCTGAACACCGCCCCGGCCGGAAGGTTGAGCGCCGAATAATTGATCATGTCGGCCGGGTCGGCATCCGTGGCCGCGGTGAATGACTGGCTGAGTTCCTGACCCTCCATAACCCACAAGGTGTCGATCTGCGCGGGCCAGACCGGCGCGGCGTTCTTGTCGTTGACCGTGATATTGAGGTTCACCGTGTCGGCCCCGCCGCCCTCGTTCGAGTAGATCAGGCGCACGGGATAGAAACCCGACTGGCTCTGCCCGGGGGTCCACTGAAAAAGCGTGTCCCCGGCCACAGAAGCGCCTGTGGGCAGGGTATTGCCGGTGCTCAGCCGAAGGCTGTCGCCCTGATTGGTGATCCGCATGCGGATCGCGAGCGGGCTGCCCTCGTCCACGCTGAACGCGGCCCCGTCCTGCGGCGAGGTGACCTGGAGGGTCTTTATCAACTG
>CAYYNT010000121.1:0-2113 GCA_964473155.1 uncultured Gemmatimonadales bacterium | reverse complement strand
AAAAACGGGATCGTCCTGCAAACGGGAGGACGGCGCTGCACCTGCTTTTCATTCCTCCGGAGTCTTTTTGTTGTCCATCCGTGGAATCGAAGCACAATAACATCGCCTTCATCTTGTAGTACAATTGGCGGGGGGTGTCTGCAACCTTATCTGCTGAACCACACGCGGCAAAACTGCGTCTGGTTCTCATTCAGATATTTTAAATCTGATATAAGGCAGGATAATTGTCAAGCCGGGCATGAAATAATTTTTAACTGTCAAGCGCCCGCCTGTCCGGCCTCCGGCGCGTAAGTCAAATAAAAAAGGGGCTGATCAAAAGCCCCTTTTTTTGCTCTTTGCGAATCGTTGCCAACTCAAACCCGCATTATTCATAAAAACTGTTGTGTTCTGTTAAATTCAGAATCGCGGATGGCACGGACAAAAAATAAGATTTCACGGATGGTAATACCTGGCGCTATCATTAGCATCCCGAGGGCAGGCCTCAGAATCCGCGCCATCCGTGAACATCCGTGTAATCCGTGATTCCCGGAAGGAAAGCGCCAGAAAATTTGTGTGTATTATCCGGGTTAAAAGCGTGTTGAAAAATGCCAAAATTGGGGTGAGCGAACACAAGGTTCGCCTCTTTTTTGGACACCCTCCGGATAGATCCATCAGCGCTTAAACAACCGTCATATCTCAGGCCGTCCTTACCCCCTCGGGGTTCAAAGCCCGTTGTTCCAGGAACTGGACATCGAAATCCCCGGACAGGAAACGGCGGTCCCGCACTATTTCCTTGTGGAACGGGATCGTCGTGGGCACGCCTATTATCATGAATTCCTCCAGCGAGCGGCGCAGCCTGAGAATCGCCTCCTCGCGGGTGCGGCCGTGCACGATCAGCTTGGCTAACAGTGAATCGTAATACGGCGGTATGGTGTAAGACTGGTAGATATGCGTGTCCACCCGCACTCCCGGGCCTCCCGGAGGATGGAAAGTGGTGATCTGTCCGGGGAAGGGCATGAAATTGCGGCTCGGGTCCTCGGCGTTGATCCGGCATTCGATGGCGTGCCCCTCCAGCCGGATGTCCTTTTCCCTGAACGAGAGTTTCGCCCCGGCGGCCACCGCGATCTGCTCCTTGACCAGGTCGAGACCGGTCACCATCTCGGTCACGGGGTGCTCCACCTGGATGCGGGTGTTCATTTCCATGAAATAGAAATTGCGGTCCTTGTCCAGCAGGAACTCCACCGTGCCAGCGCCCACGTAGCCGATCGACTGGGCCGCCAGGACCGCGGTCTGTCCCATTTTTCCGCGCAGATCGGGAGTCATCACCGGGCAGGGAGACTCCTCGATCAGCTTCTGGTGACGGCGCTGGATGGAGCAGTCACGCTCGCCCAGGTGCACCACGTTGCCGTGCTGGTCGGCCATGATCTGTATCTCCACATGGCGCGGCCTTTCGAGGTATTTCTCCACGTACATGTCCGGGTTGCCGAACGCGCTCTTGGCCTCGGCGCGGGCGATCTCGAAACTGTTGATCAGTTCGCTTTCGTCGCGCGCCACGCGCATGCCCTTGCCGCCGCCTCCCGCCGTGGCTTTGAGAATAACGGGGTAGCCGATTGCATTGGCCCTGGCCAGGGCCTCTTTTTCATCGCGCAGCACGCCTTCGCTGCCCGGCACCACCGGGACCTTGTTCCGGATCATGATCGACCGGGCGGTGGCTTTGTCCCCCATCTGACGGATATTGTCCGGGGTGGGGCCGATAAAAGCGAACTGGCTGCGCAGGCAAATCTCCGAGAACTCGGCGTTCTCGGCCAGGAATCCATATCCCGGATGGATCGCGTCCGCGTTGGTGATCTCGGCCGCGGCCAGGATGCTGCGCATGTTCAGGTAGCTGTCCGAGGCGCGGTTGCGGCCGACACAGACCTCCTCATCGGCGAACCGCACGTGCAGGCTGTCGCGGTCTGCCTCGCTGTAAATCGCCACTGTCTGGATATCCAGTTCCTTGCAGGCGCGGATTATCCGCAGGGCGATCTCACCGCGGTTGGCGATCAGGACCTTTTTGAACATCGGCTTATCTCCCCGCCGGATCGACCAGGAACAGGCGCTGGCCGAACTCGACGGGCTGGCCGTTCTCGACGCA
>CAYYNT010000120.1:0-5675 GCA_964473155.1 uncultured Gemmatimonadales bacterium | reverse complement strand
TCTAACCAATTGAAATAAAAGCAGTTCTGTAGGGGCACGGCGCGCCGTGCCCCTTTTAAGACTTTTGGGACAGCCCCATACACTACGACAGCCGTTCGGGCATGTGCCGGGGCATCTGAATCACGGATGCCACGGATAAAAGACAGATGGCACAGATAAAAACAGCGACATGCCTGGATGTTCCGGCCCCGCCGGGAGACCGGCCGTTCCTCCCTTATTGACAGGGAGACCGGGAGGGCCTTAATTCAATAAATCAAGAAAACGCCGCCGT
Organism: uncultured Gemmatimonadales bacterium; assembly: GCA_964473155.1. Classification (GTDB taxonomy): domain Bacteria; phylum Gemmatimonadota; class Glassbacteria; order GWA2-58-10; family GWA2-58-10; genus JAJFUG01. The sequence goes on along the minus strand of CAYYNT010000120.1, from coordinate 5,404 downwards.
GCCGTTTATTAAAACAGCACCGGGGCCGGTTCACTTGATCCCGTGCGTGCGCTTGTACTCGGCCCAGTTGGCCTTGAGGTCCACGAACTCCTCGAAGCTGCGGCAGAGCAGGAACGGGTTGGTCCGGCGCTCGTTCCCGACTGTCGAGCTCGGGGCGATCCCGTAGTCATGGCCCGGAAAGATTTTCGTCTCATCGGGCAGGGTGAGGATTTTGTTGTGCAGGCTGTCGTACTCGGCCCGCGCGCCCGCGCCCAGGTCGGTGCCGCCGACCTTGCCCACGAACAGTGTGTCTCCGGTAATGAGGATATCCCCGGCCAGGATGCAGATACAGTCCTCGGTGTGGCCTGGAGTGTGGATAATTTTCAGCTTGAGGCGGCACAGGTCCAGCACCTCGCCGTCCTCCACCGGCAGGTCGGCGCGGTCTCCGGTCAGCTTGTGCATCACGATCAGGGCCTGGCTGCGGCGGGCCAGCTCCTTTATCCCGCCGGTGTGGTCGTGATGGTCGTGCGTGCAGATCACGTATTTAAGCTCGCAGCGGTGATTGTCAAGCAGCTCGAAAAACAGCTCCGGCGCGCCGGAGGGGTCGACCACGGCGGCGCAGCCGCCCGGACCCTCGGCCAGGAAGTAGCCGAAATTGCGGTCGCCGCCGGTCCTGACCTGTTCGAATAGCATGTTATTCTCCCTTCCCTTCACGGATGAAACGTCCACAACACCGGCATGACGCATTAGAATAGGCGGCGCGGGGTGTCCGTGTCAAGGGGAGCGGCCGAAGATGCTCTCATTTGCGTGACTTTTTTCTTCCTGTCGATTATGTTGAAAATGAGCCAGGTATGAAGGATAAGGGGCGGGCGCTTTAACGGACAGCGGCGCCTGCGGCTGTGAGCGAGCGGAGAAAGGAGAAGATGTCCCGGCGGACCGGGGGCGCCGGTCCGGCAAGGCTTTGCCTGTGGATGGTCCGCGATGCGGCCGGATAAGAAAAAAACGCTGGAACATGAACTGGAGGAGTTGCGCCAGCGGGTGATGATTCACCGCCAGGAGCTGCGCCGCGAGATGGAGGAGCTTTCGCGGGTGGGCGACAGCCTGCGCACGGAGCACAAGCGCCTGTTGCGCGATCCTGAGGCGATTGTGCTGGTGGAGCGCCCGCCCGAGCGCTGCAACCCGATGTGCGCGCTCTGCATCAACACCTGCAAGCAGGACGAGAGCGTGAAGATTCGCCACTGCGCCCGATTTGAGGCGATCTAAGAACCGGCGCGGTGAGAAAAACTTTTGTACGGAGGAGCGATGGAAACACGCGTGACTTTTTACCTCAAGCTGCCGTTCACGGTGAAGCAAAAGAGGAAATGGCACGTGGCGGGCTGCCCGGCTCTGGATGTTTTTTCGCAGGGAGCCAGCCGCGAAGAGGCGGAGGCGAACCTGAAAGAGGCGGTGAGCCTGTTCCTGGCCTCGTGTTTCGAGCGTGGGACTCTGGACCAGGTGCTGAAAGACTGCGGTTTCAGGCCGGATTTTTCAACAGGGGGCGTGCAGGAGGATAAAGCCCTCGGTTTCATTGAAGTTCCCATTCCGTTCACTGTAAGTATGGAACCGGTAGCATGCCTCGCTTGAGCGCGGTGCACTGGAGAGTGCTGGACTGTATTTTCCGAAAGTCCGGCTTCACCATGGAACGTGAAGAGGGAAGCCACAGGCTTTACGTGAAACCAGGAGTGGATCGGCCAGTGGTGATTCCCAAATACGGTCAGGTGGACCGGGACATAATAATGGCAAATATGCGGACTGCGGGGCTTACAAGGGAACGCTATTTCGAATTGTTGGCGGAATGCAGGTAGTCCCGCTTACGCAAGGACTGCAAGCAGGACGAGAGCGTTAAGATTCGCCACTGCGCCCGCTTCGAGGCGATCTAAAGCAAGTCACCGACAGATAAAAATGATACTATACATAGCGACAAAAGTAATTGCGCATACGAGTATTGAAGACGCAGCAGATATTTCCAGGAATTCTCCGAAAAATTATCAATTTCGGCGTAGGGGGCTGTCCCAAAAGTCCCCGATTTTGCTCTTTGCAAATTGATGCAATCTCTAACCAATTGAAATAAAAGCAGTTCTGTAGGGGCACGGTGCACCGTGCCTCTGCAACGGCCTTGTCCCCAACTTAATATACAATCCTTGTGCACTCGAAAAATATGAGCAACTAATAAAGACGTTGTGCATAAATCAATTTCTCTTTTTCCTCACAACTTCGGCCTGGCGCTGGTGAGCATCCGGCCGCCGTCCACCGGCAATATTGCCCCGGTGGTCCAGGCGCTGGCCTCTCCGGCAAAGTAAAGCACGGCCTCCGCGATGTCCGCCGGGCGGCCGTTGCGGCCAAGAGGGTGGCTGGCGCGCAGCTTGTCGTAAAAGGCCTGCATGTTCTCTTTCCCCACTATCGGCTCGGCCAACTCGGTCTGCTCCACCAGGGCCGGGCAGACAACATTGACCCGTATCTGGTCCGCCGCGTGCTCCAGGGCCAGGGTCTGGCTGATCATCTGCACCGCGGCCTTGCTCATGCAGTAGAGGCCCGACCCGCTCATGGCTTTCAGCCCCGCCACGGAACTGATAGTGACTATCGAGCCGCCGCCGCGGGCTTTCATGTGCGGGATAACCGCCTGGCACAAGTGCCAGACCGAGCGGACATTGGTCTCCATCAGCAGGTCGAACATGTCGTCCCCGGCCGCGGCCAGGTCGGCGAAACGCATCGCGCCGGCGTTGTTCACCAGGATATCCACCCCGCCCAGACGCTCCACCACGGTCTTAACAAGACCCTGAATCTGCGCCCGGTCGGTGAGGTCGCAGGGCAGGGCGGTGAGCCTTTCCGCCAGTTCGCCAGCCGCGGACACGGTTTCGTCCAGCTTGTCCATGCGCCGTCCGCAGACAACCACGCGGCAGCCCTCCTCGGCGAACCGCAGCGCGATGGCCCGCCCGATCCCCGTGCCGCCGCCGGTAACGATTGCTGTCCTGCCCTCGAGCTGTCCCATTATTTTCCTCCCTCGGCTGCGTTCCGGGCGATGCGGATGAAGCGGCTGAAAAGGCTGTCCGCCATCTGACGGCAGACCGGCTCGTAAATCGGGATGTCCCGGACAATGGCCCGCGGGTCCACATAGTCCAGTCCGGCCAACTCATCAGTCCCGCGCTCAAGCCAGTCGCGCACGTGCGCGGCAGTGGTCTCCAGATGGTACTGAATGCCCCAGGCGCATTCGCCCAGACGGTAGGCCTGGTTGGGGAACGCCGCCGATCCGGCCAGGCGCAGGGCGCCGGCGGGCAGGTCGAAAGTCTGTCCGTGCCACTGGAAAACTGTCTGCTGATCAGGGAAACCCTCGAACAGCGGATCGCGCCGTGCCTCGGGGGTCAACGTAAGCGCATGCCAGCCGATCTCTTTCACCGGCCCGGCGTAGACCCGCGCCCCCAGCGCGGCGGCGATGAGCTGAGAACCCAGGCAGATGCCTATCAGGGGCTTGCGGCGGGCCACGCACTGGCGCACGAGTTTCATCTCATCCGCCAGGAACGGATAGCGCTCCACCTCACCCACATTCATCGCCCCGCCCATGATCAGCACCGCCGGGTGCGCTCCCGGATTGCGCGGCACGGATTCTCCCAGCCAGACCCGGACAACTCGCAGACCGACATCCAGCCGCCCGGCGGTCTCGGCGAAAACGCCGGGGTCCTCATGCTCCGCCTGCTGTATGACAAGAATATCTTCCATATATCACTCCCTGACGGTTATCAATCCGTGGGCAGCGTCCTGTACCATGTAAAATACATCGTTCCGGCGGCCAGCGCAAAGACAAGCGCCAGACGGGAGAACATGACCCAGTTGTGCAGCATGAAATAAACCGGCATCATGTTCAGGCAGAACAGGGCTGTCGCGCCGACCACGCAGTTGATCGCGTCGTACCGCAGCATCTTCTCGCGCCGGAGCGACGGTTCCAGGCGCAGAAGGTCGGCCTTGACCGGTTTCCAGCGGCCCCAGGGCTGGGTGCGGCGGTAGAACTCGACCAGGGTCCCGCGTTCCGTGGCGGGCGTGAGCAGGGTCACCAGCACGGAGACTGTAAGCGACACGCCGCACATCAGGAAATAGAAGGCCCAGTCCGGCCAGACATAACCCCAGTGAAGCTGGACCAGCTTCTGCCCCAGGGCCACGCAGAACGCCGCGATCATGCCGCAGGAGAAGCCCCAGCCGTTGAAGCGCCACCAGTACCAGCGCAACACCAGGGGCACGATCATGCTGCCGCTGAGGACCGAGAACACCCAGACCCCCAGTTCGAGCACGCTGTGCATGGACATGCCGACCCAGACCCCCAGGGCCACGAACAGCACCGAGCTGATATAGGTGGCGGCAAGGAACTCTTTCCTTTTGGCCGCGGGACGCACGTGGCGGATGTAGATGTCCTGGATCACGTACGAGGTCCCGTTGTTGATCGAAATCGAGAACGCGGACATGAAAGCCGCCAGGAACCCCACCAGCACGAAACCCTTGACCCCGGCCGGGAGGATCGAGTTCATTATCCGCGGCAGGACCATGTCCGTGTCGGCGATGTTGATGTCCGAGGCGGTCAGGGCGAGCAGGGTTATCCCCACCACCAGGGTCCACTTGGGGAAAGTGAGCAGCTCGTAGCCCGCGCCCTGCTTGCAGGTATCGCGGGCGCATTTTGTCGACAGCATGAACTGCGTCCCCGGCCCCATGCCCGGCCCGCTGAAAAACGAGAGCAGGGACTGAAAGCCCCACATCAGGACCCAGGGCATGAACAGGGCGAAAGCTCCCTCAGGGTACCCCGCCATGGAGACATTCTGCATGTAGTCTATCCGCATGGTGGGGTGCAGCGTGTCCCAGCCGGAGGGCGTGAGCGAGGCGATCAGCTCGGGGCTGACTTTGATGAAAGCGATGACCGTTATGTACAGCGAGGTCAGGAACAGGATGAAAGTCTGGATCAGATCGGCGTAGGCCACGCTGAACAGTCCGCCCAGGGCGGCGTAGAGCGCGGTGAACAGGATCACCATCACGCCCCAGAGCTGGGCGTTGAGCGTGGGGTCCGCGCTCAGGGCCGGGGCGAAGACCGAGACGAACTTGCCCACCCCCACGAAAGCGTAAGCCACGTAGCCGATCAGCGAGCCGATCGAGATAATCGCCACGGTCAGGCGGGGCAGCTCACCGGCCCAGCCCTGGCCGAAACGGAAGCTCATCCACTCCGCGGCGGTCACCACGTTGGAGCGGCGTATCCAGCGCCCCAGGTGGCACATAAGCGCCACCCCGCCTATCATCCAGATATTGTAGTAGAACGAGCGCACGCCCATGAAGTACAGGATCGAGACGTTCAGCATTGTGCCGGTGATGTCGATCGAGGACATGCTCGAACTCATGGCCGTGATCCACCACG
>CAYYNT010000119.1:0-6068 GCA_964473155.1 uncultured Gemmatimonadales bacterium | reverse complement strand
TGGACCAGGAGCGCGAAAAGGCCCGCGGCAAGGGTAAGATAGGCACCACCGGGCGTGGGATCGGACCTGCCTATGAGGACAAGATCGCGCGCTCGGGTGTGCGCGTGATGGATTTCAACCATCCGGACAAGCTGCGCTCCAGGGTCATCGAGAATGCCGAGGCTAAAAACCAGCTTCTCAAGGCCCTTGGGAGCGAGGCGCGGGTGGATGGAGCGCAGATAGCAGAAAAGCTCCTTTCGCATCGTGAATCTTTTCTGGAAATGGAGACAGATGTCTCGCTGTACCTGCACCAGTCGCACAAAGACGGCAAGCGCCTGTTGCTGGAGGGCGCTCAGGGGTGCCTTCTGGATGTGGATCACGGGACTTATCCGTATGTCACCTCCAGCAACACCAGCACCGGCGGCGCGCTGGCCGGGCTTGGAATCGGGCCGTCACTGGCGACCTCGGTCGTGGGTGTGGTCAAGGCTTACACCACGCGAGTGGGCAACGGCCCTATGCCGACCGAGTTGCTGGACGCACAGGGTGAAAAGCTCCGCGATCTGGGTCATGAATATGGAGCCACCACTGGACGGCCGCGGCGCTGCGGCTGGTTCGACGCCGTGGTCACCCGTTACAGCCAGCGGATAAACGGCCTTACAGAACTGGCTGTGACCAAGCTGGATGTGCTGGACACTTTCGATGAACTGAAAGTTTGCAACTCCTACCGCTGGCGGGACAGCACCCTGACAGAGTTCCCCTGCGATCCGGAAGTGTTGGATGAGTGCAAGCCGGTTTACGAAACGGTCCCGGGCTGGAAAACCAGCACGAGCGGAATTACCAAGTACTCAGCCCTGCCGCCCGCGGCGCGCAGCTATCTTGAGCGCATAAGCGGGATTATGGGCTGCAGGATAGCCTTGGTAAGCGTGGGAGTGGAACGGGACCAGATCATCGATTGCGCTGGCAGATAGGTTTTACTTAAAATAAAAATGTTCTGAATAATCCGGTGAGCCGTTAGCTCAGATGGTAGAGCAGCTGCCTTTTAAGCAGCGGGCCGTGGGTTCGATCCCCGCACGGCTCACCATGATTCTCAAGGGGTTACAGGCTTTTCTGGCAAGCAAAGCAACAGGCCGTCAGCCGATTCTTGCCAGTTCTTGCCAAAGCACCCCCCGGATAAGGCCTCGGTCCAGTTATGACCGGGGCCTTTTTCATCCTGCCCGGCGCACGCCGGGCAGCAATTCCAGCACCCGGCCCATCGCCTCGCGGCTCGGGCTGGCGTATTGGGTCGTGGTGTTGATTGAGCGGTGCCCCAGGAAATACTGTACTGCCTCCAGGCCTGCACCTTCCTCCAGCATCCAGGTGGCGAATACCCGGCGAAGATCGTGGAAACAGAGAGGTTTTCCGGAAACAGTCTTCAAGCCGAGCTTTTTTACGGCCCGGTTGAACGTATGGCTGATCCATTTGTAGCGCTCTCCGGTATCCGGGCTGACAAACACATAACCTTCCTTCCTGCCGCCTATCGCTCTCCTGAGCACATTCATCGCGTTAGCGTTCAGGGGTTTGGTCTCGCAGCGTCCGCCTTTGACAAACAGGTCCACTTGGCCGGTATTCCGCTCATCGTTAAACCTCACCTGCCCTATCCTCAGGCTCAGGATATTTTCCTTGCGGAAGCCCATGCAGACAGCGAACTCCACAATATCACTAACAGCACAAGGGAGAGCTTCAATCAGCGCAAGTATCTGCTCCGGCCTGATTCTGACCTCCCGCTTGTTGTCCTCCTTGAGCAGACGGAAACCCTGTATCGGGTTCAGGTCGATCAGGTCCTTTCGCCTCGCAAAATTCAGCATCGTGCGCACAAGGGAAGCCTCACGGTTGACTGTCGCCGGTTTTACGTTGTCCTGCTTCATCCTGAGGTCCATGTAATCGGACAAGTCTCTCGCTTTTATCTCTCCGATGCCCTTTTCAACAAGCGCAGGACAGCGGCTGAGATTCCTGAAACAACAGTCGTACAGCCGCTGCATATTTGCGCTCTGCTTGCATCCGTGCTTTTCCATAAACACGGGGTACAATTCGCTCAGTGTCAGCGCTTTTGCCCTGCTCTCCTCTTTTGCGCGTTCCATTTCGCGCTCCGGGTCTTTGCCGTCCAGCAGCCAGTCTGTGAACTTCACCGCCAGGCGCTGGGCCATTTTCTCGTCCGATCCCGCTGTCAGCCGCCTCCTCTGGCCGTCAGGGCTGTAATAGTGAAGGGCGTACGTTCCGAACTTGGTCTCAACGACCTTTGGGGTTATGAATTTAGCCATTGCAGTCTCCCTCAGCGCGAAACCGCATGGCTGCCGCAAATGATATTATAACTACCCCGTCGCTTAGTAGTAAAGACTCTTTAGGAAGAAGCTCCAGTTTATCAGTCAAGTCTTAAAAGCGTGTTGAAAAATGATTATCCCCCCCTGTTTACCCCTTTTTCAGGGGGATTGCAAAACCTCCACTGACAGGCATTTGCAGATAGCCTGAAATGACTGTCGTTCCTCCCCCCTTGACAAGCAACTATGTTGCTAAGTGGGGACAAATAAACGGAGCCTCACTGTTGGTCAAGGTTAACGGTAGTTACATTTGAAGCTGCCCAAGACCTTAAACCACAGGAGGCTCCTATGAAGAAGTATAATCGAATTATCCCCGAGGGGGAAACGGTTTTTGTCGGAATCGACTTGCATCGTCTCAGTTGGCATATAACGGTGATTTGCAGTGGGGAGGTGATTTTCAGTGGTGCACACCCCCCGGAGCCGGACAAGTTGTTGAACTTTTTAAAACGTTACCGGCCTAACCGGATCGAGGCCGTATACGAAGCCGGTTACTTTGGTTTCAGTCTGTACGAACTGCTGAATGAATCGGGCATCAAGTGTATGGTTACACCACCGACCCTTTTGCCGATGGAGTACGGCAATCATGTAAAAACAGACCGCCGGGACAGCCGAAAGCTGGCTAACTTTTTATCCAAGGGGATACTCAAGGCAATCCGGGTTCCCGATCCCGAGCTGTGCGCTCACCGACAGACTCTACGCAGACGGCAGCAGTTATTGAGTGTCCGTATCCGGGTTCAGCAAAGGATAAAAAGCGAGTTAAGTTTTTGGGGCCTCTCGATTGCCAACCCGAATGGGCCGTGGACTGTAAGCTTTTACAACCGGCTTAAAGAGATTGTGTTTGGCAATTCGTATATGAACCAGAGTTTTATTGCTCTGCTGAACGAATACGAATACCTGAACCGTTTGATCGAGCAACAGACTGGGCTGCTTAAGGAGCTTGCAACCAGAGAGCTTTACGCCGAAAGAGTCAGACTTCTCCGGTCTGTGCCGGGCATCGGCCTGTTAAGCGCATTGCACCTGATATTTGAACTGGGAGATATCTCCCGTTTTGCCAGAGCTGAACAACTGGCGGCCTATGTCGGCCTGACTCCTTCTCAATATTCCAGCGGAGAGAATGTCCGCATGGGCCGTATCACCAGGTGCGGTAAAAGCGATCTTCGCACTGTCCTGACCGAAGCCGCCTGGACCGCCATTAAAAAAGACTCCGAATTACGGGAGGTCTACGAGAACTTGAAATTCAGGCGCGGTGCGAAAAAAGCCATTGTCGCCGTCGCCCGCCGCCTCCTGTTGCGTTGCAGACGCGTGCTCCTGGATGGTATACCCTATCGTCTGCCGGTCGCAGCCTGACAACTGAATCCTGAACTGCACAGCAAACACGAGCGTATTGAGAGGACGGCGTGTCCCCCATGTGTGCTGATAACTCAGGCCACGCTCCAAGATTGCCGCCTCTCGCCTGTAATACCTCGAATCGATTGCATATGGCTCCGTCAACTCGGAGACCATGAATAGCAGATTGGCCGGATTCAGAATACATTGCTCTTTTACATGCTTTCCCCTTGACCTCGCACATAGCAGGGGGGACCGAGGGGATTTGATCCAATAAAACAACACACCTTAAGGCACGAGGCCGGAGAGTGAGCCGCAAGCGGGTGGCGGCAAGGATGCGCCGGATGGGATTGAGAGCCAGAACGAAGCGCAGATTCAGGGCCACGACCAATTCACGGCATTCGTATCCGGTTTCGCCGAACCTGTTGCAGCGAGAGTTTAAGGCGGACAGTCCGAACAAGGTCTGTGTGAGCGACATCACCTATGTCTGGACTCGTGAGGGCTGGCTGTACCTGACGGTGTTTCTCGATCTGTTCTCGCGTTGCGTGGTCGGCTGGGCCACCAGCACCTCCCTGGGCCAGGACATGGTCGTAAAGGCCCTTTATCGGGCGATCTGGAGGTATAGACCGGCTGCCGGTTTGATCATCCATTCGGATCCGTGGGGTGCAGTATGCCTGTCACGGCTTCAGGGATGTGATCCAGAAGTATAGTTTTGTTCAGAGTATGAGCCGTAAGGGTGACTGCTGGGACAATGCGGTGGCTGAGTCGTTCTTTGGCAACTTCAAGAGAGAAGTCGTGTATCAAGAGACTTTTCTGACACGGGATCAGGCTGAGCGAGAAATCTTTGAATATGTCGAATCCTATTACAACAGCATCAGAAGGCATTCGACGCTCGGGTATATGACCCCGACTGAATACGAGAGGTTGACAAATGCCGCTTAATCCGGTGTCCATTTTTTCGGGGCAATATCAGGTCTCACTACTTGGAATCTGAACAAATCTATTGACGAAGACTCTTAACTAATCTAAAATAGGTTTGTTTTAACAAACTCAACTACCTCTCACTTCTATTTCAAGATGTCAACCGACACCAATTGCGGCACACTGATATGATGGATAACCAGACCAGCAATAAAATAATTGTAATCATTCCAGCGTACTGTGAAGAGAAAACTATTTCCAGCGTTATTGATCGCCTGAAATTGAAGAAGCCGGAAATAGATATCTTGGTTATTGACGACGGTTCTTCGGACAATACAGCGGAGGTAGTGGTCCGGACAGGGAGCTTGTTATTACGCCACCCTTACAATATGGGCTATGGGTGTAGTCTGGAGACAGGATATATTTACGCCACTGAAAATAACTATCAATATATTGTACAAATCGATGCAGATAACCAACATGATCCGGACGATATCGATGTCCTGCTGTTGCCAGTGATAGAGCAGAAATCGGATTTGGTGATAGGCAGCAGGTTTATTAAACCCAGTTATAAGATCCCTATTCGAAGAAAAATAGGCATTCGTTTTTTCAATTTTATAATAAAGATAATGTCCGGATTGGAGATTAAGGATTGTACATCAGGTTATCAGGCAATGAACCACAAGATGGCGAAATTCTATTGTGAGAGTTCTTTCCCTATCGACTATCCTGATGCCAATGTCTTGATGCTTGCTAAATTGAACCACTTCAGAATAATGGAAGTCCCAGTTCATATGAATCAGGGCATTGATAAAAAATCGATGCACGCGGGCCTTCACCGGCAAATTTATTATATAATAGTAATGCTGATTTATATTCTTATTTCAAGACTTAGAGGAAAATACCACCATGTCGGTTAAAACTGCTTTTTTTGCATTAGTAGGACTGGTGTTCCTGGCGGTGGTATTATTATGTCTTCGTGACAAACGAATGGAAGTCAAGTATGCTATCGTATGGTTATTTCTTGGCATTACGGTAGTCCTTACTCCTATTCTCTATCCTTTATGGCGGTTCTTTGGCAGCTATCTATCGCTTTTTGATCCAAACTTGTTGGCCATAGTTTTTGGTTTGATAATAATATTGCTCCTGTGCTTTCAGTTTACCTTGTCTCTGAGCAAGGCAAAAAGGGAACGTAAAATACTGGCCCAAAAATATTCAAGAGTTGTTTTACGACTGGATCATTTAGAAGCCAAGTTTATGGAAGAAGAAAAAAAAAAAAAAAAAACACAAAAACCAAAAAAGAAGTGAGCCAACCCGCCCCCTCTTCTCCCGGAGCCTCCCCCACCTCACTTCCTTTACAATCGCCCACTCCACTGTGCTCCATTTTCCTCCTTTTCATACAGAGCGTTTGTACGCCGGTGGTATTTGATAGGGGACCAGGAGTACGATAGACACACGCACACTCCCCCCACGCCCGTGTGTCCGCTG
>CAYYNT010000118.1:2849-6360 GCA_964473155.1 uncultured Gemmatimonadales bacterium | reverse complement strand
TAAAGGATTGTATGTCCGCGAGCTGCCATTTTGCTTGCAGGTAATAAAAATATTTTTTGTAAGTCCTGTACATCGGTGCCATTCCACAACCATATTCCAGTACGCAGCAATGCTGCCGCGGCAACATAACATCGAAGCGCGCTTCCCTTATAGGCATAAGAGAGTACTTGTACACATGGTTGAAAACATCTGCAATATTTCTATAGTCCTGCCAGTTTTCAACGTGCTGTGTCTCGGAAGCCCATTCCAGTTTTTCCGTTATCTGCCTTCTCGCTCTATAGTTGCCGTGCAGCCAGTGGAAGTCCTGGATTGTGATTTTCCTTCCGGAAAGACAATTAGTCCAGTAATCCGCAAACTCAACAAACCAATCCCGAATGATTCCTGAATTTACTAAAGCTTCATGCAGGTTGTATTTTTGAAAAAGGTTCAGTTTTCTCCTTTCAATCATGCTTTTTGACCGGGACCTGCTTTTCTGTGGTTCTTTTTGAACACTGTTTAACCATAAATCCTGCGCTTCATAGGATGCACCCAGATCAATTCGTATGTCGTCATAATAGTTGCCGCCTGGAAGATGAATCGCTTTTTGAATCATTATTCCCTCCTATTGTGTTTTCTCAGACATTCCTCGTACAGTCTGTCCAGGGCGTCGAAATGTCTTTCCAGCGAAAGGTTCTCCAGCGCCCAGGCGCGGGCGCTCTGACCCAGGCTGCGCCGTCTTTCCGGGTCTGAGGCCAGTGTGACCAGCGCCGCGGCCAATGCCTCAGGATCGGCGGGGGGCACCAGCATCCCGGACCGGTCCTCGATCACGAACTCGGGCAGCGCGCCCGCGCGGGCCGCGATCACCGGCAGGCCGGACAGCATACCCTCCACCGGGGCCAGCCCGAACGCTTCCTCCAGAGAGGGGACCACCAGGATATCCAGCGCGCTCAGCACCTCGCGCATGTCGTTGCGCCGCCCGGCCAGCACCACGTGATTGTCGAGGCCCAGTTCCCGTATCAGGCCTCTCAGCAGACCGCCGTAATCGCCCTCCGCGGCCCCAACAATTGCAAAGCGCAGCCGCGGCTCGTTTTTCAGGGCCAGAGCGGCGGCCCGCAGAAAAATATCCTGACCCTTGCGCCGCTCCAGCCGTCCCGCCACAGCGGCCAGCACCTGATTGCCGCTTTCCGCGCCCAGTTCCCGACGCACGCGGAGGCGCGTCTCCTGATCGGCTTTGTCCGGGGTGGTGAAGCGCTCCGGGTCCAGCCCGAAATGCAGCACCCGCACTTTCTCCGGGGCTACCGGACAGGAGGCCAGCAGGCTGCGTTTCACAAAATCGGAAATAGCCAGCACGGCGTCCACGCGGTTATAGAGGACACGGTGCAGGAAGTCCTTCTTGTTCCCGGCCGAGGCGATATGCTTGTGCAGGATCAGCACGGGGCGAATGCCTGCCAGCGCGCAGGCCGATTCCACAAGCAGAAGGTCGCGCGAAAGGTGAATCTGGATTACCTCTGGTTTCCGGCGGGCGAGGATGCGCGACAGGCTCCAGATTGCAATCGGATCGAGATACGGCCCCGCGCGCAGAATGTCGTGTTCCAGGCCGGAGTCCGCCAGGTGCTCCGCCAGCGGGGTGCGAATCTTGGCCACCACAGAAACCGCGTGCCCGCGCAGGTTCTGAATGCGGGCCGCCTCGGGCGGGTACATTTCCCGTCCGCCCCAGCCCCCGGAGGTTGTCAGGTGCATCAGCCGCAAGGAACGTCCTCCTGCGGAGAGCAATTATCGTAGACCAGTTCCAGGGCGCGCAGGAAGTACTCTCCGGCTTTCACGAAATCCGCGGCGCGGCGGTACATCCGTCCCGCCGAAACCAGGGTTTCGACCGGTCCCGGCAGCTTGCCCTGCCAGTGACGGCTTATCTCGCCCAGCAGGGCTTCCATTTCCAGGCTTTCGCGTCGCAGACGGACATGGGCTGTCTCGTAGGTGGTTCCGCGGCCGGTAACTCCCTCCGGACAGCCGCCCCAGCGATGGAATTCCAGCACTGTCCGCACACGCCCGGCCAGCTCCGGCCCGAGTGGAATTGCAGGCGTATCGTTCATGTTTGCGGCCCCTGCCCCGAAAGCTCCACATGCCCGGCCCAGCCCGCCGGGGCGCGGAAATTCAGCCGTCCGGGGAAACGCTCCGGGTCTTCGAGGACCAGGCCGTCCCACTGTGGCTCGTTGGATAGTATTTCCACCTCGTTCCAGTTGAATGCCGCCAGCGGTAGGCTGTTGCCTCCCTGAGCCACCCGGAAACCGGCCCCTAACATGGGGATTCGGCGAAGGTCCAGACCGGCGAGGGTCGCGGCCACGGCATCCACGGCCAGCGGGTTGGCCCCGGCCAGGAGAAGGCCCTCGCGGCGCGGGGAAGGACTCAGCGGACCCTCGCCCTCACCGGCCACGAGCGCATCCACAATCGCGAAATGGCTGCGCACCGGGGCCACCTCCAGCAGGCCCTCCTTGTCCCCGTACAGCATGATCGTGATCAGGTCCAGCACCATGCGCCAGAGCGTGTCGTTGCCGTACCAGCTTCCCTCCCGGACCGAGCTTGCTCCGGCGGCCCGCGCCAGGGCCGCGGTCAGGCGGCGGGCGTGCCAGAGCGCGGTGTGTGCCCGTCCGGGTTCTTTCGCGGCAAGGCTTTCACTCAACCGCGCTGTCAGACGCTTGAGCAGGCTGCGCTCCGGATACTCGTCCCCGCCCTCGGCCGGGCATCCCGCGCGGTGATGCGGCAGCCAGTCCTTATTGCCGTTGATCCCCACCAGGTTTTTCAGCGCGCAGGTCAGTCCGCCCTTGCGGTGCGTTTTCAGCTTGGGCAGGTTGATCAGGACATCCGAACACAACAGGGAGTTCGGCACGAGGTACTCGTGCTGTGTGGGGTTGTGGTGGGCGCGCATCTCGCGCGGTGCGTAATCGGTCACCCGGTAGCGCCGCCATTCGTTGTCCAGCGGGGTGAGATAGCTGCGCAGCCCCAGGTTGACCGCGCTGTAGCCGGACGGGTCGCCGGGCAGACGCCGTTTTTCCCGGATCAGGTCCCCCTGTTCGGCGACAACCATGCTGCGGCGGAAATCGATAAGCTCCAACGGGATTCCCGAGCGCGCGCTCCACCAGTCGGCAAGGGCGTTGATCCCGCCCTGACGGCGTATCTCGCCGAAATCCGCGCTCTGCAGCGGGGAGTCGCCCAGGATTATCTGTCCCTCCCCGGCCAGGGCGACAGCCACGTAGTCCAGCACCGCGCGCAGAAGCGAGGGATGGGTCACCAGCGCCTCGGACGGCTCTCCACTGACCGTGGCATGACTGACCCAGTTGGGCTTGATCAGCACGCGGTCGCCGGGCTGGATCACCTCGCCCAGGGGGTTCCAGGATGGCTGCCCGAAATGCTCACGGTCCAGCCCCATGCGCTGGAACAGGCCGCGCAGCATGGCGTAGACCTGTCCCTGTCCGCGCGAGGATTCCTCCCATTCGAACGGGTACTCCGGGTAGCGTTCCGCCGGCCCGAAAGGCGG
>CAYYNT010000118.1:0-2749 GCA_964473155.1 uncultured Gemmatimonadales bacterium | reverse complement strand
GAAATCGCCGGGACGGACCAGGCGGCGGAAGGCGAACGCCCGTTCGCCGATCACTGTCACCCGCGTGTCCCAAGCGTTGCCGGGCAGGAAGCGCTGGAACAGGGCGTAGTTTTTCTGGCGCACCCACCAGGGTGAGCTGTCCAGGCCGCGCAGACGGCGCAGGATGTTCCCGCCCATGCGGCGCGCCTCCAGCCAGGGGCTGAAATGGCTCCAGCGCAGCGTGCCAGGCAGGAACGCGCCCGGCAGCAGCCCCCGGCCGAACATCCTCCGCACCAGTTTTTTGCCCTGGGTTGCGTTTTTCACTAACAGCACGTTGAGCGAGCCTGCGCCCACCGAGAGCTTGAACACCTGTGGGAACACGGCCTCGCGCTCCAGCCAGTCCAGGGCGGCACTGCGCTCCCAGAATACGCGGGTCTCGGCCATCGGGAATCCGCGGGCCTGCATCAGATACCACTGACTTATCTTGTCGTCGTAGTGCCAGCAGGTGTTCCAGTCCGGGTAACATTTCACGCCGAGCTGGCCCTCGATCACCGGGATCAGGCTGCGGGCGATCTGGCGGTCATGGTCGTAGTGGCCCCAGCGCACGAGCAGAAGGCTCAGGCCCCGCACGCGCTCAAGAAGTCGCGGGTCGCTGGCGCTCAGGCGCTCGAACGGAATGCCGTTGTGCTCCAGGATCATCTCGCAGGCCCGGAGCGATTTCAGATACTGCCCGTTCGTGTCCCGGAATTCCAGGATTCCGACTTTCATTCCCGCCCCGCAGGATTAGGCTTGACGATCAGAACGGCATGCACAGCGGCACATCCCCGGCCGAGCCGGGCCGCACCGGCCGTCCCGTGGTTGCCGAGCGCTCGATGGCCTCGATCAGCTCATAGGTGGTCTGCGCGTACCGGAAATCGAGCATGGACGGCTTCCTGCTCTCCACCGCGTCTAAGAAGTCCGCTATCTCCACGCCGAACGGGTGCCCGGCCACGTCCCAGTCATCCGGGTAGTGCGAGGGTATCTCCAGGAAGCGGCTCACCTCCGGGAAGAACTCCGGCGAGTGGATGCCGTTCTGCCTTACCGTCCCGCCGGTCCCGTTCACCTGAAGATGAAACACATAGGGCATCTTCGCCTCCAGGCCCACTCCCACCCGCACCGTGGAGCCGTCCTCGAAGCGGATCAGGGCCTGCACGTTGGGCGGATAGTCGAAATCCTTTCTGTGGAACGGCCCGCTGGACACTGCACTCACCCATTCGGCCTTGCGTTCCTCGCCTAACATGTAGCGCACCGTATCCAGGGCATGGATTCCGCCCATCAGCATGGCGCTGCCCGCGGTTTCTTTTTTAACTTTCCAGCCGCCGGAGAGGGCGTGCCAGTAGTCGGCCTCGGCATGGTACACTTTTCCCAGCGCCCCCCGGTCGATCAGCCCCTTGAGCGCGCGGATCGCCGGGTAATAGCGCACGATATGCCCGGCCATGGTCATCACCCCGGCGCGTCCGGCTTCCAGGGCCAGACGGCGCACCTCGTCATAGTTCAGGGCCAGCGGCTTCTCCACCAGCAAGTGTTTGCCAGCGCGGATAGCGGCCAGGGCCTGCGTATAGTGGAAACAGTTGATAGAGCAGACTGAGACGATTTTTACATCTTCCAGAGCAAGAGCATCCTCGAAGCTGTCTGTCACCAGGCAGTCCAGGCTGAATTCCTCAATGTATCTTCTGGCCTGCTCGCGTTCCAGTTCCCGCGCGGCGTATATAGCCGCCACATGGCTGCGGGGATCGGCCTGGAAAGCCCGGATATGCTCACCCGCCACCCAGCCCGGAGCGGTTATCAGCACCCCCAGGGACATGCGTTTCTCCTCCGCGATAGTTGTGAAACTTTCGATAATCCGTTCCAGACCAGAAAATTAAGCCCGCTCAGCCTTCCGGGCAAGTCCAAAGCGGCAGGAGATATTTTCAGATTCCGTATTTTTCTGATGGTTGCCTTTTATCCAAGGGCGTGTTATTATGATACTCAATCAATGGCCTTTGCGGTATTACGGCAGGGCGTTTTCAGGACGTAACGTTTTGCGTGGGGAGACTGGTTGTGCTGAAAATCGAGGCGGCAAAGGACGACCGGACAGAGAAGGAAATTCTGGAGGTCGAGGAGTTCTGGGGCGAGAAAGCCCCGGCCTATCCGGGATGGGAATGGGTGGAGGTCCCGGCGGAAGTGCGTAAGAAAGTTTCCAGCTACCACCGCATGGCGCGCCTTCAGCTCGAGGCCCCGCCGGTGGACTGGAACGCACCCGAGACGTCGCTCGGGATCAGGGACGCGGTGGACGGCCACAGCCACCTGGCAGGCTATCCCTCGCACCCGGACAAGATGGAGGAACTGGAGCGCACCCTCGACCGCGCCGGAGTCAAGTACATAATCAATCTCTCGCTCGAAGTCTACTGGGACGAATACCTGCGCGAGGTGGAGCAGGGTTGGCTGAAAAGCCGTCTGGCGAACCGCGTGGTCAACCTGACCACTTTCGACTGGACCCTGGACGAGCAGGGCTGGGTCGAGAGGGCGTGCAGGCACCTGGACCGCTCGAAAAAGCTCAATGTGCGCGGCGTGAAAGTGCACAAGGCGCTGGGCGTGGACGTGCAGACACACGGCAAGCGCGCCCGCCTCAACGACACGCGGGTCAAGGAGCTTTTCAGCCACGCGGGCGAGCTGGGAATGCCGATCTGGATCCATTACGGCGACCCCTGGATGTTCCTGATGCCCCTGGAGGGCAACGAGCGCCTGCGCG
>CAYYNT010000117.1:0-6625 GCA_964473155.1 uncultured Gemmatimonadales bacterium | reverse complement strand
AAACAACAGTCTCTCTTTCAATCCTATGCAAAAACTTAACCGGACAAAGCTGCCCCTGCCCCCCTTTTCCAACGGGGGAACAAAGGCGCGCAGCGGATGAATAATTCTGAATACATGTTCTGCTTCTGCGCAAACGATAGAGTATTTTACGCGAATACTTGACAGTATAACGCTTGCGAATTAACAATTATTCAGAATCAATTTCGATACTATAAATGACTATGCCCAAAGAAGGCTACTGGGTATTACGCTAATAGTTTTAACTATAGTGCCACCATAGTGTTGAATTAAAAATACATGCGCTAACCTTGGAGTCAATTTTTAGGAATGTTTTTCAAAAAACGGTGTGAAAGATAGATATTTTAATCCCTTCGGGATGAATACCCCACAACTAAATGCTGGGCAGTTAATTATAGTCTGGAGGAGCTATGTATACAATGGTCAGACTGGTCAGCCTTTTATTATCGATAGGACTATTTGTTTGTCCAGAATTCCTTCCTGCGCAAACTCTATTGCTTTTTGGAGGTAAGAATCACGAGACTTTTTTAGGGTGTCTTAATTGCAGCAAATATGATTCCGGGTCTATTTGGAATAAGTATGGAGAATACGGTTCCAAGTATTCGGATAAATCGATTTGGAATAAATATGGTACTTTTGGCAGTAAGTATAACTCATATTCTCCTTGGAATAAGTACTCTAATGATCCGCCGATTATAGTTGATAAAGATGGAAATAATTATGGCTATTTTACAGCGAACAAATATTTCCATAACAGAACAAAAGACAAATCTCTGGTTTATATTCTTGATAATTATGAGGAGGTTATAGAGCGTCTTGATAAAATACGAGACGATATGAAATAGATGCCTTTGGACAACATGATGATGGAGAGTAATCGATTAAAATATCTCTTAATTTGCTCTGTAGTTTGCGCTATTGATTATTTCGGTTTAAAGTTATATCAACACGAAGTGCTTTATAATATCTCAAATCTTCCTTGCTCTGTTTGTAGTTAGTCGCTTCCTAATTGAGTCATCTGCTGTCTCAAATATAGTAAAACACTAAAAAGCGATAATAAGTGTGAATATAAATGCAATGCGATTGTGGCTTAAGCCACGGCGATCTTATTGATATTGCAATAACTCCCGCCATCCCTAAATACAAATAAGGAACATCCACTATGAGTGCCCAAGAACTAACGCACATCTTCAAAATCGAGCGAGCGCGAAAACACTTGAATGATCTGACGGTCGCGTTAAATAAGTGGCTCAAAGACCACCTGCATTCGACCAAACTTGATCCCGATCCAAACGACCCTACCCACTTATTCGTTAAGTCAGGCATTGATCCAATCCCAGTCGATCCCTTTTCGCTTATGATCGGAGATGTCGTTCAAAATCTCCGCAACAGTCTGGATCACTTGGTTTTTGCGCTTGCGAAAGTTTATACATGTAAATTTCCGGAAGAGATCGCACGCAAAACACAGTTCCCGATCATCGGGGACGAAACAAGCAAGGGTGAGGTTGGTTCTGGTTCCAACATGTTTCGGGACAACGCTGTGCAAATGCTCCAGGCGCTCGACCCAAAAGCAAAGGAGGAAATAGAGAGGTTGCAACCGTACCAGCGCGGGATGAATTTTCGTTCACACCCTCTCTGGCAACTCAATGAGCTTTCAAACATTGACAAGCACAGGATGCTCCATATCACGGCTTGGAATTTCACCGCACTCGCTATCCCAGCAACAATGTGTGTCCCACCCAAACAATGGCGGGAGGGTGGAAAACTTGAGGTTTTTGGCTTGGGCGCAGTGGAAGGCGAGACCGTACTCGCCAGAATACCTCGCGGGATGCTTGTCCCCGATCATGAAATGAACACGAATATCGTGCCCATTTTTGAAATAGCGTTCAAAGACGAACCATTGATTGGGGAGAAGGTTATCCAAATACTCAGTGGCATTTTTGATTACATAGACACCGAAGTATTTCCCAATTTTGATGTTTTCTTTAGACAATTATCTTCTCCAAAGGGATAATTCTCTTTAGGTGTTTTCATATCTTCCAATGATATTTACCAGTTCTCTTTCCCCCTTGACCCCTTCCCCTTCATCTTGTATATTCCTCGAAACCAATCGAAAGCTATCGAAAACCGGATTTGGATACTTCGTTGTAACGTCCGCATAAGCCCGGTGAGGCTTTCGCGCCTACTTATACTCCCCAAGGGAGAACACCCATGTTCACCGAGGAAAGACAGCAGAAAATCCTCGAGCTGCTCCAGAAAAACGGCCGTCTGCATATAGCCGAGCTGGCCCGCAAGTTCTCGGTGAGCGAGGTCACCCTTCGCGCCGACCTCTCCAGCCTGGCCCGACAGGGCCATCTCACCCGCACCCACGGCGGGGCGGTCCTGCGTGAGCGCAGCATCTTCCCCGGCCGGGCCTCGCTCTCTTTCGGCGACAAGGCCGTGGCAAATCTGGAGGCCAAGCGCCGGATCGGCCGCAGGGCCGCCGAGCTGATCCAGGACGGGATGAACGTGCTCCTGGACGCCGGGACCACGATCCTGGAAATCGCCCGCAACCTGCATAATCACAAGGACCTGACAGTAATCACCGATTCGATCCCCGTGGCAGTCGAGCTTTCGGACTACGACGGGATCACGGTGATCATGACCGGCGGCGCTCTGCGTTCGGCCAGCCTGGCCGTGATAGGTCCGGAGAGCTGGTCGGCCCTGGAGCGCCTTCACGTGCAGCTCGCTTTTATCGGGGCGCGCGGCGTGCTTCCGGAACAGGGTTTTTTCTGCGGCAACACCGTGGAGGCGGAAACAAAGCGCCGCATGATGGCCACTGCGGAGCAGAAGATAGCCGTGGTGGACCACAGCAAGTTCGGCCTGACCGGACTGGCGCCATTCGCCGCTCTCGATGACTTCAACAGCCTGCTGACCGACCGGGTGGACAGTCCCGCCGATCTTGAACGCATCCGGGCGGCCGGCATTGAACTGATACTCTGCAACCGGAAAAACAACGGAGGGAGAAAAAAATGAGCCAGGTCAAGGGCAACGCTCTGGTGGCGCAGTCGGGCGGACCGACCGCGGTGATAAACGCCTCGGCCTGCGGCGTGATCCAGGAAGCGATGAAGCACAGCCAGATACAGGGTATATATGGCTCGCACAACGGTATCCTGGGCGTGCTGCGCGAGGAGCTGTTCGATATCCGGGCAGAAAGCACCGAGATGATCGAGCTGCTCAAGACCACTCCCAGCGCGGCTATCGGATCGTGCCGCCACAAGCTGAAGAGCCTGGACAAGAGCCGCGCCGATTACGAGCGCGTGCTCGAGGTGTTCAAGGCCCACGACATCCGCTATTTCTTCTACGCCGGCGGCAACGACAGCATGGACACCGCGGCCAAGATCAAGGACCTGAGCGCCCAGCTCAACTATGAGATGGTCGTGATGGGCGTGCCCAAGACTATCGACAATGACCTGGCGTTCACCGACCATTGCCCCGGCTACGGCTCGGTGGCCAAGTTTATTGGCGCCAGTGCGATGGAGGCCGGGCGCGACACCGAAAGCCTGTACACGTTCGACACCTGCGCCGTGCTCGAAACCATGGGACGCAACGCGGGCTGGATCGCCGCCTCCGCCGCCCTGGCCCGCCGCACCCCGGAGGACGCGCCGCACCTGGTGTACGTGCCAGAGGTTCCGTTCAGCCGCGAGCAGTTTGTCCGGGATGTCAAGCGCGTGCATGGCGAACTGGGCCGCTGCTTTGTGGTGGCCAGCGAGGGCATGAAATGGGACAATGGCCGCTACGTGGCCGAGGACACCAGCGCCATGGCCAAGGACAGTTTCGGGCACGCGCAGCTTGGCGGTGTGGCCCAGGTGCTCAAGGGCATCATCGAGAACGAGTTGGGACTCAAGACCCGCTGGATGATGCAGGGCCTGACCCAGCGCAACGCCATGCATTTCGCCAGCCGCACGGACCGCGACGAGGCCTATATCTGCGGGGCCGAGGCGGTCTGCCGGGCGGTGAGCGGGACCAGCGGCTACATGGTCACCCTGGAGCGGGTCTCAAGCAGCCCCTACCGCATCGAGACCGGGCTGGCGAAACTTGAGGATGTGGCCAACGGCGAGAAGAAGCTGCCGCGTGAATGGATGAACGCCGAGGGCAATTTCCCGACTCAGGAGTTTGTCGATTACCTGAAGCCGCTGGTGCAGGGCGAGGTGGATGTTCCGGTCAAGGACGGGCTGCCGTATTTCATGCGTTTCAACAAAAAATGGCTGCCCCGCAAGTGCGCCGAATACAAGATCGGTTGAAACGATAAGCCTTTGTAAAGCGCGGAGGAACTGTTGAGGCAAATCCCCCTCGATCCCCCTGAAAAAGGGGGAGGCGTTTGACCGAAGCTACGGAATGAAAATTTCCCTCTAAAAAGAGGGGTGTCCCGCTGAAAGCGGGACGGAGTGTGTGCATATCCTGAACAAATACAGGCCATTGAGTTGGCTTCCTGTTATGAAACAGTATCGATTGGAGGTATGTACAATGAAAATCGCAGAGCTTGCTGGCGCGCTTAAAGCCGCCGCAGCGGCCGGGGCCGAGGCCCTGTCAAAAGCGCCTGGCGTGTACGCCGCCTCGGTAAAGCACGCGGACGGTGCGCTGTTTTGTACCGTAAATGTTGATGAGCCGGTGTATTTAAATGTCGGAGGAGGATTTTTAGCTGTAGACAACGAAGGTGGTGGACTCGTTGTTGATATGATATCAGAAAAAAAACTGGCCGTGATCGGAAAGGGCCGCGCCGCCGGGCGGTTCGAGGGCGAGAGCGTGGAAGGGGTCAAATTCTGCCCGCTGAACGCGGCCAACGCCGCCGCCCTGCGCGAGACATTCCCCTGGACCGCGCCGGTGACTATCGGCCGCCGGGCCAGTTTCGGCGTCGGGGACCGTCTGGGCGTGGCCACGCCCGGCCACCTTCGCGCTTTCGCCCGCTATGACATTTTCCCGGTCCTGGCCCAGCAGTCGATGCGCGAACTGGGGCGCACCGAGCGCAAGCCGCAGGATGTGATCGACGATGCGGGCTGGGGCGCGTTCCAGGCCGGATGGACAAGCACGTTCGCCGCGGACGCCGACCATATCAAGCAGGTGCACGAGGTGCTGGACTGCTGGCGCAAAGGCTACACCATGTTCACTATCGACGCCTCGGAGCATATCAACCTCGCCGCTGTGCGGCTTTCAGACGCCGAGGCCCTGGAGCAGTTCGCCGCAATCCCGGACAGCGCAGGCCTGCGGGCGCGTTTTATCGGTAAGGAGTGGAATTTCAAGGGTGACGGCCTCTCGCTCTCTATCTCGTTCACCCCGGCCCAGCTTGCCCGTTGCGCCCTGGTCTACCACCGCGCGGTCGAGCACATGGCTCTGATCTACCGCGAGCTGTGCGCCGCTGCGGGAAATCCGGTCGAGTCATTCGATTTTGAGGTCAGCGTGGATGAGACCGAGACCGACACCACAGTGCAGGACCATGTGTTCGTGGCCGTGGAGCTGGCGCAGCGGGGCGTGAAATGGCAGAGCCTGGCCCCCAAGTTCACTGGCGAATTCCAGAAAGGGATCGACTACCGCGGCGACCGGGCGAAATTCGAGCAGCAGTTCGCCGCCCACGCCCTGATCGCCCGCGAGCTTGGCGGTTACAAGGTGAGCGTGCACTCGGGCAGCGACAAGTTTTCGATTTTCCCCACTGTGGGAAAGTATACCGGCGGCTATTTTCACCTCAAAACCGCCGGGACGAGCTGGCTGGAGGCGGTGCGGGTGGTGGCCCGGCGTGATCCCGGCCTTTACCGCGAACTGCACACGGCGGCGCTGGCGAATTTCCAGAAGGACCGGGCCAGCTACCACGTGACCACCAACCTGGCCGCGATCCCCGACCTTGCGAAGCTCAAGGATTTCGAGCTGCCGGAGCTGATGGAGGCCGTGGATTCGAGACAGCTCCTTCATATCACCTACGGCTCGCTGCTCAGCGGCAAAAAGCCGGATGGCTCGTATCTTTACCGCGACCGGTTTTTCCGGGCGCTGCACCAGTATGAGGAAGACTATTACCAGCGCCTGGACTACCATATCGGCCGTCACATGGAGACCCTGGGAGTCCCGGCCCGCAGTTGAATGGCGCTGTGAGAGCACGGCGTGAACTCAAGTCAAATTGCATGCTGAAAGGATGTGGTTGAGATGGCTAACGATTACGTGGCAAAGATGTTCGATGTGTCGGGCAAGGTGGCGGCGATAACCGGCGGCGGCGGAATCCTGTGCAGCGGGATGGCCGAGGCCCTGGGAGCGGCGGGCGTGAAAGTGGCGGTGCTCGACCTGCGCGAGGACGCGGCCGAGGTGGTGGCGAAGAAAATCCGCGGGCAGGGCGGCCAAGCCGTAGCCGTGGCCGTGGATGTTCTGAAACGGGACAGCATCGAGGACGCTTACAAGAAAGTAGTGGACAAGCTCGGTCCGGTCGATGTGCTGATAAACGGCGCGGGCGGCAACAAGCGCGAGGCCACCACCAGCCCGGATCTGTCGTTCTTCGACCTTCCGGAGCAGTCCGTGCGCTGGGTGTTCGACCTCAACTGCCTGGGCACGATCATGCCGAGCCAGATTTTCTGCCGGGCCATGGCCG
>CAYYNT010000116.1:0-7001 GCA_964473155.1 uncultured Gemmatimonadales bacterium | reverse complement strand
CGCAGGATACGCAGGGCGGCCAGGGCCGCGGCCGCATCCGGCGGGCTGATCCCGACACTGTAAATGAATCCCGGGTTGCTGAATTTGAGGTATTCGATCAGGGCCCGGCATCCGGCGATATAGCCGCCGCAACTGGCCAGGGTTTTGCTCAAGGTGCCCATCCAGATATCGACCTGGCCGGCCGCGACCCCGTGATATTCCCCGATTCCGCCGC
This sequence comes from uncultured Gemmatimonadales bacterium, assembly GCA_964473155.1. Taxonomy (GTDB): domain Bacteria; phylum Gemmatimonadota; class Glassbacteria; order GWA2-58-10; family GWA2-58-10; genus JAJFUG01. The sequence goes on along the minus strand of CAYYNT010000116.1, from coordinate 6,787 downwards.
CCCGTTCTCCGAGCACGCCCAGCGAGTGGGCCTCATCCACCATCAGCAGGGCGCGGTGGTTTTTCCTGAGCCTGACAAACTCCGGCAGACAGGGAATATCGCCGTCCATGCTGTACACGCCTTCGAGGACTATGAGCGCCTGACGGTAGCGGCTGCGCTCCCCGGCCAGAATCCGCTCCACAGCTTTCCAGTTATTGTGCGGGAAAGGCCGCGAGGCCGCGCCGGAAAGACGGATCCCGGCGGTCACGCTGGCGTGGATCACCGAATCATAGAGTATCAGGTCCTCCGGCCCGCAGAGATGACCGATCACGCTGACATTGGTGTTGTATCCGCCCACGAACACCAGGCTGTCCTCGGCGCCCAGGAAATCCGCGATCTCGCGCTCCAGCTCACGGTGCAGGGGCCTTTCCCCTGACACCAGCCGCGAGGCCGAGACCGAGGTGCCGTAGCGTTCGATTGCCTCGCAGGCCGCCCGGCTGACCGCAGGGTCGCCCGAGGCGCCGATATAGTTGTAGCTGGCGAAATTGATCAGCTTACGGCCGCCGATCACCGTTGTTGAGGCGTTGATCCCCTCTGAGGGGGCGAAAAAAACGGATTTGATGTTCGCCGACTCCAGGAACTGGAGCTTTTTCTGCAGGTCGAGTATTTCAGGCGTCAGGACAAATCCCTCCGGCCAGACCGGGTTCGCCGGGGATATGGAGGCTTTCTGCTGCAGCATCTGCTTGAGCAGTCTGCGCTTTTCTTCCGGCGAGAGCTGTGACAGGTCCGGGCTGTTCTCAGCCATCTTTCTGTCCTTCGAGCGTGAGCAGGGTCTTGAGAATCCGGTCCACATCCCCGTCGCTTATTTCATCCACATTCAGCGGCATCTCCGCGGCGTTGTCCCCGGTTGTCTTGGCTTTTTGCGTTTCCCCGCCCTGGGACGGCTGTTTCTGCAGCTCCTTCCCGATTGTCTCGGCCAGACTGTCCACGGTCAGGCCGGGCCGGGCGAGCAGCATCTTGGACAGGGTCATGCCCAGTCCGCTTTCGATAGCCATCACCAGTTCGACCGCCATCAGGGAGTCTATTCCCACTGAATCGAGCGCCTGGTTGCGTTCCAGGCTGGTTTTGGCGATGCCCAGGATCCTGGCCACCTCACCGGCAAGGAAATCGGCGATCATCTCCCTGCGCTGTGAGGGATCAGCGGCCAGAATCGCGCCGATCAGCCTGCCGTCCGCCTCTTTCTCCCTCTCACCGTCCCCTTTCACCTGTAAAGAGAAACGGGGCGAGGCGCCAATCACCGGCAGGTAAGAGGTCAGTTTTTTCCAGTTGACCGGAGAGACCACGATCTGGCTCAGGTCCTTTTCGAGGGCGAAGACAATGGCCCGGAAAGCCTGGTCCAGGGTGACCGGCCCCAACCCGCGGCGGGCCAGGAAATCTTTAAGTTCGGTCTGGGCATTCAGGTAGCCCGCGCCCTCGATCACTCCCCAGTTGATAGACAGGCCGTGCAGGCCCTCCCGCCGACGCCAGCGCATCAGCGCGTCCAGGAAACTGTTGGCCGCGGCATAGTTGGCCTGGTCGACATTGCCGCAGATTGCGGCCAGGGAGGAAAAGCAGATAAAGAAATCGAGTCTTTCCCCGAGAGTGCCTGCATGAAGGTTCCAGGCGCCGAGGATTTTCGGGTCCAGCACTTTTTTCATGTCCGCGGCGCTCATGTGCAGCAGGGGGCCATCCTCCAGCACCATGGCCGCGTGCACTATCCCGCGCAGGGGGGGAAGGCTCGAACGCATTCGGCCGAGCATCGCCTCCACCGCCTGACTGCAGGTGATATCCACCGCCTCCACAGACACCTGGGCGCCTGCTTTCTCAAGCTCCGCCACCGCCTCGCGCGCTCCAGGCCTGGAAGCGCCGCTGCGCCCGACAAGCACCAGGCGCCTCGCTCCGCAGCTCACCAGCCAGCGCGCCACCGCCAGGCCGAAACCGCCCAGCCCTCCGGTGATAAGGTAGGTGGCATCCGCCTTCGCCGCTATCCGGTCTCCCGAGGGGACCGGCGTCCCCGGCAGCCCGTCCATGGAGACAACCACCTTGCCGATATGCTTGCCCGAGCGCATGTATTTGAACGCATCCTGGAGCGCGGACAGGGGGTAGGCCCTGTATGGCAGGGCCTTGAACTCTCCGCTCTCGAAGCGCTCGACAAAGGCTCTGAAAGCGACCTGAAAAGCCTCGGGGTGGAGGATGAGCAGGTTGTCCAGCAGGAAGGTGTGCACCGAAATCCCCTTGGACACGCCGTACATCTTCAGGGAGCGCTCGTAGACATTGCTCAGGTCGATTATGCAGCCGGTCACCGGCCTGAGGATCGAGATGTTCCTGGGGAAGCTTTCTACCGGCAGGGTGTTCAGGATGATATCGACTCCTTCGCCCCCCGTAAGCTCCAGGATTTCATCCGCAAAAGCCAGGGAGCGCGAATCGCCCGTATATTTCACTCCCAGGGCCTGGAGGAATTCTCTTTTCTCGGAGTTCCCCGCCGTGGCGAAAACCTCGGCCCCGGCGGCCCGCGCAACCTGGATCGCCGCCAGACCCAGACCGCCGGTTGCCGAATGGACCAGGACACGGTCGCCCTTGCGGACCCGCGCCAGCTCGTGCAGCGCGTAATATGCGGTCCCGAAAACCACCGGCAGGGCGGCCGCGGCCTCGAAACTCATCCCGGAAGGCTTGCGGATCAAAGAATTGACGGGGACGTTAAGGGAACTGGAAAAACTGTTGTAATGCAGACCGATGACCTCATCCCCGGAGGCCAGATCAGTCACCCCCGGCCCGGTTTTCCCGACTATTCCCGAGAACTCCCAGCCGATCACTCCGCGGGCGCTCCAGTTGATTATGCCGGCGTTGTCCAGGATGCCGCCCGCCATGAGCACATCCTTGAAATTGAGGCCGGTGGCGCGCACTTTCACCTGCACCTCGCCCTGTCCCGGCTCCGGAGCTGAGAAATCCCTGAATGTCAGGCCGTTCAAGCCCCTGGAGCGTATCGGGTAGAGGCGGAAATCGCCCTCACGAGCCTTGAGGAAATCCCGGTCCTTTTTCTCGGCCAGACGGCGGCGGTACATGAGCCCGTCACGCAGGACCGTTTCATCCTCCCGGCCCGGTGCGAGAAGCTCCTGGATAAGGAGTCCCATTTCCTGACCGGAGGGCGACAGGCTCAGGTCGACAAGTCGCGTGCGGAGCCTGGGAAATTCGGCCTGGATCACGTGGCACAGCCCGAGCAGCGGCGCCTGGCCCAGGGAAATCCCGCCTTCCCGGCCGACACTCTCGATGCCGCGGGTGATCAGCCAGAGCGCTGGCGTTCCCTCCCAGTCCCGCTGCATCAGGTTTTGGACCAGGTGCAGGGTTTCAGTGCACAGGGCATTGGTCGTCTCCTCGATACTTTTGCTGGTGATTTTATCCAGCGTGGTATCCGCCCCGCGCAGGCTGACCACCACGGGAGCCAGGGAGTTGTCCGGGCAGACAGTCCGGAGCACGGCGGCGAAATCCTCCGCCCGTCCGGACTGCACCAGCACCGGACGGATACCCCTGGCGTGAAGCAGCTCCGTGACCGGTCCGGCCAGGACGCCGTTTCCGGTTAATATGATCCAGGGCTGGCCAGTCGCAGGCTGTTCCCCGGGGGTCTGTTCCGGTTCAGGGGCCTGAACCGGCTCTGACGGGAAAGGTTTTCGCGCGAGCAGGACCTCCTGCAGCGGAGCGCCGCCCTCCCGGTCAGATATGGCGGTCACGTCCTGGAATCCCGCCGTTTTCAGCCGCCCGGCCAGGTTGATTCCGGCCTGGCCGACATCCCCGGACAGCCGGTGTTCTCCGTGCAGAAGGCCCTGGATCAGTTGAAGCCAGAGTGCGCAACCTCCGTTTTCCAGAGCGAGCAGAAGTCCGCCGGGGACCAGAAAGTCTCTGGCCCGCTCGAGCGCCATCTCCGGACCGCCACCCAGGCTTGACGGATTGAGAGCCAGGACAAGGTCGAAAGAACCGGGTTCAATACCCTGATCGGCCGGATCTGATTCAAGGTCGAGGACCTGTCCACTCACCATGGGATTGTCCCTGCGCCGGGCGAGGGCTTGATCGAGGCGCTCCGGCGACCGGGCGGTCAGGACATAGCGGGCCTGCGCCGGGGGCAGCACGGGCAGCAGCCAGCGCAGAACCGAACCCGGCTCGGCCCCGAGCTCGATCACCCTGAGCGGACGGCCCTCGGGCAGGCTGTCCACAACCATGTTCACCGCGAGCTGAAGTATACGGTTGCAGATTTTGTAAGATGGAGAATCCTGACTCAGGAACTCACCCAGGACTGAGTCCGGGAAAAAGATCTCCGCCCGGAGGTCTTCCTGTGCGGCAAGTATTCTGTCCAGACGGCTGCCGCACTGCTCGAGCAGGGTAAGTTCGGCGACCCAGGCGGGGTGTCCGGATGCCAGGCAGCGCCATAACTCCGCGGCCGGCTGTCTTTCCGGCGGCATGACGCTGCGCCAGCGGCTGTCCGCTTTTTCCAGCAGTCCCGCCCCGGCCATGATTTCGAGCAGCAGTCCGGCCAGAGTGGAGCGACGCGGCGCAAGGCCCAGCCGGGAGAGAAGGTCATCCCGGGTGAAAGGAGCCGTATCGCCGGAATCCCAGCCCAGCCTTTCCAGGGCCTCCGCGGCGTAAAGCCCGCAGAGGGAGTTCAGCCCGGACTCAAGTCCGGAATAGTATTCCGGGCGGCCATGACGCTCGATCAGAGCGGGCATCAGGCTGCCTATCTTTGCAGCCAGACTATCCGGCGGGGGTAAAGCATCATCGCCGCTGGCGCGCGTGGCCCGGCGGCACCTGTCATCCAGCACCCACACCGGCTCGTACAGCATACCGTCCAGAAGCTCAGGATCAAACTCCTCGGCGCTCTCCATTTTCTGGCAATGGAAGCCTTGAATCTCGATCAGCAGGTTGCCGCCGCCGTCCGTAAGCAGAATGTCGCCCCGTATCCGGCTCCGGTTGCTGTCGGTCTTGCGGGCGTAGCACCATGCCGCGCCGGATGGGGAGCCGTGGAACCGGATCGATTCGAACCAGACCGGCAGGTAGGTCCCCCGTGACGGGAACAGAAAGCCCATGACCTGGAGGCAGGTATCCAGGACAGTTGGGTGGCAAAGATAGGCTCCGGGCGCATTGTCGGTTGCGGCAGCCGGCCTGAGACAACCCAGGGCGGTGGTGTCAGTGATCCAGGCCTCCTCGATCAACTGGAAGGCCGGACCATACTCCAGGCCATGCTGACGGAAATCGGCATAGGCCGCCTGGCGGGATTTATACCATTTCTGGCGGCTTTTCAGTTCTTCCAGGTTCAGTGGAACCGGAGCCGCTGTCTGCTCCGCGCGCTCGATCCGTCCCCCGGAGTGCCGGATCCAGGCCACCCCGGAGCCGGGTTGACGGCTGCTGATCCGGAAGGTGAGATCCTCCTCGATCGAGAGCTGCAGCGGCACATTGGAGTCATCCTGAAGCACGAGCGGCGAACTGATCTCGAATTCACGCAGCAGGAATCTCTCCCCGCCGAACAGCCGTCCGGCCGCAGCAAAAGCCATTTCGAGAAATCCGGAGGCCGGGAAGACCGCGTTTCCCTGAATGATATGGTCGCTGAGCCAGGCGGGTTTCGTCCGGCCGGCATAGGACGCCCAGGCGGTGACAGAACTGTCCAGGCGGTGGCCCAGAAGAGGATGTGAATCCCCTTCCCCGGCCGGCTTTTTCCGGCTCAGGCGGCGCTGGAGCGATTCCTCGCTCTCCATCCAAAGCTTCTCACGCTGCCAGGGATAGACAGGCAGGCGCGCGATTTTGCCCCGCGACTTATACAGCCTGGTCCAGTCGATCGGATAGCCGGTGACATACAACTGCCCCAGGGCTGCATACATCTGAAGACGGTCATCACCATCCCGCCGCAGGGAGGGTATGACAGCGGTATCCCGGAGGCCTTCCGCTTCCAGGCATTCTCTCAGCGGGACAGCGAGCACCGGGTGGGCGCTCACCTCCACGAACAGCGAGCGTCCGGATCCGGCGAGCATCGAGATGCCGCGGGCAAAGAGAACCGGCTTTCTGATATTGTCGCGCCAATAGGAGGGGGTGGCGGCGGATCCCTCGATAATCCCGCCGGTCACGGTCGAGACCATCCGGGCCTGCCCGTCGCGTGGCGCGATTCCGTCGATCGATCTCTCGAACTCATCCAGAATGCAGTCCAAAGCCGGGCTGTGATAAGGCACGTTCACGTTCACGAAGCGGGCGAATTCGTTTTTCTTTTCCAGGCGTGAGGCTATCTCCCCGAGCGCTTTCTCATCCCCTGACAGGGTGAGGCTGCGCGGGCCGTTGACTGCCGCGACCGAGACCAGGTCCTCCAGACCGGCGAGCCAGGTTCCGGCCTCATCTTGGGAAAGCCCCACGGCAAGCATTTTGCCCTTGCCCTCCAGGCCCTGGATAAGCCGTCCCCGGTGATAGGTCACCCTGGCGCCGTCTTCCAGGCTCAGAATACCCGCCGAGTAGGCGGCCGCCACCTCGCCCACGCTGTGCCCGATCACCGTGTCAGGCTCTATCCCCCAGGAGCGCCACAGCGATTCAAGACCGGCCTGCAGCGAGAAAATCATGGGTTGCACGATCTGCGGCTCGGAAAGCCGCGCGCCGGTCCCGTCTCTGACCAGCAGCTCTTCGAGCAGGTTCCATTCATGGGTGAAACCCCTGAAGATTTCGGCGCAGCGGTCGAACGTATCGCGGAAGACCGGCTCGCTTTCGTACAGGCGGCGGCCCATGCCCTGCCATTGCTGGCCCATGC
>CAYYNT010000115.1:0-7443 GCA_964473155.1 uncultured Gemmatimonadales bacterium | reverse complement strand
GAATCATAATCCACGTGTCGGGGGTTCAAATCCCTCCTCCGCTACCAGTCATAAGGGCGTCATTACTGGTTCGTGCCAGAGATGACGCCCTTTCGTTTTCAATAGTAATAAAAGCGTACTACCACACCGGTTATCATTCCACCAGCGCCTGGTGCGCCAGGACATTGAAACGGCCAAGAAGCGGCAAATCGCCGGTCGGGTGCAGCTGAGACATGATCACCCCGATAAGCTGCTCTTTGGGATCGATAAAGAACTCGGTGTTGTAAAAACCGCCCCAGCCGTATTGTCCCTCTGAGCCCAACTCTGACAACGGTAACGCCTGAACTCCGAAACCCAGTCCGAAATCCTGTGACGCGTCATCGGTCTTCACCTGCATATGGTTCATCATCTCGACAGTTTTGGGACTCAGCAGACGGACCCCGTCCAGACGGCCGCCGTTCAGCAGCATCTGGGCGAACCGGGCATAGTCCCGCACGGTCGAGCACAATCCGCCGCCGCCGGAAAAGTGATTTCTGTTCCCGTTGTACGGATAGTCGGCATCGTAGCTGAACGGTCCCTCTACAATCGGCCCATCCGGGAAACGCTGTAAGCCCTTGCCGTCATACCAGGTGTAGACCGCGGCAAGACGGGCGAGCTTGTTATCGGGTATGAAAAACTGGGTGTCTGTCATGTCCAGGGGGCCGAAAATCCTGGTCTGAAGGAACCGGTCGAAACTCATGCCGGAGACGACCTCAACCAGACGGCCCAGCACGTCCACATTGAGTCCGTATTCGAACCGCTCGCCGGGATTGAACAACAGCGGCAGCCCGGCCAGGCGCCTGACGCTTTCAGCCAGGTCCAGGGTCTCTTTCTTGATGCCGTTGCCTATCTCGTTCTTCTGGTAAATCGGGCCGAGGTCCGGATTCCAGTGATACACTATTCCGGAGGTGTGGGTGAGCAGGTGGCGGATCGTTATCTCGTTTTCCGCCGGGACGGTGTAGGTCTCTCCGGAGGCTGTCTTTTTGAGGACCCGCGGGTTCCTGAACTCCGGCAGGTATTTCGAGACCGGATCGTTCAGCATGAACCGCCCCTCCTCGTACAGCATCATCACCGCCACGCTGGTGATCGGTTTGCTCATCGAACAGATACGGAATATGGCGTCCCTGGTCATCGGGACGTTCTTTTCCCTGTCCAACATGCCGTGTGTCTTGAAATAAACGACTTTTCCGCGGCGCATTACAAGGCTGACAGTCCCGGCGACCCTGCCGTCTGCGATGTATCCACCGATTACCGAATCGATCCGGGCCAGACGGCCGCTCGACATGCCGAGGTTCTCCGGCTTGTCAGACGGCAGTTCCACGGCCTTCAGAGGCAACGCCATTGCGATGACAGTAATAAGTGTAAGCCATAGGCTGCATCTGCGCTGTCTCATTGAGCTGCCCTCCTCTTTCAGGAATAATGGCGTGTTTACAGAAAAGTCCAAATGAATTCGGGATTTTTCCCGCTGTGTCCACGGCTTTCCGGTGAATGGTTGATAATTCTTATAAAAAAGCGATTCTCCATAATAGAACAAAAATTCTCCATTTTCCCGTCTTATGCAAGATATTTCGTTGCAGCCGGGCTTATCCGGTTCAGACATGCCTTTGATGATGACGGCGTGGCCGGGGATTAACTGGATCGGCGCGGCTTAAATCTGTTTGCTGGTTTGGCTGAGGCGGTTATTATTACATCAGCCTGTTTTCAACCTCAAATCACCCCACGAACCGGATGAAATCGAGAATTGATTCCACGGGGGCCAACCGATGGAGGGATATTATGCCGCCGAAACATGTCAACCGGTTGATAAACGCAATGTTATTATCAGCAGTCTGCCTTCTTGGTTCCTGGTCGGTCCTGCCTGCCGCTGAATCCAAGGTCCTGGGTTATTACCCGGCTGGAGTGCGGGACAAGTTGCCCGCGGAAAAACTGGATTTCAGCGTGCTGACCCATATCTGCCATGCATTTGTCACACTCAACGCGGATGGCAGCCTGAACGTGGGAGATAAGTTTCTGTATCCCGAGTTGAATCGGGCCGCGCACGCGGCCGGACGGAAAGTGCTGGTCTCCCTGGGAGGCGGGGGAGGCGGCAAGTCGGTGGAGGGATTTCCGCCCGTGGCCGCAAGCCCGGCGCTGCGCGCGCTGTTTATCCGCAACCTGCTCGATTTCTGCGAAGAGAATGAGTACGACGGGGTGGATTTCGACTGGGAGTATCCGAAGAACGCCAAAGAGCGCTCCGACCATGCCGCCATGGTCGAGGAACTGCGCGCAGCGGCCGTGAAACGGGGCAAGCCTTTTCTTATCACGATGGCCAACACCGGCCGTCTGGACTCGGACTCCGTGTTCGATCTCCGGTGCCTGAACAAGTCGCTCGACTGGTTCAATGTCATGACCTACGATTTCCACGGCCTCTGGAGCCGCGAGGCCGGGCACAACTCGCCGCTTTATTCGGTGGTCCCCACATATAACGGTCAGGGAGAATCCTGCTACACGGATATTTTTCGACTGATAAGAGAGTTCGGGATCCCGTCGGAAAAGCTGCTCCTTGGCCTTCCGTTTTACGGCTTCGAGCTGAAAGCCGCGCAGATCGGGGCACCCTGCCATGGCGGGCGCTATATCGGTTATAACGACGCTGTCCGAATGTGGGCCGAGGGCGGGTGGGATTATTTCTGGGACACGGTCTCGCTGGTTCCCTACATGCTCCAGCGCTCCCGCGAACACGTGATCACTTTCGACAACCCGGAATCGATCGCGATCAAGTGCGATTTTGCCAGGGTGCAGGGTCTGGGCGGGGTCATGATCTGGGCGCTGGGATACGATATTGTCGAGGGACGCCAGCTCCTGCTGGAAACCGTTGCGAAAAAGCGCTGGGATATGGAAAGAAAATAGGTTTTCCAGACTGAAATAAAAACGCCGGACCGCTTGAGAGAAAGTGGTCCGGCGTTTTTATTGTTTGAGCGGATTATTTAAGCATGGCGTTAAGTTCGCGTGAAACTTTGAAAAACGCCTTTTTGCGCGATGGCACAAGCACTTCCTGGTTTGTTTTAGGATTGCGCGCTTTCCTGGCCTTGTGAGCTTTGACCTTGAACGTGCCGAAACCGCGGATTTCAAGGTGCTGGTCATTAACGAGGCAGTTCTTTACCTCATCGATGAATTCCTCCACCACGATTTTTACATCTTTGGCGGTGAAGCCATTTTTGTCGGCGATGTTCTGAATGATATCGGCCTTGGTCATATTATTAAACTCCTTACCCGTTGATTGCTTCCACTTGGAAGCAATTGTAATGTATTGAGATTCGAACCATAGAATAGCGAAAGTTATGAGTTATAAGAGTCGAAGTTTTTGGCTGATTTGTCAAGAAAAAAATAATCCAATTGTATTGCCACATAAAAAATTATATGGACGGGACTAAAAAAGCGGTTGAGCCGCCACGGCTGTTTCCGTCAGCGGCTCAGGCCATGTAGCGGTAACGTTTCCGGTCGATTATGTTCCAGACCGGCAGGTTGCGGAAATATGCCCGTATTATGTCAGCCGCTTCCTTGACCATCCAGGGCCACTGGTCCGGTGTCGGACCGGCGGAGTGCGGTGTCAGAAATACATTGGGCAGGCTTCGCAGGGGGCTGTCCATGGCCGGCGGTTCGGGATCGGTTACATCCAGGGCCGCGCAGAAACGTCCGGTTTTAAGTTCCTCGATCAGCGCCTTCTCGTCTATCAACGCTCCGCGGGCATTGTTCACCAGCACGGCGCCGGGTTTAATCATACGCAGAAGGTCGTGGTTGATCATATGACGGTTTTCCGGAGTGTTGGCCGCACTGATCGTTATCACATCGCAGTCGGAGAAAATCTGTTCGAGTGACCTTTTTTTCAGGCCGCGCGCCTCGGCGTCGAAATCTCCGAGATGACGGCTGAACACCTGGAACTCCACCTTGAAAGGCCGCGCCAGTTCGATAAACTCATTCGCGATCTGTCCCAGGCCCACCACTCCGACTTTTTTGTTCAGCAGGCTGACATTTTTCTCCGGCGGATAGTTTTCCCACTGGTCATGCTCCGCCGCCCAGCGTGATATGAAACAGAGATTTCGCAGGAGGGCGATTGACATCAGCAGGGTGTGTTCCGCCACCGGGCGGGCCATCACATTCGATGCGTTGCAGATGAGCATGTCGGGCCGAAGGTCAAAAATGGATTCCGGCAGGAAGAAGCGCACCTGGCCGCCGGCATGGGCTATAATTTTCAATCCGGAGGCTTTGGCAAGCGCCCTCGGGTTGAGTGCCGGTATTTCCCACGTGCTGATCAGGGCATCACAATCATTCAGCAGGTTATCGTATTCTTCGGCGGGCAGCGTGTCCGGATCCCAAACCAGCTTCAGGTCCATATGCCCGGAGAGATCCTCTATGATCCAGTCCGGCAGAAGATGCGCCTGGAATTTTTTCAAAATGGGGAGCACCACTTTCGGTTTCATTCTTGAGGTCCTCTCAGGGTGAGCTTGAGCCTTGGTCCGTGCTTATATCTTGCTAAAATAGAACCTTTAAGTATAAAAAATAAAATAATCTAAAACCTTCCGCCGGGAAAGGTATTTGTATCTGTCCGCGCACTAATTGGTTTATTATTCTTACTATAACAAGTCTAACGCTATTTAAGCAGAAAGGAGTTATTACCCGATACATCGAAAGTACACTGCTGGAAGGGTTGCCTTTCTGCCGCCTGGTGTTTAAACTACTCTGAGTGCTACAGCAATTTATTACCCGATAAAATTTCCGCTCCGGAGTAATGGAGAACAGACCACTGTTATTGGTATGAAAGGCGGATTTATGCGCATGGTTCAGATTCTTGGATTAATACTGATGGCCGCAGCCGTGCAGCTCGACGCCGCTTCCAGCCTGCCGGCGCGGGGCAAGGCCAAGGTCGCCGTGATACAGGTGGAGGGCGCCGACCGGGAGGACGCATTCCTGAAGAATTTCGATTACAACAAAGTCAGACCTAAAAGTCAGGCTCACCTTGACCGCGAGCTGGCCCTGTTCGAACAGGCTGGCGAAATGGGCGCGGACATTGTCTGCGGACCCGAGGACATGCAGGGCATCGGGGCCTACGGCTTGTACATGGAGACCAGAGACCCCGTCAGCGGTGAATTAATATTCAACGCGCTGGCCGAACCGGTTCCCGGTCCCCTGACCGAGCGCATCGCCGCCATAGCGAAGAAACATGAAATGTATATCCTCGCCCCGATCTATGAAAAAGAAGCAGAAAAAATCTATAACTGCACTGTGATATTTAACCGTCAGGGTGAGATAATCGGCAAGCACCGCAAGACCCACCTGCCGATCATGGAGACCTGGGGGGTGACGCCGGGCGACAGTTATCAGACCTTTGACACCGATTTCGGCCGCATAGCGGTGGCCACCTGCTGGGAAATAATCTTCCCCGAGATAACCACAATTTATGCATTGCAGGGCGTTGATATATTGTTCCACCCGACCATGGGCCACGAGAACGAGATGGGTAAGAGCCTGGCCACCGCGGCTCGCTATGTCACCCGGGCGCGGGACAATTTCATCTACCTGGCCCCGGTGATCACCGGATCGGATGGCAACGGCATTATCGATTTCAACGGCAAGGTGGTGGCCGAGGCCGTGGGCAAGAAGAACACGGTGATCATGGCCGAGATAGATTTCTCGAAAGAGCCTCTGTCGAACAGCAAGTGGTGGAACACGATCAACGGAACGGACAACGAAAAGGCAATGGTTTTACTGTCGCGCAATCCGGCATTGTTCAAATACCTGACCGAGTTACACCCGGCGGTCCTTCAGCGCTACGGCGACATCCGGATGACCAACGGCGTGGGCAAGACAGAGATGCAGGTCAAGGCCATGCGTGAGGTGGATTACGGCAAGTGAACCGGTCCGTTTGAGTATTGCGGTCATGGCTTTTCATCGAGAACCTCGGGAGAGAAAGATGCGTATTTTCAGCGGAAGAATCGCCTGGGCCTGGATCGCCGCGGCGATACTCCTGACCGGCGTGGCGGCCAATGGCCAGGAAGCCGGGAAGGTTGACCCGTCCAAAGCCCGCCGTGACAATACCGGGACGCTGTGGTACGAGGCCTCGGTGATAGGAGTGGAGGGTAAGGGCTGGACCGACACGGAAAGCTTCTACGACCGTTTTCCGGCGCGGGCAAGGGGCAAGGTGCGCCAGGATGTCTGGGACCTGTCCCGCCACAGCGCGGGCCTTCTGGTGCGGTTCCGCACGGATGCCGACAGTATCCTGGTCTCCTGGGACGGAGGAGAGGGGATGCCGCATTTCGCGCCGACAGGGGTGAGCGGCCTTGATCTGTACGTGTGGCGGGAGGGACGCTGGGTGTATGATTGGACCGCCCGTCCGGACACAGGCCGCACGGTGCGGCGTATCGGAAAGTACAACAGGAATCACGAGATGCGCGACTGTATCCTGAACCTGCCGCTCTACCACCAGGTGACAAAGCTCGAAATAGGCTTGCCGTCCGGGGCCGCGCTGTACAGCCTGCCGCCCCCTCCGGGCAAGCCGGTGGTGATTTACGGCACCTCGATCACCCAGGGCGGCTGCGCCTCGCGTCCCGGCATGGCGCACGTGCAGATACTGGGACGCATGCTCAACCGTCAGGTGATTAACCTGGGATTCTCGGGCAACGGCAGGCTGGAGCCGGAGGTGGCCGAGCTGATGGCCGAGCTGGACCCGGCCGTGTATGTGATAGACTGTATCCCCAACGTGGGAGATGAGGTCGGCAAACTGACCGTGCCGTTCGTGAAGATACTGCGTAAGAAACGCCCGAATACGCCGATCCTGCTGGTCGAGGACCCGCGTTCCCATCAGTCCGCGGCCAATGATTCCCTGGGCCGGGCGTTCAACGAGCTGGTGAAAGGCGGGGACCGCGCGGTTTACCTTCTGCGCGGCGAGGGCATGCTTGGGGATGACGGGGAATCCACGGTGGACGGGGTGCACCCGAACGACCTGGGGTTCATGCGCATGGCCTGTCATTTCCGCCCGGCGATCGAGGTGCTGCTCAAACCGTGGGAGTGAAGGAGAGAGTAGTTTTTATCACAGGGGCACGGTGCACCGTGCGGGAAGCAATCAGAGTGATAAGTGAGATATGATTCGGCAACGGAAAATTATTCGTTTGAATGGATATGATTATACGAATCCGGGCGCATACCTTGTCACGATATGCACCCGGTCGAAAGAGCGCCTTTTCGGGGATATATCTTCAGATGGTGTAATGACGATTAATATCCGTGGCGAAATAGTTAAAGAAGAATGGCTTAGGACAGCGGCACTGAGAACGAATGTTGAACTGGATGAATATGTCATAATGCCCGACCATTTTCACGGGATTGTGGTTTTAAAAAGTAGCGACTGTCTTGAAAGTCAAGAACAGACAGATACATGTTGCTGGAAATAGT
>CAYYNT010000114.1:0-7457 GCA_964473155.1 uncultured Gemmatimonadales bacterium | reverse complement strand
CCTCCGCCGATTTCCAGGACTGCACTCACTGGAGCGAAACCTTCAAGCAGTGGCGTCACTACCGGATAATCCTGCCCTCGGACTATGAAACCAGCGGCAAGCGCTATCCGGTGGTCTACTATTTCCACGGCCACAGTTCGCGATACTGCGGTGAGCCGTACGGCGATGCCAGCCAGCAGGTTTCTCTGCCGGACATGATCGACTATGTAAAAAAACATGATATTATCGCCGTGCGATGGGATGGATACGTAGAGAAGAACTACTCATCCTTCTACAGCGGAAGCCCTTACGATATCCAATCCCAGTCGGGCGAGATGGATTTCGGGCCATATTTCCTTGAACTGGCGGCGCATATCGACAGCACTTTCCGCACCATCTCCGACCGTCAGCACCGCGCCACCTGCGGGCTGTCCATGGGCGGGTTCATGTCGCTGTATCTGGCTGGAAGATATCCGGATATAATCGGCAGCGCCAGCAGCTACAACCCGGGCCACGAGTTCTGGGTCGGGCCGCCGGAGGCTCGCGTTTTGTATTTTCTTAAAGACCATATCAGGAACAACGGCAGCCAGAAAATCCGTCTGATCCGGGCCAGCGGGGACTATATCAGCCAGTACCACATGGAGTTGAACGATGTATATTCCCGCACCCCTGAAATCGATTACAGTTTCCGCCAGGAGGAATACCACCGTCACTGGGTCAATGGCCTGGCTGAAACCCTTGATTTCCACATGCAGGCTTTCAGTGACAACCTTCTGGCGGATATCCCCGTAAGTTTCGACCACGACAACGCCTGGCCGCATTTTTCTGTCTGGGGATATCAAGTGCAGGTTAACGGAAAAAAGCCGGCCTATGTCTGTCTGCGCGGCGTCCAGCATGGATACATGCGGGTGTTCACACGGGCCTGGGCGCCGGATGGTCCCCCGGTGGAGGGAAAGGCAATCCTGATCACCACGCCGGAGGCCTATGGCAACGGCAAGCTCTACCGGGTCATGGATTACAGCCATCGCGACGGCAGCGTAAAGTATTACGACCTGCGTTCAAGCGAGCGCGGGAGTCTTGCTTTCACTCTGGACGGCTCAGGTCACGATATCGCGGTGCTGAACGGCCAGGAGGCTCGCGCTCCCATGCTTCTGCCCTTTGGTCTGGATGAGGAGCCGGTTGTGTTTCCGGACCAGGTTACGCACCTTCCGCTCCGCTTCCTGAACACCTGTGACATGACAGTGCGGGATCTGCGCTTCTCTCTTTCCAGCGAGTATCCGACAGTCAGTCTTGAGGGCGGGGAGGTGGTGGTCGATTCAATGGCTCCGGGAGAGGTGATCGATCTGAGCGGGCGGTTCAGCCAGAGATTCGTCTCCGGCAGCGGCGACCTTGCGCATTGCCGTCTGAACCTGCATGTCACCTGGAAGGGCTGGTATGGACAGGATTACCGGATCGATGTCCGGGTGCTGCCGACCCCGCTGACAGAGCCGGATTCGCTCATCGTTTTCGATGGACGCAAGCTCAGCCTGCCTGTTTTCCGTCAGCGCGGAAACCAGGGCGGCGGCTCGGCCTATGAGGCGGCAGTGGAGGAGGGCCGGGGCGACGGCGACGGTGTCGCCGAACCGGGCGAGGAGGTGACCATATGGGTCAGGACGCCCCAGGGCCTCGATCCTCTGGACAAGAACACCTGGCATCGCACAAAAGTTCTAAGTTGCGGCGAGGGTGTTACGGTCGCGGGAGATATCGCCCAGGCGAAAGAGCGTGAGTGGACAAGCTCGCAGGACCACACCTCAAGTCTTCTTATCAGCCGGTCCTGCCCGGCGGGCAGCCGAATCGAGCTGGCCCTGAAAAACGAATCCTACAGCTTTTTCTGGCAGCCGGATCATCGCTACGGGAAGGAACTGCTGAGGCAGGCTTTTCAGCTTCACCGCAACCACCTGCACCGCGTGATGCTCGTGATCGGCGGGAACTGAGCACCGTTCAATCGGCGGGCCTGTTTCTGGCCCAGGCGTGGAGAATCTGGCCCAGACCTAGGCAGAGAATGCTCCAGACCAGGCTCAGTCCGGCCAGATAGCTGTCATGCCGGAAAAAATAGTAAGCCGAACGGCCAAGATAGATTATAAAGAGTATCCAGAATCCGGCGGCCACGCCGGCCAGAACCGGCCAGCGGCGGTACGCGCCGGGAAGCTTGTTCAAGTCGAACTGTCTCATTCCGGTTCGTTCCCCTTCCGGCTCAGGCAGGTTGTCCACCCGCAGTGCGAGTCATGAATCGCTCATGCTGCAATGCTCGTTTCGGTAACCTGTCATGGCTTGAGCACAATATATCTTATTCAGCAGGAAAGACAAGCTGTCAGGAAAGAATGAAAAGACAGGAGAACAAATGAACGGCAGGGAAAGAATAAGGGCGGCGTTCGGACACGGACGGGTGGACCGTGTCCCGCGATTCGACCAGACGATATATTCTAACGTCGCCTCGGAGGCGCTTGGGCGTGAGGTGTTAGTTGGCGGAGCGGGATTGCGATTTATGGATGTGAGGATGCGCTGGGAGAGCGCAGATGCCGCAGCAGAGTTCGAAGACCGGATGCTGCGGGATGTGGCCGATTTCTACCGTGAGATGGATTATGACATGGCTCGCGTCCCCTGGCGTGACAACCGGCGCGCCTTGGACCGTCTGGATGAAAACACTTTTTTCTTCGGCGACCTCAAGCGAGTTGACCCCTGGGAGATATGGCGCTACAGTCCGGAGAGCCAGGACTGGCACCCGGTGGATGGCTGGCTGGCGGGTGGGGATGTTGACCGTCTGATCACGCATCTGGAGCAGGAGGAGCGCGCCTGGAACGGACCTGACCTGGACCCGAAGCGCATGGATGTCCAGAGAAGGTTTCGCGAGCTGGTCGGGCCGGAGCGCGCCGTGGCGGCGACAGTCGGCGGAATTGGCATACCGATGTATGAGGCGGCCTGGCTGATGGCGATACAGATTGCCCCGGAACTCGTGGCCGCGGAACTGGAGCGCCAGACACTCCAGGGATTGGCCGATATCGAGCTGGCGGCCTCGTTGGGCGTGGACGTAGCGTATGCGGGCGGTGATTTCTGCCTCAACAGCGGACCGGTTTTCAGTCCGGAAACGTTCGACCGGCTGGTCCTGCCGCGTCTTCAGCGCCTGGCCGCAAAATGCGGCGAAGTCGGAATAAAATATGTGTTCCGCACGGATGGGGTCACCTGGCCGGTCGCCGGCTCTCTGTGGGGGCGTTCCGGAGTGCATGCCGCCGGGGAAATCGATTATGGCGCGGGTATGAGGCTGGCCGAACTGAGAAAACGTTTCCCGCGCCTGACTCTTTTCGGTAACATAGATTGCGGGGGAGTGATTCTGACCGGTGGACCGGAGGACATCCGCCGGGCCACGCGCGAAAACCTGGAAGAAACCGGTGGAATAGGCCACATTTTCGGGGCCTCGAACGCGATCATGCCGGAAACGCCGGTCGAGAATTATCTTGCGATGCTGGATGAGGCGGACAGATACAACTTGTTGTATTAAATTATATTGAGATTATATATTCAAGTAACATGCAAGGTGGTGTCTGGATGAATATGCGGTCCTTTATCAACGATCTGACTACCCGTGGAGTGGAAAAAGCGCCTCTGATTCTTGGATTGCCCGAGGCCGGGGAAAGGTTTATTCCCGCTCCGGAGGGAGGGGACGTTCTGGTCCTGGCCCCGCACATGGATGATCCCGATTCCGTGGCTGTGACGTTGCGACATTTTGCCGGAAACGGGTGTTCGGTGCGCTGCCTGATAGTCTGTTCATCACATGGCGGCGTGACTGACCATTTCGCTCTCGATCATGCCCGGAAAAGCGGACTTGAGCTTGACAAGGGCGAAATGCCCCTGTACAAGTGCGGAATAAGGCGGGCTGAACAGATTGAGAGTCTCCGTCTGGGAGCGTTCGTGGCCGGTCCGCCAGAATTCCTTTCCGTGGAGGAGGATGAGCGGGGGAATCTGACAGCCTCCGAAACCAACGCGCTCACCATCGCGGAGGCCTTGTCCAGTTATGATCCGGATATAGTGATAATGCCCCATGGAGAGGACACCAACGCGGCGCATGTCAATGTGTACCGTTTTTTTCGACGGGCGGCGGCCCATCTGGCGGTCCGGCGGGGGCGCCCCCTGCTCGGGCTTTACAACAGAGACGCCAAGACACTTCGGATAACCGAGCACCTGGCCGTGCCTTTCGATATCGAGGCCTCGGAATGGAAAAGCGGACTTTTGAAAGCTCACCGCTCTCAGCACGAACGCAATCTGGAACTCAGGGGATATGGTTTTGATGAAAGAGTGTTACGGCTCAACCGCGGGACCTGGGATGAACTGTCAGGTAAGATAGGTGCGGCCTGGACACGCGCGTATCCTTTCGCGGAGTCGTTCCAGGCTGAAAGTTTCGAGTGATGTGCACAGGCATTGAGGGCAGAAAACAAGACTTTTAGAGGAATAGAAAAGCCCTCCGTTTGCCGTGAAGCAAACTAAACCGCCAGATGATAAATATTTTCTCTTGACAAAAAATAGCCGGTAAAATGGCGTTCCGCTCCGGAAATCTGCGTTATCAGCAGGTTTCATTGGATTATTTTGACAATATGCTGTATATTGTTCCGTCACCTCTGCGGACCGCTGTTGAACCTTAACAAAAGGAGTCTGGCTATGCATGCCAAAGGCTATCTATTCGGGGTTATCTCCGCTCTCTCAATCGCCGTTGTGGTCCTGCTTTCCGGATGTGCTCAGCCGCCAACCGAAAAAGTAACCGCCTTGCAGAACGCGCTGTCTGAGTCTGAGAGTAAGGGAGCCTCGACTTTCGCTCCGTCGGAATATCAAATTGTAACCCAGAAAATGGCTGAGCTCAATACCCTCATGGAGGGCAAGAAGTACGGGAAAGCCGCCCAGTTGGCCGATTCGATCAACACCGACATCGAAGCCCTCAAGGCTGCAGTCGAGACCAATGGCAAACAGGCCGCCGATCAGGTGCTGGCCTCGGCCAATGAGCAGCTCGCTGCTCTCAAGGCCCTGCTGGTCGAAGAGAACACCAAGGTTCTGGGCGCCGAAGCCGCCGCGAAGTACGCGCAGGTGGTCGCCGATATGGAAGGCAAGGTTGCCGCCGTGCAGAGCGCCATGGACAGTGGAAATGTCCTGGAAGTCTACAACAACGCCGCCGTGGCCGCCGATCTGTCCGCCGCCGTGCAGGCTTGCAACGCCGAGCTGGAAGCCGCCAAGGCTGCCGCCGCCGCCAAGAAGCCGGGCAAGAAGAAGTAAGAACGGATGTAAGTTTTTCGGACGGTCCGCAGATTGTCCGATAACCCGGGAGCTGGAAAGCTTCCGGGTTTTTCTTTTTGTCCAAGGAGCGGGAAAGGGCAGGTCGATTGTTCTTTGAGGATAGACCGATGTCAGCGCCGGGATTCTTCCCCGGCGATCCGGATGATTGCAGCGGCGCTGGTTTCGATGTCTTTCTCCGTGGTCTTCCAGGATGAAACGCTGATCCGCATGGCACACTGTCCCTGCCATTCAGTCCCGCCGCACCAGCAGGTACCGTCCTCCTGCACCCGCCGGATGATCCTTTGCGTGGTTTCAGGATCACCGAACGACACCAGCACCTGGTTCAGGACCACCTCGTTGAGCACCCTGAACCCGGCGTCTTCAAGACGGCTGGCGAAAAGACGGGCGTTGGCGCAGCACAAATCCACGAGGCGCGCCAGGCCCTGGCGGCCCAGCGAGTGAAGCGCGGCCCAGACCTCCACGCCGCGCGCGCGCCGGGAAAGCTCGGGGGTGTAATGGAACGGTTCGCGCTTTCCGGCTGAGGCCAGGTAGGCCGCCGAGGCGGACATGGCCGCCTCGAGATGACGGCTGTCCCGGACAAAAGCCAGGCCGCTGTCGTAGGGAGTGTTGAGCCATTTGTGGGCATCCGTGGCCCAGGAGTCGGCTCTTTCGACACCGGTGGTCAGGTGAGCGTAACGCGGCGAGACAACCGCCCAGAGTCCGAACGCACCGTCCACGTGCACCCAGGCTTCGGAAGAGTGCGTAAGATTGCAGATTTCATCCAGCGGATCGAAAGCCCCGGTGTTGACATTGCCCGCCTGGGTGCAGATCAGGGTCAACTCGTCCGCGTACAGGGTCAAGGTAGAGGCTTTCATCCGCCCCTGGCTGTCCACCGGGACGCGAGTCACGCGTTCCCGGCCGAATCCCAGAAGATTCAGCGCCTTAAGCACTGAGACATGCACCTCCTGCCCGACGATCACTTTCACCGGCGGCGCCCCGAAAAGGCCGTCATTCTCGACATCCCAACCCGCGCGGCTTAGCAGGGCGTGGCGGGCCGCGGCCAGGCAAGTGAAATTAGCCATCGTCGCCCCGCTCACAAAACCGGCCCCGGTTTCAGGCGGAAAGCCGAAAAGCTCCAGCAGCCATTTGCGGCAGACAGTTTCGAGGAATGCGCTCACCGGCGAGGTGGCCTCGAGACCGGCGTTCTGGTCCCATATCCCGGCCAGAAGGTTGGCGGCCAGGGGGGCGGGGGCCGCCCCGCCGATCACGAACCCGAAATAGCGGCTCCCGGCGCTGGCCACGGTGGCCGGGGAGCCGATTCTGTCAAGCAGGGCCAGGGTTTCCAACGGGGCGCGGGGGTGTTCGGGCAGGGGAGTGTCAAGTTCAGACAAAGCAGTCAGGCTTTCCGGGGAGGGAAACGCCTTGCGGCTTTCCAGTCCCGCAAGGTAGCGTTTTGCGATTGCGGAGAAGGAGTCGAGGAGATTGTCCATAAATTCAATCCCTGCCGGTCAACTCTTTATACCGGAAGCAGTTCATCGTGTGGTCGTTCACCATGCCGGTGGCCTGCATGTGGGCGTAGACAATAGTCGAGCCCATGAACTTGAACCCGCGTTTTATCAGGTCCCGGCTCAGGGCATCCGATTCAGGGCTGGTGGCTGGTATCTGGCTCAGTTCGGTCCAGGCGTTCACAATCGGCTTGTTATCCACGAAAGACCAGATATAGCGGTCGAAACTGCCGAACTCTGCTTGTATTTTGAGGAAAACCTTAGCGTTGCTTATCGCGGAGAGCACCTTGAGCCGGTTGCGGATTATGCCTGGGTCGGCCAGAAGGCGGGCGATATCCTGGTCATCGAAACAGGCCACGGCCTGGGGGTCGAAACCGGCGAACGCGCGACGGTAGCCCTCGCGCCGGTAAAGGATCGTGCGCCAGCTCAGGCCCGCCTGCGCCGACTCCAGGACCAGGAACTCGAACTGCGCGTGGTCATCGTGCACCGGCACACCCCATTCGCGGTCGTGGTATTCCAGCATCAGGGGGTCATCCGTGGGCCAGGCGCAGCGCTCGGGCATGAGGGCCTCCGGAGAAAATGAATGCACCGGCTTGAGATAAAGCGATGGCTGATTGTCTGAAATGTAGCGACTGTCTTGAAAGTCAAGAACAGACAGATACATGTTGCTGGAAATAG
>CAYYNT010000113.1:0-7519 GCA_964473155.1 uncultured Gemmatimonadales bacterium | reverse complement strand
CTGCACCGCATGGCCGGTGGCCTGGGGGCGTCGTGGCATGCGATCGAGGATTCTATTCCGTTCGACGGCCAGCGCAGCCACGGGGGGAGCGCCTGGGGCGCCAATCCCGATCCGGCGGATGGCGCCGCCTGGGAAGCTCTCTGCCGTCACGCCGACTGGCTGGGCCTGGATTTCATCCGCGTTGAGCTGGAGGCCCGCATGTACGAGCCGGAACAAGGGGTGTTCACCTGGGACAGCCGCGAGATGCAGGCGCTCTGCCGCATCCTCGACTGGTGCCAGAGCCGCGGCGCGGATGTGTTCCTTCAGCAGATGTGGGTGAACGCCGACTGGAACGCCTACCCTGAGTTCCGCGGCGACCCGGTCAAACGCGTGCACAGCGCTCCGTATTCGCTGGAGGATTTCGCCAATGGCTATGCCGCGCTGGTCAAATACCTGACAGCCGAGCGCGGCTACACTTGTATCAAGTGGCTTTCGATCAGCAACGAGCCGGGCTGGGACTGGTCCTGGTGGCAGATGCCGCCGAATGAGAGCGCGCCTTTTACGCCAGGGCTGGCCGCTGTCAGAGCAGCGCTGGACAGCGCCGGGATAAGTATCCCGCTCTCCGGCCCGGACTGGACCGATACTCCGGCCCTGGAGCCGGAGAAGATCGATTTCGACCAGTATATCGGCGCTTATGACATCCACAGCTATTACAGCCGGTTCGACTGGGCCGACACCCTGCCCGGCCGCCCCGACCTGCCGCTCTCGCTTGTCGAGAACCGTCTGGCCGAATGGGCTGGCTGGGCGCACGAGCGCGGCAAGCCGTTTTTCCTGAGCGAGCTTGGCAGCATGTACTACGGATGGGGCGGAACTGACAGCGGGCCGGCAACCTGGCCCGCCGCGCTAAAGGACGCAGCACTGGCCCTGCGCGCGATCAATGTGGGAGTGGATGGCGTCAACCGCTGGAGTTTCGTGAACCGGGGCGACCTGGACGGGGCCTGGCAGATGGTCGAGACCTGGGACCGCGAGAACCGCCGTCTGCTCGCCGGGTACACGCCTTTCCCGAACAGCTATTTTGTTTACGGGCTGCTCAGCCGGTTTGTCGCCAAAGGCTCGGATGTCCTGGCTGCGCGTGTGACAGGCGGGGCAGACCCAAGCGGTTTCCAGCGGGTGACCGCCGCGGCCCTTCGTGCTCAGGACAACGCCATTACCCTGGCCGTGCTTAATGACAACAGCCTGGACAGGCAGGCCGCCTTCCAGCTTGACGGGTTGAGCGAGGACGCCGTACTGTATATTTACCGGGCGCTTCCGGAGGGGAAGGATAATCCGTCCTTGCGGGTCGAGCCGCAGGATTCGGTCCAGGTGAAGGCAGGCGGCGGCGCTTTCAAAAGCCTGCTGCCAGCCTCCAGCCTGACCGTGTTCTCGACCCGGCGGTTGGGACATGACGATCCGGGAATAACATCCGCACCCTGAGTGCGGTTTCAGCCCAGGGCCACGTCCAGGGTCATCATTATCGTAAAGCCGAACATAGCGCCCAGAGTGGCGAAATCCGTGTTGCCCGCGTGCTGGCTTTCGGGGATAAGCTCCTCCACCACCACGAAAATCATGGCGCCGGCGGCGAAAGCCAGCGCGTAGGGCAGCAGGGCGCTTACGGACAGCACGAACCAGGCCCCCAGCACCCCGGCTATCGGCTCGACCACGCCCGATGAAGCCCCGTACAGGAAGGCCTTGAAACGGGACATTCCCTCCCGCCGCAGCGGCATCGATACTGCCAGCCCCTCGGGGAAATTCTGCAGTCCGATTCCTATTGCCAGTCCTATCGCTCCGAGCAGCATCTCGCGCGAGGCCCCGGCAATTCCCAGCAGCTCCGGGTTGGCGGCCGCCCCGATAGCCACGCCGACAGCCAGGCCCTCCGGGATGTTGTGCAATGTAATTGCGAGCACCAGGAGCACGCTGCGCCGCCAGCTCGTATGGATGCCCTCGGCCTCATCGGTCCGGAAGCCGATATGAAGGTGCGGCAATATCTTATCGATAAGGTACAGGAAAAGCCCCCCCGCCAGGAATCCAATAGCCGCGGGTTTCCAGTCCCCTTCCGACATTTCGATTGCCGGGGCCAGAAGCGACCAGTAGCTGGCCGCGATCATCACTCCCGCGGCAAGGCCCAGCATCCCGTCCATGACTTTCTGGCTGTAGCCGCGGGCGAAAAACACCAGAGACGCTCCCATGGCGGTGACCAGAAAAGTGAAAAGTGTGGCTATAAGGGCCTGAGTTATCGGGTGATATTGCTGAAAGAATCCCAGTAACGGCTGTTCCATCTCTGCTCCTTAAGAAGCGTCTAACTTCAACTTTAATAACAAGTTGCCATTCTATGTATTAATCCCATATTTTAATCCGTAATAACGGTCGTGCCGCCCCCGGTTTGATCTTTTTCAGGCTCGAACGGCGGCCACTTTGTCGAAAACCTGATCCAGTTCCTGCGCCGACTCGAAGCCCATTGTGAAAGCATCCACGCAGCCTCGTCCGAGCACGTAGTGCAACGACTGGTCTATCTGGTCACGCAGTCTTCCTGCCCCGGCTATTTTCATCGCGATCACCGCCTTGCCGCTGTCATGGGCTTTTTTCAGCAGCGGGGCCACTACCGGCGGCTCGGCATCCATGGCCACGCCGGCATGGTTCAGGCGGGCCAGAATAACCTCGGTCCAGGGTGACTCCACGGCGGCCTTGAGCGCGCCCAGATCATGACAGGAAACGCCGAAAGTGCGTATGGTCCCTTTCTGTTTAGCCCGGCTCATGACCTCCATGGTATCCTGCATCTTACCGGTCCATGCCGGATCGGTCAGGCAGTGCAGGAGGAGAATGTCCAGATGGTCCGTGCCCAGCTCTTTCAGGAATCGCTCGATGTCTTTTTCCATGCCCGCGGCGTCACGGGTGGTGGATTTTGTAAGTATCACCACCTCGGAACGGGGGACTTCCTTGAGCGCCGCTGCGAAAAACGGATGGCTGCCGTACTGGTCGGCCATGTCCCAGAAATTCACCCCGCGTTCGCGGGCGTGATTCACGATTTCGAGGAATTTTGGCAGTCCCATGCGGGTCTGGTTGGAGGCTTTTTCCACTCCATGCGTGCCCGAACCGATAGCCAGACGGCTGGCGGTGACACCGGTCCGGCCGAGGCTGACCCGGTCGGTGGCGGAGAAAGAACCTTTGACAGCGGTCTCGGCCGCCTCGGAAAAGGGGCTGTGAAGCATGGTCATCGCACCGGCCCCGGTCAGCGCCTGACGGATAAATGTCCGCCGGTCTATGATATACACTTTGCCTACTCCTGTCCGGAGGTTGACGAGTGATTGAAACAGAGCAAATATGTTAAGCAATTATAATAGTCCGACTGCCCAAGTATCAACCTGCCGGTCAATCAAATTTAGCGACAGGCATCAAATTACCTTCCTTGACAAATCTTTACCAAACTGTAAGAATTAACGCATTTTGGACCGCCGTTGCGCCGGATGGATAAATAAATGTTAAGGGTGTGACGCAGATAAGATGACAGTCAGAATAAGGAGAAGACTTTGTTCCGGTCGAAGAAAGCTTTGCGCGCAGCCCTGAATGCTCTGTTGGCCGCCATGTTATGCGGCAACGGGATACTACATGCTCAGACCACCGTGGAATCCCAGCCGCAGGGGCCGGATATCGAGGTGCTGATTTCCTGGACTGACCAGCCGGTGAAGGTGGATGGCAGTCTGGATGATCCGGCCTGGGCTGGGGCGCGTCCCTGGATTGGGCGTTTTTTCCAGCAGGAGCCTCTAGACCGGGAGCCTTCCAGCCAGATAACCGAAATTCGGGTGCTTCAGGATGAAAGGAACCTGTATTTCGGGGTGCGCTGCCGCGAGACCGACCCCTCGCGCATATACGCCACGGTCAAGAGGCGCGACGGGAGCTTCCTGAGCGATGATGCCCTGGAACTGCTGATCGACACTTTCCACGACCGCCGCAATTCCTACGCTTTCGGGACCAATCCGTTCGGTGCGATGGTGGACGCGATTATCAGCGATGAGGGCGACCATATAAACAAAAGCTGGGACTGCGTCTGGTATTGTAAGACCACGACCGACAGCGAGGGCTGGAACGTCGAGATGTCGATCCCGTTCAAGTCGCTCAAGTACCTGCATGGCGATAATGTGGACTGGGGGCTTAATATCACGCGCGAGATCAAGCATAGCAAGGAAGTCACCTATCTGGCGCCCATACCGAGGGGGCTGGGGCATAACGGAAAGTTCAAAGGCTCGCTGTTCGCCACTCTGCGCGGTATCCGCACACCCAGATCCGGACTGAACCTTGAACTGGAGCCTTATCTTACCACCGGGAAAACCTGGGTCTACGATCCACGTAATTTCGACTCGCAGTTTGAGGGCGGACTGGATGTGCGCTACCACGTTACCCCGCAATTCACTGCCGATTTCACCTGGAACACCGACTTCGCCCAGGCCGAGGCCGAGGAAGCCGTGGTCAATGTCACGCGTTTCAACGTCAGCCTGCCGGAGAAACGCGATTTTTTCCTTCAGAGCGCCGGTATTTTCCAGTTCGGTTCGACCGGCCAGAGCGGCGGCACTCTGGTTGGAGTGAGCAGTTCGAGCGCGTACAAGTTGTTTGAATCTCGCACGATAGGAATAGTGAACGAGCAGCGTGTGCCTTTGTACGGAGGGGCCAAAATAGCAGGACGGGCCGGAGGCTGGTCGCTGGGACTGATCAATTTCGAGAGCAAGGCGGCAGAACTGGAAGGCGGGCAGGAAAGTCCCGCCACAAATTTCACGGTGATGAAAGTCCGGCGCGATCTTTTCAACAACTCCAATGTCGGCTTGATGTTTCTTAACAAGCAATCCTCAGGTGGTAAACATTCGCGGGCCGTGGGATCGGATTTCTTTTTCGCCCTTTCGCCGGAGTTCAGCCTCAACGGTACGCTGGCGCTCAACCTGGCGCCGGGTGTCAGCTCGCGGAACTGGGCCGGGGACGCCGGATTTATCATGAACAAGGACTGGGTGGATTTCGCTCTGCACTATTCCTTTGTCGATACCCTATTCCGTCCCGAGATGAGTTACATCATGCGCGAGAACATACGCAGCACGGATGCCACCCTGAGTTTCACTAAATGGATCAACAACGATTACCTGAAAAGCGTCTCCCTGATCAGCGACAACGACTATCTGACAGATAACCATAATACTCTTCTGACCCGTGAATTCAGGGCCAACACCCTCTGGACCATGCGCAGCGAGGATTCTTTCGAGTTCGGAGTGCACCGCAAACTCGATCATCTTCCAACAGTTGATTACATTCAGAACATACCGATTGCGCCCGGCGATTACAGCGGGACCCATTATCATCTCAATTTCAATTCCTACCGCTCACGCCGCGTGGCCGGCGGCCTGACTCTGCGCTGGGGCGATGAACTGGACGGCGACACCCGAAGCATCGGATTGAGCAGCGCCATCAAGATAACTAACAGTCTGTTCATGGACCTGGGCTATACACGCGAGCATCTGGAACTGTTCCAGGGAACGTTTGATGCCAATATCCTGATGGGCCGCTGGACATACTCTTTCAGCACAGACCTGTTCGCCAAGTGCTATGTGCAGTGGAACGACGCCGACAACCGGGTGCGGACGAATTTCGTACTCGATTACATTTACAAACCCAAGAGCCACATTTACCTTGTGTTTAACGAAAACCGCTACACGTACGCCGACGCGATTCACGATGTCCAGGACCGCATGCTGGTGCTGAAATTCACCTATCTTTACAGCCTGTAATTGAGTTCAACTGAGCCGGGCCATCTGTCCGCAGCAGGAGGCTAAGATGAACAGGATTCTGCTGTCCGTGTGCTTATGTCTGACCGGTGTGTTTTCCCTGTTTGCGGAAAGTCCGCGCGCGCGGATAGACCTGAACGGGGTCTGGGAGTTCGCTCAAAGTGAGAATGCATTCCCTCCCGCGAAATTTAATCGTAGAATACCGGTTCCCGGCCTGATTTTTCTGGCTGAGCCGAAAATCGAGCAGTACGAAAGCTATTACAGGGGTGATTACAAGCCGCGCTACAACTGGTACAGGCGCAAGTTCAGCGTACCGGCTTCCCTGTCCGGACGCGAGGCTGTGGTGACACTGCTCAAGAGCAAGTACGTGACAACAGTCTACCTTAACGGCCGTAAGCTGGGCGAGTCGATGGCCTGCTACACCCCGGTGGAGTTCCCCGCCGGGGATGCCCTTCGCGCCGGTGCGGAAAACGAGATACTTGTCTGCGTGGGCGACAGAAAGTGGCTGCCCTCACAAGCTCCCGGCAGCACGGATAAGGAGAAAATCACCTACTGGCCGGGTATCTGGGACGATGTGTTTGTGACTTTCAGCGGCTCTTTCCGGGTGGACCGCGCCCTGGTCCTTCCTGATCTGGCTGCGAGAAAGGCCACACTCAAGCTCAGGTTGCGCGATTTCTATCCGGCCCAGATACGCTACGGCGACCAGATGTGGGACTCCTGCCTGGTGGAGGCCGTAGTGAAAGAAAAGCCGAGCGGCAGACAGGTTGCCGGTCCGTTCATTACCACGGCCGGGCTGAAACGGGACAATATCACCGGGCTGGCGCTGGACATGCCGATCAGCGCTGTACATGCCTGGACACCGGAGGACCCGTTCCTGTACACGGTGACAGTCACCCTGAAGGACCGGTCCGGTACGGTCAGCGACCGGGTGGAGAAGACTTTCGGGATGCGTGATTTCGGACGCCGGGGCAAGCATTTCACGCTCAATGGCGAAGAAACCATCCTGCGCGGGACGAATATCACCCTGCACCGGTTCTTCGAGGACCCGCAGTGCCGGGCCCTTCCCTGGGACCGCGAGTGGGTGCGGCGGCTGATGGCCGAGATTCCCAAAAAGCTGGACTGGAACGCCATGCGGGTCTGCGTGGGGACCTGTCCGGATTTCTGGTACGATATCGCCGATTCCTGCGGCCTGATGCTACAGAACGAATGGCTTTACTGGCAGAACCATGGCTGGGACGAGGAAACGCGAACCGAATACACGGACTGGGTCTGGTCGGATGGCAGCCACCCGAGCATAGTGATCTGGGACGCGATCAACGAGAACTGGGACGATTATATCGGCAACAGTCTGATCCCGGAGCTGAAAAAGCTCGACCCCACCCGCATCTGGGATGCCGGATACATGACCGCCGAGCATATGCAGCTCGATGAGATGGATGAGCCGCACCCATACCAGGCTTACAGCCATCATGATGATTTCGTTCAGAACATACGGAAAGAGCCTTACAACCTGGGCCGTCTGGACCTCTGGCCCACGGATTTCAGATCGTTCCTGAACAGCAGTTCAGCCCAACTGGTGAACGAATACGGCTGGATCTGGCTCTGGCGGGATGGGCGCCCGGCCAAACTCACCACCAACGGTTACAACTATTACGCCGGACCGGATGCCACTCCCGAGGAGCGGCGAGAGCTTCAGGCCTACTGGCTTCAGGCCGAGACCGAATGGCTGCGCGCCGAGCGCT
>CAYYNT010000112.1:0-7547 GCA_964473155.1 uncultured Gemmatimonadales bacterium | reverse complement strand
TGATTCGGTCTGGACCGGTTGATTTAATTCCAGTTACAGTTCAGGTCCTCATGTTTTGAGCAAAGCGATGGCCGGATGTGCTGATAGGCGTGTTGTTTATTGGATAAAATCCTCCTCGGTCCTTCCTTAACAGGTGGGAGAGGAATGACCGCTGCTTCCGGCAGGGTTTGTGTTTTAAGCAGTTTTCAACACGCTTGATCAATGCCGATATTTTGACGAATTCTTTGGGCCACAGGAACTGGTCTTTGTATAACTGATCTTATTTGTCAGGAATTGTGACCCGGTCAAATCGCAGGCTTATCCGACGCTGGCTTCCTTTGGAGAAAGGAGCGCAACAGTTCCGCGGGTGGATTCAGTTCAGGTGATATCATAGATATGACAAGGTGTTATACCGATCTGTGAATACAGATATGCCAGTTGCGGTCAAGTGTCAAGCGCGGGAGTTTCTTGAATTGCATGCAGGGATTGAGCAGGTCCGGAAGCGCCTGCCTTTTACAGTCGAGGTCTCGGCGCCCCCGGAGGGTCTGTTCAATGCTGAAGGTATTCAGCGCTCAGCCCGCGGATGAATTTCAGGCCTTCACGCACCAGCTCATCGCCCGAGGGGGCCAGGTCGCGCCAGACGCAGGTGGCCTCGCGCATGTTGTCCGAGACCTCGACAAAGCTTTCCAGGGCCGCGTTGCCGCTGTAGCCCATTTCTCCGAGGGCGCGGAAAATACCCTCCCAGTCCACCAGCCCGGTGCCGGGGATGCCGCGGTCGTTTTCGCACAGATGGTAGTGGCAGAGACGGTCTCCGGCCAGACGGGTGGCCTGGTAAAAGTCCTTCTCCTCTATGTTCATGTGGTATGTGTCCAGGTGGATGCCCAGGTTCGGCTCTCCCACCATCGAGGCCAGCTCGACCGCCTGGGCGCAGGTGTTTATCAGGTATGTCTCATAACGGTTGACCGGCTCGATCCCCACGGTCAACCCGAAATCCTGAGCATAACGGCAGACCTCGGCCAGACCGGCGGCGGAGTTTTTCCACTCGGTCATCCCAGGTCTTCGGTCGCTCTTTTTCCCGATCGCCGAATAAATCACTCCGCTGAACGTGCGCGCCCCCATTTCGGCGCTGACACGCACGCAGTCTCTCAGGTACGACACGCCTCTTTTCCGAACCTCAAGCGAGTCGCCGGTCAAATCAGTCTTTCCGTTGAGCACTGTCGAGGTGCAGACCGCGATCCCGGCCTTTTCACATTCTCTGCGGATGGTCTGCGGATTGACGAGATCGAGGCGCATCAGCGGTATTTCGATCAGGTCCAGCCCGAGGTCCGCTGCCCGCGTAATCAGCTCAAGCTGCGAGTCATTCCATTCGCTGGTCCAGACATAGGCGTGTACTCCGAGTTTCATTGCCGCCTCCGGAAGATGACAGTAAAATGAGCTGACAAAACGATATTAATCTAATCTTTTTCCTTGCCGGTTTCAAACATAATCCACCGCCCGCGAGGCTGAATTCACTTGACCAGTCCCCGGCCCTGAATGTTAAAATCCTTCAGTGTGCTCATAAATGGCAAACGCAGACCCGGGCGGCGGAAATATTGATTCTTGGACGGACTGATCCGGCTGTCTTTTGGTTTAACTGGCATTTTACAAGTGATAATCGTTCAGGAGGCGGGGATGTTTCGATGGCTGAATGCTGGTTTATGCGTCTCATTGGCTTCCGGTCTGGTATTAAGCGCGGCCTGCGTCCGTGGCGGTGAAAGCTCCGGGGATAGTTCCGGGGGGGCGCGCGCCTGGGTCGAGAAAGATCCCAAAATAATGAAAGAGGTGGTTGTGCTGCGTGTCGATGCGCCGGACGTGATCGAGGCCCGGATTGCCCCGTCCTGCGGCGCAAACCTGTTCAGCCTGAGCTGGGCCGGGAACGAGCTGCTCTACTTGCCGGATACGTTGAGCCTGTTTGACGGCTCCAGGTACGGCGTGCCGGTGCTGTACCCCTCACCCTGCCGAATTCCTGGCGGAAAATTCAGTTTCCGGGGCGAGCAGTTCGATTTCGGGCTGAACCGCGACGACACTCATATTCACGGGCTGGTGCGGGACGCCGCCTGGGAGTTCAGTCCGCCCGTGGCGCGGGACGGAGCGGCTACGCTTAGCACATGGATCGATTTCAAGCCTGGCTCGGAGATTTACCGCAAGTTCCCGTTCGAGCACCGTCTGACCCTCACTTACACCCTTGACAGTACGGGGATCAAGCTGGCTTTCAGCGTGAGCAACCGCGACAGACGCGACCTTCCGTTCGGTTTCGGCCTTCACCCGTTCTGGAACTACCCCGGCGGACAGAGTGACGTGTGGTTGAGCGCGCCGGTGGCCGAGCGCATGGAACTGGCCGGTCTTGTCCCCACGGGAAAGCTGCTGCCGGTGCAGGGCACGGCATGGGACATATGTAATCCGGTGAGCGTGTCCACATTGGAGATGGATGATGTTTTCACCGGGATGGTACAGGACGCGCCGGCTGTGATCGAATTCCGCAAGGCCGGGCTGCGGCTCAGCCTGGAGGCTTCCAGCCTGTTCGGTCACCTGATAGTTTACGCTCTGCCGTCCAATCCGTTTTTCTGTGTCGAGAACCTGACCAGCTCGCCGGATGCGCATAACCTCTATGCCCGCGGGTTCGAGGCCGCCAGCGGCCTGAACGTGGTCCCGCCGGGCGCCGAAATCTCCGGCTGGGTGAAATACAGCCTCGATCCGCTTCTGTAGAGACTCTCCCCGGTTTCTGCGGGGGCAGAAACTCAGGGGGCGCTTATAACCGGCAGCCCTATTTACAGGCGCGCACGGACACGCTAAATTTTCTGAATGATAAAACAATCCGCACACAGCCATGCAGGACCATCCCGGCTGACTTTGGGCGTGGCTATCGCGTTCACTATCCTCACCTGGGGCTCGGCGTTCGTGGGCATCCGGGACGCCCTTCAGAGCTACACTCCCTGGCATCTTGCGCTGCTGCGTTACGGGGTGGCCTCGCTGGTGATGGCCGCGCTGGCCCTGGCGCGCGGCGTCCGCTTGCCCCGCGCCGCTGATATGCCGCGCCTTTTTATAACCGGCCTGTTCGGCATCGGTATATACAACCTCCTTCTGAATTACGGCGAACAGGTTGTCTCGGCCGGTTCGGCCAGTTTCCTGGTCAACACTCTCCCTCTTCTTACCACCCTGCTTTCAATGCTTGTCCTGGGCGAGCGGATCGACCGTCTGGGCTGGCTCGGAATGCTGATCAGTTTCACCGGCGTGACTCTGATCGCCATGGGCGAGGGAGGCAGGCTGAACCTGGAGCCTCGCGCGCTGGTCATCCTGTGCGCGGCGTTCTGTTCGGCGGTCTATCTGGTGGTGCAGAAACCTCTGCTTGAAAGGTACACCAGTCTGGAGTGCGTGGGCTGGGCGATCTGGACCGGCACGGCGGTGCTGCTGCCGTTCGCCGGGGGGCTGGCCTCCAGCATGGCCGCCGCCCCGCTTCGCCACACGCTTATCGTTATCTACATGGGTGTTTTTCCTGCCGCCCTGGCCTATTTCTGCTGGGGCTGGGTGTTAAGTAAAATGAGCGCCAGCCGGTCGAGCAGTTTTCTTTATTTTACGCCTGTGGCGGCGCTGGTTATCGCCTGGTTCTGGCTGGGCGAGCGCCCGCACGCGCTGTCGCTGGCAGGAGGAGCTTTGGCCCTGGGCGGAGTGGTGGTGGTCAACCGCCTGGCCCGTCATACAAGGGTGGTAAAGCCCGGCGGAGAGAAGGAGCCGGCGCTACCGGAATTCGATGAGCCGGTCAGCGTCGTGGACTACGATCCGCGCTGGCCGAAGATGTTTCTTGCCGAAAAGGAAAGCCTGCTCAATTCTCTGGGAGAAACGGTTGTCGAGATCGAACACGTGGGCAGCACGGCGGTCCCGGGCCTGGCCGCCAAACCGTTTGTCGACCTGCTGGTGGGGGTCAGTTTACTCGATCTTAAGCCTGAAACGCTGGAAACCATGCAGCGCCTGGGCTACGAATGCCTGGGCCAGTCCGGGGTGCCGGGACGGATCTATTTCCGGAAGCGTGGAGACGGGGGCGCGTTCAACGCGCATTTCGTGGTTCCAGGCAGCGACAACTGGGCGCGCAATATCATCCTGCGCGACTATCTGCGCGCCCATCCGGATGAAGCGGAGAAGTACGCGGCGCTGAAGCGCGGGATAATCGCCTCCGGCGTCGACAGCCTGGTGGCCTACGGTGAGAGCAAGCGGGCTTTCATGGATTCTCTGCGGGCCAGGGCGCGCGCCTGGGACGCAGCGCGCGAAAAAACCTGCTGATTATGTCCGTTATGAAAAGCCGATAACCAGGCAGTTACGTTTGATCCACCTTATTGAAATCATTACAGGGAGATGCAAAAGGATTATATCCGGCGTCCGTTGAGTAGTATTCCTGAAAGGCCAATGACTACGGAAAGGAATGCGCGCTCATGAAAACAGTCCTGATCTCCCTTCTGCTCGTTTTCCTGGCCTGCTCCAGTCCTCAATCCAAAACCGCGGTGGATGAAAAGCACCCGCCGCTGGCCCTTCATCCTGACAACTCGCACTATTTCCTTTTCCGCGGAAAGCCGGCCATGCTTATCACCTCGGGCGAGCACTACGGCGCGGTGCTGAACCTGGATTTCGACTACACGCGCTACCTGGATGAACTCCAGGCTCATGGCCTCAACCTGACCCGCACGTGGGTTGGATCGTACCGCGAGATACCCAGCTCTTTCGGGATCACCGGGAACACGCTGGCCCCGCTGCCCGGACGGTATGTCTGCCCCTGGGCGCGCAGCGCCGAGCCGGGGAATTTCGACGGGGGCGCGAAGTTCGACCTGAACCGCTGGGATGAGATTTATTTCAGCCGTCTGCGCGATTTCATGACCCAGGCCTCCAGCCGCGGTGTGGTGGTGGAGCTTAATCTTTTCTGCCCGAACTACAATGACAGTCTGTGGCTGGCCAGTCCGATGCATACCGGGAACAATATCAACTCGGTGGGAAACTGCCCGGCGGATGAGCCATACACCCTGAAACACCCGGAGCTTCAGGCCGTGCAGGAGGCCCTTGTCCGAAAGGCCGTGGCCGAGCTGCGGGATTTCGACAACCTGTATTACGAGGTCTGCAACGAGCCGTATTTCGGGGGAGTGACAGTCGAGTGGCAGCACCGGATTGCGGATGTGATCGTGGAGGCGGAGAGGGATTTCCCGCGGCGTCACCTGATCTCGATGAACATCGCCAACGGCCGGGCGCTGGTGGAAAACCCGCACCCGGCGGTCTCGATCTTCAATTTCCACTACTGCCAGCCGCCGGACGTTGTGGCGCAGAACTGGGCTCTCAACCGGGTGATAGGCGAGAACGAGACCGGTTTCCGCGGGCAGGCCGACAGCACCTACCGCTCCGAGGGCTGGGATTTTATCCTCGCGGGCGGCGCGCTATACAACAACCTGGACTACTCTTTCAGCGCCGGGCATCCGGACGGCAGCCTGTCCGGTTATGTCTCGCCGGGCGGGGGGAGCCTGGAACTGCGGAAACAGCTTGGCATCCTCAGCCGGTTTGTCCGCTCGTTCGATTTCGTGCGCATGGCCCCGGACAGCTCGGTGGTCGCAGGCGGCGTGCCCGAGGGCGCGACCACTCGCACGCTGGCCGAACCGGGCAGACAGTACGCCCTGTACCTTCACGGAGGGACGCAGGCCAATTTGGAACTGGCGCTTCCGGCCGGGAGCTATGTTTTCGAGTGGCTGGACACGAAGACAGGTGTCGTGGTCGCTGGTGGAAACATCGAGCACGCGGGCGGTGCGGCCGTTCTCGGTTCGCCGCAGTATGAGACTGACATCGCCCTGGGGATAAGGAGCAGGTGAGAGAGAAATATTTATCCACGAAGGACACGAAGGTTCACGAATAAAAACAGGGAGACTGTCTTCCCTTTGTGCCTCTTAGTGCCCTTCGTGGATAACTCTGTTGCTTTTTGTCCTTTTTTTCAAGCCTTTATCACTTCATCCCGAAACACCCCTTGAGCCACTCAATCGACCGCTCGCGCCAGCCCGGGGCGGATTCGTGCCCGGTATTCAGGAAATTGTCGATCTTTTTCGGCCCGGACAGGTTGTTGTAAGCCGCGTACACTTTTGTCGGGTGGCAGGTGTTGTCGATAAATCCCACCCCGATAATGGTCGGCACGGTTATCAATTGCGCCGCCAGGGCGGCGTCATAGTAGCTCAACGCACGGATCACCCTCTCCCGGTTTCCGCTGGCCAGCAAGCCCTGTCCGCCGCAGCGCCCGTACAGCCAGGCCGTGTTGTCGCAGGAGCCGGGCACCGTGGCGATAACCGCCTTGGCCCGCTTGTCCACCGCCGCGGTCAGGAGGCTCAGGCCCCCGCCCTGGCTCCCGCCGAACACCGCAATCCTGGACGTGTCGATGTCCCCCCTGGAATGCAGGTAATCCATGCCGCGCATGGCGGCTATCATGGAACGGCGGTGGATGTAATGCCAGTGGTCCTCCTTGCCCAGGTTGTGATAGCCGTTCAGTTCCTCGACCTCCACCCGCTGCATGAAACGGGTCAGGCTGTCCGGGTCCCGGACCGCGAGGATCGCCCCCACGTTCTCGGCGGAGGGTTCGAAACCGAATATCTCTATCGCCAGCACGGCGAAACCGGCCGAGGTGAAGCCATCGAACCGCCCGGTGCGCCCCACGCCCGAGCCGGGGATCGAAAGCACAGCCGGGAACGGCCCCTTACCCCGCGGAAGGTGCAGCCAGCCGTACACCCGTCCGCCATCCGGATGCGCCAGGCTCACTTTATAGCGCCTGGCATCGCCCGGATCAGTTGCGGAAACTTCCTCAAGACAGGGGTCAATCGGGTGGCGGAGCAACTCCACACGGGTCAGCCGCCAGAACAGGCCGAAATCCTCCGGCAGGATGCCGGTGGGCCGGATCGCGCCGACCTCCACGCCCACCCCGCAGGCCGCACGCAATGTGTCCGCGCCCTGCACAAGGGATATATCGATCCTGAGGAAGCCCGGCGTATCCAGCCGGCCCGAGACAGCGCCCTTGCCGCCTGTTAGGCGCAGCACCCCCTCACTCAGAGTTTTACCGTCATCCAGGCTAAGGCGGTAAGCAACTTCTTTTGCTGAATATTTTTCCCCGGCCGTGACCGTGAATTCCACTGTCTCGCCCAGACGGTAGAGGTATTTCTCGCCCGCCGGGCGGACCATGAGCGGGATTCCCTGCGCGAAAAGAATACCGGCGTGAAGACACAAGGCCAGACCAAGCGGAACGAGGCTGATAATTTTAATCCTGACGCGGGCCATAAACACCTCCCTTGACTGTCCGGAGAAATGCGGGTGGAGATTTTTTCGCGCTTTCATGGCGAAGCAGATGAAAATTCGTTTCCGGTGTAATTGTACCCCGGATGATCCAGTTTTACCAGTAATACTATTCCCGTCTTTTCAATTGACAGAAGCAACAATTGAAAAGCGTTAGAGATGTGCTGATGAATTTGAACAAATCCCCCTCAGTCCCAGCAATATCCGGTTAGGATATTGCTGAGAGGATCAAA
>CAYYNT010000111.1:0-7551 GCA_964473155.1 uncultured Gemmatimonadales bacterium | reverse complement strand
ATTCCAAATACTCCCAAATCAAACCTCTTTTGGTCCGTTTTGATTAGGGATTACCAAAAATAAATACAGAAAAGACGACGCATTACTTTTTATTGACCAGCTATATTGGTAAATGATACAATCCCATTGGATGGAAGAAAGGATGCCCATGCTTTTCCAGTCCCGCAAATCGAAAATATTGTCCGCGATCCGCGAGGGCCGCGAGGACCATCTGCGCGAACTGCTGACCGGGGAGAAACCGGACCTTTCCGAGCCTGACAGCGAGGGCCATTTGCCGCTGGTGCTGGCCGCCGAGGAGGGCCGCGCCGGGGCGCTCAAGGCCCTGCTTGCCACCGGAGCGCCGGTTGACCTGCCGGGGGAGGGAGGACGGACCGCGCTTATCGCCGCCGCGGCCGCGGGCAGTGCGCCGGTTATGGAACTGCTGCTGCGCGCCGGCGCGGCGCTCAACCTCGCCGACAGCGAGGGCCGCACCGCGCTGAACTGCGCCGTAATCTGGGCCACCCGGACAGCCACGCTCGGCGTAAGTGATTCCGAGCAGAAAATCCTTCTGCTGCTGGATGCCGGGGCGGATATAAACCATCCCGACAAAATGGGCCGTACGCCGTTGATGTCCTCGGTGCGCAGCGGCGGCGGGGCGATAGACGAGGGGAACCGTCTGCCTGTGCTGCGTCTTCTGCTCGAACGCGGTGCGGATGTCAATCTGGCCAGCCGGCGGGGACGGACCGCCCTGATGTCCGCCGCTTTCCGCGGCCTCAAGGAGACAGCCCAGCTTCTGATACAGTCCGGCGCCACAATCGATGCCCGCGACCACCACGGGCGCACGGCGCTGATGAACGCAGCCGAGGGTTGTTTCTGGTCCTACCGCCGCGCCGGGTACATCGTTCTGATCAACCTCCTTCTAGATCTTGGCGCAAACCCTCACCTCCAGGACCACAGCCGCCTGACCGCTCTGGCCCTGGCCCGCCGCCACCGCCGCGACAACCTGGTCGAGATATTCGAAAAGGCCGGGGTGCGCGAGTAGCACGACTCCAGCCAAACAACTTGACAGGACAGTCCTGCCCTGAACAACATATAGTTTCGCGAATATTGTTCGCTCATTGATCATGTTGTCACCGCACTGACCGGAGACTGTTAAAATGGGCAAGGGCTGGCGCGTCATGCTGGTGCTGCTGAACCGTCTTTTCCCCCTATGGGTTATCCTGGGCTGCACACTTGCTTTCTTCCGTCCACAGGTTTTCCAGGGTTTCATGTTCGAGCGGGTGACCCTGTTTTTCGGCCTGACCATGTTCGGGATCGGGGTTACCCTGGAACTGGGGCAGGCCGCCGCCACGCTTAAACGTTTTGACAAGGTGTTCCTCGGGACGCTGGCCCAGTTCACTATCATGCCTTTTACGGCCTGGGCGCTGACCCGCGTGGTGGATATCCACCCGGCGCTGGCCCTGGGATTGATAATAACCGGTTGCGTGCCCGGCGCCATGAGCAGCAACGTGCTGTCCTATGTGGCGCGCGGGGATGTCTCCTATTCCGTGGCGCTGACCACCCTGTCCACTTTCATTTCTCCCTGGGTCACCCCGGCTCTGACCCTGTTCCTTCTGGGCGACCGTATAGACATTCCATATACCGGCATGATGATGACAATTATATACAGCGTGATCCTTCCCCTGGGAGGAGGGATGCTGTTCCGGCGCATGATGGGCCGCCGTCTGGATGGTTTCATCGAGGTGTTCCCGGCGGTTTCGGTGGCGGCAATAGTGGTGATATGTTCCGTGGTGGTGTCAGGCAACGTGACAATGATCCGTGACGCATCGCTTACTGTTTTCATTCTGGTGGCGGCGCTGAACGGGATCGGGCTGGCGGGTGGATATCTTGTGGGAAAGATGATACGGCTGAACCCGGCCGGGCAGCGCACCCTGGCGATAGAGATCGGGATGCAGAACGCCGGGATGGGAGTGATCCTGGCCCTCACGCATTTCAAACACATGAGCGGAGTGGCCCTTCCCTCGGCAATCTTCACGGTCTGGTGCATAATCACGGCCAGCCTGTTCACGCTGACCGCGTACCGCCAGCCGGTTGAGGCTGAAACACCAGCCTTGGAAGCCATCCAGGAGACACGGAACACGGCTGATTGAGAATATAATATCCGGAGAGAATTATGAAGACTCTATGGAACAGTCTTGCATTATGTCTTCTGTTCACGGCAATTCCATCGGCGGCGCATTACGACCCGATGGTGGAAAT
Source organism: uncultured Gemmatimonadales bacterium (assembly GCA_964473155.1). Classification (GTDB taxonomy): domain Bacteria; phylum Gemmatimonadota; class Glassbacteria; order GWA2-58-10; family GWA2-58-10; genus JAJFUG01. Next base: position 5,313 of record CAYYNT010000111.1, on the reverse strand, counting down.
CAGCAAGCCCGTCCCTCCACCGGTCGTGGACCCCGGTCCGGATGCAGCCCTGCTCAGAGTGCGGATTAAAGACGCCGTTTCTGGGCGCCGCGCGAGCGCCACTGCCTCGGTCAACCGGGGGGCGCAGGAACCGCCGTCCGATCCTTATTCTGCTTTCAGCCTCCGCCGTAGCGGCAACCGCATGAAAGGCCCGATCCGCTTCCGGCCGCTGAACTATTATTTTTATACGGATGGTGCGTTCGAGGTGCGGGTGCCCCCCGGTCATTGCACGCTGGAACTGCGCAAGGGATACGAATATGTTCCCTGCATCGTGTCACTGGAAGCAGAGCCGCGCGATACGCTGGAGGTGGAGGCCAGCCTCGAACGCTGGATCGACATGGCTGCGCTGGGCTGGTATTCGGGTGATACTCATATCCACATGCGGCGCAACGGCGCGAACGATGACTCCCTGCTGAACGTCACCTCGGCAAAAGACATCAAATACGCATACCTTGTCTCGGTTGATAAGGATAGATACTATCGGGCAGCCGGAAATGAGGACCGTCCGCAGAACAGTGAATTCGGAGATTCAACAACGGCCTGTCGTGGGGAGTACTGGCTCAGCTCGAGCCAGGAATACATATCTGAGAGCCTGGGACATGTCACACTTCACCTGTTGAATGAATACGTTCATGGCGAAAAGCCCGTTAGGGATGCCGATTGCGAACCGTCACTGGCCGTTATTGCGGATCGGGTGCATGAGTTAAATGGCTTTATCGGTCTGGCGCACGGCGGCTACGATAACCAGGAAGCGGATGGCCTTTTTCTCGCAGGGAAAATGGATTTCCTTGAACTGCTTCAGTTCGGCGGATATCGCAGTCAGGGGCTGGAGGGCTGGTACGATATTCTGAATCTCGGATACCGCCTGCCGATTGTCGGGGCCTGTGATTTTCCACCCACCCGCGAACTGGGCAGCGAGATAACCTATGTCCGCTCTGATGTCCCACTCACTCCACGCACCTGGATCGAGGGCGCTGCCGGAGGACGCAGTTTTGTCAGCAGCGGACCGATGCTGTTTCTGGAGGCCGGATCAGCCCGGCCCGGAGACATACTTGAAATGCCGGAGGGAGTCGACACGCTGTTACAGGTCAGTGTAAAAGTCAGGAGCAACCTCTATCCGGTGCGTTATATCGAATTGATAGCGAATGGAGTGGTAATCAGCCGTGAAATGAACCCCGAACCCATGCCATCGGTGGACCTGAAATATGTCCTTCCGGTGCGTGAAAGCCTCTGGATAGCGGCGCGGGCTTATTCAGAGGCCGGGACCGAATCGCACACGAATCCAGTTTATGTATATGCGGGCGGTAAAACGCCTTTCATCCGTGATAGCGCGCGTAACGTACTGGCCCGTCTTGATGGGTCGATTGAGGCAATCAAGAACCCGGATGTCCTGGCCAGGCTGAAAAAGCTGAGGAAAAATCTTCAGAACAGGCTGGAAACAGCGCCTTGATATTTTTTCTGACTCTGCATTTAAAAAACGGGAAGAGGTGAATCCTGGTGAACCGCTTTCTGATTCTGTTCTGTGTCCTGTTTTTTCTGTCCGGTCCGGCGGTGATCGAGGCTCACAATCAGGACATGTATAATCTGGAGCGCCTGACCGAGGTGCGTTTGCGTCCGGGAGCCGTGGACCTGCGGCTGGACTTTCAGTACCGGGAGTTTCCCGGCCTGGCTGTCCGCGCGAAAATGGATCTGGACGGGGATGGTTCCATCGGTCAATCCGAGGCGGAGAAATATGCGCTCATGTTGCGGGACGGCCTGCTGAACAATCTTTCCGTCCGTCTGGAAGGCAGGGAACAGACACTGAGCGGAACAAAAAATCCACGGATAGATTTCCACGGCACGCTGCATCCTGCCCCGCAGCATCTGGACATGGTTTTTGATTTCAGAGCCTGCCTCGATGATCCGGAATCGGGCGACAAACCCCGCCGCATTGAAATTGAAAACCTGAACTCTTACTCCGATCCGGGTCGCGAAACGTTCGTGCTGATTTCCACGCGTGAGATGCAGGTTGCGCGGACCAGCCTTGATTCCACGGTCAGCCCGGTGGATGCGGATCAGTTGCGTAATTTGACGTTCGATTTTAAACAGCAGAAAACATCGGGACAAAAAGCAAATCCCTGGCGTCTTGTCCTGGACCGCTGGTGCGATTATCCCTCTTATGGAACTGCCTCGAAGATTGCCACCACCCCGGAGGGGATGGACAGTTCCGGGCACGATGCCTTCCAGACGCGTGTAAGCCGTTTTTTCGAACAGGGGAGCAGCGGCGGAGCGGCGGTCTGGCTGCTCGTGCTGGCGGCTTTTATCTACGGCTGTTTTCATGCCCTGGAACCCGGTCACGCCAAGACAATCACCGCGGTCTATCTCATGGGTAGCGGGCAGCGCTGGACACGGGCGCTGCTCCTGGCCCTGACAGTCACCCTGACACACACCGGCGGAGTGTTGCTCCTGGCCCTGGCGACCAGCCTGGCCTGGGGCGGAACTCCGGGGCAGTCCATGCAGGCGGCTTTGACAGGCTTGTCAGGGCTGATAATCCTGGCGCTGGGGATACAGCGTCTGCGCGCATATGCAGTTCACGGGCATGCCCATCCGCACCCGCACGTGCACGATCATCATCATTCCGAGACGGATGATAATGAGGAGGGGCATTCGCATCCCCATCACTTTCATCCGCATTCAGACAAGGGTAAATCCGGCTGGGGAGTGGTCTGGCTCGGCGTGGCGGGCGGGCTTGCGCCGTGCCCCGGTGCGCTCTGGATTTATTTTCTGGCTCTCGGTTTCGGCCGCCCCGCCCTGGCGGTGCTGCTGATACTGGCCTTGAGTTTGGGCCTGGCGGCTGTGCTGGTGTCAGTAGGACTGGTCACGCTCTCACTGGGTGGCATGTTCACCGGGGCGGTGGATGGTGAAAAGTCTCCTGCATCGAGGCCGCGCTTCATCTCCGCACTTTATAGCGCCGGTTCCAGAGCTTTCGGCTGGGCTCCCGTTGCGGCGGGCGTCCTGCTTGCGCTGGCGGGCTGTTTCATGCTGTGGAAAGGCCTGACGGGGTTGGGAATAAGTGCGGTATTCAAGTAAGCGGGAGTGACCGGGGCACTCTGTCTTAATATCACTTCTCACGCCAGGGCAACGGGCCGCGCGGGATAATGATTCCTCCGTCTTCCGCGCCGCCCAGGATTTCGCTCAGGCCTTCCAGGTGCAGGGCCGTTGTCAGTGAACAGCAGACCGCATCCAGTTCGTGGCCGCTCATGCTTGCAGTTATTCCCCTGATCCCCAGGCCGTTCAGCCCCTCCCTGAGCTTTTCCACTCCCTGTCCCTTGCGCGGCACGCCCCAGACATCCTGGCTTGCGCCGGGGTAGGTTTCCAGGCAGCGGATGCCATGTTTTTCAAGCTCTCCTTTCAGGCGTATACCGCGCAGGGTCAGGGCGCGCATCGGGCCGAGAGTGATAGGGAAAAAGCGTATCCCGCGCCGGCGCAAGGCCAGGTCGCAGGGCCTGAAATGCTCGCCGTTGCGCTCCTCCATGCTGGCCCGTCCGGGCGGAAGACAGAGCGGGGCGTCGATACCCACAACCGTTGTTCCGGCTGCCAGGAGGTATTCCAGGATTTCACGGTCGGTGAAAAGCTCCCGGCTGTCTTCCACCTGGAGCAGTCGGGTGATCGCGGTCCCGGTGGGACGGTGCTCCACTCCGGCCAGATCGAGACCGGCCACACGTGGGAAAATCGGTGCAATATTCATTGACTGGCCCATTCCAGATGTTATAATAGACTCATATCAAGATAAGGACGGCAGCGCCGGGGGGCAATCGACCTGATCTCCTTGCGCTGTTCCTGCCTGCCTGTCATCAATCAATGCGACAGAAAGGAATCGACTGATGAACCTGGCCAGACTTTCAGGCATGAAGCCTTTTAAGACCCAGACAGCGATTGCTTTACTGGTATGCAGTTTACCCGCCATTTCAAGCGCCGAGCTTTATTACCGTCAGTCCACCAGCTATGTCACCCTGGGGAACGATCAGATTGAGGTCACTCTCTCCGCAGAGGACGGCACTATCCGCCATCTGCTGAACAAAGCCGACACGGTGGATTACTGCAACCAGGTGGTGGAGACGGTCTGGCCGGAGACAAATGTCCCGGTGGGGGAGCGGATCGGCGGAGTGATGATCCATGACGATCTGGCGCGGAAAACATTCTCCGACTTGCAGAGCGATGTCCTGGTTTCGAACCTGAATGTCAGCAAGGGGGAAAAGGAAATAGTCTGCACCTTCGAAAAAGTGTTCGAGGGCGCCGATTTCACGGTCAAGCAGAGCTTTACCGTCCAGGAGGACCACATTCGCTGGGAGGTGCAGGCCCAGAAAATACGCGGCGGAGACCGCTCCCTGCGCCTGGTGCAGCTTCTTCCCCTGCCCACCTGGGGTTACACCGGCTGGGCGCCCATAGCCGAGGCCCCGTTCGGAGTGAACCCCTGGGTCCCGTTCCAGATCAATTACGGTCAGGCGGATGGCGGGCCGGTGGGCAACGAGGATTGGCGCACCTGTATCCCCATGCTCGTGTTCTGGAACCAGAACAAGAGAAATGCGCTGTGCCTGGTCAATCCGTTCGAACTGCCAGCCGTCCGGGTGCGTTACCGCAACAGCGTGGGCATCGCCGAGGATTTCCACTGGAACAGCCGCAACTACTCAATGTCCGAGCGCCCTTATCTGCAGGTGATCAGCGAGTACCTGGGGCTGCGCGACAACCGCAACGCCAAGACCGGCCTTCTTATCACTCTTCAGCCGCGTGACTGGCGCGCCTCGCTGGGCTGGGTCTACAACCGTTACCCCGAGTATTTCGACCCGGCCGAGGGGTTCGGGGCGTTTGACGGCAACTATGTGATCGACCACCCCTGCCCGGACACCTCGAACGCGCTTCAGGAGCAGGCCCGTTTCAAGAAGTATTATGACAACCAGTTCGTGCGCTGGTGGGAGATGCACGGCCATTTCCCGAAATACGGCCAGATGATACCGGACGGTTCGGTGCGGCGCTGGATCTGCGGTTCGCATCCGCGCAAAGGCTACACCAACAGCCGCCAGAAGATCGCCATGCACGCCGCCGCCACGAAAGCCGCGGGTGTGGGCTGTTTCATCTACTACAACACAACCGAATCCGAGTGGTGGTACGCGCGCGAGAAATACCCGGAGAGTATCGCCAGGGACGAGAACGGCAACACGATCAACGCGTACAAGGGGATGAGCTACCCGGACAGCCAGGCCTGCTGGCTGATGAACTCCGACCCGGAAACTCCGT
>CAYYNT010000110.1:0-7852 GCA_964473155.1 uncultured Gemmatimonadales bacterium | reverse complement strand
CCCACTGGTCCCTGAAACCAGCGTGTCTGCCAATTCCACCACTTCGGCACCTGATCTATATCTGTAACGGGGCGGGCCTAACCAGGTCCGGGCGCATCCTGCTTCCACCCATTCTTTTTGGGCCCCCGTTGGAGTCAACAAATCTATCATTGCTTCAAAGCCCTGTCAAGAGTTTTTGTTCTTGATTCCAGGGCCATGCAATTCTATTTTAAAGCTGCGCAAAACGGTGTACGGGGCTGGAAATAATCCGCCCCTTTTTTGAATCATCGGGCCGGAAGGCTTGCGGCCGGCCCGGCATGGATGAGACCCTGTTTCGGATAGAGGCTGGATTGACCAGCGGCGAAGGAATCAAGACAGTCTGCCAGAACCGGAAGGCCAGGCACCTGTATCATATCCTCGAAGAATATGAATCCGGGCTGGTCCTCACCGGAACGGAGGTGAAATCCCTTCGCGAGGGGAAGGCCAGCCTGCCTGACAGTTATGCCATGGTGCGTGATGGCGAGTTGTATCTTGTAGGCGCGCACATAGAAGAGTATACCGAGGGCAACCGCTATAACCATGATCCGGTCCGGGACCGCAAGCTTCTGATGACACGCCGTGAGATAGGCCGTTTGCAGATAGAAGTGCGGGACAAAGGTTTGACCCTGGTGCCGTTGAGCATATATTTCAAGAATGGTCTGGCCAAGGTGCGCCTGGCCCTGGCCAAGGGGAAAAAGGTGTTCGACAAGCGCGAGGACATCAAAAAGCGCGAAGCGCAGCGTGAAACCGAACGCGCTCTTCGCGGCCGTGACCGTTGAGCGGATTGGGAGAGAATTGCATATAATGAGTTATCGTCCGGTGATTTTCTGGTTTCTGCTGACTTGCTTTTTTATTCCCTTCCGGCTGTGGGCGGCGGAATTCAGGATAATCGACAGCCGGAGCGGACAGGCGCGCTCCCTGACCATTTATCCTGAGACGGCTTCCAATTATTTTGATCTGGGCGAGCTTGCCCTGGCAATCGGGGCGGATCTCCGCTGGGAGACAACCGGGCAGCGTATCGCGCTTGGCGTGGATGACAGATTGTTCGTGTTCGAGGACCTGCTGACTTTTTTCAATGCCGGGGACGAAACATTTCAATTTGTGGCGCCATGTCTTGTCGTCAGGGGTACATTCCTTGTACCGGCCCAGTTCGTACTGGAATACCTGCCCCGGATACTGCCCGGCCGTTTCGTTTTCGACAAAGTGTCGGGAGAACTGAGCGATCAGGGCCAGGGACAATCAGGGGCATCCACCGCTCCGGCGCGGACTGAACCTCAACCGTCGCCCGTAAAGACGGCTGCCGGTATTCCGGCCCGTTCAACGGAGCGGCAGAGCGGCCTGGATAATAAAGCTCAGAGTTACCGTATCAATACCGTGATGATAGATCCAGGTCATGGCGGCCGTGATCCGGGCGCTCTGGGCAGCCGTTACCGTCTGCGGGAAAAGGAAATCGTCCTCGATATCGCGCGGCGCGTGGTGGCGAAGCTTAAAAGCTCGGGTCTGGGGTTGAGAGTTATGATCTCGAGGGACAGCGACACTTTCGTGCCGCTGCAGAAACGCGGCGAATCGGCCAACATGTCGAACGCGGGCCTGTTTGTCAGCATCCATTGCAACGCCAACCGCAAAAGCAGCGTGCGCGGCACCAGCACGTATTTTCTGGATGCGGCCAAGACAGATGAGGAACGGGCCACCGCCATGCTTGAAAATGCGGCCCTGAAGCACGAGGTCGAGGCGGAAAGCGCAGAGGGCAAAGACGATATCAACCTGATCCTTCAGGATATGGCGCAGAATGAGTTCCTTCGGGAAAGCAAGGACTTGAGTGCTTTCATCCACCGGGAGCTTGTCCGCGTGCTTGATCTTCCTGACAGGGGAATCAAGCAGGCCAATTTTGCGGTGCTTCGCGGGGCTTACATGCCCGCGGCCCTGATCGAAACAGCTTACATTTCCAATCCTCAGGACGAGGGTTTGCTCAGGGACAGCGCTTTCCGGGAACGTCTGGCCGGAGCGGTGGCCGATGGAATAATAAAGTATATTGAGCAGTACCACCGGAAACTTTCCGGCGGATGACAGATCCTCATCTGTGGCAATAATCCTGGCGGTCAGGCTTCTCAGAGAAGGAAGCGCCGATATGCAGGGGGGACATGCAGCGATGCTCAAGACCTTGGATAGAGGTTGGCGGTCTCCGGCCGTATGGCTGTTGGTGACTGGGTTGGCGATGACGCTGTCATCGGGTTGCTCGGGTTACCGGACCTACAACTCGCTTCATTGGGCCAAGGAAGCGTATAAGGAAGGGAAAAAAGCCCAGGAAAATATTGGAAAGCGTCAGTACGGACCCAGCGGGCAACTCGTTCCGCAAGGCAGGCCTGAGGACCAGATGCAGCCGGGCGCCCCGGTGGTCGGCAGGGAAAATTTCGAGGAAGCGGCCAAGAAGTGCTTGTATTTCCTGAGCCAGAACAACGAGGGCAGGCGGGTGGATGACGCCTTGATGCTGATGGGTAAGGCTTTTTTCGAGCTTAAACGTTATATCCAGGCCGAAACATCGTTCCAGAAACTGCTGGACACTCAGCGCAAGAGCAAGTTCAGGGACGACTCGCAGTATTACCTGATTCAGATACTCCTGCAGCAGAACCAGATGCCACAGGCGGAAACCTCCATAGAACGCCTGATCGATCAGTTCCCGAAGAGCGAGTACCGTCCCCTGGCGCAGTTCCGGCTGGGTGAAAAATATATGGATCTGAGCGACTATTATCGCGCCACCGAAGTATTTCACGGTGTGCTGGATAATTACCCGAAATTCGAGTTCAAGAGTGAGACGCTTTCCAATCTGGGAAAGATATATTTCGAGCTGGACAGTCTGGACCGCGCTCTTTCATTGTATGAGAGGCTGAACAAACAGGGATCCAGCCGCGAGAAGCGGCGCGAGGGGCTGCTGGGAATGGCCAGAACCAAGAGCCGCATGGGGCGGCATGATGAGGCCCTGGCTCTCTATCAGCGCGCTCTGGACGAGGCCCGTTATGGGGATGAAAGAGCTGAGGCCTGGGTGGGCGTTTATGTGGAATATACCTTCATGGACCGCTCTAAAGAGGCGAAGGAAGGATTTGAAAGAATAGTTGAAGACTTTCCAAAGACAGATTACTCGGCTGCGGCATGGTATGAGCTCGGACTGATGTTTAAAGGCTTCAAGGAAAACGCCGAGATGGACTCGATACGCTGCGATTCCGTCTCGCTGGCCGTTTTCCGGCTGGATTCCCTGCGAATTAGACCCTTAAAGGCTTTGAGCCAGGACCTGCTGTCCCTTAAGCTTGCCGAGATGGCTTTCGCCAGCGTGCCGCGGGAGTCCAACTACTCTCCTCTGGCCGATCCCGCGCGCCAGCAGGAGGATGAGGTCAAGATGCTGTACCAGATTTTCGAGCAGATGGAGGCGAGTGATTCCACGACCAGCCGGGATGCGCTGGCGCGCTTGCAGTTCCTTCTTGCCGAGTTCCATCAGAACTCCGGACAGCCGGAGCGGGCCAGAACAGAGTATGAACGCCTGCTTTTCGAGTATCCGAATACGATCTGGGCCCCCAAGGCCGCGATGAACCTGGCTCTTGTTTCGCAAACCCTCGGCGACAGCTTGCGTTACAGTCAGGTTCTTGAGCTTCTGGTCCAGAATTTCCCGGATACCCGTTACGCAGACCGCGCCCGTATCGAACTGGGCTACCCATTGCCGGAGGGGCGGCCCGAGGGATTTTTCATGGATGAGCTTGCGGCCTACGCGCCCCCCAAGATAACGCGGGCGGAGGGCGGCGCGGCCGGTCCGGGCGGTGGACCGGGCGGCGCGCCCGGTCAGGAGACCTGGCTCCAGATGCGGCGCCGTCTTTACTGGCAGAACAACCCGGCGGGAGGTGGGGCTTGAATCCTGCCTTCAGCCGTGTTGAGATCACCGGGATCCGCACCGCAGCGGCGGATACGTTTGTCCTCGCCTATGCCGATGAAGCCGGAGCGGCCTCTATCCTTCCCGGACAATTCTGCATGCTGTCTCCCTCGCCCGGCGCATCCAGTATCTACCTGCCCCGGCCGTTCAGCTATTTCAGGACCCTGGAGGATGGCAGCGTGGAGATACTGTTCCGCGCCCTGGGTCGCGGCACGCGCTGGATGACAGGCCTCAAAACCGGCGACAGTGTGGGGATATTCGGTCCTCTGGGCCGCCCGTTCCAGGCGGTGAGCGGTGTGTCACATGCGGTGCTGGTGGCCGGAGGAGTGGGACTTCCTCCCATGGCGATGTTAGCCGGGTGGTTGTTGAAACAGAATAATCCTCCCGCGGTTGACCTTCTTTACGGCGAAACGATGGGCAAGCGGGTGATCGATCTGGAAGGGATGCTGCCGCCGGGAGTCCGTCTCCGGGTGGCGACCGAGGATGGCTCCAAAGGATATCATGGCCGGGTGACGGACCTTCTGCTCCAGGAGGTCTGGCCTGGAGTCACCGCGCTCCCCGCCGTGTTCACCTGCGGCCCGCGGGCGATGATGGCAGCCCTGGCGGACATTCTGCGGACCCGCGAGGCGCTGTCATTCCAGGCCTCGCTGGAAGAGAACATGGCCTGCGGCAACGGAATATGCATGGGTTGCGCGGTGGAACTGGCCTCGGACGGCGATCAGCCCTACTACAAGCTCTGCTGCAAGGATGGACCGGTGTTCAACGGTTTCGAGGTGAAATGGCGGTAGACCTTTCAGTGCGCTGTCTGGGACTGGAGTTCCAGAACCCGGTGCTGGTGGCCAGCGGGACATTCGGCTACGGCGACCAGTATGAGGATATAATGCCCATCCGCGAGCTGGGCGCTCTGGTGACAAAGACCATCACCCGCCGGATGCGCCCCGGCAACCCGCCGCCGCGCGTGGTGGAGACCGACTCGGGCATGCTCAACACGATCGGCCTGGCCAACATGGGGCTGGATGAGTTTGTCCGGGAAAAGCTACCCTGGATCACCGCCCATGCCGGATCGGCCAGGGTGTTTGTAAACGTGGCCGGGTTCTCGGACGAGGAGTTCGTGGAGGTGGCCTCGGCGGTGGGGCGGGAGCCGGGAGTGGACGCCCTGGAGGTGAACCTGGGCTGCCCGAACGTGAAGGCCGGATATATTCATTTCGGCGCGGACCCGGAGAGCGTGCGGCGCATAATCTCGGGCATCCGGACGCGGGTGAGCCTGCCGCTCGTGGCCAAGCTCAGCCCCAACGTGACAGATATAGCCGCGCTGGCCGTGGCGGCGGTGGAGGCCGGGGCGGACGGCTTGAGTCTGATCAATACTCTGCCGGGTATGAAAATAGATATCGAAAAGCGCCGCCCCGTGCTGAGCATGGGTTTCGGCGGGCTTTCCGGCCCGGCGGTCCGTCCGGTGGGCGTGGCCTGCGTGTACAAAGTTTATCAGCGTCTGGCCGCCTCCGGTCTGAGCGCGCCCATAATCGGGATCGGCGGGATCGGGTCGGGCCGCGACGCCCTGGAATATATCCTGGCCGGGGCGAGCCTGGTGCAGGTGGGCACGGCCAGTTTCGTGCAGCCGCGGGCCGCGGCGGAGACGATCCGCGAGATAGTCGAAATATGCGAGCGCCAGGGCGTGAAGAGTGTCAGCGAGCTGGTGGGCGCGGCGCATCGGAAATAACTGATGACGATAAATTCTTTCTGACTTATTAGCGGGAGGGCCTGAGTAAATGGAAGCCAGAGAGGTTCTGGAGCTTTTCGGCCGTTATGACGCCTACCTGGAGGGGCATTTCCGTCTGACCAGCGGCCTGCACAGCCCGCACTACTTCCAGTGCGCGCGGGTGCTTCAGCACCCGGAAGCCGCTGAGCGGCTGGGACAGGCCCTGGGGGCGGCGGTCGAAAAAGCCCTGGGCGGCGCGCGGCCGGATGCGGTGCTTTCCCCGGCCATGGGCGGACTGATAATCGGGCATGAACTGGGACGGTATTTCCGCTGCCGGGCGATCTTCGTGGAGCGTCAGGACGGCGTGATGACCCTGCGGCGGTTCAACCTCGCTCCGGGGGAGAAAGTTGTGGTGGTGGAAGATGTGGTCACCACCGGCGGATCGCTGCTCGAGGCGGTGAAAGTGGCCCGCGAACTCGGGGCCGGTGTGCTCGGGATCGCCTGCCTGGTGGACCGCACCGGCGGAGCGAAGCTGGAGGCGCCCCTGACCAGCCTGGTGCAGGCCAATGTCGTCACCTATCAACCCGAGGACTGCCCGCTCTGCAGGCAGGGATTGCCGCTGGTCAAGCCCGGCAGCCGGAATGTCAAATAATATGGATGGCAAGGATGCGTGATTTTTACATCTATAACACACTGAGCCGGCGGAAAGAAAAACTCGAACCGCTGGACCCGCCGGAGGTCAAGCTGTACTGCTGCGGGCCAACGGTCTACGACTACGCCCATATCGGAAATTTCCGCACGTTCGTGTTCGAGGATATCCTGCGGCGCAGCCTGAATCTCTGCGGCTACCGTGTACGCGAGGTGATGAACCTCACGGATGTGGACGACAAGACAATCGCCGGGGCGGAGAAGGCCGGCCTGCCGCTCAGGGAATACACGGACCGCTATATCGCCGCGTTTTTCGAGGACCTGGACGCCCTGCGCATCCAGCGCGCCGAGCATTACCCGCGGGCCACGGACACCATTCCGGAGATAATTTCCCTGGTGGAGCGTCTGGAAAGCCGCGGGCATGTGTACCGCTCCGGCGGCTCGGTCTATTTCCGGCTGTCCAGTTTTCCGGGCTACGGCAGCCTGAGCGGCTTGGACAGCGAGGGCATCCTCGAGGGCGCGCGGGTGGACAACGACAGCTACGACAAGGAGAGCGCGCGGGATTTCGTGCTCTGGAAAGGGGACCGCGCCGAGAGCGTGGGCTGGGAAAGCCCGTTCGGGCGGGGACGGCCGGGCTGGCACATCGAGTGTTCGGCCATGAGCATGAAATATTTCGGCCACAGTCTGGACCTGCACTGCGGCGGGGTGGACCTGATGTTTCCGCACCACGAGAACGAAATCGCCCAGAGCGAGGCGGCCACGGGCGAAAAATTCGTCAGATTCTGGGTTCATGCCGAGCACCTTCTGGTCGAGGGGCGCAAGATGAGCAAGTCGCTCGGCAATTTTTACACTTTCCGCCAGTTGCGGGAGCGTGGCCACAGCGCCTCGTCAATCCGCTATCTGCTGGCTTCGACCCATTACCGGAGCCAGCTTAATTTCACTTTTGACACTCTTCAGGCTGCGGCGTCGGCGGTGAACCGTCTGCGGGATTTTAAAGTAAGACTTGACAGCTACCGCCCTGCGAGTGCAAATTGTATTTCTCTCAATTTCTGGTGCGCGGATGAATTCGCCGCCCGCCTGGCGGATGATCTTTCGGTGGGAGAGGCCCTGGCCCGCGTGTTTGATTTTGTCCACGCGGCGAACCGTCTGATGGATTCCGGGAGCTTGAGCGAGGCCGACCGTCAGCGCGCGCTGACCGAACTGGAAACTGTGGACAGCGTGCTGGACGTGCTGCGGCCGGATACGGAAGTTGGCAGCGAGCTGGAAAAATATATCGAGAGTATGATCGAGGAACGCCTGCAAGCCCGCCGGTCAAGGGATTTCGGACGGGCGGACGCTATCCGGAACGAGCTTCTGGAACGCGGCGTAATTCTCGAGGATACGTCCGAAGGGACACGCTGGAAAATCCGTGCGGTGAATCCCGAAAGACATGAGCAGCAGCCGTGAAAAATGCTTGACAAACATGTAGAAATGATTATATTTGCTTTATTTTCCTCTGCGCTGGAATGCGGATGAAAATGACGGCTGGCGTAGCTCAATCGGTAGAGCAGCTGATTTGTAATCAGCAGGTTGCG
>CAYYNT010000109.1:0-7975 GCA_964473155.1 uncultured Gemmatimonadales bacterium | reverse complement strand
ACCGGCTCGCTTTCGTACAGGCGGCGGCCCATGCCCTGCCATTGCTGGCCCATGCCCGAGAAAACGAACACCGGTTTCTGCGGTTCCGCATGTAATTCTTGTCCCGAGGCCATTCCGGGGCGGCTGCCGCCCTCCAGGAACGCTTTAAGGTTTGTGGCCAGCTCCTGGCGGTTTTGCGCCGCCACGGTCAGACGGTGCTTGTGGTGGGATCTGCGCAGGGCCGCGGTCCAGCCGATGTCATAGAGAGTGCTCTCCTGAAACGTTCCGCTTTCCAGCCGCTCGGTCATGGCCTGGACCGTGTCTTTCAAGGCCTGGGGATGCTGGGCCGAGAACGGGACCAGGACCAGCTCCTTCTCTCCGGCTGCGGTTTCCCCGGACTGCTGCTCGAAGCTTTCCAGGATGACATGCGCGTTGGTTCCACCGTAACCGAACGAGTTGACCCCGGCGATCCGTCCGCCGTTTTCCCGTTCGCTCTGCGGCCAGGGTTCCAGTGAGGTCGGGACCCGCAGCCTGTACCGGTCGAAAGGAATCAGACGGTTTGGGTTGTTGAAATGCAGGTTGGGCGGGATGAGGCCGTGCGCGAGCATCAGGGCGGCCTTGATCAGCCCGGCCACTCCGGCCGCGGATTCGGTGTGGCCGAAATTGCTCTTGACCGACCCGATAATGCAGTTCTGCCCGCCGTTGCGCTCCTGGGTCAGGGCCTCGGCCAGGGCCGCGGCTTCTATCGGGTCGCCCACCGGGGTGCCGGTGCCGTGGGCCTCCACGTACTGGATTTCCGAGGGGCCGAGTCCGGCTTTCCGCAGGGCCTCCCGGATGACTTTCACCTGAGAATCCGCGTTCGGGACTGTCAGGCCCTTGCTTTTGCCGTCCTGGTTCACGGCGCTGCCGCGGATCACCGCGTATATCCGGTCACCGTCCTCCAACGCCCTGGAAAGGCGTTTCAGGACCACAAGCCCCACTCCCTCCGCCCGGACATACCCGTCCGCGCTGTCGTCGAAAGATTTGCAATGGCCGTCCGGCGAAAGAAACGATCCCTTGCACAGCACGACCGTCATCTGCGGGTCTATTATCAGGTTCACACCGCCGGCCAGGGCCATGTCCGATTCCCCATCCAGCAGGCTTTGGCAGGCCAGATGCACCGCCACAAGGGAGGAGGAGCAGGCCGTGTCGATCACTATACTCGGGCCGGTGAAATTGAAAGTATAGGAAATCCGGTTCGCCGTGATGCTTATACCGATCCCGGTGCCGGAATGCGGTCCGTGAAGATGGTTTTCCGAATACTGGGTGTGGATATGCTCGAAATCGTGGGTGAAGGAGCCGACAAATACTCCTACTTTCGAGCCGGCGAGTTTTTGCGGCGGGAATCCTCCGTCCTCCAGCGCCTCCCAGGCCACCTCGAGCAGCACGCGCTGCTGCGGGTCCATGCAGGAGGCTTCCCGCGGGGAAATTCCGAAGAAAAGCGGATCGAATTGGGAGATATCACCGATGAACCCACCCTTGCGGACATAGGCCTTGCCGGTACGGCTCCTGTCCGGATCGTAATAGGAATCGATGTCCCATCGGTCGGGCGGGATTTCGGTGATAACGTCTTTTCCCTCTACCAGGAGGCGCCAGAAAGAACCGGGGTCCTTAATCCCTCCCGGAAAGCGGCATCCGATTCCTGTAATCGCGATTGCATGGCTGTCTCTACTGTCCTCTCTCATCGTACATCCCCTGGAAAGATAAACCTGGCGGGAATCTCGGCGGGGAATGAGCTTAAGTGCATATCAATAAGATACAATTATCGGGATTTTTTCAACAGAGTATTTTTAGATGAGATATACCGCGGCAGATATGCGAGGCGTCAAGAGGCGGAAACGGGTTTGAAAGCCGCCCCTGCAAAGGATTGGATGGCGTTCTAATAACACGGCATACCATTTAAAATACTTTTTCGATTGATTTTATAACATATTAAATTGTATGCAGTTAGGTCTCGTTTCAAACCCTCAGAACCATTAATACAAAACGGCTCAACTCAAAAAAATCAGGCCGCTTTTGTTTTTAGCGAAGAAAAATCAGAAAAAGCTTTTAAATTGTCAGGATCAATGATATTATTTTAAGGACAATACGGATTTTCCGAATCGAAGGTGCTGATGAAGGAAGGCAATTGAGCACTAAAAAGTTACACCTCGACTGGAATTCCAAGCTGGATGGCAACTGGCGTGTAAATATCAACACTTTCTTCTGGCGTAAGAATAGAGACAATCAGAGAATACCTTGCTTCCTGGTTCCACCGTTCAAGCCAAGTTCTTTCTTTCCACCAACCGCCGACCGGATAGACTCCTATTAAATTACACGTGGCAATTTCGGCCGCAGTACCATTCCAAATGTCAGAGTGAACTGAACCAACATTTCGGCTGTTCGCGCCAATAGTCCAACGCTCTCTGCCACTGTCAGAATCTGGCCGCTCACCTTCATCTCTTGCAGCAACATTGAGCCGCTGCCGAAAATTCTCTTCATTCTCTCTTGGAGCATTCAGGTCGAATCGTAGCGCATAGGATGGATAACGATACCTGTCTTTCCAGCCGATCTCTCCAGGACCAGGCTCGATAAAATATGAAAGCGTAATGCGAACAGAGACAGGGAGTTCCCCTAGGTTAAGGAGCAAGTCAGAGGGCCACGGGAGCCTGTGAACATGCATTTCTTTGGCCACGCCATTAGTGTGACCATTCTTTTTGTCGTATGGCTGTATTTGTGCCTGAGCGATCAGTGTTAAGGAGTTTGATGCACATTTTAAGGCACGACTAAGATTTGGCACACCATATCCGCAGTACCTTAATAGTTTTCCATAATCATCCTTTTTGTAGTCCCTTCTCTTCACATCCCCCAACAACTGTCTTTTCATTGCATCAGGCCATTCGGCAGTGTGAACCATCAATCCACGAATGCTTTCAGGCCACGCTTGAGGATATTCCACTTGGATTTGAGCCGCCATCCAAGCCGCTTGGGCGGCAGCGGCGCTTGTTGCATTGATAGAATCAAATTGACGGCGTGTTGGCTGAGACCCTGTTGATAGCAGCGAGAGATCATCGTGTGCACTGATGAATCCATTGGGGGCTTTTGCCAAGTTGCCACCCTCCAGCACAATATCTGGTTTGGCTGGCCATTTGGATTCCCAAGTCAAAGAGGTGGTGCTAAACGGGGATAATTCGCCGGGTTGTGCGAGAGGTTGATGTTCAGCGAGGTCTGGGTTTGTTAATTGATATTTTCCCGTGAACGCTCCGACAGTAAGCGCGTTCCAGGATTGACCTGGATCGTGGATAGAATTGGTCTGGTTGCTTCCAGGATAAGCAGCCCATTCGTCCTGTTTTTCAATATTGCCACCGCAGACGATGAAAAGGCGTTTATTGTTGTTGTCAGCGCCGAAAGTTATTTGGTCAATAGCTGCTGACCAAGAAGAAGGCCGTCCTCGATCTCGATCATCAGTCGAAGTAACTGCCATGCAACCGATGTGACTTCGTTGGGGAGCTTGAATTTCAGCCCGGCTTATCCCCTGAATAGTGATATCTCCATAAAGCTCAGGATCATTTTGTCCATTTGGAGGAAGGATTTTAGCAGAAGCAAGGCAGTGTCTAACCTCGACAGGGTTACTGTGTTGCAGGGCGTCTTGAAGGTCTCCGTATGCGGCCAAGCCGCACATCAGAGTGCCATGTCCATGCCTATCATGGTCAGTTATTCCCCATGAACTTTCAACCGCGTGACAATCGTCATTAGAGAGAACGGGAGATAGAAGCGCGTGCCCGTTATTAGCGCCTGTATCCAGAACGCAGATAGACACATCCGGATTAGGATTGATTCTTAGGCGGGATAAAAGGTCTTTGACCCATTCTGTCTGATCTTTGTTTTCCAGTTCAAGAAAGAAGCCTGCTGTTTCTTTAGCCCTTCTAATTTCTGCAAGATAGCTGCTTGTTTCGATAAGCTCTTCGAGTTGTTGACGGTTTACGAGAGCAAGTACAACAGTTCTTTCGGGGAATCGAAGTAAACGCTGTTTAACCTCTATACCAAGCTTCGATGCCAGCTCTCTAAATCCTTGATCGATTCTTTCTGTACCTTCCCTAAGCCATATTTCGCACCATGCCGACTCATTATTATTTGGAATTAGGGCTTGATCATCGCGCCAGAATGATTCAAGAACGGCTAATCGTATTGCTTCTACGCTCTGTATAAGTCTCGCGTTTTTGGGATTACCTGATTTAGTTTTTTCTTCTGCATACTTACGAATCTTGTTTAGAAAAAGCTCTTCTTTCCCGGAAGGCACGAAAACAGTAGCGCGAACTATTTCTTGTTCTGGAGCAGTTTCTGGGTAAATTTTGTAGACGCTTAAAAGTCGGATGTCGGCATGTCTATCTTCCAAACTTTTTGTTACTAAGTCGAAGTTTGGCGCTCCCTCAAATTCAATATATGCACCACCTTTTGTGGGCATTGAAACTGCCGAACGCGCTACGTCCTGCGCTCTGGCTTTGGCCCAGATAGCTGCCCATTGATCTTTGAGTTTGTTGCTGTGAGGCAGACGTTCGCGAGGAGGTATGTTTTTTTTGCCTCCACCTCTTGGCGGACTGAAATTCTCAACTTGTTCATTATCGCGCAAAAAAATGTGAGGGTATTGTCTATTTGGCATCGCGAATTACCCTTTTATAGTCGCCTTATATGCTGAGCGTCGCTCTTCCAACATTTTTTTCAGCATGGCGGCTGTCACAGTTTTGTTGTCCGACAGTATCGTTTCCTTAATAGCGTCATCGCATGCTTGCGTAATTTCTGCGTGGCTCAGGTTTTCAGCGATTTTTACGGACGCCTCCAGACGTATTTTGTGATTCCGAAACGATCCAAGTCGGTTCTCCAGGAGGCACCTAATTTCAGTTTCGCCGGGTAAAGAATAGTGCAGTACATCGTCGAATCGTCGGAAAAGCGCTTGATCTAAAATGCGGGGATTATTCGTCGCTGCTATAATGATTCCATCCGATGAATCGCGCTCGATGAATTGAAGGAATGAATTCAGAACGCGCCGCATTTCACCAACATCATTGAATAAACCTCGCTCCGCTCCAATAGCGTCAAATTCATCGAAAAGGTAAACACCGCGTCTGTCCTGTATAATGTCGAATATCTGCCTCAGCTTGGCACTTGTCTCACCCATAAACTTGGTAACAAGTTTATCCATCAGGATTGTGTATAGCGGTAAATTAAGTTCTCCGGCAAGGACGGCAGCGGACATTGTCTTTCCCGTTCCTGGGGGGCCTGCCAAGAGAACCTTCCGGCGATTAGTTAAACCATGTTTTCTTAGTTTGAATTGTTGCCGATACTCACGAAGGATTCTCTCAATTCTTACGCGCATTTCATCAGATACAACAAGATCACTCAACCGCTCCTTAGGTTCAGAACTCGAAACCAAGTGATCAAGTTCTCTGTTGAACGGTAGGATTCTCGCTGGTGTTGTCTTTGCCCTGTCGACCATAGACCGAATGTCATGAGCCAAGGCGGTGTGCCCTTGTTTCGCCTCATGTGCTGCCAACTGAAGAGCTATGGTGAAGAATTGTTCGGCTTGGTTGCTACAGTGTGACTTTATTAGCGATTTAATCTGTTCTGCGGTCGCCATTTTCGTTCCTTATTTGTGATATATAGGTTAGAGGTTATACAAAATACATGCTTTCAGACCTCGTAACCAGTCTCATCCTCGTGCCCCCAATTCTCCGTAATTTATGAAGGAGAGAATGGGATATCGGCGTCCAGTGTGGTCAGTGGTTATTAAAGTATGACACTTGGTTAAGATTATTCTTGCTAATATAGGAAGTCAATCCTTTCCAAATCAAAAGATACTGCCAGAAGGACAGGAGCAAGGTAAAACAAGCGTCCCCTTGTCATCATCTCAAGTTCGAATCTTGAGTTATTCGCGGATCGGTTGTATCCTTCCCCCAAGCCGTGCAGTTCAATTCCGCCAATCCACGCTGGCATATGTCATCAATCAATCCATCGGAGGGTCCAGCCAATGGCTCCGGAGATAGCCGAATCAGAAACATCGCGCCTGCACTACGGCTGGATCGTGTTGTGTATCGGAACCCTGGTGGTGTTCGGGGCTTTGGGGCTGGCGCGGTTTTCGTATTCGGTCCTGCTGCCCTCCATGCAGAAAAGCCTCGGCATGGATAATCAGACCGGCGGGGCGCTGGCCACGGCCAACCTTATCGCCTATCTGCTGTTTGCCCTGATCGGCGGGATGTTAGCGGCCCGGTTCGGTCCGCGGCGGGTTATCGCAGCGGGCCTGACCCTGGCCTCATTCTCCATGATTATGACAGGCATGGCTAAAAGCTTTTCACAGGCTGCAGTGTGGTTCGCGCTCGCCGGGATCGGGAGCGGTGCGAGCAACGTGCCGGTGATGGGCCTTCTGGCGGCCTGGTTCGCTCCGGCCCGCCGCGGCCTGGCGACCGGGATCGCCGTGGCGGGGTCGTCCATCGCCATCATATTCGTGGGACGGCTGGCCCCCTGCCTCCAGGAAATCCTCGGCGACACGGGCTGGCGTGTCTGCTGGTTCGTTTTTGCCGGGATTACCGTAACCATTGCCGCCGCTGCCGCCCTGCTCCTGCGTGACAGCCCGTCGGAAAAAGGCCTGACCGCAATCGGCCTCGGGAACGGCAGCCCCACGCCAGCCGCATCCGCGAACAGCTCCCTGCGCTGGGGCGAGGTCTACCGGAAACCGATTGTCTGGCTTCTGGGATTTGTCTACATCGCCTTCGGCTTTTCGTACATCATCTATCTGACTTTCTTCAACAAGTGCCTGATCGCGGAAGGCGGCTATACGAGGGTCGAGGCCGGAAACCTGTTCATGTTAGTGGGCTGGTTCAGCCTGTTCTGCGGCCTTATCTGGGGCTCAATTTCGGACAGAATCGGGAGAAAGCGCGCCCTGGCCATTGTCTATTGCATTCACGCCGCGGCTTTCAGCCTGTTCCCGCTGTGGCCCACGCGGACAGGTTTCACTGTCTCCGCGATCCTGTTCGGCCTTTCCGCCTGGAGCATCCCCGGAATCATGGCCGCCACCTGCGGCGACCTGCTGGGGCCGCGGCTGGCCTCCGCGGCGCTGGGTTTCATCACTCTCATGTTCGGAACAGGCCAGGCCACCGGGCCGATCGTCGCCGGCCGTCTGGCGGATGCCAGCGGTTCATTCTGGCCCGCGCTCTGGCTGTCCGCGGGCGTGGCCCTGCTCGGGGCCGTGGGGTCGCTGCTTCTTCCGCTCAAAAGACATGTTAAAGACATGTAGTACGGTCAATGGGGAGACAGCGGTCTGCCGGAAGCCGCATTGTCATATTTTCTCTCAGGGACGCAATAAAAGCGTGTAAAGGCTTTCAAAACACAATCCCCTGTTTCCCAGCAATATCCGGTTAGGATATTGCTGAGAGGATCAAAAAAGTTTTACGGTCACGGTGCACCGTGACCCTACGTCGAAAGTCTCAGGAAAAGATAGACTTTTTCCGGCCCTCCGGCCTTATGTTTTCGGGTCTCGTTTTTCAAGCGGCCCGCCCAGGGCCGTCCGGGGCCGTATGTCCGAGCCACGCATAAAAAGCGGAGTAATTGCTACGGACACGCTCAAGCCTGGACAAGCCCTCGCGGCCGGGCGGGCAATCAGCGCCAGCGTCGCCCTGCAAAGCGGGCAGCGTGCAGAAGCCGCGGGTACACCGCAGGTTGAAAAAGAGTTATAGCCTGTGCGAGTTTACGGCCCCAAAGCGTCTTTTGGTCCTTTTCCACAAGCCGGAAAAGGACATGAAAACAATAACCTTTCGATCCCGTGATGCAAGTTCCTAACCGGACAAAACTGCCTCATTCCCCCTTTGGCAAAGGGGGAGGAAAAACTTGCAGTATGGGCATTTGACACGCAATCGAGGCAGGAGAAAACTCCCCCCTTGTATATTGGGAGACGAGTATTAGGATAGTTTAAAGCAACCGGGAGTTC
>CAYYNT010000108.1:0-8011 GCA_964473155.1 uncultured Gemmatimonadales bacterium | reverse complement strand
CGGCTTGTGGAAAAGGACCAAAAGACGCTTTGGGGCCGTAAACTCGCACAGGCCACGACTCTTTTTCAACCTGCGGTGTGCATGGAGCCTCTGCGCGCTGCCCGCTTTGCAGGGCGACGCTGGCGCTGATTGCCCGCCCGGCCGCGAGGGCTTGTCCAGGCTTGAGCGTGTCCGTAGCAATTACTCCGCTTTTTATGCGTGGCTCGGACATACGGCCCCGGACGGCCCTGGGCGGGCCGCTTGAAAAACGAGACCCGAAAACATAAGGCCGGAGGGCCGGAAAAAGTCTATCTTTTCCTGAGACTTTCGACGTAGGGTCACGGTGCACCGTGACCGTAAAACTTTTTTGATCCTCTCAGCAATATCCTAACCGGATATTGCTGGGATCGAGGGGGATTAAATCCAAATAAATCGACACACCTTTCTCATTACTTCAAATCACGCACTGTCCGAGACAGGTCTTCACTCACTTTCGTTTGGCGCTTCCTCGACATGCAGCGCGGAAAGCACCTCCTCGGCCAGGCGCATGCCCACCTGGTCCTCCTCGCTGACCACCGCCTCGGCCCCGGAGAGCATCAGGTCCCACTGCAGCACATGGTAGCGCGCGCGGGCAAAAACCCGCACCCCTGTATCGATCGATTTGCAGAGGTGGATGATGGTGCGGCAGGCCTCAGGGTCCGGCAGGGTGAGCAGAACAGCCTGAGCTTTATCGACATGCACGTGTTCGAGCAGCTCCCGCGAACGGGCGTCCCCAACCACGAAATCCAACCCGTACCCCTGCGCAATCCTGGCGTTACGCTGATTCAGGTCCATAATCAGGATATCGTCCCTGTACCTGTCATACAGTTTCTCGGCGGCCCTTTGCCCGGCCGGTCCGAACCCGATGATGATGAATTTCTTGTATTCACCTGAGCGTACCCATTCCATTTCGTCCGGCAGACTGGTGGAGTGGCCCATGCGCCGGACCGTGCGTTCCGCCCAGCGGCTAACCGCGGGCGCGGCTCTCACGATGTAGGGGTTGACAAACAGTGTCAGGACCGCCACCGAGACCACGAACTCAAACAGTTCCAGGTTTATCGCTCCAGAGGTAAGGGCCACCCCGGCAAGCAACAGGCCGAATTCTCCGACCTGCGCATGGCAGAGGCCGGTGGCGCTCGAAATGCCGTAGCCGTAACGCAGCGCCCGCATCAGGCCGAACACCACCAGCGGCTTCAGCAGCAGAACCACCGCGACCATGCTGAAAGTGGCGACCGGGTTGCGGATCACCCAGCCCGGGTTGGCCATCAGGCCAATCGACGCGAAAAACAGCGTCACCAGCAGCGAGCGCAGGGGAGACACATCTGCTCGTATCTGAATAGCGTAGGGCGACGCCGAAAGCAGCAGCCCGGCGATGAAAGCGCCGAAAGCCGGACTCAACCCCACCCGGTGCGAAATCCAGGCTGAACTGAAAGCCACGACCACAGCTAAAAGCACGGGCAACTCGCGGTTGCTGCTCCAACTGCGATTGCTCACAAACCGGGGAAGCACATAACGGATCAGCAGAAGAAGCACGATATAGATTAACGCTCCGTAAAGAATAGCCTGCCCGAAAGCCGCCAGAGAATCCCGGTGCGATTCGCCCGTGCCGATAGCCGCGATCATCACCGCCAGTGGAATCGCCGTTACATCCTGCAACAGCGAAATGGCAATGCCGCTGCGCCCCCAGAGGCTATCGAGCTGCGTGATATCGGCCAGGGCGCGCGACATGCAGGCCGTGCTGGTCTGGGCGATCATCACGCCTACAGCCAGGGATACTCCCCAGTCAAATCCGAGCGCCCGGAAAATCAAAGCCGCCGCGGCCGAGGTTAAAAACACCTGGCCCGCGCCTCCGAGCAATGTGATCTGCTTGAGCTTGATCAGCTTCTCGATGGAGAACTCCAGCCCGACCGAGAACATCAGCAGGGCCACACCCAGGTCGGCGAACAAACTTACAGTCTCGCTTGAACCGACCCAGCCGAGAACATTCGGTCCAACCAGCATGCCGGCAGCCAGGTAGCCGATAATGGCGTACTGTTTCAGTTCCTCGGCCAGCGTGCCCATAGCCAGAGCCGCGGTGAACAGTATCAGCAGGCTTAAAAATGTTTCCCAGGCCCCCACGCTTCCCCCTTATCTCAGAATATATCTAATATTTAATATGGTTATCCACAAATCTCGCCAGATCGAACCTTCTGGCGCAACCGGCCCGGCTCATATAACGTATGGTACCGAACACAGGACGCTCGGCCCAGGGCCGGTCGTGGAGGCCGCCCATGCTCCAGGCCACCCCAACATAACCGTTCGGGTCGCGTCCGTCCAGAGAGTAGCGGTCGTTCAGAAAGATGGCAGTCTGCTGCGCCTGTTCCGGTGTCTCGCTCCACTCCAGTATTTTCTTGGCCCAGTACATCCTCAGAAAACCGTGCATTTTACCCGTTTTTTTCATCTGCGCCTGGGCCGCGTTCCACAGGCTGTCATGGGTCAGTCCGTCCTCGAACTCCCTGACAGTGTAAACGTATTCGCGCATGTCGGACCGGTGCGCGTCCAGAGTACGCCGCGCCCAGGCTGGCAGACCCTCCCAGCGGTCATAGTCCGGGTTGAAATGACAGTAGTTGTCGGCCAGCTCACTGCGGACAATCAACTCTTCCAGGAATGCCTCCCTCGCCGCCGCCGGAGCGCCGGAGCGGCTGACTTCCAGGGCCGCCCGCAAAGGAGCGAGCTGACCGAAATGCAGGTACGGTGAAAGTCCGGACTGAACATCCGCGATTGGGTCATTGCGCTCCAGGTGGTAGCGCGGCAGGCGCTCACGGATGAACTCAGCCAGTTGTTTCCGCGCGGCGTCCGGACCGGGACGCGGGTTTGCAACCAGCGGGACCGCGCGGTCCGGATCGAGACGCCGCAACGCCCCGTCCCAGTCGATCTGCGGTATTTCCGCCCTCGCGGTCTGTTCCGGCAGCGGTTCCGGCTCGTGAAGGAAATGTTCCAGAAGGCGGGTAAACTTTTTTCTCAGGGTGAAAGCGCTCCACTCCTGTTTGTTCGAGATAAAACGGCAGGGCACGATGTTATGGGAGTCGACTTCCAGGAACTCCACCTCCAGCGCCGCGGCGGCCTGCGCCTGCCAGGCGCGTTTCACCCGCAGGGGATCGAAGTCAGTGACCACGCCGCCGGCATTCAGATCGCGGGACAGTCGTGCTATCTGAATGCCCGGCTCACCCTCCAGAAGATGGAAAGGGATTCCGAGATCGTTCAGTTCCCGTGCGGTCTGCCCCAAACCCTCCAGCATGAAAGCATAGTGGCGAAGGGCAGCGCCGGGGAAAGACGGGGCCAGGCAGAATGCGGCATGACAGGGCGCTTTCCTCTCGCGGGCAAGCTCCAGGGCGGCGGCAAGGGACTGGTTGTCCACGGCGCGCTGCTCACGGCTCATCCAGTACAGGACCGGGCCGTGGCGCGCCGCTGCCCGGTTAAGACGGAAAACACGCTCGGATAGCATCGTCAGCTCAATTTTGAGTGGATTACGAGTGCTTTAGGTAATAATATTATGACAGAGGAATGCGAGTCTGTCAAAAAGCTTTTCACGTCGGAATGAGTGTAAGCATCTACCTAATCCGGATTATTCATAAATTTTCGCAACTCCTTTCGGGGCGCGGCATGCCTCGCCCATGAAACATTATTCGGACACGGTGCACCGTGTCCCTACACAAGGATAACCAGTTTGATAAACAATAAATTATGTACCTTCGTGTGACTTCGTGGTTGATTTTTCTTTGTATAAATCGAATTTGTGAATAATCCGGGCTAAAGGCGTGTTGAAAAAAGGCTTACGAACACAATCCCCTGTTTCCCCCTAAGGGGGACTTAACTTAGCCGTTGCCAATCGTTTGCATATAAACGGCGGTCGAGGCTTTTCCTCCCCCTTGAAAAGGGGGGACGAGGCAGAAATGTCCGGTTAGGATATTGCTGGTAGTATCAAAAAGAGCTTTACGGTCACGGTGCACCGTGATCCTAAGCCGAAAGTCCCAGGAAGAGACAGACTTTTTCCGGCTCTCCGGCCTCAGGTTTTCGGGTCTCGTTTTCAAGCGGCCCGCTCAGGGCCGTCCGGGGCCGTATGTCCGAGCCACGCGAAAGAAGCGGAGTAATAGCCGCGGGCACGCTTAAGCCTGAAAAAGCTTCCGCGGTAAGGCGGGCATTCAGCGCCAGCGTCGCCCCGCAACCAGGGCAGCGTGCAGAGGCTGCGTGCACACCACCGGTTGAATGTAATCCAGAGCCAGTGCGAGTTTACGGCCCCAAAGCGTCTTTTGGTCCTTTTCCACAAGCCGGAAAAGGACATGAAAAGCCTAACCTTTCGATCCCGTGATGAAAGTTCCTAACCGGACAAAGCTGGGGACGAGGGGGATTTAATCCAATTTATCAACACACCTCTAATATTTGCCGCTTGAATCGCAGAGGAATTAATGATGAAAGATAAAATGGCCGTTTATGAAAGGCTGCTCGCCATTTCGCGCGAGGCCGTCACCCTGGAATCCGTGAACTGCCTTCTGGCATGGGACCAGGAAACCGTCATGCCGCGCTCCGGCGCGGCCCACCGCGCGGAGCAGCTCGCTCTGACAGCGCGGCTGGCGCATGAGCGCCTGACCTCCGGCGAGGTGGGCGACTGCCTGGCTGAATGCGAGTCCGCCTTAGCCGGAGAGGACCCGCTGTCTGAAATATCGGTCAATCTGCGAGAACTGCGGTGGCGTTATGACCGTCGCAGGAAACTGCCTCCCCGTCTGGTCGAGGAACTGGCGCGCGCCACCTCGCTGGCCCACGCCGACTGGGTGGAGGCCCGCCGTTCCGCCCGGTTCGGTCTTTTCGCTCCGCGCCTGGAACGGATTGTCGCCCTGAAACGCGAGCAGGCCGCCTGCTATGGCTGCGGGTGCTCCGCGTATGAATCCTTGCTGGAAGACTTTGAGCCGGGGGAGCGTGAAAGGAACCTGGAGGGCCTTTTCAGCGAGTTGGGCGCGGCTCTGCCGCCGCTGGTGGAAAGGATAGAGAGCGCCTGTGAGCGTCTGGATCCGTCAGCTCTGGCGGGAGATTTTCCGGTGGACCGTCAGCGCATGTTCGGCGAAATGGCGGCCGCGGCGATGGGGTTCGATTTCAGCGCCGGACGGCTGGATGAGGTGGTCCACCCGTTCTGCACCACTGTCGGTCCGGGCGATGTGCGCATAACGACACGCTTCGAGCGGGCCAATTTCGCCCAGGCCTTTTTCGGCATCCTGCACGAGGCCGGGCACGGCCTGTACGAGCAGGGTCTGAAACGCGAACATTACGGGACGCCGATGGGCGAGGCGGTGTCGCTGGCGATCCACGAGTCGCAGTCGCGGCTCTGGGAGAACATGGCCGGGCGGGGCCGGGCCTTCTGGACACATTT
The DNA here is from genome assembly GCA_964473155.1 of uncultured Gemmatimonadales bacterium. GTDB lineage: Bacteria > Gemmatimonadota > Glassbacteria > GWA2-58-10 > GWA2-58-10 > JAJFUG01. Next base: position 2,592 of record CAYYNT010000108.1, on the reverse strand, counting down.
CCTGCCCAGGGCGCGAGGCGTTTTTCATGACGCTCTGGCTGGAGTGGAGCTGGAGAGTTTCCTCCGGGCGGTCAACCGGGTGCGGCGCTCTTTCATCCGCGTGGAGGCGGATGAGGTGACCTACAACCTGCATATAGTCCTGCGGTTCGAGCTTGAACGCTCCCTGGTGCGGGGCGATCTGGCGGTGAAAGACATTCCCGGAGCCTGGAACGAGCGTTTCAAGGCTCTTTTCGGTCTGGATGTTCCGGATGACTCCAGCGGCTGCCTTCAGGACACCCACTGGGCCAGCGGACTGATCGGCTATTTCCCGACCTACTGCCTGGGCAACCTCTATGCGGCCCAATTCTACGCCGCGGCGCTGAAAGACATCGCCGGACTGGAGGAAAAGCTGGCGGCAGGAGATTTGAGCGCTCTTACCGGCTGGCTGCGCGAGAATATCCACTCGCAGGGTATGCGTCACCGGGCGCCAGAACTGGTGCGGGTGGTGACCGGCAAGCCGCTTGACTCCGGTCCGTTCCTGAGCTATCTGCGCCGTAAATACAGTGATCTGTTCAACCTCGATCTGTGAGGACCGCCATGATCAGAAAAGTTCTGTCCGGATTGATTCTTCTGGCTGTACTGGCAATTATGGCTGAAACCCTGCGGGCGGCCTCCGCTCAACCGGAGATGGTTGTCTGCGGCTGGGATGAGGTGTTCGTGCTGCGGCTCAAGCCCGGCGGTGCAACGGAAAAAACCTGGTCCTGGCGCGCGGATGACCGTTCCGGGTTGCCGGACTCGATGCGCGCGAAGTTCGCCACTACGGATGATTGCAAGCCGGTGGACGGCGGGCGGCGGATAGTCGTAACCTCATCATCCGAGGGTGTGGCCCTGGTGGAGCGCTCCAGCGGACGGGCGGCCTTTTTCGCCACTGCGGCCAATGCCCATTCGGCCGAGCTGCTGCCCGGCAATCTCCTGGCCGTGGCCGCATCGCACGCCGAATCCGGCGCTGGAGACAGGCTGATCATTTATGACCTTTCGGCTCCCGGACGCGAATTGGCTGACGATCCCCTGCCCTGGGGCCACGGAGTGGTCTGGGACGATACGCGGAAGCTGCTCTATGCCCTCGCGGACAGTGATATCCGAATATATAATGTTGAGTATGTGAACGGTTCGTTCAGAAATCTGAGCCGTCAGGCGTTGATCGCCCTTCCCGAGGGAATGGGTCATGAACTTCAGCCCGTGCCGGGGACATCTTTCCTGGCGGTCAGCACCACGCACCACTGCTGGCTGTTCGACCGGGACAACTGGAGAATAAGCCCGCACCCGGTCCTGGCAGACAGCGCGGATGTCAAGAGCATCAGCGTGGACCCGGCAAGCGGGCGGCTGGCCTGGACCCGCGCCGAGGGCAAGGACTGGTGGACCTCCATTATCAGGATGCAAAATCCTAAGGGAACTCTGGTATTGCCTGGCGAGCGCCTTTACAAGGTGCGCTGGATTACGAGGGAGTAAAGCAATGCAGAGGGAAGCGGAGGCGTTGCGACCAGAAATGAATAGTAATTCCATCCTCTGCTATGGCGAGGTGCTGTGGGACATGCTGCCCGCCGGGCCGGCGCTGGGGGGCGCTCCGTTAAATCTGGCGTTCCGCCTGCACAGTCTGGGGCAGAGCGTGCGCATGGTCAGCCGGCTGGGTCGCGATGAACTGGGAGACAGGGCGCTTGAGCTGATTAAAGGTTTCGGCCTGGACAGCTCTCTTATCCAGAGGGACCGCGAGTACGGCACCGGCTCCGTGCGGGTGGAACTGGGTCCGGGCGGCGACCCTGACTTCACGATCCTGCCGGACACCGCCTACGACCAGATCGAGTTCACAGCTGAGCTCGAGCGTGCGGCCGGGGAAGCGGGATGTATATGTTTCGGCAGCCTGGCCCAGCGCACTGAAAACGGCCGCGCCACTCTTCTGCGGCTGCTGGATAGCGCGCCTGGAGCGCTGAGGTTTCTGGACCTGAACCTTCGTCCTGCCTGTTACAGCCCCGAACTGGCAGTGGCATGCCTGAAAACGGCTGACATCCTGAAACTGAACGGAACCGAGGCCCTCGAAGTTGCTGGAATGATAGGCTGGAGCGGACTGGACCTTCCGGCTTTCTGCGCGCGCTGCGTGGCGGAATACGGCCTGAAAGCTTGCGTGATCACCCTTGGAGGCGGTGGAGCGCTGGCTGCTTCTGACAGAGATGGAGAGATTGTTTATTCGGCGGGCTACCGGGTGAAGGTGGTGGACACGGTCGGTTCGGGGGACGCTTTCAGCGCAGGTTTCCTCTCCGCCTGGCTGGGCGGCGGCAGTCTGGCGGAATGCTGCAAACTGGGTAACATCCTTGGGGCGCTCAATTCCGCAAGATCAGGCGCAACAGCGCCGATAGAAGAAAGCGAGATATGGTCTCTGATTATGGCTGGAGAGGACAGGCGGATAATATTGAAGGAATACCGGGCTATTCTTACTTAAAGACAAAGCTGCCCGGGGAAATTCCTGGTGATTACGAGGTTTGACACATATTGTAACTTCTTGATCTGCTTTCGTTTTGGCGAAAGCAGCAAAGCCAGCGGGGCCGCGCAACTCGTCCG
>CAYYNT010000107.1:0-8484 GCA_964473155.1 uncultured Gemmatimonadales bacterium | reverse complement strand
GACTCGAACTGCCTGCTTGACTAATATTAAACCCGCCGCAAGTATTAACGCTTCCTTAATCTTGCCTTATACAACCGCAGTCTTACCGTTTTTCAAGCATGCGTTTGATATCCCAGTCAAGGCTCAACCGCACCAGCCCGGCGCTGCGATGCTCAAACATCATGTATCCCCGGGTCAGGCCGTGCTCGAACAGCCGCGCGGTCAGGCGCACGTCATCCGCGCAATAAGCGATTATCTTTTCGATCTGCCCCTCCTTGAACCAGCGTATCGCGGCAAGCCCGTCCGCGCTTTTCTGACTGCCAAGAGTTGCGCTGGCCACATCCCCCAGACTGATCCTGTAACCCAGCCTGGCATGAATATCGGCCAGGATGTCGAAAGTCGGCCAGGCCGAGGTGTTGACCGGCCCATAAGCGCTCAGCACCTGGTAATCGAAATCAATCACGTTGAATCCCACGATCAGGTCCGCCCCGGCCAGGGTGGCGATCAACTCTGCCGCGCCATCCTCGGTGAACGTAAGCAGTTCGCCTGTCGACATATCCTGGAGCACTGCCGCCGAGATACGCATAAGGCGCTTATTTCGCCAGCCGCCGACCTCCTCGGCCGAACGCTGCGTCTCCAGGTCGAAAACGTATATCTTCCTGTCAGGAGGGAACAGAACAGCCGGAGTTTCAGGCTGCGGCTCCGGCCCGGCCGTTGTCTTGACAGCCCCCGCTTCATCCTCAGGAATTTCGGGCAGAGGCTTACGCGCCAGAAGAATATCCAAGGCCAGAAGGGCCGAGGGTTTGTCCAGGGGTTTGTTTCCGCTGCCGCATTTGGGCGAATGCACGCAGGAGGGGCAGCCGCTCTCGCAGGGGCATTCCGCGATAAGCCGGCTGGTGGCTTCAAGCAGCGGTTCCAGGTTGCGGTAGCCTCCCAGGGCGATCCCCACCCCTCCCGGATATCCGTCGTAAATGAAAATCGCCGGGCCACCCACCTGCGGATGATGAGTGAAACAGATTCCGCCTATGTCGTTGCGGTCCGAGAGCACGAACAGCGGAAACATCGAGATCGAGGCGTGTTCTATGGCGTGCAGCCCGCCCATGAAATGGCCCTCCGCCTTAGCTATCGCGTATTCCAGGGCCGGGGGTATCTCGATCCACAGGCCGCAGGTTTCGAACACCTGGGGCGGAAGGTCCAGCGGATGCGCGCTCAGGAGTTCCTGCTGGCGGAGGCCGCGTTTCTGGAAGCCGGTTATCCGCTCGGTGACTTTCAGGCGGCCGTAACGCAGGATAAAATTCCCGGCCGGACGGCTTTTCAGAACTTCAAGAATCTCGGTTTCCTTTTCCCTTAAAACCTGAGTGTAGTACGGATCGTTTGAATGAACCACCCGGACCACTTTCTTCTCCAGGTCCAGGTTCTGGACTACATACTGACGGGCGCGGTGCAGGTATACAGCGCCGGGGTGGCACTCAGACAGCGCCCGGCTCCCGCCGATAGTGCCTATCACGGCGGCCTTGCCCTCAATTCCCGATTCCATGATCGTGAAACTCTCACCCGTGGCGCGCAGGTTTACATCTGCCTGGGGACGCAGGCGGGCCGCCACAAGGCGGCCCCGCATGTCTTCGAGCAGACGGGAGCGGGCCTTGAGGTCGCGTATTATCCCATCCGCACCTGGGACAGATGCCAGTGGCTCATCCGGACGGATCGGCAATTCGGCTGCGGCGCATTCGATATGCGCGGCCAGCACGAACTCGTTGTCCGGATCGACCAGGGCGCGTTCGCAGCTGCGCCGGAAAAAATCATCGGGATGATGCATGAAATACTGATCCAGGGCATCCTGCTGCGCGATAAGCACAATCACGCTTTCCCGGCCGCTTCGCCCCACCCGTCCTCCCCGCTGCCAGGTCGAGGCGATCGTGCCGGGATAACCCGCCAGGATACAGGCATCCAGCCCGCCGATATCGATTCCCATCTCCAGGGCGCTGGTCGAGATGACCGCATCGAGACGGTCGGCGGCCAGGGCCTGCTCGATCTCGCGGCGCTCCGAGGGCAGGTAGCCGGAACGGTAGCTGCTCACCCGTCCGGCCAGTTCGCGCCCGGAACGCAGGACCCAGGAGTGTATCAGTTCAGTAGCCTTGCGGCTTTTCGTGAACACGATCGTTTTCAGGCCCGCGTCCACGAACTCGCGCATGATCCGTCCGGCCAGCGTAGCCGGTTTCACGTCCTGTGGATTGACAAAAAGGAAATGCCGCCCGGCCGTGGGCGCTCCGCTCTGGTCCACCACCTCGAACGGCAGGCCGAAAAGCTGACCGGCAAACTCCTCCGGATTGGCAATCGTGGCGCTGGAGCAGATAAAAGACGGATTTGAGCCATGATATTCGCAGATTCGTCTCAGACGGCGCAGCACCCCGGCGAAATGCGCGCCGAAAATCCCCCGATAGGTGTGAAGCTCATCCACCACCACGTAGCGCAGGTTCCTGAAGAAACCGGCCCATTTTTCATGGAACGCCAGGAGCCCCAGATGAAGCATGTCCGGATTGGTCAGGATCACGTTGGGCGGATCGGCCAGAATCTTCTTCCGCCTGTGCGCGCTCGTGTCGCCGTCATACACCTCCGCCCGGAAAATCCCCTCCAGGCCGGCCAGGGCCGCCAACTCGTTCACCTTGCGGCGCTGGTCCTGTTCCAGGGCCTTGAGCGGAAAAAGATAAATTGCGCGCACCTGCGTATCGCCGAGGCAGGTTTCGAGAACCGGAAGATTGTAGATAAGGGTCTTGCCACTGGCAGTGGGGGTGGAAACAAGGACATTCTTTCCAGCCCGGACCGCGGCCAGCGCCCCGGCTTGATGAGAGTACAGAGCCGGGATGCCCAGCCGCCTGAGGGCCAGTTCCAGCGGTCGAGGCAACGGAGGGCTGGGGGTCTCATAGGATGGTTCCGTGGCGGGCAGGTGCTGATAGTGCGCCAGAGCATCCCGGTAGCGGCCATCGGCTTTAAGCGCCTCCACTGCCGCGGCCACGGCGGACAGCCGCCATTGGTCCGGTGTGCGAATGAATTTTTCCTTTGACGTCAAATAATTCCTCTTGGACTGATACATTTTCAGACCGGATTATTCACCGTCCGCCTGACAAGCATCTGACAACCTTCCCGCTTTCAGGGAAAACCCGGCTCGAAATCCTTTCTGACACAACTTTGTACGGCGGATGAATTCTTCCATTTCGCTGCTCGAATGAGAGGAATGTGGCGCCACTTCCACGCTTACCAGCGCTCATCTCACTGAAAAAATCAACATCTCTTAAACGAGTAAAAAGTTAACTCCCTGCGTCAAGGTATGCAATAAACCTTAATTTTTTACCCCAGGCCTTGACTTTATCCTTGTCTCTTTTTATGATAATAAGAGTTTAATATCCTTTTATAATCACAACTCAACAGGGAGCCTCATATGTCTTTTAACAGAATCGTCAACAGATTAATGACCGTCATCGGGTTAACGGCCGGGTTAATGCTCGCAAACGCCGCTCCCTCTCATGCACACTGCGACACGATGGATGGACCGGTGGTGCGTGATGCGCGGACTGCTCTTGAAAGCGGGAATATCACTCCGGTATTGAAATGGGTGAAAGAGGAGGGCGAGGCGGAGATCCGGGAGGCGTTCCAGAGCGCGCTCGCCGTGCGGAAAACGGGTGATGAGGCCAGGAAACTGGCTGACAGGTATTTCTTCGAGACCCTGGTCCGAGTGCACAGGGCCGGTGAGGGCGCTCCATTCACCGGTCTTAAACCTTCCGGCTCTGAAATCGAGCCCTCGGTCCGGCTGGCGGATGAAGCGCTGGACAGCGGTTCCGTGGAAACCCTGGCGGAAAAGATCGGCTCCGGGGCCGCGCAGGGAGTCCGCAGCAGGTTCGAGCATGCTCTTGAGGCCCGGAAACACGCTGAACACAACGTGGCGGCCGGACGGGAATATGTGGAGGCCTATGTCATGTACGTACATTATGTGGAAGGGTTGACCCGCACGATATCCGCCGGGAATCATGAGCTCGGAGCAGTCGGCAATACAGCCGCTCATGAACACTGAAAACCATCCCAAGACAGGAGGTCTGGCAACTGGCCGGACCTCCTCGACTGAATCTTTCCGCCATTTTACACACGGTTTTACAGAGTTCCGTGTCAAATTAGAAATTATGCTTGTCCGGCCATAGTCTGATATATTAAGTTTAAGCTCGATTTTTCACGGATGGATTAAATCTCTCCAGCCCTTAAATCCCCGGGATAAGACAATGGCAGATATTTTCCCTTTCCGCGGCATTTCTTTCGACCCCCAGAAAGCCGGATCGTATGAAAAGCTGGTCACTCAGCCCTACGACAAGATCAATCCGGAGATGAAACAGAGCTATCTTAAAGCCAGCCCGAACAACATCGTCCGGGTGATCCTTCCGGCCGGGCCGGGCGACAATGATGACAGTGTTTACGAAAAAGCCGCGGGTGTTTTCGAGCGCTGGCTCGCCGGGGGAATCCTGCGACGGGAGATCAGGCCGGGATTCTACCCGTATCATCAGACCTACCGGGTTCCGGGCGGAAATGAAACGCGCACGCGCAAAGGCTTTATCGGGCTGGGACAGCTCTACGATTATGCCGACCGGGTGATCCGCCCCCACGAGCACACCCACAGCGGACCTAAAGTGGACCGTCTCAAGCTGACCCGCGCCACCGGCAGCCAGTTCGGCCAGCTTTTCATGCTCTATTCCGATCCAGAATACAGGATCAACGGCGTTTTCGACAGTTGCATATCGGGACGCGAGCCTTTCATCCAGGTGCAGGACGAGTATGGCGTGACACACTCTGTCTGGAAGGTGGATGATGAGAACGCCGTGCGGAAGGTTCAGGAACTGATGCGCGGGAAAAACCTGTACATCGCGGATGGACATCATCGCTACGAGACCGCGCTTAACTGGTGGCGGGAAAAGGCCGCCCAGGGCGTGCAGGCCATCGGCGATGAGGCGATCAGCCACGCTATGATGAGCTTTGTCTGTCTCGAGGACCCGGGTCTGAGCGTTCTTCCCACGCACCGGGTTATTTTTGGATTGAAAGGTTTCGATCCAAAAGAACTGCTCGGAACGCTGAAATCCGATTTCAATATCTCCACGGCTGGACCTGCCACTCCGGACAATCTGACAGCCCAGCTTAAGGTAATCGCCGGAGAAAGCCATTCGTTCGTTTTCTCCGCCCGTGGTATGGATAAACTTCAAACCCTGCGTCTTCGCCCGGAGGTCGACCTGTCCGCGCGGATCAGCGGCACGGGCAGCCCGGACTGGAAAGGCCTGGATGTGACAATCCTGCACAAGCTGATAATCGAGCCGCGGCTGGGGATTGACGAAAAATCGCTGGAGCGCGCGGATCATGTCACATATGTCCGCGAGCCTGAAGAGGCGCTTTCCCTGGTGACACAAGCCGAAAAAGCGCATCAGGCCGTGTTCTTCCTGAACTCCACCCGCGTGGACCAGGTGGTGGCCTTGGCTGACCGGGGCGAATGCATGCCGCAGAAATCAACCGATTTCTACCCCAAGATGCTGACCGGACTGGTCATCAACAAGATCAATCTTTAATGGTCTCTCCCGGAGGTCAGACATGGACAAGCTGAGGATTCTGGTCGCCGACCCGTTGTCGGAGGAGGGGCTTTCGGTGCTGCGCCGGATCGAGGGCGCCTTGATCGAGATAAAGACCGGCCTGGATGAGACGGGTCTGGCGGAAGCGGTCCCCGGAGCTCAGGCCCTGGTGATCCGCAGCGGTGTTAAAGTGACCCGCCGGGTGATCGAGTCCGCCGACAGCCTCAAGGTGATCGGCCGGGCCGGCGTGGGAGTGGACAATGTCGACCTGGACGCCGCCACGGAGCGCGGGATTGTTGTAATGAACACCCCAAGCGGCAATACCGTCGCCGCGGCCGAGCACACCTGGGGAATACTTCTGGCCCTGGCGCGGAAAATACCGTCCGCCGTGGCCTCGTTCAAATCCGGCAAATGGGAGCGTAGTAAGTTTGTGGGCGCCGAACTGAACGGCAAGATCCTGGGCATAGTCGGCCTCGGACGGATCGGCAGCGAGGTGGCCCGCTTCGCCCAGGCTTTCAGGATGCGCGTGCTGGCCTACGATCCTTTCATTTCAGAAACCCGCGCTCAGGAACAGGATATCACCCTGGCCGGTCTGGAAGAGTTGTTCGAAAAAGCGGACATTGTAACCCTGCACATGCCGGTGACCGAGACGACCAAAAAGATGGTGAACGCCGGACTGCTGGGACGGATGAAAAAGAGCGCCTTTCTGGTTAACTGCGCCCGCGGCGCCCTGATCGATGAAACCGCCCTGCTGGCCGCCCTGAACGAGGGACAGATTGCGGGAGCGGCCTTAGATGTTTTCAGCATGGAGCCGCCGGAGTCGTTCGAGCTTGTTACGCATGAGCGCGTTGTCGCCACCCCGCACCTGGGGGCGTCGACCCATGAGGCGCAGATCAACGTGGGCGTTCAGATCGCGGAGCAGATCGAGGCGGCGCTCATGCGGAACGTGTTCGATAACGCGGTCAACATGCCTATCACGGATTTTTCGCTGCTCGAAAAGTTCGGGCCCTACGTGGAGCTGACCGGACGGATCGGCGTGTTCATGGCCAAGTATGTGAGCGGCGGTTTGCGTGAGGTGAGTATCAGTTGCGCCGGCTCATGCGCCGAGGCGCTCCAGCCTCTCAAGCTGACCCTGCTCAAGGGCCTTTTGACTCCGGTCACGGGAGGAAATGTCAATTTTGTGAACGCTCCTTTCCTGGCCCGTCAGCGCGGCATAAAGGTCGAGGGAGCTGTCACCGACCGGGCGGACTACACCAGCCAGGTAGCCTGCACGGTGGTTACGGACCAGGAAACCTGCACAGTGGTGGGCACGGTCTTCGGAGGCGAGCTTCAGCGCATAGTGCGGATAAACGAGTTCCACATGGATGTCAATCCGCGCGGGCACCTTCTGGTGATCAAGAACGCGGATGTGCCCGGCGTTATCGGCCGGGTGGGCATGGCCCTGGGCGAGGCTGGTCTGAATATCGGCGAATACCGTCTGGGACGGGATGACAGCCGCCGGAACACGCTCTCGCTTATCAGCGTGGATTCAGTGATCCCGGAAAGCGTGATGCAAAAGGTGCGCGCTATCGAGGCGATCCAGTTCGCGCGTGTCGTGGAAGTCTGATATGAAAGCGGAGACTGTCATACCGCTGGCGGAGATGGTCCGATACCTGGATGAGCTGCTTGAGACAGGCCGCTGGGAGGCGGTGGACTCATCGCTCAACGGCCTCCAGGTGGAGGGCGATCCGCATGTGAAAGCCCTGGCGTTTTCGGTGGACACATCGATGGAAACTATCCGCATGTGCATCGAGACCGGCGCGAACATGCTGATTGTCCATCACGGCCTGTTCTGGGGCAAACCGATGGCGATAACGGGATCGCACCGCTCAAGGGTCAAATCCCTGCTGGATGCCGGCGTCTCGTTGTACGCAGCGCATCTCCCGCTTGATTTCCATCCCGTACTCGGTCATAACGCCACGCTCGCCGTCAAGCTGGGTCTTCAAACCGTTGGCCCGCTCGCTGTCGAGAAAGGCTTGCCCATCGGCATTATCGCCTCGGCAGGCCATGCATTCGAGCTGAACGATTTCATCAGCCGGCTGAACAGCCTTCTTGAGACGCGCAGCCAGGTCCTGGCGTTCGGGCCGGAAAAAGTCGAACGTATTGGAATCTGCTCCGGCGGAGGGGCGAAAATGCTTACTGAACCGCTCTCCCGTCAGATCGACACATTTATTACCGGAGAGGCCAGCCACACGTTATATCATTTCGCCCGCGAGTGGGGAGTCAACGTAATATTCGCCGGTCATTACGCCACCGAAACACCGGGACTGAAAGCGCTTTCAGAACATATGTCGGCGCGGTTCGGACTTACCGTTTCTTTCCTTGATGCTCCGACCGGCCTCTGAATCTCCGTTTACGGGGTTCCGAATCCATCTTCATTTCTGCTTGACAGTCCCGCCTTTGTGGGATAGATTACCTGACTGTTTTTCACGGGCGAAAAACACAACTCGAAATGCAGGGAGATCTTGCGGGGGTGTTCAGTGCCAGCAACCTTGGTGATCGGCTCCCAGTGGGGAGATGAGGGTAAGGGAAAAATAGTCGACTATCTGGCGAAACAAGCCGACATCGTGGCTCGTTTCCAGGGTGGGGCGAACGCCGGCCATACGGTTGTGGTGGAAGGGAAGCAGTTTATCCTGCATCAGATCCCCTCAGGGATCATCTATCCAGATCCGGTTTGCGTGATCGGCAACGGAGTGGTGATCGACCCCGACAATTTCGCCCAGGAACGGGCGACGCTCCAGAAGGCGGGAATTGTAACACAGGGGCGGATTAAAATAAGCGGCAAGGCGCACCTTCTGCTCGAATACCACAAAGTCCTGGACCAGGAGCGCGAAAAGGCCCGCGGCAAGGGTAAGATAGGCACCACCGGGCG
>CAYYNT010000106.1:0-8491 GCA_964473155.1 uncultured Gemmatimonadales bacterium | reverse complement strand
TGCAGAGGCCTCCCGCCGCTACGGGAGGCCTTTTTTTGCCTGTGTCCGGCTGCCGGAATCACGGATGGCACGGATAAAGGCTGATAACACGGATTAAGACAAAAGCAAAAGCGGGAGAATGAGCCGTGGAGACACGGCATGACTCACTCCTGCAAAACAGTCTTCGGCTCCAGTGGTTTACTCCGCAATACCGCCTGTAATCCTGCCTTCGTTTTTTATCCGTGGCATCCGCCTTTATCCGTGTGATCCCTGATTCACGTATTTGACTCAACCGGCGGTTGGTATACGAAAACGGCCAATGCAAGTCAGTCTCTTGACAATCCGCCTCGCACAAGCCATTTTCAGCTTTTCTCTCTTCAGACAAAAATATCATCCAATGCCGCAAGGAGCCGGGCATGAGCCAGAAAAACCAGCCGCAGAACATCGAGCTTGAACTGCGCGCCACTGAGGCGGAGGGTATCTACGCCAATTTCGCGCTTATCACCCACAGCCCGAGCGAGTTTGTCCTCGATTTCGCCCGTCTGACCCCGGGCGTGCCAAAGGCCCGCATCCACGCCCGCATAATCATGACCCCGCAAAACCTGAAAAGCCTGCACCGCGCCCTGGCGGAGAATATCATGCGTTTCGAGGCGCAGTTCGGGCCTATCCCCGACCTCCGCCAGCCCGACGCCACGGTCGATTTTCAGGAACCCGCGGGCGGGGACAAAACGAAATTGCATTGACATCCAGGACGGCGGGGGCGCTCCCTTTGCGGGAGAGTCAATCAGTTGATGCGCAAAGATAATTCACACGGAAGGCGGAATGGAATGAAAGAAAAAATTCTTTATCTCCTGAAACGGCTGGGCCCCGGTCTTATAATCGCCGCGGTGGTCCTTGGCCCAGGGTCTGTCAGCTCGATCAGCGCCAACGGTTCGATCATGGGCGCGAGTATGCTCTGGCTGCTCCTGCTCTGTGGCGCGTTCATGCTCAGCTATACGATCATGGCCGCCCGTTTCGGAGCGATGAACAGGAAAAAGTTCCTGGAACATTTGGCCGGACGTTACGGGCGCTGGCTCAGTATCATTATAGGAATCTGCGCTTTCACGGTTTGCGCGGGCTTCCAGGGCGGCAACAATATCGGCGTGGGCATGGCGATGAACACGGTGGTCGGCGGCTCGGTCGGGATGTGGGCCGGAGTGTTCACCGTCCTCTCTATCGCCTTCATGTTCTTCTTCCGAAAACTTTACCAGGCCGTGGAAAAACTGATGATGGGCCTGGTGATCCTGATGATTCTGGCCTTTGCCGGAAATATTGTCGTTTCTCCGCCCGACATAATGACGCTGGCGCGCGGCCTTGTCCCGTCCTGGCCCGAGGACGGCAGCGTGATCCAACTGGTGGCGATCGTTTCCACTACTTTTTCTATCATGGCCGCGCTGTTTCAGTCTTACCTGGTTCAGGAAAAAAACTGGGGGCCGGATCAGGTGAAGGAATCGATCAGCGATTCAGTGGTCGGTATTTGCGCTCTCAGCCTGATTTCGATGATGATCATGATCACCGCGGCCACGGTGCTTTATCCCAAAGGGATCAAGGTGACCAGCGCCGGAGACATGGCCGTGCAGCTCGAACCCCTGCTTGGCAGAAGCGCCAAGTGGCTTTTCTGCGCCGGTCTCTGGGGCGCCTCGTTCTCCTCTTTTCTGGGCAATGCAGTCCTGGGCGGGACAATCCTTTCTGACGGCCTGGGTCTGGGCGGAGGCAAGATGGAAAGTCTGCCCACCAAGATAATCGCCACCATAATCATGCTCACCGGCATGACCATCGCCATTGTCAGCGGCGGAAAGCAGCCGGTGGAAATGATTATCGCGCTCCAGGCCGCTATAATTATCGCTGTCCCCCTGACCGCTTTTTTCATGCTCAAGGAATGCAACAGCCGGGAGGTGATGGGAGAGGCGACTCAACCCTGGTGGCTGAACCTGATAGCCGGGGCCGGTCTGCTCGCGGTGCTGTATCTGACCAAGGTTGCATTCGAACGGATTACCACCCTTATTGGGTAGGATTGAAAAGTTGCACGGCCGTTTGACCTCCCCTCCGCCGGAGATTATTTTATCATTCAGGGGGGCGTGATGGACAGCCTGACCGGTATCTTTCTGGGATCGTTTCTGATCGGTTTCTCCGGCGCAATGATGCCGGGGCCGATGTTCGTGGTGGTGGTGGGTCAGTCGCCAAGGCGGGGATTTATGGCAGGGCCGCTGGTGGTGCTGGGCCACGCCGTGCTCGAGGCGGCCCTTGTCGGGGCGGTGATCCTGGGCCTGGCCGAGCTGATAAGCGCTCCGCCGGTGATCTCGGCTGTGGCTGTGATCGGCGGCCTGGTGCTTCTGTATATGGGCGCGGACATGCTGCGCTCGGCCGGAAAACTGTCGCTGTACGGCGGCGGGGCCGCAGTGGAGGCCACCGCCGGAAAAGGCCTTTACCCGGTGCTCTCCGGTATCCTGACCAGCCTGGCCAATCCGTACTGGACTATCTGGTGGGCCACGGTTGGCCTGGGTTATATGCTGATCGCCCGCGAGCTTGGATATGAGGGACTGGCGGCTTTCCTGACCGGGCATATCCTGAGCGACCTGGTCTGGTACACGGCAGTTTCCTCGCTTGTCTCGGGCGGGCGGCGCTGGCTCACCGACAGCATATATCGCGGCCTGATACGTGCCTGCGCGGTGGGACTCCTTTTTTTCGCGCTTTATTTCGGCTGGCATGGTCTGAGCGGAATCCAGGTCTGATTCCTGAAAGCTCTGTTGCATCAAGGATACTGCAAAACAGGTTGTCTGCCGCGGTCTGAAACCTCAGATGGAACGGTCAAGATGAAATGCAGCGGGATACATGTCCTTTTCGCCGCCTCCGAGATGGCGCCGTATGCTTATACCGGTGGCCTCGGCGATGTGATCGGATCGCTGCCGGCTGCCCTGGCCGGTCTGGGAGTCGAGGTTACGGTGGCGCTGCCTTACTACAGGCGGGTGCGCCAGTCCGGACTGGCCGTGAGCGTGATCGGCGGGGAATATTCCGCGCCGGTTGGAGGATCAGGCCTGGGTTACCGTCTGCTCGAGGCCCGGGTGGATAGAGTGCGTCTGGTGTTCATCGACCGGCCGGAGTTTTTCGACCGCGACGGTCTGTATCTGGATGACTCGGGATCCGAATGGCCGGACAATGCCTGGCGTTATACTTTTTTCAGCCGCGCTGTGCTTGACCTGGCCCTTTCCATGGAACCCCGCCCGAGAATAATTCACTGTCACGACTGGCAGACCGGCCTTGTCCCGGCCTATCTTTCCACCGTTTTCAGCCTTGACCGCAGGTTCGAGAACACGGCCAGCGTCTTTACGATCCATAATATCGGTTACCAGGGGATTGTGCCGAAGGAATTTCTGCCCCTCACCGGGCTTGACTGGTCGACTTTCACGCCGGACGGTCTCGAGTTCTACGACCGGATAAGCTTCCTGAAAAGCGGCATGGTGTATTGCGATGCCCTGACAACAGTGAGTGCGAAGTATTCCGAGGAGATACAGACCCCCGAATTCGGTTTCGGGCTGGATGGGGTTGTGCGGGCGCAGAAGCAGAAACTTCACGGGATACTGAACGGCGCGGACTACGACCGCTGGGACCCGTCCACCGACAAATCGCTTCCCGCGAACTTTGGTCCGGATAACCTGGCTGGAAAAGCGGCCTGCAGAAAAGCGCTTGTCAAGGAGTTCGGCCTCAAGCCTGGACGCCCGGTGATCGGGATGGTTACTCGACTGGCGGCCCAGAAAGGGATTGATATTCTTTTAGGCGCGCTCGACAGGATCATGGCCCTGGATGTCAATCTGGTGCTGCTGGGCCAGGGTGATCCCGAAATGGAGGACAGTCTGCGCTGGCAGGCCGGCCGTTTTGAAGGAAGCCTCGGGGTGAAGATCGCTTTCGATGAGCGCTTGAGCCGCCTGATCGAGGCCGGGAGTGATT
Organism: uncultured Gemmatimonadales bacterium; assembly: GCA_964473155.1. Taxonomy (GTDB): domain Bacteria; phylum Gemmatimonadota; class Glassbacteria; order GWA2-58-10; family GWA2-58-10; genus JAJFUG01. The sequence continues at coordinate 4,528 of CAYYNT010000106.1, read as the reverse complement.
TTTTCCTCATGCCCAGCCGTTATGAACCCTCGGGCCTCAACCAGATTTACAGCCTGCGCTACGGCACGGTCCCGATTGTGCGGGCCACCGGGGGGCTGGACGATACGATCCTCGATATAGAGGATTCTCCGGCGGCGGGCAACGGGTTCAAGTTCCTGCCTTACAACTCGGATGCCCTGGCCGATTGTGTGGAGCGCGCGGTGCGATTCCACCGGGAACGCCCTGAAAAATGGAAAAAGCTGCTTGAGAGGACCTTACGAGAGGATTTTTCATGGGAACGCTCGGCTGAGCGCTATCTTGAGGTCTATTGCTGGGCCTCTGCCCGGCGCGGGGGCAGCAAGGTCACCTGAGCCGCTGTCTAACGGATGACGCCGGAGGTTCAATTCTGAATAATTATACTCCGGACAGAGAGCAGGCTGCGCGGAACGCCAAAGCTGTCCTGCGAAATCTTATCCTTACGCGCCGCGGCGGGGAACCTCCCGCCAGGCTTTCTGCTTTGAACCGCAGAATCGAAGAGCATTTGGCCGGGCTTGATATCTGGCGCGCCTGCCGTTTCCCATGTATCTACATCAGCGCAAAGCCCGGCGAGGTTGACACTCATGGCCTGATCCGCGGAGCGCTGGTTCAGGGCAAGCGGGTCTGTGTTCCGGTCACCCATCCCGGCTCATCCGATCTTGAAATCGTTGAAATAACCAGCCTCGATCCGCTTGTCCCCGGTCATTTCGGCCTTCTCGATCCCGCCCCTGAGAACTGCCGCCCGTTGAACGGATCGGAATGGGACCTGGTAATAGCGCCGGGAGTGGCGTTCGACCGTCTTGGTCACAGGATCGGTTTCGGGCGCGGTTATTATGACCGTCTGCTGGCCCGGAAAAATGTTCCCGCACTGGCCCTGGCTTTTTCTTTCCAGATCGTGCCGGAATTTGAAGTGTCCGGGAATGATGTCGATATGGATTATATCGTTACGGATGAAGAAGTTATAATTGTTCGACCACGGAAACTATAAAAGAGTGGACCATTATTCTTTACTTTTCGCGGCTGTTTTTTTATGTTTTATTTTTAATCTTGAAAAGCTCGATCGCGTGATTTCTCCCGATAAACTATAACCTGCTCGGAGGATGATGAGAGTTGTACGTACCTACCAGGATATTCCTCACCAAGGGAGTGGGCCATCACAAGGAGAAGCTGACAAGCTTCGAGATGGCTCTGCGTAAGGCCAGGATCGCACAATTCAATCTCGTCAAAGTATCAAGCATTTTCCCTCCCCGCTGCCGGATAGTCGCCCGTTCAAAAGGCCTGTCCTACTTGTCTGCGGGCCAGATAGTCCACTGCGTGATGAGTGAGCAGAGCACCAACGAGCCGCATCGCCTGATCAGCGCCTCGGTGGGCATGGCCGTGCCGAAGGACAGCGAAAAGCATGGTTACCTGAGCGAGCATCACGGTTTTGGTCAGACCGAGCAGCAGGCCGGCGACTACGCCGAGGACCTGGCCGCAGACATGTTCGCCACGATCATGGGCATAGAGGTGGATGTCCAGGCCAGCTACGATGAAAAGAAAGAGCTCTGGAAGCTGGGCAACGAGATAGTCCACACCGCCAACATCACCCAGTCCGCAGTCGGTTTAAAGGACGGTAGTTGGACGACCGTTGTGGCCGCGGCAATCCTGATCAAGTAGCGACCGGATGAACCGACTGAATTTTCTCAACCCGACCGCTGGCCCGGCAGGACTGGAAGTATGCCGGGCGGTTATACTGCCCGCGCCGTTCGAGCGCAGCACGAGCTACGGTCATGGGACAGCCCTCGGGCCGGGTGCGATAATCGAGGCCAGCCAGCAGGTCGAGGAATATGACCCGCTGCTGAAGCTGGAGACCACCGCGTTAGGCATCCACACCGCGGATGCTGTGGAGGATGACCGCTCGCGCCCCGCCGGGGATTATCTGGCGCGGCTGGAGGCCGCGGTGGAGTCTTTTCTGGCTCTCGGCAAGCTGACAGCCGTGTTAGGCGGCGAGCACAGCCTTTCGCTGGCGCCCTGGCGGGCCCATCAGAAACGCCATCCCGGCGCCGGGATACTCCAGCTCGATGCCCACGCTGACCTGCGGGACAGCTACGAGGACGATCCGTACAGCCACGCCTCGGTGATGCGGCGTATCCTGGAGACAGACCCGGCCGCGGCCGTGGCCGTGGGGATACGGAGCCTCTGCGCCGAGGAGGCCGAAATTTATGCGCGCGGCGAGGTGCTGTTGATAGACGCCCGCACGGTGGCCACTACCGGCGACTGGATCGAGCGGGCCGTGGCCGCTCTGCCGGAAGAGGTTTACATCACGATAGACGTGGACGCCCTGGACCCGTCGGTTGTGCCGTCCACCGGCACTCCGGAGCCGGGCGGCCTCGGCTGGTATCAGATGCTTGCCCTTCTGGATGCGGTCACCGCGAGGCGAAGGGTGATCGGGTTCGACCTGGTGGAACTGGCCCCGATCAGTAACATGACGTATCCGGATTTCACCTGCGCCAAGCTGGTCTATCACCTGATCGGCCTGGCGCTTACACGCTCCAACGCGGCGGGGAATGCCTCCCGCCGGGGGTGACAGATGCCGCTCGAACAAAAGCTGTTAGATGATCTCAAGGCGGCGATGAAAAGCCGCAACGAGCTGGAAACCAGTGTCCTAAGGATGCTCAAGAGCCAGCTAATGCTGAAGAAAACCGAGAAGGAAGGGGCGAAGGAGCTGACCGACGAGACGGTGCAGGAGGTGTTTGCCTCCTACGCCAAGAAGATCGCCGAGTCGGTGGAACAGTTCCGCGCCGGGAAGCGCCAGGACCTGGTGGAGCGCACCGAGGCCGAACTGGCCGTGATACGCCGCTACCTTCCTGCCCCGGCGGATGAGAGCGAGGTCCGCCGGGTGATCGAGGAGATTTTAGCCGCCGCCGGGGCTGCCGGGCCGCAGGACATGGGCAAGGTGATGGGTCCGGCCATGGCGCGCCTGAAAGGCCGGGCGGATGGCAACCTGGTCAGCCGTCTGGTGCGCGAGCGTCTGGCCGGAAAATAAGACGCTATGTCTTTAAATGCTGGTTGAAGAATGCTTTAAAAACACAACCCCCTGTTTCCCCTTTAGGGGGGACTTCAAGATAGCCACTGTCAAGCGTTTGCAGATGGATGGCAGTGGCGGCTGTTCTTCCCCCTTTCGTAAAGGGGGACCGAGGGGATTTGATCCGATAAATCAACACAGCTTCAATGAGATTGTATTTCCGCTGCACCGGCGTTGTTCTGGTCGCGGATTGAGCGGGGTGGAATATAGCCCCGGCTGGACAGGGAATAGCACATCGAGCGGGCCAGGCCCTGTGCACAGGACGGCCCGTTGTATTTTACGCCGGACAACGGCAAGGACAGACTAAATGAGCCAGGCGAAAAAGGTCATTCTTTCAGGCGGGCGTGTGGTCACGCCCGTGGGCGTGGTCAGCGCGAACGTGGAGATCGGCGGGGGGCGAATCCTGCGGGTGGGGGATTTCCCGGCCCAATCCGGACCGGAGACTCGGGTCGCGCAGCTTGACGGCGCTTACGTGCTGCCCGGCCTGATCGACATGCATATCAACGACGGGGTCTCGATCATCCGGGGGCTGAAAACTCCCGAGCAGCACGCGGAGCGCCTGGCCGCGGTCAGCCGGGGCCTTCTGCCTCTCGGGATCACCGGTGTGTTCATGGCCACACTGGCCTCGCCGCTGGATGAACTGGAGGCTTACCTGGCGGGGATGGACATGTTCCGCGAGCGCTGGAGCAGGGAGCCTGACGGCGCGGAGCTTTGCGGCGCGCTGATCGAGGGCACGTTCATGAACCCGGAGAACCACGGCGCGCAAAATCCGGACTATATGTTCGCGCCGTCGCGCGAGGTCCTGGACCGCCTTCTGGCCCACCCCTGCGTGCGCATGGTCAATGTCGCGCCGGAGTTCGGTGACTTGAGCCTGGAACTGATCGCCTGGATCGCCTCGTGCGGGGCGATCCCCGCCGCTGGGCACTGCAAGCCCACGGCTGCGCAACTCGCGCAGGCGGCGGACCGCGGACTTAAATACATCATCCACATGTACAACGGCCCCACGGGCAGCAGCACCAAGTCGTTCGACGGCGGCGGGATGCTGGAGGGCGCGCTGCGCGATGACCGGATCACGGCCGAAATGATCGGCGACCTGGTGCACGTGCACCCGGCCGTGCTGCGTGACGCTATCGCGCGCAAGGGCGTGGGGCGGGTGGTGGCAGTGAGCGATGTCATGTTCCCGGTGGACGCCCCGGCGGGCGGGTTCGAGATCAACGGCATCCTGGGCCGCGCGGATGAGAAGGGCGAATACCTGTACGTGACCGGGCGGCGCGGGGCGGACGGCGGCGTGACAGAGGTGAAAAGCGGCGAGATACGCGCCAGCAACGTCAAGGTGCTGTTCGGCGCGGCGGTGAACCAGGACCGCGTGTTCGCCAACATGGTCGGCCTGCTTGCCTCCGAGGTGGAGGGCAATTACATACGCCGCCATTCGGCCCTGCCCCTGGACGA
>CAYYNT010000105.1:0-9064 GCA_964473155.1 uncultured Gemmatimonadales bacterium | reverse complement strand
CTGACAGGTCAAACATCAGTTCCTGTTTTCCGGTTTTTCCCCGGACAGTTATGACTGAATCCATACAGTCCGGGTTGTATGCGGCGAGGGGTGCAGCGTTTTTCAGGCTTTGTGTTCAGCCTCGAAACTCTCCAGGCTCAGGCTCTGTCCGTCCCAGCGTATGAAGCTGTAATGCGAGCACCAGTCTCCGCAGTTCAGGTAAAGGCCGGTCTCGAATTTTCGGCGATCGGGCTGGTGCGTATGGGCCAGCACGACAGCGCTCAGTCCGCGGCCTGAATCCAGAAGGGCGCGGCCGGTCCGGGACGAGGCCTCTACTCTGGCCGGCTGGATACGGCGGGTGTATTTGCGGCTGGTATAGCTGGTCAGGCGGGCCAGGGCATAGCCCCAGTCCGGGTGTATCAGGCGGAACAAACCGATCAGGACTGGATTACGCAATATTTTTTTCAGAATCTTGTAGCCCGTGTCACCGGGACCGAGGCCATCGCCATGCGCGGCGAGCACCCTTTGCGGGCTGTGGCCCCGTCTTTCCAGCAGAAGGCCGTCCCTGACAAGCGTGACGCCCAGGGTCCGGCTGAACAGATCGCCCAACCAGAAATCGTGGTTCCCGGCGACGTAGAAACAGCGCACCCCGGAGCGGACAAGGCCGTCCAGCGCCGACAGGACCCGAAGGTAGCGCGAGGGGAACACTGTCCGGTACTCGAAATAGAAATCGAACAGGTCTCCCAGGATAACCAGGGTTTCGCAGTTTTTCGCGGCGTATTCCAGGAAACCGAGGACACGGGCGGTGCGCTCGCGGGCGCTTTCATTCTCCTGACTGTCCAGGTGCGCGTCGCTGAAAAACAGCACACGCTCGTTTTCTCCCACCTCTGTCTCCATACAGGGCGGAAAGACTGCTTTGCTCCCCGCAGGCATTTATCCTCCATGTCGTTCGGCTTCCGGCTGCGTAAAAATAGCGTCCGCCTGCCCCGGTTGCAACTGATTCGGCTGGATGACCGTAATTTAACTTTAATAAAGCGCCCGGGGTTTTTATATTATGAATACCGGATGCTGGATATTATCAACTAACCTGAATTTTTCATAAAATGCAGGGGCGCATCCGCGTGTGCGCCCGGGCGGCCACATGGGGCCGCCCCTACAAATGCCGCCGGATTCCTTAAGAAGAAGTTTTATAGCCACCCCCACAGGGGAATACTGGAATTTGTGAATAATTCGGACTAACCGGTTGTGAGGATAATCTGGTGCACGTTCTTTTTTTTCCAGTTCCGATCATTCTTTCAGCCATTGCCGGTGACAGCCTGCCAGAGGTGAGCCTTTCCGACAGTGTCGCTCCCCAGGGCGCGATTCTGCGGCTGACAGTCGAGGGTGGCGGGATGCCGGACACGGTCACCGGCAGATTCAACGGCAAAGAGGTCCCTTTTGTCCGCGGCAGCGATGGATTTTACGCTCTTCTCGGGATAGACATGGAGGCCCGTCCGGGTAAGCTCCCGGTGGAGGTGCGGCTGGGTTCTGGGCCGGGGGCGGCCCTGATAAGGAGACAGGTCAGGGTTAAGGACGGCAGGTTTCCGGTCCAGAGGATAAACCTTCCGCCGGAGAAAGTATTCCCGGACACGGCCGCCGAGTCGCGGATCAGGCGGGAGGATGCCTACAGGGACAGTTGCTGGTCGCACTGGGAGAATACCCATCACTGGGAAGGCTCGTTTATCCCGCCGCTGCGCGGAGAGATGAAGCGTTTCGGCAATCGGCGGATTCTGAACGGAGCGCCGCGCAGCCCGCACACCGGGGTCGATATCACGGCGGAAACCGGTGAGCCGGTGGTCGCGCCCGCCGGCGGGCGGGTGATCGCAACAGGAGATTTCTTTTTCAGCGGCGGGAGCATCTATATCGATCACGGTTTCGGGTTGATCAGCATGTATTTTCACCTGAGCCGTCTGGATGTTCAGCAGGGAGATACGGTCAGGCAGGGGCAGGTTATCGGCGCGGTCGGGGCCACTGGGCGGGTCAGCGGCGCGCACCTGCACTGGGGAGTGCGCTACCGCAACGCGCGGATAAACCCGCGCAGCTTGCTTGATCTGAAACTGGAATGAAACGGAGGGCGTCTTGCCGTTCGAGACTCAATCGCAGATCGCCGTGCGGTATGCCGAGACGGACCGCATGGGCGTGGTCTACCATGCCAACTACCTGGTGTGGATGGAAGTAGGGAGGACTGATTATCTGGCCGCCCTTGGTTTTCCATATGGTCAACTGGAGGAAAACGGCGTGCTTTTCCCGCTCTGCGAGACCTCGATGCGGCTGTTCCGCCCCTCCTATTACGAGGACCGTCTTGTGGTGGTGACCCGCCTGGCCCGGCTGCAGAGCCGGAAAGTGGTTTTCGAATACCGGGTGCTTAAAGGTGATGAACTGGTGGTTTCCGGAGTCACCGAGCATATCTGCACCGACAGGCAGATGAAGGTGCGCAAGATACCGGAGGACCTGCACCGGACGTTGAGTCAGGCCATGGATGGCGCGGATGGGATGACAGCGGAAAAGTACCGGGTTTCGCCCGGTCAGTAGTCCAAACCCCCAAAGCCCGGGAGGGCGTTGATATGACAGGGGGAAAGGTATACATTCGATTTTGTCTGGCGTTGCTGCTGTATTCAGCCGCCGGGTGTTCGCTGATCCGTAGCGGCGGAGATGCCGGGGCGGATGCGGTGGCCCGCGGGGCGAGGATCGCCGCGATGCAGACAGCACGGGCCGGCGCGCTGATCGGCAAGGGCACGTATCAGGGCAGCCGCAGGGCTGTCACATGGACAGGTGACCGCACGGTTGACGGGACCCAGGCTACTCTGAACTTTCTGGGTCTGGCAGAGCGCCCCGTGCCGCCTGATGTGCTCGACCGTTTGCCGGACCAGATGCTGGATACCCTTCTGTCGCTCCAGTTTGTGCCGGTTCAGGGAACAGACGATAGGATGGTGATCTCCAGTTCGGACTCGCGCTGGGAGGGCGAGCTGTTTTACCGTGCCGGTGAGGGTCGCTGGCTGGAGGTCCGGATAAACGGTCCGGCGGAACTGATCGTGGTAAGCCTGGTCTGCTTTCCGTCTGGACAAGGCTCGCAGACTGACAAAACCTCGTACACGATTTTTGTCCGGGAGGACGAAAAAAGCCTGGGAGAAGTGCGTTTCGAAACCCTGCCGAATCCGTTGAACGGTGTTTATGGGCAGGACAGCGTGCGGGTCTCTTATCCGGGAGTATTCATCGTCAAGACACTTCCCGGCAGTCACAGCTATAATTTCGCCATACGGTGCGATAACTCGGCGGGACCGGCTCTGGCCGCGTTTTTCCTGCCCCGTTACGAGGGGGAGGCTCCGGCGGCGCCGGAAGCGCCCGTGAATCAGGCCGGACAATAGAACAAATCTGGAAAGGCAGACTCGATGATACTGAGCATGACAGGTTTCGGCCGGGCAGACACTGCTTTCGAGGGTGGCACGTTTACGGTTGAGGTCCGCAGCGTGAACCACCGTTTCACCGACATTTCAATACGCATGCCGCGCGCGCTGAACAACCTTGAGTCACTGGTGCGCGATATGGTCAAGGCGCGTGTGCAGCGCGGCTCGGTAAGCGTAAATGTGAACTGGGAGCGCACGGAGGAGAGCGGCGGCCGTCTGCCCTCGCTCAATGAGACCATGGTGCTGCGTTACCGCGAGCTGTTCCGCCGGATGAACGAGCTTGGCGTGGCTGGCGAGCCGGGCGTTGACACCTTCAGCCGCCTGCCCGAGGTTTTCAGCTTCGAGAGCAACGAAGTGGCCGAGGAGCAGATCCGGCCTGTGCTCGAAACCGCCCTGGGCGAGGCCCTGGACCGGCTGGTCGAGATGCGTCAGCGCGAGGGAGCGGCGCTGACCGCGGATATTCTCTCCCGCCTCGACTCCATGGCCGGGGTGATGGATGAAATCTCGCGCCAGGGACCGGAGCGCCTGACCCGCCTGACCGCGCGCCTGCGCGAAAAGGTGAACGCGGCCCTGGACGGCGTGGCGGAGGCTGATCCTTCAAGACTGGCCCAGGAGGTCACAATCTACGCCGACAAGTGGGATTTCAGCGAGGAGGAAGTGCGCTTCAAGACCCACCTGGAAGCCCTGCGGAAGACCCTGATCCAGGGCGGGGCGGTGGGGCGGAGGCTCAATTTCCTGCTCCAGGAGTTGAACCGCGAGGTCAACACGGTCGGCTCGAAAGCCAACGACGCCGCGATAGCCCAGCTCGCTGTGGGACTCAAGGAAGAGTTGGAGCGTATCCGCGAGCAGGTGGAGAACATGGAATAGATGAAAAAAACTGAGTGCGGTATTCAATCAGTCGACAAACAAGCCGGAGAAAGACAGTCTGGCCCGCCGCGTCTGGTGATAGTGATCACCGCTCCGAGCGGGGCGGGCAAGACCACGGTCATCCGCCGCCTGCTCGAGACCGACAGCCGTCTGCATTATTCGGTTTCTGTCACCACCCGTCCCCGGCGCGAGAACGAGGTCCACGGCAGGGATTATTTTTTCCTGAGCGAGGCCGAGTTCCGCAAGCACCTGGATGCGGGCGAGTTCGCCGAGTGGGCCGTGGTGCACGACCATCTTTACGGCACCCTGAAAAGCCAGATCGAAGAGAACCTGGCCGCGGGCCGTCATGTGGTGATGGATGTGGACGTGCAGGGCGCGGAGCAGCTCCGTCACACCTGCCGTGCCGGGGTGTTCATCTACCTGGCCCCGCCCAGCCTGGCTGAGCTTGAGCGGCGGTTGCGCGAGCGCGGCACCGAGGACCCGGCCGCCCTGGAGCGCCGTCTGACCAACGCCCGCGAGGAGCTGCGCCGCCTTCCGCGTTTCGATTACCTGGTGCTGAACGATGACCTGGAGCGCAGCGTATCCTCCGTGCGCGCGATAATCGAAGCCGAGGAGCACCGGATCGAGCGCCTTGACCCGCATGCCGTGGTGCGGAACCTGCTGTATGAGAGTTGAAAAGACTCAGGGCGATGGCGACATGGATGACGAGGATAAAGGCGGGTTTCACGGTGAGAAAGCCGCAGGGGAGCTGGTTTCTGCTGTAGTGGCGCGGTATGCTGTCCCCGGTGCAGCTTTATTATTCAGTCAAGAGACGAGAATGGCGGAAATTACTCGTGAGGTAATAATCAAGGCTGCGAAAGCAGCGGAGGCCAAAGCTGGTACTCCTATCTCGCGCGCCGACTTCGAGAGAATCAGCGGCATCAGCCAGTACCATATCTATCGCGCTTTCCCTGACGGCGGATGGACAGAGGTTAAAAAGATCGCCGGGATTGATCGCCATCCAAAGGACAACGAAGCTCTCTCGGATGATCAAGTGATGAGTGAGTTAAACCGTGTGGCGTCCGAACTCGGGCGTATTCCAACATGGGCGCAGTTTGCAGCGCGCGCGACGATTTCAGCGGACGTTATTCGCAAAAGATTTGGAGGCCGTAAAGGAACCCTGAAATACTATCGAGAGTGGCTTGAGGAAAATGAACCCAGCTCGTTGATTTTGGCCGATCTCAAGGCACACTTGAACCATGAAATTCCGACACCGCTGCAGGTCAAGACAGAAGGTTCACTTTTGTCTTCCCCGGCACAGTGGCAGCGACTTGACGGACCCATGTTCGGCCCGCCGATCAACTTTCGTGGCTTGCGGCACGCGCCCATCAACGAACAGGGTGTAGTGTTCCTTTTCGGCATGGTCAGTCGTGAGTTGGGCTTTATCGTCGAGGCGATCCAGGCGGCTTATCCAGACTGTGAAGCCAAGCGTTGCATTGACAAGCGTCAACAGCGGTGGCAGCGCGTTAGAATTGAGTTCGAGTATAGGAGCAGCAACTTCCGCGATCATGGTCACGATCCCGCAGTTTGCGACATCATCGTCTGCTGGGAGCATGACTGGCCGGAGTGCTCTCTGGAAGTCATCGAACTGCGGCGGTTAATTGACACAATGGAAGGATGAAGTGGCGATTCGACGTATATTGATGCGCTCAGAACTTTATTTTTCGATATGGAATGCCGTGCCCGGTGCAGTTTAAGCAAACCGGAATGAACCACCAGCAGGAGATTGATACAATGAAACAACTTGCCGGGAGGCGCATACTGGTAGGGCTGAGCGGCGGAATCGCCTGCTACAAGACCTGCGATCTGGTGAGTCAACTGGCGCAGTCCGGGGCCGAGGTGCGGGTGGTGATGACCCGGAACGCCTGTGAATTTGTCCGTCCGCTCACCCTTCAGGCCCTCTCTGGAAATCCCGTGTACACCGAGACTTTCACCCCGGCCGAGCCGGGCGGGATAGACCACGTGCGCCTGGCGGATTTCGCCGAGATACTGGTGATATCCCCGGCCACGGCCGATATCCTGGCCAAGATGGCCCACGGCCTGGCCGATGACCTGCTCTCGACCACATATATTTCCTGCGCCTGCCCGACCCTGGCTGTGGCGGCGATGAACACCCGGATGTACGAGCACCCGGCCACGCGCGCCAATCTCGAGATTCTGGAGCGGCGGGGCGTGTATGTGATGCACCCCGAGAGCGGCTATCTGGCCTGCGGGACCGAGGGCGCGGGCCGTCTGCCGGGGCGCGAGCGGATCATGGAAATGATCGAACATGTCCTGTACGGGGGAGAAACCCTGCGGGGACTGAACGTGCTGGTCACCGCCGGACCGACCCGCGAGGCAATCGACCCGGTGCGCTATATCAGCAACCCGAGCAGCGGGCGGATGGGTTTTGCCCTGGCCCGCGCCGCGGCCCGTCTGGGGGCCTCCAGCGTGGAGCTGGTCAGCGGGCCGGTGTGCCTGGAGACGCCGCCGGGAGTAAAGCGGACGGATGTGGTGAGCGCGGAAGATATGTTCGAGGCGGTGAAGACTCTTGCCCCGCGGGCCGACCTGGTCGTGATGGCGGCTGCGGTGGGAGACTGGATGCCGGAAGAGGTGCGGAGCGGCAAGATCAAGAAATCCGGGCCGGACGAGGGATTGACACTGGAACTGAAGCAGACGCCGGATTGTCTGGCCTGGGCCTCGGAACATCGTAAAAAGGATTCAACAGTCGTGGGTTTCGCGGTGGAGACCTCGGAGGAGGAGAAAAACGCCCTGGAAAAACTGCGCCGCAAGAAACTCGACCTTGTCGTTGTCAACAATCCTCTGCAAGAGGGCGCGGGGTTCGGCGGAGAGACCAACCGGGTGACGGTTCTGGATGCGCGTGGTGGTAAGACGGAACTGCCGCTGCTTTGCAAGGACGAGGTGGCCGGCCGCGTGCTGGAAATGGCGCTGAAAGAGCGCGCCGCAAAGGGGAAGGCGTGAGCCGGGACACTGGAGATATTCGAAGCCTGGCGCTGGCCCGGCTCAGGCAGATGCAGGCCAATGGCGAGACTTTCTTATTCCTGGCGGGAGACACGCCACGGGCGGAGCCGGATGTCCCGGCAATGAAAATGTCGGAAGAAACCGGAGTGCTTCCGGCCGCGGAGCCTGCCGCAACAGGCGCTCCCGCCTCATCGGCAGCCGAAAACGGCCCCGCGCCATCGGATGAGACATTGGAGGCTTTCGGCGCGCGGATCAGTAAGTGCAGGCTCTGCGAGCTGCACAAGGGGCGGACGAATTTCGTGTTCGGTTCGGGAGACCCGAATGCGGACCTGATGTTCGTGGGCGAAGGCCCCGGCGTGGAGGAAGACCGTCAGGGCCTGCCGTTCGTGGGCGCGAGCGGCCAGCTCCTGACAAAAATCATCGCCTCGATCGGGTTCAGCCGCGAGGAAGTGTATATCGCCAACATGGTCAAGTGCCGCCCGCCGGGCAACCGTGACCCGCGCGAGGAGGAGATAGCGGCCTGCAACCCGCACCTGCGCCGTCAGATCGAGCTGATCCAGCCGAAAGTGATCGTGACCCTGGGACGGTTCAGCGCGTATTTTTTTCACGGGCGGCAGGATTCGCTGCGCGCCCTGCGGGGCCAGGTGGCGGACTACCAGGGGATAAGCGTGATCAGCACGTATCATCCCGCGGCCCTTCTGCGTAACCCGGAGTACAAGCGCGACACGTGGGAGGACATGCTCCTGGCGCGCAAGCTCTACGACAGCCTGGGCGGACGGCCTACCAGCGGCCAGGTGTTCAAGGCCGGGAAGCAATGAAAACAGATACTCCCGGTTTTTCAGCCAAGGCAGAAGGGAAATATCTGGAATGAAGCGGACGGTTTTCAAGCTGCTGATCGGACTTCTGACTTTTGTTGGTCTACCGCTTGCCGCATGGGGCCTTTCGGACACGGCCGGTTTTTTCGGTCAGCCTGCGAGGTTGTCGTATGTCGTGATGACAGTGCTGATGCAGGTGGTGATCGTAGTACTCATGCCTGACGCGGGGGACTGGAACACCGGCCGGAAGACTGTTCGTCGGCAGCGCGTGGCGATGCTGTTGCTGATGATTCTCGCTCTTGCGCTGATGGTTGCCGCTCCCTGGTGCGACCGCCGGGACATCGCCACGTTCGATGGAATCGAGGCTGCCCGCTGGACAGGGCTGGCGTCGTACTTTATAGGCATGGTCCTGGTGCACTGGGCCGAGGCTGCTCTGGGGCGTCAGTTCAGCCTGGAGGTGACCATTCAGCAGGGGCACCGGCTGGTGACCGGCGGACCTTACCGCTGGCTGCGCCACCCGAGGTACGCGGGGATTATAATATACATGGCGGGAGTGGCCCTGATCTTTCGCTCGCTTGCCGGTCTGGCGCTGGCGGCTGGGACGGCGCTGGTTCTGCTCTGGCGTATCCGGGATGAGGACGAGCTTCTGCGGAAAGAGTTCGGGACAGAGTGGGATTCCTGGGCCGGCCGGACGAAAAGGCTGGTGCCGTTCGTGTACTGAGCCGGGGCGCCTGAGTCACGGGTTGCGCGGATGAAGGCAGGAAGGCAGTTGTGGGGCACGGCATGTCGTGCCCGATTATGGGAATAAATCCCCCTCGATCCCTCCTTGGAAAGGGGGGAGGCGCGTGGTCCGGCTGTCTGAATAATGGATTGCACGGATTAGAGGCGGATGGCACGGATAAAAGGCGGATATAAAAAGGACAATGAATGTAACTCTGTAAAAATGATGATGTTATGTAG
>CAYYNT010000104.1:0-9096 GCA_964473155.1 uncultured Gemmatimonadales bacterium | reverse complement strand
CGGCGCGGGCGCGGCGCAGGTCCTTGTGCGGCATGTCCAGGGTGCGCTGATCGTTAGTGTAGGCGTGGATGGTGGTCATCAGACCGTGTTCCACACCGAAAGCCTCGTGCAGCACCTTCACCATCGGAGCCAGGCAGTTGGTGGTGCAACTGGCGTTGGAGACCAGGAGGTCTTCTTTCTTCAGATCCTTGTCGTTGATGCCCATGACTATGAGCTTCACTTCGCCGGTCTTGTCCTTGGGCGGCACGGTGAGCAGGACCTTCTTGGCCCCGGCGGCGATATGCTTCTTCAGGTCCTCGGCCGTGGCGAACACGCCGGTGGACTCGACCACTATCTGGGCGCCAAGGCTGGCCCAGGGAAGCTCGGCCGGGTTCTTGATGGCCGTAACCGGGACTTTTTTGCCGTTCACAACGATAGCATCACCCTCAGCCTTGACCTCGCCCGGGAAACGTCCCTGGGTGGAGTCATACTTGAGCAGATGAGCCAGGGTCTTGGCATCGGTGATATCGTTAATGCCGACTACCTCGAATCCGCCATTCGCCACCGCGGCCTTGAAAACCAGACGGCCGATGCGTCCGAAACCGTTGATACCGATCTTGATCGCCATTTCTTCCTCCCGGGTTGAACAGAACATTATGGATAATGAAAGTGGTGCTGTTTCATGCGCGGGCGAACGTCAGGGCCGTCACCCGAACGGCCCCCGCATCTTTCAAGGCAGCCGCGCATGCGCCGGCGGTGGCTCCTGTCGTCATCACGTCATCGATGATACAGATCGTCCGGCCTTCCACCAGCGTACGGTCTCTGACCTTGAAAGCTCCTTCAACATTCTTTTTACGCTCTTCCGGATTCAGGCGCGTCTGAGTCCGTGTCCTGCGTTCACGCGCCAGAAGACGGGGTTCGAAGCGTCTGCCGCTCAAGTCCGCCAGTCCCGAGGCCAGACTCTCGCTTTGATTGTAACCGCGCCTGATCCTTCGCCACGGATGCAGCGGGACAGGGGCAAGTATTTCAACACCTTCGATGGCCTGGGCGCATGTTTCCAGCGAAACCGTCAATTCCGCCAGGGCAACTGCCAGCGACCATGTTCCGCGGTACTTGAAAGCATGCATCAGCGAGGGGACCGGTCCGCTGAACCAGTAACCGGAACGCACCAGATCGAGCGCCGGTTCCAGTCTGTAACAGAAAGTGCACTGTTTATCCGCCTCCAGCGGGCTGGCGCAGCGCGGGCAGCTTGACAAATCCAGGCTGAGAAGCCGGGATAAACAGGTCTCGCACATCACCGCTCCGGTTTTTTCAACCGGAATGTCAACGCCGCAGGCGGTGCAGACAGGCGGATACAGAAGGCTCAGCAGTCCATCGAGCACTCCGGTCCCGCGCACTGGCATCTTAAGTCCCCCCAGTGACCCGTCTCCGCAGCAGACGGCTTACAACCAGCCACAGTCCGTAAACAAACAGAATAGATAAAATCAACTGATTGTTGGTCAGTGGCGCTGGCCACGAAACGACGTACTGCTGCGGCTCGTAATAGCGGAAGAAATCCACCGTGAAGCGTGCCGCGGAATAAAGGATCATCAGCAGTCCGAAAAGCACGCCGCGCGGAGGATTAAACCTGCCGGCCAGTATCAGGACGCCGAAGAACACGAACCCATAGGCGGACTCGTAAAGCTGTGTTGGATGTATCGCCTGATGGAAATGACTCCCTGCCGCCGATTCTGACGGGAAATGCACTCCCAGGCAAGCCTCTGTAGGCAGTCCGTAGCAGCAGCCGTACAGGAAACACCCGATCCGCGTGATCCCGACTCCCAGGGCGATAGAGGGTGCCAGAAGGTCCGCCATGTCATAGAAAGCGATATTACGCAACTTGAGAAAGAGCCAGCTAACCGCCAGAGCGAGCAGCACTCCGCCCATCATCGAAAGCCCGCCCTCCCAGATGTAGAATACCGCAAGGGGACGGGTGGAGAACTCCGGCAGATGGGTAAGCACATAAAAAGCGCGTGAACCTGCGATTGCTGAAAGCAGAATATAGAATGAAAGGTCCAGCAGCGCGGTCTGGTCAATACCTCTTGTCTGCGCCCGTTTCAACGCCACCAGGTAACCGCTGACAAAGGCTATGGCCAGCATCAACCCGTAGGATTTGATTTCGAGCGGTCCCAGTGCGATGAGAACGGGATGCAATTATTTTTTCTCCAGCTTGATTATTAAAGGGTATTTCTGTTCAACCAGCCTGTCCCAGTCGGCAAGCTGCGCACCTTTAATTGCGCCGCGGATCTTTTCCGCCCAGCGCGAGGCCTCTTTTATCCGTCCCTGCTGATAGTAACATTCCACCAGGCCGAGCTGGCAAAGCCTGGCTTCCGGATTCTGATTCAGAGCCCTTGTAAAAAGACCGGCGGCTTTTTCGTAGTCGCCTTCTCGCATAAGGCAACTGCCCAGCAGCGAAGCAAGGACTGAATCGGTGCTGTCAGCCTTAAAAAGCCTGTCGTATATGGCGGCGGCGTTCTTGTATTCATGCCGGGCAAAACAAATGTCCGCCGCTTTTCGCAGGCTGTCCGGCTTTGTGTTGAAGTCTGAGGCAATAATCCTGCTGACCGGCGCAATAAGAAGATACGCGGCCAAAAAAACAAGGCTTCTTTTCAAAACCACCTCACCTTCCTCAAGCCATAAACATAATCCAAATGCCGCTCCAAGTCAATATCCGGTGGCGGAAAGCCTTTTAAGAAAGGAAAAACTAAAAAAAGTTTATAATGGCTAAAAAAAATGAAAACTTTCTGAACTTGAGCGGGTCTAATAGTGTGAAAGGCACTAAAAATGAAATCTCTCCGCTGTTTCAATTCAAAACTGATCAAGAGGTTATCCAGATGAAAAAACTGATTTTCGCGGTCGTGATCTGTCTGATCCTGGGAAGCTCGTTTTTCTTTGTAAAGAAACTGCGTTCCAATGACGGCAACGGCAAGTTTACTCTTGTGGCGGTCGAGAAAGGGACAATAGTTGAAAAAGCGCTGGCTATCGGGACAATCGGACCAAAGCATGAGATAGTGGTTAAAAGCCAGGTGTCCGGGATCGTGGAAACGTTGAACAAGGAAGTGGGTGATGTAGTGACACAAGGGGAACCGCTGATCACTGTCAAGCCTGAACCGACTCCAATCGAACTGGCCAACACCCGGCGCGAACTGGAACTGACCGTGCTTTCGCGTGAAAATGCCTCACGCGAGCTGGACCGGGCGCAGGAACTGCTTGGAAAATCTCTTCTCTCGCAAGAATTGTTCGACCAGAAAAAGCGAACCTTCGAAGAGGCCAAACTGCGCGAGGCCCAGCGCCGCGAACAACTCGAATTGATGGAGAAAGGCCGCTCGAAGATCGGGAATGTCCAGGTGGAGAGTATTATCCGCAGCCCTGTCACCGGAACGATACTCGAACGGCTGGTCAACCTGGGCGATCCGGTGGTGCCACTCACCACTTATCAGCCGGGCACGGAGCTGATGAAGCTGGCTGATATGCAGGACCTGATCTTCATGGGCACGGTGGATGAAATAGATGTCGGCAAGCTGACCGAGGGCATGGAGGCCAAGATATACATCGGTGCGCTGCCCAAGGATACCCTGACAGGCGAGTTGTATTTTATCAGCCCCAAGAGCCGGACCAAGGACAACGCCAATGTGTTCGACCTTAAGATAAAGATTACGGATCGCGGCAATAGTATTCTGCGTGCGGGTTATTCCGCCAACGCGGATGTGATTATCCGCAAGAAAGACGACATTCCGACATTGCCCGAGCGGCTGATCGCTTTCCGCAACGACTCGGCTTTTGTGAAAGTGACGGCTGCTGGTGCAGACACCACAGTGGAGAAAATGGTTAAAGTGGGTCTGAGCGACGGGTTAAAAACCGAAATAATCGAGGGACTTGGCGTGGGTGATTCGGTGGTGGAGGAGCCCGCGAAGGAAATAAAGTAGCGCCAGCGTGGTTGATTTACCGTGTTGAGCCTGAAGTCATAAACCAGGCATAACCTTAGATTCGACGGCGAAAATGATTGCCTATTACCTGAGACTTATCGGACAGTTCTACCAGGACATGCGTCACCAGAAACTGCGCACGTTCCTGACCGTGTTCGGAATCACCTGGGGCACGATCGCGGTCATCCTTCTGCTCGCTTTCGGCGTGGGTATCGAGGCTTACTCGATGCGCGCGATGCACGGTCTGGGCACCAACATAGTAATAGCGGGTGGACGCACCACTTCCAAGAGTTTCAAAGGCTTGAACAAGGGCCGCAACATTGCGATTCGCTCGGAAGATGCCCGGTACCTGCTGCAAAACATACCGGAGATGGAATCAATCAGTCCCGAGGCAGAGCGCTGGGGTGTGAAGGCCAAATATGGCCGCCAGATCCGTCAGATCCACTTGCGTGCGGTCAATCCGGAATATGGCGACCTGCGCAACGTGTTCCCGGAAATGGGTGGGCGGTTTATCAACCAGCCGGATTACGACGCCAAGCGCCGGGTGATATTCTTAGGCGATGAATTACGGGACCAGTTGTTCGGAGCAGGCTCCAGCCCGGTGGGCCGCACCGTGATGCTCAACGGTTCGCCGTTCACCGTAGTCGGCGTGATGATGAAAAAAATCCAGAACAACATGTACTCCGGCCCGGACGCCGAGAGTGGATTCATCCCATTTTCGACGTATGCGGCAATGTATGACGCGGACCAGTGCGACGAACTCCTTTTCCGGGCCAGAAGCCCTGAAAAGACTCAGTTAGTGATCGATGAGATGTATCGGCTGCTCGGGAAAAAGTACACTTTCGATCCCACGGACAAGCAGGCCCTCTGGGCCTGGAATACGGCCGAGGGCGACAAGTTTATCTATTATTTCTTCCTCGGGTTCAAGATTTTCCTGGGCGCTGGCGGATTTCTCACCCTTCTGGTAGGCGGGATTGGCGTGGCAAATATCATGTACATTGTGGTGCGCGAGCGCCGTCGCGAAATAGGCGTGAAAATGGCCCTCGGCGCCTCGCCGAAAATGATTCTGATGCAGTTCATGGTTGAGACGTTTATGATCGTTGGCCTGGGCGGAGTGATGGGCTTCGGATTTTCCTGGGGCGTAGTCCGTCTGTTCACGACTCCGCTCCTTTCTTTCACGGCCAAGTACATAGGCGTTCCGACAATCAATCCGCTGGTGGCGGCCATTACCATAACCGTGATCGGCCTGATCGGTTTTGCCGCAGGTTTCGCACCGGCGCGCCGGGCGGCGCGGATGAACCCGGTACAGGCTCTGGAGTTCTGAAACATGCATATTCTATTGCAGTTCTGGCACGAGCTGAAAAAAGAAAAAATGCGCATGTTCCTGACTATCATGGCGATCTGTTGGGGCAGCGCCAATGTGGTGCTGATGCTTTCGGTGGGAGAGGGCTTGTTCCGCGGGTTCGGCGAGGGCATGCGCGGCATGGGCAAGAACATCGTGATCGTCTGGCCCGGCCAGACCTCAAAGGCATACGCCGGATTCCCGGTAGGCCGCGGCATTCAGCTTCAGCTCGAAGACGTGGACCTGGTCCGCAAACAACTCCCGGAAATCGCATCAATCAGTCCGGAATACCGGTCCGGGGCTACGATCAAATACAAGGATAAAGTCCAGAGCGTCGATGTCCATGGAGTTCTTCCCTGCTGGGGTGCGATGCGCAACATGCGGCCAGAGCCGGGCGGCCGTTTTCTCAACGACCTTGACGAGAATCAGAAACGGCGCATGATTTTCATCGGGAACCGTCTGCGCGACGACCTGTTCGGCGAGGGAGTCAACCCGGTGGGCAAGATCGTAATGATCAATGACATCCCGTTCGCCGTGGTCGGAGTGATGACCAAGAAGAACCAGAGCAGCAGCTACTCCGGCCGTGACGAAAACAAGAGCATAATTCCGGCCTCGACCCACAGGATGACTTTTGGCCGCCAATGGATCAACAACTTCATCTACATGCCCGTCGACCCGGAACAGTCCAAGATGGTCGAGAATAAATTCAGGGCGCTTATGGCGGCCAAGTACCGCTACGATCCGGAGGATAAATCTCCGTACTCGCGCTGGGACACGATAGAGATGGATGGCATAGTTGGGAAAGTGTTGCGCGGCATCCAGATTTTCATCGGTCTTATCGGCGGGCTGACGCTTCTGATCGGTGGTATCGGGGTGGCCAACATCATGTACGTTGTGATCAAGGAGCGCACCCGCGAGATCGGGATAAAAATCGCCGTGGGGGCCAAGCCACGTTATATCATCGCACAGATCGTGGCCGAGAGCCTTCTCACCATGATAATCGGGGGCGCGCTGGGGACGGCCCTGGCCATCGGGGCAATCCATCTGATCCACATGATCCCGATCAAGGAAGAAGGATTAGAGTTCCTGAACCAGCCGATATTCAGTCCGCTGCTGGCGCTTATCTGTTCGCTTATAATCGGATTCATCGGGTTGATGTCCGGGTTCTTCCCCGCCAGAAGGGCTTCGCAGATCGACCCGGTTGACGCATTAAGATACGAATGAGGAGGAAGTGAGATGATTGCACTGAAGGAAATAGCTAAGTTCTATGAAATGGGCAAGGTGCAGGTTAAGGCGCTGGATGGGGTGAGCCTGGAGATCGGACCTGGTGAACTGGTTGCAATCCTCGGTCCCTCCGGGTCAGGCAAGAGCACGCTGATGAACCTGGTGGGCTGCCTGGATACGCCCAGCCAGGGTGAATATATTCTGGATGGCGATCCGGTGCAGAAAAAAAGCCGCAACGAACTGGCGGAGATCAGGAACCGCAAGATCGGGTTCATTTTCCAGAACTTCAATCTGCTGGGTTACGCCACGGCCCTGGAGAATGTCGAACTGCCGCTTATCTATGGCCGGATGAAAGGAGCCGAGCGCCGCCGCCGCGCCGCCGCGATGCTTGAAATGGTCGGCCTGAGCGACCGGGCCACGCACCGTCCGAACGAACTGTCGGGCGGACAGCGCCAGAGGGTGGCAATCGCGCGCGCCCTGTCCAACGATCCGGATATAATCCTGGCCGATGAGCCGACCGGAAACCTGGACTCCGCCTCGGGCGCAGAAATTGTCAACCTGTTCGGCCGGCTCAACGAACAGGGTAAGACTTTGATCATAGTGACCCACGACCAGAAAATTGCCGCGCACTGCAAGCGGGTGATCCGCATTCTTGACGGCAAGGTTGAGAGCGACAGGCGTAACGGCCACGGAGAGCAGTCTTGAAACCTGATATTCAGATTCCCTCAGGAGGAGTTTAAATGTTCGGGAAAAGTCTCTTTAAGTTTAACCGGGGTCTGCCAACGGCTTTGACAGGTCTGCTGGTGTTTTCTGTTTCGGCCCTTTTCGCCGATGAATTACGCCGCGAAGTTATCCGGGAGTTCCCGCTGTCTGACAGGGGCCAGGTTGAGATTGAAAACTCTATCGGTAAGATCAGCGTAAAAACATGGGACAGTTCAAAAGTGAAAGTCAGGGTAGTGAAAATACTGGACGTGAGCAAATTCAAGGATTTAGAAGAAGCGCCGGATGCGGGGTTTCTGGATCGCGTGGAGATCAGAACAGAATCCGATTCGAATACGGTGCGGTTGCAGACAATAATTCCAGAGATGAAGATAACAGCCAGCAACAGCGGGATATTCTCCGGCTTAAAAATGCTGTTAGGGCTGTTCAAGGGCGACTGTCAACGCCTGCCGCTCAGTGTGGAATATGAGTTGTCAGTGCCGGAACGCTGCAACCTGCGGGCGAATTGCGAAATCGGAGAAATGATGATTCAAGGAGTGGATGGCTGTCTTGACCTGAGCTCAGATATAGGCTGTATCGAAACCCGGAATACATCCGGAGTCCAACATACACGGCTGAGCTTGGGCAAAATAACAGTCAGCGGCGTAAAGGGATCGGTGGATGCCAAATCGGATATGGGGCAGGTGGAGGCGGACTTTGACAGCCTGGGAGCGGATGACCGGGTTTACCTGGAGTCCGGGATGGGAGCGGTGAACCTTGTTCTGCCCTCCGGGTCGGGTATAGACCTGGAAGCGGAAAGTGATCTGGGTTCAGTGGACGCAAAATTAAGTGACAGTTTCAAGGGCAGGAGTGAATGGAACAGCCTGCGCGGAAAATACAATAAGGGCGGAGCGAGCGTCACCCTCAAGACCGGTATGGGTGGCATAGAGATCGGATCGAAACCAGAATGAGCGATATGCCCTCTCGATCCCTTTCGATACCGGGGTGCCGATGTTCTTATTTGATTAAATAGTCCGGACAGATTATTACCACCTGGTCATCTGGATTCTGACGGCGGGCGATAGCCTGAATCAGCTCTTCACGGCTATTTTCAGGGAACATGCCCGGGGGCGGGGCTTCCACGCTGCCGGGACGGAGATGCTCCACCGAGATGACCTGATCCGCCGCGACCGCAATTAACTGCCCTTCCAGCCTGTCCAGAACCAGCACTATTTCTGTCAACTCCTCTTTCAGCGTCAGACGTATCTTTGCGAACAACCGGATCATCAGCGCCAGTTCAGTGTCCCGTGTTTTCTGGATCACCGCCGCGGCGGCCTCGTGCTCACCAAGATTCCCATGACGTATGACTTTCTCCGCGATGGCGTGGATGGCCTTGTGCGGCTCGTCAAACCTCTTCATCTGGAATGCGATTTCCTGGTTTTCGGTCCGGTAAGTATCGTACCATTTTCCGAAAGCGCATTTGTGCGGGTCAGTGGACAGCTTGAAAGGCCTGCGTTCCAACGCGGAGCTTTCAATTTCTTTCAGCCAGTTGACATGGTCCTGCTCCCGCTGAACCAGAAGCCTTATCAGCTCGTCGGCCTCCGTGCGCAGGGAACGCAGGCCCAGGCGGCGTCGAAGGTCGAGCAGGGGGACAACCTTGCCGCGGAAGTTTATCGTGCCGCGCATATGCTCCGGAAGCTTCGGCACCGCGGTCACCGGAGGCATGGTCAGGATCGACTGGACTTTGCCCACCGGGAAAGCGAAGACCGTACCGTCCAGATGAATCAATATATATGGGACTTTGTCATCCGCCTGAACACTCATCTATGGCCTATCCTCTGTAAAAGTGCGATCAGACTTATATCGATCCATACTCTCTCTTAATCC
>CAYYNT010000103.1:0-9099 GCA_964473155.1 uncultured Gemmatimonadales bacterium | reverse complement strand
CCCGGCGACCATGTGGTGATGGTGGGCGGGAGGATAGGCAAGGACGGGATCCACGGGGCCACTTTCTCGAGCGTGGAACTGGACGAGAAAAGCCCGACCAGCGCCGTGCAGATCGGCGACCCGATCACCCAGAAAAAGATGGCCGACTGCCTGATCGAGGCGCGGGACGCCGGTCTTTACCGCACCCTGACCGACAACGGCGCGGGAGGACTCAGCAGTTCGGTGGGCGAGATGGCGCGTCTGTCCGGAGGGGCACGGCTTCACCTGGACCGCGCGC
This sequence comes from uncultured Gemmatimonadales bacterium, assembly GCA_964473155.1. Lineage (GTDB taxonomy): Bacteria > Gemmatimonadota > Glassbacteria > GWA2-58-10 > GWA2-58-10 > JAJFUG01. The sequence goes on along the minus strand of CAYYNT010000103.1, from coordinate 8,822 downwards.
CGCTCAAGTACGCGGGCCTGGCCCCCTGGGAGATACTGGTCAGTGAGAGCCAGGAGCGCATGAGCCTGGCCGTGCCGCCGGACAAGCTGGAGGCCTTCCTGGACCTCTGCCGCCGCCGCGAGGTGGAGGCCACCGACCTGGGAATGTTCACCGATTCCGGCAAATTTGAGGCTTTCCATGACGGGCGCTTGGTTTGCTCGCTCGACCTGGAGTTCATGCATGACGGGCTGCCGAAGATGGAGCTGGAGGCGGCCTGGGAGCGGAAAGTCTTCGCCGAGCCCTCCTTGCCCGAATCCGGAGCGCGCCTGGACAACACGCTTCTGGCCCTGCTCTCGAGCTGGAACATCTGCAGCAAGGAATCCATTGTCCGCCAGTACGACCACGAGGTGCAGGCCCGCACCGTGGTCAAGCCGTTCGCCGGAGCGCGCGCGGATGGCCCCTCGGACGCCTGCGTGCTCAAGATACGGCCGGACAGTCTGCGTGGAGTGGCCGTGGGCTGCGGAATCCTCCCGCGTTACAGCGATATCGACACGTACCATATGGTGGCCTGCTGCGTGGATGAGGCCCTGCGCAACGTGGTAGCTGTGGGGGCGGATCCCTCGCGGGTGGCCGGTCTGGACAATTTCTGCTGGCCCGATCCGGTGCAGTCGGAGAAAACTCCGGACGGCCGCTACAAGATGGCCCAGCTCGTACGAGCCTGCGAAGCCCTGTACGATGTCTGTACGGCTTTCGGCGTGCCGCTGATCAGCGGCAAGGACAGCATGAAGAACGATTACGGCTCGGGAGCGGACAAGATTTCGATCCCGCCGACCCTTCTTTTCACAGCGCTGGGCGTGGTGGAGGATGTCAGCCGGGCCGTGACCCTGGATTTCAAGGCGGATGGCGACCTGATATACGTGCTGGGCGATACGCGCGACGAGTGCGGAGCGAGTGAGTATTACAACCTTCTCGGCGCGACTGGCAACCGCGTGCCGGAAGTGGACACAAAGGTCTCGAAGCGGACGTTCGAGGCGCTTCACAAGGCGATGACACTGGGATTTGTGGCCTCGTGCCACGACATTTCCGATGGCGGTCTGGGGGTGGCCCTGGCCGAGTGCGCGATTGCCGGAGACCTGGGCGCCAGGGTAGAGCTTGGTAGTGTGCCCGGGGCAGAATCAGTCGAGCGCAACGACCTTCTGCTGTTCAGCGAGAGCCAGGGACGGTTTGTGGTGACTGTAAATCCATCCTTGGCCGGGCGTTTTGAGCAGCTTTTCGCCGGGCTGCCCTGCTCGAAAGCGGGTGTCGTGACGGCTCATCCGATATTACAGCTTCTGGATAAAGGTTCAGCTGCCGAGATATGCTCACTGAGCGTGGAACAGATGCGCAAGGCCTGGAAAAAGCCGATCGACTGGTGAGGATGATCTGGCTGAAGGAAGAGCCTCGGAAAAATTTGCCTGGATCAGGGGAATAAAATGCCTTCTCGGCCGGAGGAGTGATACGGGCAGAGTTAATTCATGGCTGAGGTTGAGATGAATACAGCGGCGACACAGAACAGCATCAACAGGAAGAAATAAAGCAGGGTCGGCAGGTTGTCCGCCCCGTCATGCTTGATATCTTCCCACATTTCTTTGACGAAAGCCGATACGTGGCCCAGATAAACCATCATGAACAAACCCTCTTGATGTGGAAGTGATTTGCTGAATTAACTGCACGAAATATACCAGCAAATATGTTGACAGTCAATGAAGTTGATGTGGAAAGGAGACCGGATGTCCAGGCCGCGCACTCTGGTGCTGACAGGGTTCGGCATAAACTGTGATTACGAGACTGAGCAGGCTTTCGAGGCGGCGGGTTCCGAGGCGGCGCGCATGCACGTGAACGACCTGATCGAGTCCCCGGAACGTCTGGAGGATTTCCAGATACTGGCCGTGCCGGGCGGATTCAGTTTCGGGGATGACATCGCCTCGGGCAAGGTGCTGGCCAACAAGCTGCGTTACCGTCTGGGCGAATCGTTCCTGCGGTTTGTGGACTCGGATCGCCTGGTGCTCGGAATCTGCAATGGGTTCCAGGTGCTGGTGCGCCTGGGAGTGTTGCCGGACGGGCGGGTGGGGATGGAACGCCAGCGGGCCAGCCTGACATACAACGATTCCGGACGTTTCGAGGACCGCTGGGTCAGTCTCGAAACATGCAAAAACAGCCCTTGCGTATTCACCCGCGGTCTGGGGCGTTTCGACCTTCCGGTCCGTCACGGCGAGGGCAAGTTTATCGTCGAAAGCCCCGAGGCATTGGCCGGTCTTGAGCAAAACGGGCAGGTCGTGCTGCGCTATGTGGCTCCGGATGGCGGCCCGGCGGAATACCCGTTCAATCCGAACGGCTCTCCGGCGGATGTGGCCGGAGTGTGCGATCCGAGCGGCCGGATTTTCGGCCTGATGCCGCACCCGGAGGCTTTTGTCACCCGCTTGCAGCATCCCCGCTGGACCTCTATCGAAATGCCGGAGGAGGGTGCGGGGCTGGCTGTTTTCCGCAATGCGGTTGAATATTTCAACTGATCTGTCCTGGGATTCGAATGACTTTCCCGGAGTGGTTCGACAGCAAGTTCGGCCCGCATACGCCGGAACTGTACCGCGAGGAGGTGCAGCGAAGCTCCGGGCAGGTAAAAGCGCTGAGGCGGATACTGGGAGAGCCTGACGGCGCTCCGGTGCTCGACCTGTGCTGCGGCTGGGGCCGTCATGCCCTGCCCCTGGCCGCCCTGGGCTACCCGGTGGTCGGGCTGGATGGATCGGCTTATTTCCTTGAGCTTCTGCGGTCCGAGGACAAAATGACAACCGGGCGGCTGCCGGTGCTGAGAGGCGACATGCGCCGGCTGCCGTTTGTGCGTGGCTCGTTCCGCGCCGTGTACCAGATGTACACCTCGTTCGGCTACGGCGATGACCCTTCCGATGACCGCCGCGTGCTTTCCGAGGTCAATCGCGTCCTGAGTCCCGGCGGGCTTTACCTTCTTGACCTGATCAACTGGAGCCTGGCGCGGCGGGCGTTCGATGGCGTTTACGAGGATAGCTACCCGGAGTTTGACGTGGTCGAGGACTGCCGGATTTTGCCCGGAGACCTTCTGCGGATGAAACGGGCGCTGCTGTTCCGCGATGGCCGCCCGGTGCATGAATACACGTTCGAGATAAGGATGTACGACTGTCAGACCCTCTGCGACCTCGCCCTGAGCGCCGGACTTGAGTTGAAAGATGCCTGGGGTGATTTCCGCGGGACGCCTTACGATCCGGCCCGCTCCAGCCGGATGATTCTTTTTTTCCGCAGACCGGAGGCGGCATGAGCGCTGGCCGGAGGCTGCTTGTCACCGGAGCGAGCGGATTTTTAGGAAGCTGTATTCTGCGTCTTGCGGAACTGGAGAAGTGGGAGGTATGCGGGACATACCTTTCGCGTTGTCCCGAGGGAGATACTCCAGCCCGTTTGCACCGGCTTGACCTTCGGGACGAAGAGGAAGTGACGGCGCTGGTCCGCGATTTCAGACCTGACACGGTGATACATACCGCGTACAGACAGAATGACCGGTCCGTGACTTTCGGCGGGACATTGGCCCTGGTTGGCGCCTGCCGGGACCTTGAGAGTAAGCCGCATTTCATCCAGGTTTCGACCGACCTGGTGTTCGATGGCGTCCGGGGGATGTACCGCGAGGAGGACCAGCCCTGTCCGGTGATCGATTACGGGCAGGACAAGCTGGATGCGGAACGGGCCGTGCGGGAAAATCTTCCCGGAGCGCTGGTAGTCCGCTCGGCGATTATTTATGATCTGCGGCATGTCCCGTCGCACCTGGGTTTTGCGTTGTCCGCTGCAAGGCGCGGTGAGACATTCACTTTTTTCAACGACGAGTTCCGCTCGCCGGTGCTCGTGGAGGAGTTGTCGAAAGCGCTCCTGGAACTGGCTGTGCGCGGCGCGTCCGGTATTCTGCATATCGCCGGAGCGAACCGGGTGGACCGCTGGTGGTTCGGGGTGCGCCTGATGCGCGCCCTCGGCCTGTCCTGTGAATTGGCGCGTCCCGGTTCATTCCGCGCAAAGGGGCTGGTCCGTCCGGCGGACTGTTCGCTCGATGCCTCAAGGGCGGAGAAACTCCTCGGAACGCGTTTCCGCGGGGTGCGGGAAGTGTTTGCCGGTTGCGGATTAAACCTGGAGGAATGATGGACCCGCTGGATTTCAAACCCATGGAGAGCGAGGACCATGAGCAGATCCTGGATTTCATCCGGGAGAGCCTGACAAAGGCCGATCCGGACAGGTTGCGGCGGGCCGTGCTCAGCCTGGATTGGGTCGAGAGCGGGCCGCACCTGAGCGGTCCGCTGATGCAGCTTGTCCTGCACGGAAGTCAGGAACTGGCGCTGATAGCGCTGGATGGCCTGGGCCGTCTGGAGGCTTTCGAGGTGGAACGGGAGCTTGCCGGACACATAGAGGCGTTGTGGCCAGAACTTGACCCCGCCGTTTGTCAGTTCCGCGCGGAGTGTATCCGCGTGCTCGGGCGGTTGGGTAAGGAAAAGAGCGTGGAAAAGCTGGCGGCTCTAATACTCGCCGCGGAGCCGAAGCATGAGAATGATCATATGGCAGCGGTCGAGGGGCTGGTGTCGCTGGGCGTCCGCGGCATCCCCGGAGTGGCGGCAGTGCTGGAACGTCTGCACGGCAGAACGCCGGAAGGGGACTTGAGGCTGTCACTGGCCAACGCCCTGCGCGAACTGAATGTTTCGGACTGGGATACGAAAGGATATATGACAATCGAGGCGCGCTATGAACGCGAGCCGCAGGATGATCAGTGATCCATTTTAGCGGGTCTCGCGGGCGGGCCTTGCCGGTATGGATTTTGCACGTCCCACAGGAGTAAAAAGGCAAAAGGGAATACTCCCTTCTGGAGACGGTACTCTTCCCACAGGACGGCGCGGTGGACAGAATCAGCCTCGATGGAAAAAGTGTTCTGGTGACAGGCGGCACCGGATCGTTCGGGCAGCGCTGCTGCAGAAAGCTGCTCAACGAGTTCGATCTCAAGCGTCTTACGGTATTCAGCCGGGATGAAACAAAACAGTTCGAGATGATGGCGCAGTTCAACGGCGGCCGGGTGCGCTATGTGATCGGTGATATACGGGACCGGTCCAGGCTGCTCGAGGCTGCCGATGGCACGGATTATATCATCCATGCCGCGGCGCTCAAGCAGGTTCCCCAGGCGGAATACAATCCGTTCGAATACGTCAAGACCAACATTCTGGGCACGCAGAACGTCATCGAAGTGGCCCGTGAGGCCTCGGTCAAGCGGGTCATCACCACCAGCACCGACAAGGCGGTCAACCCTCTCAACCATTACGGGGCCACCAAGCTCTGCGCGGACAAGCTGTTCATCGCGGCCAATTATTACATGTCGGCCCGGGACATCCGTTTCGCCTGCGTGCGGATGGGCAACCTGATCGGCAGCCGCGGCAGCGTTATCCCGATCCTGCGCCGGATGAGCCGCAGCGGCAGGGTGACAATCACGGACCCCCGTATGACAAGGTTCTGGTACGATCTTGATGATGCGGTGAATTTCGTGATTGCACGACTGCTGGACATGCATGGCGGTGAGGTTTTCGTGCCGAAAACCCCGGCCATGAGCCTTGTTGACCTGGTCAAGGCTGTGGCGCCGGGCGCGGAGATGGAGATAGTCGGCATCCGTCCGGGTGAAAAGCTGGACGAGATTCTTGTTTCACGTCCCGAGGCCCGTCAGACCGTGGAATTCGAGGGCTACTATGCGGTTTTGCCGGATTATGCCGAGGTTGAAAGGTACGTGGAAACAACTGGAGCCAGGCATGTGAGTGCGGATTTCGAGTATACGAGCACGGACCCGCAGCATTTGATGAGTGTTTCATCACTCAGAAGGATTCTTGAAAGAGAAGGTATATGAGATGAAACATCTCATGTGAATAGCAGAGTTAGTGAACGGGAAAGATTTAATTGTTGGGCGGTTGTTTGGTTATATTAACATCCTGTTTTCCCTCTTCTGGTATATTGGCAACTGGGTCAGCAGCAGAAATAGAAAGCTGAGATGGATCATTTTAATTTCGACACCTGGGATCCCAAGCTGAAAAAAAAGCGCACCAAAGGGACAGTCATGTCCTTCATTCTGCGCCTTCTTGCCGAATATCCGCTTATCCTTACAGGTGTCATTGTACTTGGAATCATTGCGGCGCTGTCCGAGTTCCTGACTATCGCCATAGTCTGGCCTTTTGTTCAGAGTCTTCAGGGTGGGTCCGGCGCGCCACTGGAGACAGGCAAAATACCGCTTGATTTCCTGAGTCATCGTTTTGAAGGCCTAAATCTGGTGGCCAAGATACGTTGGATTGCGATCGGCCTGCTCGCTACCGAAATTGTCAAGGGAACGTCTCGTTATGCGAGCGGAAGGCTTGGGAGCCTGCTGCAGATCAGGGTTGACCGCAGTCTCCGTTTAAAGCTTTTTGATCAGTTGATGGATGTCGGGCTTTCGTATATCCACCGCGAAAAAATCGCCAATCTTTTCACGATCCTTAACAACTATTCCGGTCATACAAGCCGTATAGCCCTTCTGGTTTCCACTGCCATCCCGGATATATTTCTCGCTCTGGTCATTCTGTTTCTGATGACGACACTGTCGATCCAGATGACTGTATTGAGTCTTGTCCTGGCCTTGTTGACTGCTGTCTTGCTGGGGAGGATAGTCAGAATGGCCCGCCAGTTCGGACGGGAGAACAATCGGGCAGCCGTGCAGTTGAACCACGCTGGGTTTGAATTGTTGAGCGGTATTACTCTGGTTCGTCAGTTCGCGAGGGAAGATGATGTCAGGGGCCGTTTCCGGCGGTCGGTTGAGGATTTGCAGGATAGCAGTTTTAAAAAAGGATTGCTTGAAGCGGCGATCAATCCTTTGTCCACTACGCTGCTGGTTTTGATAACCTCTGTTCTGTTGATAGCGGCTACATACATCCTTAATGGCAAAACTGATTTCTGGCTCGGCCTGGTGGCGATTTTCATGTTCGCTTTCTCCCGTCTCGGCGGTCCACTCGGACGAATCAATCTTCTACGCACGCAATGGGAGTCGATGCTGCCCTCGGTGCAGTCGGTGATGGAATTTCTGGAGGATGAAGATAAGAGCAGGTTGCCGGAAGGCGATAGACAATTTGAAAAACTTAAAGATAACATTTGCTTCGAAAACGTTTCCTTCGCTTACGATCAGTCTGAGGGAAAAGTGCTGTCGGGGGTGAGTTTCGATATCCCCAAAGGCAAATTCACCGCGCTGGTCGGCGGCTCAGGTTCGGGCAAGAGTACTCTTATGGCGCTCATTTCGCGCCTGTACGACCCGACTGAGGGCCGGATTCTGGTGGATGGAGTGGATTTACGCGAGTATGTCTCGCGTTCCTGGCGTTCTAAAGTCGGAGTGGTCAGCCAGAGTACGTTTCTTTTTAACAGCAGCCTGCGGGACAATATCAGGTTCGGACGGCCGGAAGCCAGGGATGAAGAAATCCTGGAAGCCTGCCGCAAAGCGAATGCTTTCGATTTTATTCAGCGTATGAAAGACGGACTGGACACAATTCTGGGAGACCGCGGCATTCGTCTGTCGGGTGGGCAGGCCCAGCGGGTGGCTATCGCCAGGGCCGTTTTGATCGATCCTGAACTGTTGATCCTGGACGAGGCCACAAGCGCTTTGGATACAGCCTCGGAAAAGCTCGTTCAGGAAGCCCTGGACCGTGTCAGCCGGGACAGGACAGTGGTGGCTGTGGCCCACCGTCTTTCCACCATCCGGGGTGCGGACAATATAGTGGTCCTGGAGCATGGGAGGATAGTGGAACAGGGCACGCATGAAAGTCTTATTGATGCCCGCGGCGTTTACTGGAATTATGTGCGTATGCAGGACCTGATGTCCGACACGGATAAAGTTGATCGTTCAATGGATGGAGCGGCCGAACCTGAGCCTGACCTGGAACAGAATGGAAGCGCCGAACCGCTCTGGAAAACTAATTGAGGCTTTCGATCCTTTGGGAGAGTCAGTGATGAAAAAAGCCCTGGTTATAGGCTCTGAAGGCAACATCGGGGTGCCGCTGGTAAAATATCTTGCATCAAAGGGGTACGAGGTCAAGGAAGCCGATATCCGTCCGGGCTGGAGACCCAATTATCTGGTGGCGGACATCAATCACCCGATTGACCTCCTGCCGGCTTTCGACTGGGGCCCGGACGTGGTGTTCATTCTGTCGGCGATGGTCAGCCGGGTCACCTGCGAGCAGGCCAGCGGATTGGCAATCGCCACTAACCTGGCCGGGATAAACAACGTGATACAGCTCTGCAAGCGGGTGAACGCGATGACCGTGTTTTTCTCGACCTCCGAGGTCTATGGCCCGGACTGCAACCCGATGGACGAGGCCCTGGCCGATCCGATGCCCAACAACCGTTACGGATTGTCGAAGCTCCTGGGTGAGAAGCTTGTGGAATATGAGGTGCGTACTCACGGATTGCGGGCGGTGAGCCTGCGTCCTTTCATGATCTATGACGAGGATGAGGACCTGGGAGATCACCGCTCGGCCATGATACGGTTCGCCAGCAACCTGGCTGCTGGAAAACCGATCACGGTGCACAGCGGCAGCGCCCGCGGCTGGATGCATGTTTCGGATGCTGTCCGGGCTATCGAGTCAGCAGCGCATGTCAAAGAATACGCGGTAATCAACATCGGGCACCCGGATGTCAGGCCGATCGAGGATCTGGCGGAGATGATCAGAATTAAGCTTGATGCTTCTCGTGATCTGGTCAAACTTGAGCCGATTCCCGGAATGATGACCCTGGTGAAACGGCCAACTCTGGAA
>CAYYNT010000102.1:0-9170 GCA_964473155.1 uncultured Gemmatimonadales bacterium | reverse complement strand
AGGAGCACGTCCTGCTTCTCTTCCTCGCGGAAATACTCGGCCATGGTCAGAGCGGTCAGGCCCACGCGCATGCGCGCTCCAGGCGGCTCGTTCATCTGTCCGTAGACCATGCAGGTCTTGTCGATAACTCCCGATTCCTGCATCTCAAGGTACAGGTCGTTGCCCTCGCGGGTGCGCTCACCAACGCCCGCAAATACCGAGAAACCGCCGTGCTGCTTGGCGATATTGTTGATAAGCTCCATGATTACAACTGTCTTGCCCACTCCCGCGCCGCCGAACAAACCGATCTTGCCGCCTTTGACATACGGTTCGAGCAGATCGATGACCTTGATGCCGGTTTCGAACAGCTCGGTGTTTGGACGCAGGTTTACGAACTTCGGCGGATCGCGATGGATCGAATACTGCTTTTCGGTCGATATCGGACCCTTGCGGTCGATAGTTTCGCCCAGCACGTTGAACAGACGGCCCAGGCATTCCCGTCCCACCGGCACGGTTATCGGCTGGCCGGTGTCCGTGACTTCCATGCCGCGCACTACGCCGTCAGTGCTGCTCATCCCCACCGCGCGGACCATATTGCGCCCGAGCTGCTGCTGAACCTCAGCCACCAGCCGGATCGACTCCTTGCCGGACTTGTCTTCAAGCACAAGGGCGGTATGTATGTCCGGCACTTTGTCAGGCTCGAACTCGACATCGATAACCGGACCGATTACCTGTACCACTTTTCCCGTATTCATGGTGCGGCCTCACTCCAAACGGATAGATTGACTCTCCATACCTTTTCAAATCTCAGGACTGCTCAGGCGATCGCGTTCGACCCGCCGATAATCTCGGTCAGCTCCTGCGTGATCTGCGACTGACGCTCGCGGTTGAAGCTGCGGGTGAGGAACGTTATCATCTCATCCGCATTATCGGTCGCCAGCTTCATCGCGTTACGGCGGGCGGCGTGCTCGCTGGCGATATTGTCCACAATCATCCGGTACACATCGCTGCGCAGGGCCAGCGGTAGCACTGCTTCCAGAATCTGGTCGCCCGAGGGATCGAAAATGAAATCGGCGCCGGCCCCCTCACGTTCATCTTCTGCCAGCGGAGCGAGAGGCAGAAGGCGCTCGAACCGGATATTTTGCTGTCCCGCGGAGACGAACCGGCTGTAGACAGTTTCCACGCAGTCGATTTCCCCCGACAGGAATCTATTCATCAGCATGTCTGCGAACTCAATACAGCCTTCTGACGAGAACTGGTCGTTGAGGATTATGTTCGAATACGCCGCGGGAATATGGCGATGGCGGAAAAAGGCGTTGCCTTTTTTACCGATCAGGAACAAGTCGACATCAATCCCCTTGGACTTGTATTCCAGAGCCCGGTCCATGGCGAGACGCGAAATACTGTTGTTGAAAGCGCCGCACAATCCCCGGTTGGAGGTCAGCACTACAATACCCACACGCCGGACCGGATCCCGTTCGATGAAAAGGGGATGAGTGCTGGCCGCGGGAGATCCACGCAAGGCTTTCAGGACCTCGGACAGCGCCTCCGAGTAAGGACGGGAGGCGACAGACAAGTGCTGAAAACGCTTGAGTTTGGAGGTGGAAACCATCTCCATGGTGCGCGTTATCTTGCGCGTCGTCCGGACTGCGTTGATCCGTTTTTTTATTTCGCGGGCTTTTGCCATGGCATCAGAGTAATATCATGTTGTAATCAGCATTATGGCTGCAACAGGCTTCTAAACGAGTCCATTATACAACGCGGCGGCGAACCGCAATCAGATGGATGGAAAGGAGCAAGCGCCACGCACCATCCGGTTCGCCCAGCGTCAGACAGTTTTGCCGAACTGCTCAACGAATTCGCCTATCACGGCGTCCAGGGATTTAGTCAGATCCTCTGACAAATCTTTTTCCCTGGCCAGCCGGTCCAGCAGGTCAGCCTGGCGTGTGCGCATCGCATCCAGGAACTCCTGCTCGAAACGGGCCAGCGAGGCTACCGGCAGGACATCCAGCATTCCCTTTGTGGCGGCGTAAATAAGCACCACCTGTTCCTGCACCGGCATCGGGCGGTACTGCGGCTGTTTAAGTATCTCCACCAGGCGCTCGCCACGGGCGAGCTGGCGCTGGGTGGCCTTGTCGAGGTCCGAGCCGAACTGGGCGAAAGCCTCGAGCTCGCGGTACTGGGCCAGGTCGATACGCAGGCTGCCGGCCACTTTCTTCATCGCCTTGATCTGGGCGTTGCCGCCCACGCGGCTCACTGAGATGCCGACATTGATCGCCGGCCGCACGCCGGAGAAGAACAGGTTCGGTTCCAGATATATCTGGCCATCGGTGATCGAGATCACGTTGGTCGGGATATACGCCGAGACGTCACCGGCCTGTGTCTCGATGATCGGCAGGGCGGTCATGCTTCCGCCGCCCATTTCCTCGCTGAGCTTGGCCGCGCGTTCGAGCAGACGGCTGTGCAGATAGAACACGTCGCCGGGGTAAGCCTCGCGTCCCGGCGGACGGCGCAGGAGCAGGCTGAGCTGGCGGTAGGCCGCCGCCTGCTTTGAAAGGTCATCGTAAATGCACAGGGTGTCATGCATCTCGTAACGTTTGTCCGTATCGTACATGAACTCCTCGGCCATCGCCGCTCCGGCGTAAGGGGCGATATACTGCAGAGGCGCAGGATCGCTGGCCGAGGCGGTGACCACGATGGTGTAATCCATGGCTCCGTGCTCTCGAAGACGCTCGACCACTGCGGCCACGCTCGAAGATTTCTGGCCGATAGCCACGTAGACGCAGATCACTCCCTGGCCTTTCTGGTTGATGATCGCATCCACGGCGATAGCAGTCTTTCCTGTGCTGCGGTCGCCGATGATCAGCTCGCGCTGTCCGCGGCCGATCGGTATCATCGAATCCACGGCCTTGAGGCCGGTCTGCAGCGGCTGTTTGACCGGCTGGCGGTAGACCACGCCTGGAGCGCGGAATTCGACCAGACGGGAGCGGTCGGTCTCGATCGGGCCCTTGCCGTCCAGCGGCTGACCCAGCGGGTTGACCACCCGGCCGATCAGGGCCTTGCCCGCCGGCACCTCCAGCACGCGGCCGGTGCGCTTGACCTGGTCTCCCTCGCGAATACGAACGTATTCGCCGAGAATGACAGAGCCGATGTTGTTTTCCTCGAGGTTCAGGGCCAGACCGTAGATGTCGTTGCCGAAATCGAGCATCTCGCCTGCCATGCAGCGGCTGAGTCCGTACACCCGGGCTATGCCGTCTCCCACCTCGAGCACAGTGCCGACTTCATCGATATCCAGCTCCTTGTCGAAATGCTCGATCTCGCGGAGAAGGATGGCACTGATCTCTTCGGATTGTATCTTCTTCATAACAGTCCGACTCCTTAGACTCGTTATTGCGCTTTCAACATCTGGTGGTATAGACGGTCGATGCGCCGGCGCAGGCTCCCGTCGTAAACTACGTCTCCGATTCGGCAGACCAGCCCGCCCAGCAGATGAGGGTCGACTTTTGTCTTGAGTTCGACCTTTTTGCCCAGGCGTCCGGACAGACCGGCCGAAAGCTTTTCCTGCTCGCTTCCGGTCAGTTCAACCGCCGTAGCCACTTCAACATCCTGGCGATTGTAATAGCAGTTGAGTTCTTCGCGGTACGCCTCATTGATTCCCTCCAGGATGCCGTGACGGCGTTTGCTGATCGTCACCAGCAGGAAACGGAGGAAATTCTCATCCACCTTGCCTTCAAGCGCCTCCCGGAAGGCCCGGCATTTCTTGTCGGCGCTTATCTGCGGCGCAAGGAGAAACAGCCTTAGCTTCGGGGCTGTCTCCAGCAGGCGGATGAAAGCCTCGAAGTCTGAGGCTATCTCCTCGATCCTGGCGGTGCGCCGGGCCAGAAGAAATAACGCCCTGGCGTATTCTTTCGCTGCTGCCGTGTTGATCATTTTACCCTGGCGTCAATATCAGAAATTGCTTTCTCGATGAAACCCCGATGCTCGGTTTCAGAAAGGCTTTTCTCGATGAGCTGTTCAGCCGCGCTCAGGCTGATCCTGACCACCTGCTGCTTGATCTCGTCGACTGCCTTCTCTCTCTCCTGGGATATCTCGGCCTTGGCCCGTTCGATAAACTGCTGCGCCTCGGCGCGAGCCTTGCCGATTATTTCATCGGCGGACCGGCCTGCACGGGCTTTGCCATCCTCAAGGATCCGGTTAACCTCGTCACGCGCGCCGGCCAGGTGAGCCTCGTGCTCTTTCAGAAGTCGCTCAGCCTCATTACGGGATTTTTCCGCGCTCTCGAACATCTCGCGCAAGCGGATTTCCCTGCGGTCAACTGCATCCAGGACCGGCCCCCACACGTATTTCTTGAGGACGATCAGCAGCACGATGAACGTGACCAGAGTCCAGAAGATCAGACCGGGATTTATGTCGAGAAGACCAGTTTGAGCCATAAGCCAACCGTCCCTTCGACTCCTTGAATCCTGAAATTAAGCCTTGAAGGCCAAAAGAATGCAGATAACCAGCGCGAAGAACGCCACGCCTTCGATCAGCGCCGCGGCAATGATCATTGTCGTACGAATGTCGCCGCCAGCCTCGGGTTGACGGGCCATACCCTCGAGAGCGCCTTTGGCCAGAATACCGATACCCAAGCCCGCACCTATCACTGCCAGGCCGGCGCCCAGGCCAGCCCCCAGGTGTGCTATCAATCCCTGCATCTGAGTCCTCCTTGATGATTGAACTGCCAACGATCCTAAGGGATTATCTTTATCAATCCCGAAAGCTTCAATGCTCCGGGTGTATCGCCATGTTGACGAATATTATCGAAAGCAACACGAAAACGAACGCCTGCAGGAACGCGACAAACAGCTCCAGCATGAAAATACATAGCGTGAACCCGACGGACGGGATCGCGACAAAATAGCTCTGGAAGATGAAGATCAGGCCAATGAAAGTCAGTATCACAATATGGCCGCCCGTGATATTGGCAAAAAGACGGATGGTCAGGGCGAAGCACTTGATGAATATTCCCAGTAACTCGATGGGGAAAAGAAGGGGATATAAAATCACCGGCACTCCGGATGGCACCAGGGTCTTGAAGAACTTACCCACACCCTGCTCTTTCATGCCCATGAACAGTATCGTGAACAGGGTCGTGAACGCCATGGTGGCGCAGACTGCGAGGTTTCCCGTGGCTGAGGACATCGTCGGAACCAGGCCAAGAAGGTTGCAGAAAAGCAGGAAAAAAAACTGAGTCAGGAACAGCGGGAGGTATCGCTTGCCTCGCTCCTTGCCCATCAGCGGATAGACCATTTCATCGCGCACATACACCACAAATGGCTCGAAAAAATTCACATAACGGCCGCGCGCTCCCGAAGAGCGCTGTCTGACGGCGAGGCTGCGGAAAATGATGAATATCAAAGCTCCGGCGAGCCACATCATGATCGTGAGCTTGGTGATCGAAATGTCTATTCCGAAGGGTTTCCAGGGGATGCTTATCACCGGATGATCGTAGACATGCTCGATCAGGTGCTGCATGATCGTGCCGGCATCGTGCGTACTGCCTCCGGAGTGCTCAACCGCCTCGGCCCCATTGGCTGCTGTCTCAGTGGCTGCATTCAGCAGATGAATCATGTTCAGGCCTGCTCTTTAATGGTTAAGCGCCTGATAAGCGCCCGGTATTCAAATATGGAAAGGACCGCATAGCTTCCGAGAAAAGCCACCGCCAAAGGAACGCTTTCCAGGTCCAACCAGGCAATCCCTGCGGCCAGCGCGCCCAGACCGCCGAACAGCCGTCCGATAACTCCACCAAGCACAGCCTTGATAAAAGACCTCGATGGAGCGCTGAATGCATGGCGTAATATGTAGAAACCAGTTATGGAAATCACACCGCTGAGTGACAGCCCCGCGGCAGTTGCTGAACGCCATGCGTACGGCATACCGGGCAGAAAAAAAGCCGCCAGCACCAGGCATATGATCGCACCCGATGACCAAAGCGGAAAGCCATGCTCCGCGACGACAGAAGAGGCGCTCAACTGTCACCTTTGTCTTTATTCTCTTTCCGCTTCGACAATCCGGAAAGGGTTTTAAACATATTATAAAAGCCGACCACAAAACCCATGGCGCTTCCGGCCAGGGTAAAAAGCGGATCCGCGCCGTAACGCTGGTCCAGGTAGCGGCCGAGCAGAATAAAAATCAGAAGGCTCGCCGCAAACTCCAACCCCAGCCCGAGGTACTGCCCGTATTGCGACAGAACACCGTATGGCCCTGTCCTGTTCTGTTTCATAGCCGATGGCAGTGATAATAATTCAATCTTAGAGAAAAATCAATATTAAATTAGGAGCGGCATCTTTGCGGAGAGAAAGGAAATCACCGTCTGATCAGTATCTTACTGGAATACCTCTGGTTCTGAGGTATTCCTTGGCCTCGGCCACCGAATACTCCCTGAAATGGAAAATGCTGGCCGCCAGCACGGCATCCGCCTGACCCAGGGCGAGGCCCTCGTAAAGGTGCTCCAGGTTGCCCACGCCGCCCGAGGCGATCACCGGTATCTCCAGACGGCTGCTGATCGCGGCGGTAAGCTCGATATCGAATCCTGCCTTGCTCCCGTCACGGTCCATGCTGGTAAGCAGGATCTCGCCCGCGCCGAGAGCCTGAACTTTAAGCGCCCATTCCACCGCATCCAGCCCGGCAGGGTTTCTGCCGCCGTGCGTAAACACCTCCCAGTTGCCGAAAGCGCCGCGGTCCGGGTCGAAATCCGCTCGCCGCTTGGCATCGACAGCCACCACGATGCACTGGCTGCCGAAACGCCCGGCCGCTTCCGTGATAACCTCGGGGTTGCGTATGGCGGCGGTGTTGATCGAAACCTTGTCCGCGCCGCTTTTGAGCATCAGGCGCACATCCTCCACAGTGCGGATTCCTCCGCCGATAGTGAAGGGGATGAACACCTGTTCACTCACCTTGCGCGCCAGTTCCAGCACGGTGTCGCGCCGCTCGTGGCTGGCGGTGATGTCGAGGAAGACCAGCTCATCGGCGTTCTGCGCCTCGTAATAGCGCGCCTGTTCGACCGGGTCCCCGGCGTCGATCAGGTTGACGAACTGCACTCCCTTTACCACCCGTCCCTTATCAATGTCCAGACAGGGGATGATCCTTTTTGCAAGCATCTGTCTTTTTTTCCAGTGTTAATTATCTACCGATAATCAGTTCTATGACCTGAGGCCGCTGTCCGTTCAATTGACCGCCGCCAAGGCATCTTCCAGTCTCAGAGCGCCGTCGTATATCGCCTTGCCGATAATCATTCCCTCCACGCCCGACTTTTCCAGGGCGGCCACGGCGCACACGTGTTCGAGTGAGCTGATCCCGCCCGAGGCTATCACTTTCAGCCCCGAGACGCGGGCCATTGTTTCAAGAGCGGGCAGGTTCGGTCCGGACAGCATGCCGTCCGTTGCGATATCGGTGTAGATTATGCGTTCCACGCCCGAGCCGCGAAGTCCGCGGGCCACATCCAGCGCCAGCGTTCCGCTTAGCTCCTCCCAGCCCCGCACCGCCACGCGCCCATCCCTGGCGTCCAGCCCCACGACGACCCTTTCCGGACCGAACCGCTGGACGGCTTCGGCGGGAAGGACGGGATCGGTCAGCACGGCCGTGCCGAGGATCACCCGGCTCACTCCCAGGTCAAGGATTCGTTCCGCGCGCTCCAGGCTGCGGATACCGCCGCCAAGCTCCACGGATGCCCGGCCCTCGACGGCTTTGACTATCCGCGCAACGCTGTCCAGGTTTTTCGACTCGCCCTCGAAAGCGCCATCCAGGTCGACCACGTGGATGAACCGCGCCCCGGCCTCGGCGAAGC
This sequence comes from uncultured Gemmatimonadales bacterium, assembly GCA_964473155.1. GTDB lineage: Bacteria > Gemmatimonadota > Glassbacteria > GWA2-58-10 > GWA2-58-10 > JAJFUG01. The sequence goes on along the minus strand of CAYYNT010000102.1, from coordinate 1,363 downwards.
GGCTGGCGGGGACTGAGGGGTCGGCGAAGTATTCCGTGCGCTCGCTCTTGCGTCCCTGGCGCAAGCGCACCGCCCGTCCGCCCATCAGGTCGATTGCAGGGAGAATGGTGACCGGCATGTTCTATCCTTGTAGTTCCGCGAAATTTTTGAGCATCCGCAAGCCTGCCTCCTGGCTTTTTTCCGGATGGAACTGCACGGCGAACATGTTGCCGCGCTCCATGACCGAGGCGAACTCCAGGCCGTATTCGGTGAGACCGAGCGTATCGCGGCTGTCGCCGGGGACGGCATAGTACGAATGCACGAAATAACAGAACGCGCCGTCCGGCACGCCCTCGTTGAGCGGTGAGGGCCGGGTCCAGCGCAACTGGTTCCATCCCATGTGCGGTATTTTCCGGCCGGCCGGGAACTTGACCACCTTACCGGGCAGAAGGCCCAATCCTTGGTGGTCACCCATCTCCTCGCTCGTATCGAACAGGAGCTGGAAACCCACGCAGATTCCGAGGAATGGCCGTCCGGAGGCGATGAAATCCCGCACGGGCTTCTCGAAACCAAGCTCGCGGATATGCTGCATGCTCTTGCCAAACGCGCCATCGCCCGGAAGCACGAGATGGCTGGCCCCAGCGATGTCGGCGGGGTCAGGGCTGATCCGGGCCTCGAACCCCAGGGACTGGAAAGCCTTCTCCACGCTGCGGAGGTTACCCAGCTTGAAATCGGCAATGTTGATGATTTTCTTCCTGTTCATTTCCTTTATCATTCCTCAGAGAACGCCCTTGGTCGAGGGGATTCCTTTGGCGCCCGCGACCAGCCGCGTGGCCGCTCCGAGCGCCCGGGCCGCGGCCTTGAACAGGCTTTCCGCCTGATGGTGGGCGTTGTTTCCGTACAGGATTTCCATGTGCAGAGTTATCTGGGCTTTGGAGGCCAGGGCGCGCCAGAACTCCTCCACCAACTCGGTGGGCATGGAACCCACCCGCTCGCGGCTGAAAGCGCCGCGGAACACCAGAAGGCCGCGGCCGCTGAAATCAACCGCCACCCGGCTGAGAGACTCATCCAGCGGGACACAGGCATCGGCGAAACGGCTTATTCCGGCCTTGTCGCCCACGGCCTGGCCCAGGGCCTGGCCCAGCACCAGCCCGAGGTCCTCCATGGTGTGATGCTCATCCACATGCAGGTCCCCGCGGCAGGTGAGGACAATGTCGAATCCCGAGTGACGCGCCAGGGCGTTCAGCATGTGATCGAAAAAACCGATGCCGCTGGAGCCGTCGAAAAGGCCGGTTCCGTCAAGGTCAAATTTCAACGAGATGTCGGTTTCGCCAGTAGTCCTGCGGACCGAGGCTTTACGCGGGGTCTTCATCGTTTTTCCCCT
>CAYYNT010000101.1:0-9305 GCA_964473155.1 uncultured Gemmatimonadales bacterium | reverse complement strand
AAAATGGGTTTCTGGCCTGTATACAAGCGCGAGCTGAAAAGCTATTTCTACTCGCCGATCGCCTATGTGGTGATGCTGTTTTTCATCCTGCTGACCGGCATCTTCTTCATGCTCTTCGTCAGCGATTTCAGCATGGCCTCGATGAACCAGTCGCCCTACGGCGGCGGCTACAACCTGAACATCACCATGCGCGTGCTGCGGCCGCTCCTGGGCAACATGAGCGTGATCATGCTGTTCATCCTGCCGCTGATCACGATGAAACCGTTCGCCGAGGAGCGCAAGAGCGGGACCATGGAGTTGCTGTTCACATATCCGCTCACCGACCTGGATATCATGCTGGGCAAGTTCCTGGCGGCGTTCAGCCTGTTTCTGATCATGCTCGGCCTGACCCTGGTCTATCCGCTGTTCCTGTACATCCACTCGCAGCCCGAGACAGGGACCCTGATCACAGGCTACCTGGGGCTTCTGCTTCTGGCCGCCTCGTTCATGGCCCTGGGGCTGTTCATCTCCTCCCTTACCGAAAACCAGATCATCGCCGCGGTGGCCACTTTCGCCGTGCTGCTGACTTTCTGGTTCATCAATTTCTGGAGCGAGAGCAATCAGGTTCTGCGCCATCTGTCGATCCTCGAGCATTTCAGCAGCTTCGCGGAGGGCGTGATCGACTCGCGGGATGTGGTCTTCTATCTCAGCTTCATCCTGCTCTGGCTTTTCCTGACTCTCCGGGTCCTGGAATCCAAAAAGTGGAGGAGTTGACAGACAATGGCCACCCGTTCTTTCATATTCCTGATCCTGGGAGTGCTGCTCCTTATCGCCGGTTACGTCCTGAAAACGGTGCAGGCCGGGGCCGGTCCCTGGTCCATTGCCGCATGGACCCTGGCCGCGCTCTCGCTTGGTTTCTATATCGTCCGTAACCGGGAGGAGCTCGGAGTTCTTTTCACCCGGCGCGCCGCCCGCTACGGCGCTATCTCGTTGTCAATGTCCCTGGTTTTTGTCGGCATCCTGGTGCTCGTGGCCCTGTTCAGCGAGAAGCACAACCACCGCTGGGACCTGACAAAGAACAAGTCGCATTCCCTGGCCCTGCAGAGCCGTCAGGTGCTGGAGAAACTGGACCGCGACACCCTGAACCTGACAGTCTATGTCTTCCACCGCGGCGAGAGCGACCTTCGCTCCAGGCAGCAGCTTATCGACCTTCTCGAGACCTATGCCCTCGAAAGCAAACGGTTCAGGCACGAGACCGTGGACATAGACCGCAATCCACTGCTGGCCATGCAGCTCGGCATCACCAGCACCTCCACCGTGCTGATCCGTTATGGCGAGAAGAACGAGAAGGTGTTCTCAGAGCAGGAAGCCAAGATCACCAGCGCGATCGACAACCTGCTGGGCGGCGCCGCGCCAGGAATAAAAGGCCCGGTGTATTTCACCACCGGACACGGCGAGCCGGGGGCGGATGAGGGCGACTCCTATTCGTTCAGCCGCGCCCGTCAGATCATCGAGCAGGAGATAGGGCCGGTGCGCGAGGCTTTCCTGGCCACGGGCAAGGGCGTGTCCGACAGTTGCGACATACTTGTCGTGGCCGGACCGGAGAAGGATTTCCTGCCGGTTGAAACACAGGCGATAGACAGTTTCCTGGCGCGCGGCGGGCGGGTGCTGTACCTGCTCGAACCTTTCATGGCCGATTCGCTGGCCGCGGGCCTGCGCCGCTACGGCGTGCGCGTGGGCGATGACATAGTGGTGGACCTTCTGCGCGGCTCGATCAACAGCCCGTTCGCTTTCCTGGTCAAGGACTACCCGACCCACGACATCACCCGCTTCTTCGAGGTGGGCACGGTGTTCGACATGGTGCGCTCCGTGGAACCGGACAGCATCCCCGCCCCTGGAGTGACAGTCAACCGTTTCCTGGAGTCGAGCGAGAAAAGCCGGGCCGAGAGCGACCGCTCCATGCTCCAGCAGCATTTCGACCTGGTGGCGCAGATGGCGATGGACCAGGGCCGCAAGGTCTGCCTGGGCGTAAGTGCGGAGCTGTCCGCCTCGTTCTTCGGGCAAGCCGGCAGCACGGCCGCTGCGGCTGACAGCACCGCCGCAGGCAAACGCGAGGCCCGTCTGATTGTGATCGGCGACCGGGATTTCGCCACGGACGCCTACCTCGAGCAGCTTGGCAACCGTGACCTTCTGCTCAACTGCCTGCGCTGGCTGCGAGGACAGAGCGAGGAAATAACGATCCAGCCGCGCGAGACCGAGAACACGCCCCTGGTCATGGAGCAGTCCGATATGCTGACCATGATCGTGGTCACTCTGGTGGCGCTGCCCCTGGTGATTATCCTGACCGGGCTGTTCATCTGGCTGCGGCGGAGGGCGAAGAGATGAACGCGCGAAAGCCGTTGATCTACCTGGCGGTGTTTCTGGCGCTGGGACTGGTCTACTATTTCTACGAATACAAAGGCGGCGAAGGGCGCAAGAAGGAAGAGGACCTGGCGAAAAAGGCCCTCGTGTTCCAGGCGGACAGCGTCAGCTCGTTCCGCGTGCTTCGCGTCGACAGCCTGGGCGCGGACAGCCTTGTCCTGACCCGCGAGTCCGGAGGCTGGCGTATAATTCATCCGCTGGATGCCCCGGCGGACAGCGCCGCCGTGGCGCGGCTCCTGCACAGCGCCGCGGATGCCTCTGTCGACCGGGTGGTCGAGGACAGCGCCGCCGGCCTGGCCCCGTTCGGCCTGGACCGTCCCGTCCTGACCCTGAGCGTGCAGCCCTCCGGCGCTGACAAGCCGCCGCTGAGTCTTTTCCTGGGTAACAAGAACCCCACGGACAGCTATGTTTACGCTTCCAGCGCTGACAAGCCGCGCCGGGTGGTCCTGATAAGCTCCTGGGTCCGCACCGACCTGGACAAGCGCTCCGATGATCTCCGGGACAAAAAGGCCCTGCATTTCAACAGCACGGAGATCGAGAGCCTGAGCCTGGAACGCGGCGGTAGCGCTGTGTTCTCCGCCCGCCGGGCCGATTCCGGCGGCTGGGAGCTTACCGCTCCTCTGGCTGCCCCGGCCGAGGGCGACAGCCTCAAGGAGCTTCTGCTGTCCCTGGAGCAGGCCGAGGCTCTCTCGTTTGTCGACAACCTGCCAGCGGAGGGAGCGAAAGCGTTCGGGCTGGAAACCCCGGCCCTGACTCTCAGCCTGAGCGGGCTGAAAGGCGAGGTCGAGCGGAAGCTGTTCATCGGCGGCAAAAACCCGGCAGGAGACTACTATGCCCGTCGCCAGGGCATGACAAATTACTATGTCCTCCCGGCCGCTCTTGTCGAGCGCCTGGCACTCGATCCCGCGCGTCTGCGCGACCGGGCGCTGGTGCGTGCGCTGCGCGAGCGGATAGACAGCCTTGTGTTCGCTCAATCAGGCGGGAAGGCGCTGGTGCTGCACAAGGACAGCGCCGGGGTGTGGAGCCTGCGCGCGCCCGAGGTGTTCCGGGCGGATGGCTCGCGGGTGGACGGCCTTCTGTGGGACCTGAAAGACCTCCGCGCCCGGCGATTTGTGGACAAGCCGGAGCCGAAAGCCCTGGCCGCACTGGACAACCCGCTGTTGAGCGTGACCGCGGCTGTCTCGGGCGGCGCAACCCGCCTGGATTTCGCCCGTCTCAGCCCGTCCGACTCTCTGGTTTTCGCGCGGGTCTCGGGTATCCCCGGCCTGGTCCTGGTCGACAGCGCGGCGCTGGGCAAGCTCTCGCCGGCGCTGGAGGAACTGCGCTACAGGAAGATATTTGAGTTCGACACCGGCGCGGTGGACCGGGTGCGCCTGGAATATGCGGATAAAAAGATCACGCTGGAGAAGAAAGACGAGGCCTGGAAGATGACCTCGCCGGAGAAGGCCGCAGCGCAGGACTGGAAAGCGCAGAATATCCTCTGGGACCTGGAGGGCGTCAATTTCGAGAGCGTGGCCTCGGAAAGCGGCGCGGACAGCCTGGCACAGGGTTTCGGTAAGCCATGCCTGCGGGTGGCGCTGCTCAAGGGTGACAGCCTGGTGGCCCAGGCCGTGTTCGGCGATTCGCTGCCCGGCGGAAAGAGTGTCCTGCTGCGCCGCTCCGGGGACAAGCGCACGTTCCGGGTTGGAAAAAGCCTGCTGGCTGGGCTGCCGTCGAAAGCCGAGGACCTGAAAGCCGGGGAGATAAAAGCCATCGGCAATTGACCGGTTTGCTGGTTGCGCAGATATTTGAATAAGCAGTTTTTGTGCAGGGGCGATTCATGAATCGCCCGTACGCGGATGACAGGGGCACGGTTCGCCGTGCCCCGTTTTTATTGAGCATACTTTACGTAAGCGTGTCTTTTATTCCACAATTTCTTCTGAATCATCTTTTTCATTGCTCCGCAAGCAGTTCCGCAATATCTTTCTCCGCCGTTGCCCCGGCTTACGGAATCCCGGCTGAGAGAGAGAGAGAGAGAGAGAGAGAGTAGAGAATATGCGCACCCAAACTGCTGCCCTGCTTACAATCCTTGCCTCGTTTATCCTTCCCGTAAAAGGCACGGCGCAGGACAATCCCTCCCCGCGACAGATACATGCAGCCACGGCCGCCGAGGCTCCGGTTATCGACGGCATCCTGAACGACCCGATCTGGGCCGCGGCCGGCTGGCAGAGCGATTTCCGTCAGCTCAAGCCCACGCCGGGCGCGCTTTCGGGAGTCGTAACCCGCGTGGCCGTGGCCTGCGACAACAGTCACCTCTACGCCGCTTTCCGCTGCCTCAACCCCGCCGGAAGCCGGGCTAACAGCACTAACACCTCCCGCGACAGCGACATGGACCAGGACAACGCGGTCACCCTGTACCTGGACACTTTCAACACCCGGCGCGACTGCTACTATTTCTCCACCAACTCGCTGGGCACTCAGGTGGATGGCCGGATCGGGGAGGACGGTATCTCCAACGACAAGAAATGGGACTGCGCCTGGCAGGTGGTTTCGCATGAGGACAGCCTGGGATGGAGCTGCGAGATGGCCATCCCGGTCTCCGAGCTGCGCACCCCGCGCGGCGAGGGCCTGATCTGGGGGATCAATTTCCGGCGCAACTGCCCGGAACTGTTCGAGACCAGTTTCTGGCAGGAGCGCGACGCAGCCTGGCGCGTCTCGCAATCCGGCGAGCTTTTAGGCCTGCCCGCGTTCGACCGTCTGTTCTCGGCCACACTGTTCCCCTACCTGGTGGGGCTGGACTCGAACCAGCCGTCCTCGGGACGCCGCACGATTGCCTCGGCCGATGGCCGCGAGCTGATCGGCGGGGCCGACCTGCGGCTCAGGCTGGGAAACACGGTGGACGGCAACCTGACATGGAACCCGGATTTCGCCACGGTCGAGGCCGACCTGACCCAGTTGAATCTCACCCGTTACGAGATATCTTTCCCGGAAAAAAGGCTCTATTTCCTCGAAGGCGCGGAACTGTTCAACAACGAGATAAACGTGTTCTACAGCCGGAGGATCGGGGATATCGACTGGGGAGTGAAGACCAACGGCCGCGTCGGGAAATTCAACTATTCCGTGCTCGGGGCCGACGAGCGCGCCGGTGACGGAACTGATCCGACATCGCATACCGAGGTTGTCCGCTTGCAGCGTGATGTACTCGGCTCGTCCAACATTGGCCTGACAGCGGTCAGCCGCTCCTGGGACGGCGGCTATGCGCGGGTGCTCAGCGCCGATGGCGTGCTGAACATCAATTCAAGCACCAGCCTGCGCACCCAGTTTGCCGGCAGTTTCCCATCCGGCGGAGCTGATTTCACCAGCGCCCAGGCCTTGAGACTGTCGTACACCAAAGGGCTCTACCAGGTGAATCTGGGCGGCTACAATTACGATCCGGGTTTCCGGGACAATGTCAACAAAGTCGGTTTTGTTCCCGAGGACAACTATGTCCGGCCTTTCACCTGGTTCAGCGGCGAGCACTGGATCCGTCGTTACGGGATCGACAAGATCAGCTTCAACCAGGGCAACGACATCTCCTGGCGTCACGATGGCGCCCTCAAAGTGGTCCGCATACGGGCCTGGACCGGAGTGACTTTTTTCTCGAACTGGCTGGTGGGCGCCGGCGGCAACTACGAGACCGAGCTGTTCGAAAAACGTTTCAACAACAGCAACCAGACCCTGGAGTGGTTGTGGGACAACCGCAAGGGCAACCAGGTGAACTACCTGCAGGTCTGGGGCCGCAATTTCGACCGCGATTTCAGCCGCATCCGTCAGCGGGGAGGCTTCCGTCTCACGGACGAATTCCGGTTGAACGTGGGGGTGACGCGTCTGCATTTCTCGCCCGATCCCACCAGACAGAGCACATACCTGTATGACCTGACAAGTGATTACAATTTCAGCCCCGATCTCTGGCTCCGCCTGACCAGCCAGTACAACAGCCGCAACGGCCGGATGTATGTCTACGGGCTTTTCGGCTGGCGGTTCGCTCCGCCGTTCGGGGCGCTGTATGTGGCCTACACCGCCGACCGTTTCGATATCCTGGACGGTATGGGACGGCTCGACCCGCTGGCCGGTCGAGAGAATCAGCGCGCCTTCTTTGTCAAGCTCACACTGCCGGTCGCCCTGCTGTAGTAATAATTTTCTTGATCTCTCCGTATTTCTCTGTTAGACTTTTCCTGCCACGTTAAGCGCGTTATTCTACTTACAAACAATCTCATCATCCGGGAGCTGCCTTGGGCCGGATTCTGACTGCTGTTCTCACCGCGCTGGCGCTGTTAGCCGGAAGCGGGCTGGAACAAAGGCTTTATGCTGGCCCGCCTTTTCCGGGAGGACAGCCTGACAGCGTGAAGATAAAGCAGCTACGCTCACTCGGGAAAAACCGTGTCGAGGTGCGCCTGCTGGATGGGACAGAATTACAGGGCCGGGCCACGGTCACGGACAGCGGCCTTGTGCTGACCGATTCGTACTGGCAGAACGCAAGCCAGCGTTCTAAAAAAGCTTATTTCGCCCGCTGGCAAGAGATTGAAAGGATCGAGATAGAACGAGAGGGTCCTTCATATTTTTGGGTTTTCTTTGCCGGCATAATATTTTGCGGCCTTGTTATGATACTCGGTCCTTTAGTACCCCACGATTGAATACAACGATAGATGTAATTATTCTGAAAAGGTCTTATATGTTGCGCATTCCTGTAACGATCAACCTGCTTCTCCTGCTTGGATTATTCTGCCTCCCGGCCCTGGCCCAGGAGCCTGCCGCAGGCCCGACCCTGTTCGGCGAGAAGCCGGACAGCGCCTATATCACACTTCTGCGCTCGCTCAAGCACAACCGTTTCGAGGTGCGCCTGACCGACGGCAGCGAGTTCAAGGGCCGCGCCACGGTTACGGACAGCGGCCTGGTGCTGACTGGTTACACCTGGCGCACCACCAGCCAGCGGGAAGAAAAAACGAGATTCGTCCGCTGGAAAGAGATACAAAGTCTTCGGGCGCTAAAGAAAGACTCCATCGTACCTCCTGTCATTGCAGTATCCGCGATGGGTTTCCTCGGTTTCATACTCCTCATTTGTTCTCTATATATGGGGGACTGAAGTGCTGAAATTGCCGACAATCGCAATTCTGTGCGTGCTGACGCTCGGCGCGGCGGATGCTCTGCGCGCTGAAAATGACAAACTGGACTTGGACCCGAACGACCTGCGCTGCCAGTTGCTGCTCCAGGATTACCTGGGCTGCAAAGTCAGAGTCACCACGGCAGAGGGGAAAAAGATCTCCGGCAAACTGGTCGCGGTGGATGCCCAGGTCGTTAAGCTCAAAATCAAGAAGGAAATCCGGGACCTGCCGGTGGCGGGAATCCGTCAGATCGAGATCCTGCGGGGAACCTCCTCCCTGGTTGGCCAGGGTATCGGCGGAGTGTTCATGGGGATTGGGGTCGTGATCGGCGGGTTGTATCTATTGGGGTGGCTTTTTTCTGCATTGAATTGAGCGAAAGCATGTAACACTTCTGGCAGTTCTCATCTCCCCCGACCGCACTTGGGGCAGCTCTTGAGCCAGTTGGAATAGCCGTGCCCGCAGTGACGGCAGCGGTAAAACGCCATCTGACATTTTTATGTTGCCTGAAAGGATCGAATTGCATAAATTGACTGGTAGATATTTCTACCATATGGTCTAAAATATGAACAACTACGTCTCGGCGATAATAGGTCTTTTCCGTCACGATTACTCTGCCGAGTACCATCTGCGGCAGATAGCGGGCTTTCTCAAGGCAAGCCATGTCACCCTGCTGCCCCATATAAATAAAATTCTGCAATCAAAGCTGCTCACCGCAAGGCTTGTGGGAAAAAGCAAGCTGTTTTCCCTGAATCTTGAAAATATACTCGCAAAAGACAATGTCCTGCTCTCCGAAATCCAGTTCACAACCGCTATTCTCGAAAAAAATTTCCTGCTGAAAAAGATCTATACAGAAATATTTACGCTTGCACCCGAGGGAGCGGTCGTGCTGTTCGGCTCGTATGCAAAGCAGACTGAAGATGAAAACAGTGATATTGACCTTCTATACATAGGTGAAAACCGCTCGGAGTTCTCAGCCGCAATAAAAAAACTTGGCGCTTTATACGGAAAAGACATAAACGTCAAAATAATCTCTCTGGAAAAGTTTGAATCAGCGCTCAGGGGAAAAGACGCTCTGGTGTGCGAAATATTAAAGAATCACCTCCTGCTTTATTGCCCCTCTGTCTTCGTCGACTGCGTATGGAGGTATTACAGTGAAATCAGATAGAGGCAGAGTGCTCTGGTGCCTCAAGCAACCAAGAGGAATTCGGCTTGAAGCACAGAACAAGATCCTCGCCGGGGCTTATCTGAAAAAGGCCAGGAGTTCACTTAACATGCTGAACGCCGCAATCGAGAAGGAAGAAAAAGAATGGGCTGCAACTATCGCCTATTATACCAGGTATTACGCGGTCTATGCTCTGTTTCAGAGATGTGGAATAGTTTCTGAGATTCACGACTGTACGATTGCAGCCTTCGGTTATCTGTTTTCGGAATCGGGAATTGATACAAAAGAACTTCACGATGAGCTTCTTGTGTCAAAGGAAAACCGGATAGACGCTCAGTATTATATCTCGGCGGAAACGGAAATCCCGGAAGGAGATGCGGGAAAAGCCGGAACGTTTGTCCTCGTGATCGAAGAATTGATGGATAAACTTGACGACGATGTCATAGACAGGGTACGTGACAAACTTAAAAAGCTTCTTGCAGACACACCATGAGAACTTTCCTGACTATAAAATGCCACCACTTTGTTTCAGTTTCCTTTGCAGACCAAATCTAAAAGCCCTTCAAGCGCAGCAATATCCGGTTAGGATATTGCTGAGAGGATCAAAAAAGTTTTACGGTCAC
>CAYYNT010000100.1:0-9950 GCA_964473155.1 uncultured Gemmatimonadales bacterium | reverse complement strand
CTTTTTGTGACCAAATCATGAGGTTTTGCCAAGCATAAAACATTGAATAACAAGTAGTTATTTTTAAGCCTCAATTCCGTCCCCCGGCGCCATATAAATCAAGGGATTGCGAAATCACCCGCAATCCCTTTTTATTTTTCTCAATTTCAGCCTTTTCTCAATGGAAATAGGATTTCTTGAGGTGTTCCTCGAAACTCGAGGAGCGTCCGACCAGTTCGATGAACTTGTCCTTGGAGAGCGTATAGACCTCCAGTTTCCCCTCGGCCACCACCGAGGCGGCCCTCGGTACATCCTTTAGCAGGGCCAGCTCGCCGAAAAAATCACCCGGGCCGAGCGAGGCCAGCGATTTCCTTGCCTCCCCCTGGCCGCTGAAAACCTCGGCCTGTCCCTGACGGATAAGGTAGAACTTATCTCCCACATCACCCTCGCGGATCACCAGGGCGCCGGAGGGATATATCTCCAGTTTCATCGAATTGGCCGCATCGGCCAGGAAAGACTGGTGCATGTCTTTGAAGATATTGCAGTCTTTCAGAAAGCGCATGATAGCCAGGGCGTCCGCCACGACTATGTTCGATTCGATGTTGCCGTCCACCATGTTGATCACCCGGTCGGCGGCGTCCAGAATCCGGTTGTCGTGCGTGACAATGATGATCGTGCAGTTGTATTCCTTCACCCGACGCTTGAACAGCTCGATAACCTGGGCGCTGGTGACCTTGTCCAGGGCGGCCGTGGGCTCATCGGCCAGAATTATCAACGGATCGTTGATCAGCGCCCTGCCGATCGCCACCCGCTGGCGCTGCCCGCCGGAGAGGTTTTCGGGTTTGTAGTTCATGCGGTCGGCCAGTCCCAGTTCCCCGAGGATTCTCTCCGGCCGCCGGATAAATTCCTCATCCGGGTAACTCTTGAGCTGCATGGCCACAGCCAGGGTCTGGAGAGCGGTGAGAGAGTCGAACAGGTTGTGCTGCTGGAAAATGAACCCGATGTTGCGCCTTACCTCCTGCAGCCCCGCCGCGCTCATCCCTTTCAGCTCCCGTCCCAGGACTTTCAGCCCGCCGGCCTGCACCGAGCGCAGACCCCCGATCAGGGTCAGCAGAGTGGTCTTGCCCGAGCCGGAGGGGCCGGTCATGATCACTATCTCGCCCGGATAGATGCTCAGGTTGTTGTTGAACAGGACCTGCTTGCTGCTCTCGCCGCTGCCGTAGGAGAAATCAAGCCCTGAGATTTCGATAACCGGCAGGTTGCTGTCATCGCGCTGGATGAACTGCATTGCTTCTTTGCTTTTCATGGCTTTCACACCCCTGTCAGCCCGTAATTGTTGGGACAGGATCAGAACAGATCGGCCGGATCGGCCCTGATTATCTTTTTCACGGCGATAAACCCGGAGATGACGCACATGCCGAAAGTCATGCTCAGGACAATAGCCACCCGCACGACAGTGAAAAGCATCGCTATGCCGGTGAGCTTGAAAAGGAAATAATACAGCACCTGGGTCAGGAACAGGCCGGGGATGAACCCGATCAGCGACAGCAGGACTGTCTGGCGGAGCACGAGGTTGCGCAGGTACTTGTCCGTGAAGCCCATCGCCTTGAGGGTGGCGAACTGGGGTATGTGGTCGGTTATCTCGTTGTAGAGTATCTGGTAGCAGATGATCGTGCCGATAATGAAGCCGATTATCATGCCCACGCCGAAAATCGAGCCTAAGGGCGCTGTCTTTGTGGTGTAGATTATCTCCCGCCTCCGCAGTTCGTAGGGCGTCAGAAGGGTGACATCCTCGTTTATACTTCCGCGGATTTTTTCCTTGAGCGCCTGGATGTCGACGCCGGGAGCGGCCCGCAACAGCCCGAACGATACATTCTCGGCATAGCCGGGGTCCTTGTCCATCAGCCAGGTGCCCTCCGACATAAGGATATTCCCGTCGAAACTGAACGTAGGCCCGAGCCGGATGAACCCGCCGACGGTATAGTGCAGACCGTTGATCTCGACCTTCTGCCCGGAGATCACCTGACCGAGGTTCTTGCGCGAATCGCTGTCGAACAGGACGGTTCCGAGCTTCTTCAGCGCCTCCCGGTTGCTCTCCGTGATCGGGATGGTGAGCGGGTTCGACTCCGGAGGGAATGCCAGGCCGAACACCTCGGACAGGTCGCCGGTGCGTGAGTTTTTCATCTGCACCAGGAACTTGTAAACCGGCACAGCCTCGGTGACCCCCTCCACCCCGAGCGCCTGGTAGAGCGAGGAGCGCCGCAGCATGTCGTACTTGTGCATGTGGCGCTGCATGGAGTTCATAATGACCAGGTCGGCGTTGAGTACATCGTACAGCTTCACCTGGCTGTCGTTCAGACCATTGTAAAAGCCCTGCTCCATGAAAATGACCAGGACCGCGAAGGAAACGGCCAGTATGGACAGAGAGAGGCGTTTCTTCTCGTGGAGAAGAATCCGGATGGCGATATCGATTTTCACGCCGGATTTCATGATCAGAACAGCTCCGCCGGATCGGCTTTCTTGACTTTCTGCAGGGCTATTACACTGGAAATCCCGCTCATGGTCAGGGTCAGCAGCAGGACAAACAGGGCCAGCCCCGGAGTAAGACGCATGGGCAGGTTGGACAGCCTGTAAACGATTTTGAACACCACCGCGGCAAAGCCCAGGGCCGGCACGTAGCTCAACGAGGCCATCAACAGGGCCTGCCCCACGCCGATAGAATTTATGTACCAGTCCGAAAAACCGAGCGCCTTGAGCGTGGCGTATTCTTTCAGCCGGGTCGAGATGTCGGTCGAGAGGATCTGGAACAGGATCACCAACCCGATCAGGTAGGAAACCAGCACCCCGAGCTTGAAAACGATGCCCACGGGCTTGACATTGATGAAATACTTCTGCTCGCGCCGGACCAGCTCATCACGGTCGTAGACCACCACATCGCCGGGCAGGCGTTTCTTGAGTTCCTGCTTGACTGTCTGGACATTTTTCGGGTCATCCACCGAGATAAGGCCATAGGTTATGCTGCGGGGATCGCGCCAGGTCAGGCGCGTATAGTTGCTGTTGCTGGTCACGGCCCATCCCTCGGCGAAAAAGATCATCCCGAGCTTGAACTGCCCGCCGATAGTGACCTCGGTCCCGTTGACCTCGGCTTTCCGCCCCACCGAAATATCCCCGTAATCCTTGTGGGAGAGTCTGTCGATCAGCACCGTGTTCGTATTCTCGATGGCAGGAAGGCCGTTGATGATCTCGGGGTCCAGTATAAACTCCGGCTTCGGGTCTATGCCCAGGAGGCGCATGTAGGTCCGTATACCGGTGCGCGGGTCTTTCCATGTGCCGGGGGCGACATTCAGCACGAAAACGTCCTTGACGCCCGGAACGGTCGTGGCCTGCATCAGGCGTGTTTTCTGGAATTCGACGGGCGCACCCAGGTGCAGGAACTTGCTGGCGACTATCACCAGGTCGAACGAGAAATAATGGTACAGTCCCGAGGAGGCGAGCTTGCTGCCGTTGAGGAAACCGAGCTGCATGAAAATGAGCAGGATGGAAAAGGAGATGCCTGCCACCGCCGCAGTGGTGCGTTTCACGTTCTGGAAAGTGTTGTTCCAGGCCAGCAGCATCGATCTCATGCGGCTCTCCGTCAAACACGGAAGGATTTTTCTGTCGCTGTCAGCGGCGGATGTCCAGCGCCCGTCCCTGCCGGTCGATATGGTAGGCGACCCCTGCCCAGTTTATACAGGTCTTTCCCGGAGTTTTCAGACAGGCCGCCAGGAAACAGAGCCTGAACAGATGTATTCGCGCCAGGAATTTCCAGCGTCCCTCGACTCCGCCGTTGAAAACCGTGCACGCGGCGATCACCAGTTCCCCGCCCAGGACTGTCAACGCCGCCAGCCCGCCGCAGGCCCAGAAAGACTGAGCGCTGAAAAGACAGCCAAGCAGAGTCGGCAGAGCAGCGAGATACCCCCCCGCGACCGCGAGACAAAGGGGCATAAGTCCCAGCCGCCAGAGGGAATAATAATTCGCTTTAAGGTTCATCACCTGCCTGGAAAACCAGGCGATAGCCTCCCTGGCGGTCTTGAACGCGGCCTCTGATTCCAGCACAAGCCCAGGGATCAGACAGCATCTTTTCCCGCGTTCGGCCAGCAGGCGGCCGAGGCTCATGTCATCGCTGACCGACTCCGCCCAGCGCGAGACCACTCCCAGGGTCTCGAAATCCCTCCTGCGTATGGCGAACGAGCCGCCCCAGAGGAACCCCCCGCCTCCGAGGCTGGAAGCGGCCAGAAAGTGCGCGTAGAGCAGCCGGTCGAAAAATATCTGGAGCTGCACGGCGAATCCGCTCTCGCGGCTCCATATCCGCCAGAAACCAGTGCTCACCGTCATACGCGGATCGTCCAGCGGGGCGGCAAGCCGGGCCAGCCAGTCTGATGGCAACGGGACATCGTTGTCGGCAAAGGCCAGCAGATCGACATCTCCCGCGGCGGCCACTCCGGCCAGAAGGTTATGGATTTTCTGGCTGCACGTTCTCGACTGCCCGGCCAGGATCAGGTGCGCGTTTCCGTGAGAGGCGCAGAGTTTTTTCAGGAACGGCGCCCCTTCATCGGACTCGGACTCCACCGCAAAGTATACCTGATACTCCGGCCAGTCCTGTTCAAGCACAGTGCCGAGATTATGCTCAATCGAACGTGAAAGTCCACGGGTCGGCACGATCACGGCGCAGCGTATGCCGGGCGGTGCAGCGGCCGGGAAGCGTTCCAGGAGCCGCTTTCCCTTTCGCTCAAGCGCCTGGGCCAGCAGGATTGTCCCTGTCTCGGCAAGGACAATGACGAGCGCAAACACGGAGACTATCGCGGCCCAGGTCGGAGTTTCGGCCAGGGCCCGCAGGAGACAGTCCGCGATCATTGCGTCTGGGTCCCGGCGCCGAGATCGATTGTGACATTGACCTCCATGTTCAGCAGCCGGGAGGCCACCTCCGCCTGGTCAAGCCTGATCCTGACATTGGCGGTCTTGACGTTGTCGGCCACGAACCGTCCGATGTATTCCACCCGCCCTGTCAGGGGAGAGGGAATGGCGCTGTGCGTGATAGTGGCGGCCATACCTGTTTTGAGCTTGAGCACGTCGCTTTCGGAGACCTCGGCGACTACGTACATGGTCCTGAGGTCGGCCATGATCAGACTGGGGGCGGCGCCGGCTATCTCGCCGGGGTTCTGGAAATAATCGATCACCGTGCCATCCACCGGAGACGACACGGTGCACAGATCGAGCGCGCCGCGGGCGGCTTTCAGCCGCTCGCTGGCCCGTCCGGCGTTGATCGCGTTGGTCAGGATCATGTGCTCAAGCTCGGCCTGGGCTATTTCGAGGTTTTTGCGCGCCGATTTGACCTGGTACTCCCGCTCTTCTTTCTGGGAGAGGGCGGAAAAATCCTGGCCCATGGATGTGAAGCGATTGAGCCTTTTCTCGGCGATATCCAGCTCTGTGGTAGCGGCCTGGATTTTAAGTTTCTGCAGTTCGACTGCCTTGGCCCCGTTCTCGGTGGCGTCCCGGAGGTCCAGCCTGGCCAGCTCTGCCTCGGACAGGCTGGAGGCAGGCGCCGCCAGGGTGAACAGGGGCGCGCCTTTCCGCACCAGGGCGCCCCTCTGGGCTTTTATTTCAAAGATCACGCCCTGCCTGAGCGCCGCCACCTTGACCACCCCGCCGGCCGGGACAATGTGTCCGGTAGCCCCCACCTTTTCCGCGGCGGAAAGGCCGGGAGCGCAGAAAGCAAGGGCCAGGACCGATGCAGCTAATATACGGTTCAGTCTGTCCATGTTTGTCTCTCGGGTTCGAGTGTTCATTGAGCCGGAGGAAGCTGCGTCATGGCTCCGGAGATATATGCCCAGCCATCGCCCCGTCCGGCAAGCACCGTGCCGGTGGCCAGCCGCAGGCGGGCCAGGGAGACCGCATATTTTCGCTGTGCGTCGATCTGCGCCATTTTGGCACTTCTGAACCGGTCCAGCCCGATATACAGGCTGGTCAGGTCCGGCGACCCGTTCCTGGCTTTTTCCACCTCGAAATTGACATTATTGAGAAAATATTCCGCCGATTCCCCGGCCAGGCGGTATTCGCGCACGGCCCGGCGCATGGATTCCAGGGTGACATTGATTTCCGAGGTGATGGCGTTGGACAGGTTCTCCCTGCGCAGCTCGGATTCCCGGAGCAGGGACTGACGGTAGACCACCTGGCCCCGGGCGTCATGATTGACCACCGGGAGCTCAAGCTGAAGGCCCACGTAGGAATTCACTCCATCCACGTTGTTGGAATATGACTTGAGGAAGCGGCTCTTACCGCCATCCTCTTCCAGTCCGGCATAACCCAGCTTGACATTCAGGTTCAGGTTGGGCTTCTTGCTGTTTTCAGCCTGGCGCAGATAAATCCTGTCGGTCTCGATGCTTTTCAGGAGCGCCAGGTAATCGCCCCGGTTCTGCATCGACTGGTCGAGCAGACGGGCCTGCACGCCCTCGGGTAGGCTGTCCGGATCGATCAGCTCCGGGAACTCCTCCGCGGGCTGCGGCAGATTGTCAGTCTCCTGGGGCGCATAACCCAGCCGCACCGCGATATCCTGACGGCTGGAATACAAGCTGTACTCGGCGTCGCTTATCCCCCGCAGAGTGGTGTTGAGGTTGCCCCGTGTCTGTTCCAGGAACACGGGGGCCAGTTCCCCGGCGGCTACCAGCTTGCCCACGATGTCGAGCATCTTGAGTTCGTTTTCCCGCACGGTTTTCTGTATCTCGAGATACCCAGCCGCGGCCAGATAGTCCCAGTAGGCGGAGGTAAGGTCGTAGATAAGGCCGGACACGTTGTATCCGGTAAGAAGGATATCCGCATCCAGGGCGGATTTGGCGGCCAGCTCCTGTGCCCCGGTGTTGCTCTTTCCCAGGCCGCGCAGCAGTGGCACGATCACAAGTGCGCTGACATCCGCCCCGTTCAGCGGCCGCACGTTGGTGATGTTGTCGGTCAGGTCGAACGAAGTGGCGGTGACCGAAAGAGACACTCCGTTGCGCAGTTGTTTCTGCAGACCCAGAGCGAAGTTCTCGTTACGTTCGAAATTGCTCAACATACCGGAGACAGGCACATGCTTGCGCTCCATCGACACGCCGTTGGTGAGCAGAAAATCGAACTGGCCGGAGGTCCTCTCATAGAGTCCGGCGCTCTGACGGACCGATTCTTGGTCTATCCGCACCTGCGGTCCGGATTCGAGCAGGCGCTGGATCGCCAGGGTCAGGGACATCGGCTTGCCGTCCCCGGCGGAATGCAGCGGTGCGCCGCCAAGGGCGAGAATCGCAACCACCGCGGCCCTAAATGATCGCATAACGGTCAGTCTGCCCATATCGGTTCCTTGGAAGGTTTGGCTTTGTTGGTGCAGAACAAATCAGGCTGCCGGTTCATGTCAAATTAGAAATCCTGAATTTAAAGCTATCACTGAAACACCTCAAAGATCAAGATGCTGAATGTTTCTCGATACTGTCACCACACTTTCGGGAGGCCCCCTCTGTCCGTGGTGGTGGCTTCATGACTCTGTGATCGGCCGGGTATAGAAGCGGAATGTCTTGTAGCGCTTTCCGCCCACCCCGTAAAGCCCCCGGCAGGCCCCGCTGTTCTTCTCCACGATCAGGGAAAAGTCGTAGGATTTGATGCCCCGCCTGTCGCCGCGGCTCTTGGTCTCCAGGTACAGACAGAGTTCGAGCATCCCGGAAAGACGGTATTCGGGCAGGATGCCGGTCATCGCCACCCGTAACCGGTTGATTTTCCGGATGTCCCGCAGGATTTTGAAAATCCCAAACGGGAAAAGCCGTCCGTTGGCTCTCTTGAGCGCCTGGTTGAAATCCGGGATGTTGTAAACGAACCCCGCCATCCGGCCCTTGTGCTCGGCGATAATCACCAGCTCCGGTATCCCGATCCAGCGGCCGAAATCCACCAGGTACGAGATGTAGCTCTCGCGCACCGGAAGGTGCCCCCAGTTGTTGGCCCAGGCCCGGTTGAAAGCCTCCAGGAACAGCTTCCCCTCCTCAAGGGAGGCTTTCCTGTTCCAGCGGCTGATCACGGTGTTGCGGAAAGTGAGCCCCTCCTTGTTGTTCATCACCTGCTTCCAGATTTTCAGGAAGGACTCCGGGATCAGCACATCGCTGTCGATCCGGAACGCGTACCAGTCGATGTCCTTGACGAAACCGTAATCCAGGAAAAGCTTCTCGTAGTAGGGAGGGTTGTAGGAACACTCCGCCACCGGGTCATCCTGGAAATTGTCGATCAACAGGCCCGAGGCGTCATAGACAAGGAAATTCTGAGGGCCGTATATCTCGGTCATGCCCTGCTCAGCGAGCCAGCTTTCCGCGGCCCGGAACAGGCTCCGGGAGACCTCCGTATCGTCAATGCATTCGAAAAAGCCCACCGCTCCGCGCCGGGTGCTGAAATACGAGTTATGAAAGTTGTCGTAGTGGGCGATGATCCGTCCCACCGGCTCCCCGTCGCGGTAAGCCATGAACGGCTGGATCACGCCGGTCTCGTGGTAAGGGCCTTTGTGGATGCGGAAAACGCTGTCGAAGATCAGCGGCGGGACCCAGTGCGGATCGTCTTTATAGATCCGCCAGGCGAACTTGACGAATTCCCGGATGTTTCTTTTCGTGTTTTCGAGGGGTACGATCCGGATGCCGCTCATCGCCTCGCCTTATTTGTCTACCGTCCGTTATTCCAGTCTGACAGAAACCGGCTGATTTACAGGATTTTCTTTTCGCTCCGCCCCTCTCAGCCGGGACGCGGCAGCACGCGGTCGAGCAGGCTGTCCCGCAGGCGGCGCGGCAGGAGCCGGGTCACGAGCTGCAGAATGAACACTTCGGGGTTTATGACAATCAGAAACCGGCCGCGGCTGCATTTTTTCAGTATCCGCCGGGCCGCTGTCTCAGGTGACAGAAGGCCACGGGGGGCTTTCTTCCGCATCCAGGCCGGGCTATCGGCCAGCTCCTTCTCGTACTGGGGAGTGAGCATGTCGCCGGGGCAGGCCACATGGACCGCGATACTCCGGTGCAGAATCTCCCTTCGCAGGGATTCGGCGAAAGCGATCATCCCGGCCTTGGAGGCTGCATACACGGCGTAACCGGCCGGCCCCACCAGGCCGAACCCGGACGAGATCATCAGCAGACGGCCTCCCGGCGCTAAGAGGGGCAGGAACACGTGGGAGCAGAGGATCGTGCCCCACAGGTTGGTCTCCAGGTCCGTCTTAAGCTCCCCGCCGCTCTTGAAATCCTCCAGCAGGCCCGGAGTGACCACGCCCGCGTTGAGGACCAGAAAATCTATTCCTCCAAAATGTTCCTTGATCTTCATACCCACCCGCCTGAGCCCGGCCTCGTCGCGGATGTCGCACTGGAAACCCTCGGCGGCCCCGCCCGCGTCCCGGATCACCCCAACCGCCCGTTCGAGCCGCTCGCTGTCGCGGGCCAGGAGGGCCAATGAATAGCCCCGCTCCGAAAGCTCCCGCGCCAGGGCCAGTCCCAGCCCGGATGAACCACCGGTGATCAGCGCGGTTTTCGGCATGGTTTCATTCCTCCGCGGCGCGGCGGCTGAAACGGTTCAGGAGTTTTGAAAACCAAGCTCGGACAGGCTCCGTTCGATGGCCTCGATAGTGTAACGTATCTGCTCCCCGGTATGGGTGCTGCTGATGAAGAAGCGCAGCCGGGCGGCGTTCTCCGCCACGGAGGGATAAGTGAGCGGCAGAACGTTGATCCCCTGTTCGTAGAGGGCATGGCGAAGGATAAAACAGCGCGCCGCCGGTCCCAGTATCAGCGGAATTATCGCGGAGTCCCGGCTTGAGCCGGTGTTCCAGCCGCGTTTGACGGCCTCCTCCAGGAAAAGACGCGACATTGCCTGGAGGTGTTTAACCCGCTGAGGCTCCTGTCGCAGGATACGCAGGGCGGCCAGGGCCGCGGCCGCATCCGGCGGGCTGATCCCGA
>CAYYNT010000099.1:0-10124 GCA_964473155.1 uncultured Gemmatimonadales bacterium | reverse complement strand
CTGGGACTCGACTCCAGCACCCAGGGCCTGGCCGCCGTGGCCGTGGACCTGGACAGCCGCGAGACTGTCTGGAAGCACGCCCTGGATTACCGCGCCGACAGCCGTCTGGCTGGTTTCGGGCTGACCGGGGACTATATCCTTCCGCCCGGAGAGCCGGGCGAGGCGAATCAGCCCGCGGCCCTGTATTTCGCCTCGCTCGAGGCCATGTTCGATGACCTGGCCGAGAGTTTCAGGGCGCGGGGCCTGAATTCAAGATGTATCAGGGTGATCAATGTCTCGGGCCAGCAGCATGGTTTCGTGATGCTGAACAGCCGGGCGGAAAGCCTTTTCAGAGCGCTGGCCGCGGGGACGGTGGAAGCCCCTCTTGCCTCTTATCTGGCGGAGGCCCTGGCCGCGCCGTACGCCCGGATATGGCGCACGGCCTGCACCGGCGAAGAGTCATCTTTTGTCCGGCAGAAAGCGGGCGGAAAGCAAAGAATAATAGAACTGTCCGGGTCGGATGCCCCGCTGCGGTTCAGCGCTTTCGGCATCCGCCGCACCGCGTTGCGGCAGCCGGAAATCTACGCCCGCACCGCGCTCATCCATCAGATATCCAGCCTTCTGCCAGCGGTCCTGACCGGAAATGTCCATATACCCCTGGACTGGGGCAACGCCTGCGGGACCTCGCTGATGGACTACCGGGAGAAGCGCTGGAGCGGCGAGCTGGTCTCCTCGGCGGCCGAGGGCCTGCCGGGCGGAGGCGGCGGCCTTCTGGACCGTCTGCCCGCGCTGGGTTCCGCCCTTAGCCTGGCCGGACCTCTGGTCCGTCATTTCGTGGAGCGCTGGGGTTTTTCTCAGGACTGCCTTGTCGGCGTGGGCAGCGGCGACAACCCGCAGAGCAAGGTGCTGGTGCAGGGTTCGCTCCTTTCCCTGGGTTCGAGCTTTGTCATAATGGTGGAGACCGGCGGGGCCACGTTCGACAGCCGGGGCTACGCCAATGCCATGTACGACGGTCTGGACCGTCCGTTCAGTTTCGGCTGCCGCACCAATGGCGCGTTGCGCTGGGACAGGGTACGGGCGCTGCACGGGATCGAGAAGAAAGATTACACCCGCGCCGAGGCGTTTCTTGCAGAAACACCCTGCGGCAACCGGGGACGGCTTTTCCTCTGGCAGGCGGAGAATGAATCCTTCCCGGTCTCAGGCAAGCTCGAGCCGCTGCGCCTGGGATATGACACTCCCGGCCCGGCCGCTGATTACGCCGGGATCGTGGAGTCCAGCCTGGCTGCGGTCTACGCGCACAGCCGTCATTTCACCACCCCCGGAGACAGGCTTTTCGTTACCGGAGGGCCCTCGCGCAGCCGCGAGGTTTTGCGGCGGGTCGCCGCCATCTGGCGGAGGGAGGCCGTGCCCGTGGACCAGGGCGGAGCGGCTCTCGGGGCGGCGGTTTCGGGGGCCTGCGCGCTGCTGAAAAACCAGGGAGAGGATTTCGATGCCGGGGCCTATGCCGCATGTTTCCTGGGGCGGCGCGAGCCGGTCAGCCCGCGGCCGGAGGATGTGGCGGCCTGCCATGGCCCCGGAGGGCTGCTGGAGCGCTATGCCGAGGCGGAAAAGAGAGTGCTTGGATTAGGCTGAGGGGTGATAAAGATGCGGCCCGGCAACTGGAGCGGCCGCTCCAATTACGTCCTGATAAAGTTTTCACCTGCGTCATGAAAATAAAAGGGCACGGCGCACCGTGCCCCACAAAATATTATATTATAAATAGTTACAATTTCATCCCGTCCAGGCCGGGCTTTTATACCTTGTCCCGGAAATAGTCGATCGTGCGGGTGAGGCCCTCATCCAGCGCCACTTTCGGCTCCCAGCCCAGGATCTTTCGGGCGCGGGTTATATCCGGGCGGCGCACTTTCGGGTCATCCTCCGGCAGCTTCTTGTGGATAATCTGGCTGCTGCTGCCAGTCAGTTCGATTATCCGCTGGGCGAACTGAAGGATCGTGTGCTCGGCCGGATTGCCGATATTCACCGGACCATCCGCATCCGAGAGCAGAAGGCGGTAGATGCCCTCGACCAGATCCGACCAGTAGCAGAAAGAGCGCGTCTGGCTGCCGTCGCCATACACCGTTATGGGCTCGCCGCAAAGCGCCTGCTTGATGAAATTCGGCACCACCCGCCCGTCGTTCATCCGCATCCTCGGACCGTACGTGTTGAATATCCGCACGATCCGCACCTCCACTCCGTGGGTTCTATGATAGGCCATGCTGATCGCCTCGGCGAAACGCTTGGCCTCATCATACACCCCGCGCGGGCCGATCGGATTGACATTGCCCCAGTATTCCTCTGTCTGCGGATGAATCAGCGGGTCGCCGTAAACCTCGCTGGTCGAGGCGAGCAGGAACCGCGCACCCTTTTCACGCGCCAGGCCAAGGGCCTTGTGCGTGCCGAGGCTGCCGACCTTGAGGGTCTGGATCGGATATTCCAGGTAGTCCACCGGCGAGGCGGGTGAAGCGAAATGAAGGATCGCATCCAGCCGCCCGGGGATGAATATGTACTCGGTGACATCGTAGCGGATAAACCGGAACCGCTCGTGTCCCATCAGGTGGCTGATGTTTTCAACATTGCCCGTGATCAGGTTGTCGATGCATATTACATCGTGGTTCTTTTCGATCAGGTAATCGCAGAGGTGGGAGCCGAGGAATCCGGCTCCGCCGGTAACGAGAATTCGCATTTGAACCCCTCGTTCGAATCAAGCCGGTTTACACGGTCCCGCTGGTCCGGAAGCCGCGCACAGAAAGTGCTGTGACTGCCGGAGGCATATCCGGGGAGGAAAAATGTTGGACAGGTTGAAACGTTTCAGGAACGCTGTTATCCTTGCGGTGATCTGCTCCGGATTGGCGGATGTCCTGATCGAAACTTTGCTTGGAGCTGATCTGCCATACGGAGCGCGTATCACCCTGCGCACTGTATTCTGGATTTCGGCCCTGCTCTGGATCGCGCTGCGAATCTCGGAGTTGCTTTCCAGACGGACCGGCACGGATACGGAACAAAAATAAGAGATTCCCCGAGTTTCTGTCAATGGAGAGGCGACATAGAGGGACCTTACGGTTCAAGAGGGCTGGAATGGAATATTATTGTTGCAATTAAGCGATTCAGTCTTTACAATAATAAAACTCGGTTAAACATTGATGCCGGGATGCTCGGATACGATGGCTATCCGCTTGTGACTTTCCCCTGCATGGGAGATTATGCCGAACACTGTCATTTATATTATCAATGCTGCCTCAGAGGCGAGCCGTGGCAGAAGAATGGAAAAAGATCAAGGTTAGTTTCAAGAACGGCGACACGGAATGCTATATCAACGTTCCGTTTATGACCCCCGAGGGCCAGATGGAAGCTCCGCTGACCGTCGGCGACGCCATGAGCGCCATCAGAAAAGCCGGTGTCGTGCGCGGTCTTCGGCAGGACCTGCTCAAACAGTTGTTCGATGAGGGCCGCTTCGATCAGGAAGTTCTGGTGGCGGAAAGCACGCACCCTCAAAACGGCCAGGATGCCTGGATCGAGTTTTTCTTCGACCATAAGCACGAGTTCCAGCCCAAGGAAGACACCGATGGGCGGATCGATTACCACGATGTCTCGATTTTCACCTCGATCGCCCGGGGTGATAAGCTGTGTCAGCTTCACCCCGCCACTGAAGGGACCCCTGGCGAAACCGTCACCGGCGCCCGTATCGAACCTAAAAACGGGCGCGAGCGCCTGTTGCCGCAAGGCCCCAGGACTGAAATATCTTCCGAAGACCCCAATCTGCTGATCGCCTCCGAAAACGGCTGTGTCACGCTCAACAAATCAAACCTGGTCGAGGTGCAGCCACGGCTTGTAATCAAGGGAGATGTGGATTTCAACACCGGGAACGTCGATTTCGCCGGCTCGCTGGCTATCGGCGGTGATGTCAAGGCCGGTTTCAAAGTTCATGTGGTGGGCGATCTTGAAATCGGCGGCTGCGTCGAGGATGCCGAAATCGATGTCGAGGGAAACGTTCTTATAAAGAAAGGCTTCATCGGTCGCGGAAAGGGACTGATCAAGACCACCGGCAACCTGACAGTCAAATACGTGCACGGTCAGAATATCATGTGCGGCGGCAATGTGGTTGCCGGCGGTGAAATCATGCACAGCCATGTAAGGGCAAGCGGCAACGTAATCGCCAACAGCCGCAAGGGCGTTATCATGGGCGGCCGGATCGAAGCAGAGTGCAACGTGGAGACAACCACCCTGGGAAGCACCAGCTATACGCCCACGGAAGTGACTGTAGGAATTGATTTCAAGCTCCTCGACCGCTTGAAAGAGATTAATGAGGAACTCAAGAAAGTGAAGGAAAACCAGGACAAGGTCAAGAAGGCGCTCTATAATATCTCGGTGCTCAAGACCAAGATGAAAGGCCAGTTGAGCGCTGAGCAGCAGACCCTTATGGAAAGGTTGCAGGAGACCAGCCGCTATTATCCGAAATACCAGTCCGAGCTGGAACAGGAAGCGAGCCGGATTCATCAGGACATCAACCGTCACAAAGAGGCTCATGTCAAAGTGTCTCGCACCCTGTTCCCTGGGGTGAGAATTATCATCGGCAGGTTCACGCGGTTGATCAACGAACAGATGGAAAATCAGACTCTGCGCGAGGTGCGCGGAGAAATTATCTCGGGGGCCTGAGGCCATCCGCTGATGCGAACTGCTTAACTGGTGCATTCAGACACCCCGGCGGCAAAAATGCGTCCGGGGTGTTTCGGGCTTATAGGACACTGGAGAGATATGGGACTGGAAATCGCAAAAATAATGGATGACCGGGAGCTGGCGGGTGATGACCTGCTGGATGATCTCATCGAGCGCACGCGCAAGTACGAGATAGTGGCCATACAGGACAAGCGCCTGATTTTCACCCGTGTCCGTACTTTCCTCGAAAAAGTGTTCGGCAGCTTCTACACCACCGAGAAGAAAGAGCCGCTGACTCTTATCACGCAGGCCCTTGTGCGACTGAAACAGAACCCGCATCTGGCGCGCCGCGATGAAAAAATCAAGCAGATGGACCGTCTGATGGAGAGCCTGGCCGAAAACGGGATGCTACGCCTGCGGCACGGCCAGAGCGAGGAGCGCGATTATACGGTCATCAGCCAGCGCCTGCGCGTCCAGCTCAACGGGGATGAGAAACAGTACGAGATACGCCGCCGCATTCCCAGCGCACGCAAGGCGGCCGAGGAAGAAAAAGACCGCCTCGTGCGCTACCGTGACGAGCTTAAAGTGATCGAGCAGATCCGAATCACCTGCAAGCAGCTCGACAGCCTGGTCAGCCAGCCGATGGATGACGAACTGAAACAGGAGGCCGCCCGCACTGTCCGCGAGTTCTTCCGTTCCCTCGAACAGAAAATGGGCTACGCTCAGTCGATCCTTTTGGGCAAGGGTTTCATCGAAGACGCGTTCATCGCCCAGCTCAAGCTCGAATCGCTGGACCTGGCCGAGGAGATGTCAAAACTGACTCTCATCGAAAAACTGGTGTTTCTCTCCAGCCTGAACTGGTACCGTTACCAGTGGGCCAGCCGCAGTTTCAACGAGCCGGACAACCTGGTGTTTTTCATGCTCAGCCGCATGATCAACCGTCACGCCCCCTGGAACCCGCGCGGTTATGAGAACGTGCGCGAAGCCTTGAAGGTCCTGGGAATCTCCCCGCAGGAACTCGAAAAGAAATATATCGAGCAGGCCTCCGCTCCGGCCGAGGAAAAGGACAACGGCTCGATCAGCGTGGACCGCCGCCGGGAAAAGCTTTTCCAGCTTATTCGCCAGATCTACACGCTGAACCGCATGCTTTCCGAGCGCAAGAGCGTGGACGAGGGCAACACGCTGCTCAAGAAATTCCTCCGGCCGGGAATCCGCACCGAGGTAAGCCGCAGCAACATGGATATAATAGCCGAGGAGATACGTTCCCAGGTCAAGATTGAATCCCTGAACAAGTACATGCGCGAATTGAATTCCGACAGCCAGCTTGCCGGTTATATCGCCTATCTTCGCCAGGCCCTGAGCGAAGGCTCGATCAACCTTTTCCAGCAGCTTCAGGCGTTCCGCGTGGCTCACGGTCTGGGCAACGTGGCGGACAACAAGGAACGCGAAAAGCTGTCCGCCTTTATCACACCGACTGATGTCGTCCAGTTCCTGACCCAGCTTGCCGCAGGGCAGATAGCGATCCTGCGGGCCGGGGAGGCCGATGTGGAAATATGCGCCCGCGGCTCCACGGGTGAAAGCATCGATCCCGCCCAGCGCACCCTGACCAACAAGGGACTGACCTATATCGAGGCGGCGCGCTATATCAACAAGGAGTTCGAGAACCTTGTCCTGAGCTACGACAAGCCCGATTTCGAGAGCCGCTGCACTGACTGCAATCCGGCCTACGAGCGCGAAAAAGACCATCATGTGAAAATAAAGCAGTATTCCTGGGTCATGCGCAGCTACCCCATTCTCAAGTTCTATTTCGGCGGCATGGCCCTTCTGGTCAGCCCGATCATGCACAACCTGATGGAAGGTGAAAAAGAAAAAGAGCACAAGACCATCCACGAGCACACTGCGCGGTTCATGCAGCAGGCTATCGATCTTGAAAAACACCTGCTCTCCCGGATCCAGGAGGCCACCGAGATGTTCCAGGTGAGCGAGCTTGACAAGCGCCGCCTGGAATCGCAGTACACCAGCGGGCTGGCGGACAGCGGCGAGCATGGGCCGGTGGGGGCCGAGGGCGGCGGAAACTATACCCTTCTGCTGGAGGAGGGCGTCAAGGAGCTGTTCCCGAAAATCGGTTTCGAGCTTCAGGTGCTGCTTCAGGACGCCGGTGATACGGGGGAGGAGGAGGAGGAGGACCGCGAGGCCCAGGCTGAACAGTCCCGGACCGAGGAGGAAAGGGCTTTCGATGATAAGTACCGCCACCTGATGATCGACAGCGACTACAACCCGGACGAGGCCCCCTCCGAGGCCCGCAAGGTCAGCCGCCGCAGCGTGGTGCAGCTCAACGAGTCCCTGGAAAACATCACTCACTTCTTCGCCAGGCTGCGCGACGAGGGCTACGAAAAGCGCGTGCCGATCATGCGCCGCGACCAGCTTGTCAGCAACATGCGCTCGGCCGGTTATTTCATCCGCGAGATTGTCCGCTCCCTGAGCGATGAGCAGAAAGATGTCGCCAACCTGATGCGCAAGACCGACAACGTGCTGCAGAAAAGCCGCGAGGCGCTCCAGAAAGTCGAAGTGATCGAGGAGCAGGTGGAGGTGGAGAAGGAGAATGTCGAGGTGCCGCTCTACGAGATACACTCGATCCTGGTGACATTGAACAGCACGTACGTGGTCACGCTGAAAGGCCTGATCGAGCTGATCGCCCAGAAGCAGTTGAGCGGCCGGGCCGGGCTGGTCAAGGTGGAGCAGATCGAGGCGACAAAGAGGATCGTGGACCATATCGAGGCGGTGATCAGCACCCTGACACGCAACTCGCGCGGGATCAAGCTGGAAAGCCCGAAAATACCGGCCGGACTGCGCGACGCCATGAGCGTGAATATCAGCGCCGCCCTGGCCGAGATCAACCGTCTCAAGCGCAGCCAGCTTGTCATCCAGAGCTGCCAGCACCCCAACGACCTGCGTATCTATCTCAACGTCCTGGCCCGCGAGCTGCTCGACCGCAAGCTCATGGTCCCGCTGCAGAACATCGCCGGCACGCTCAAAAAAGCGCCCACCACGGTCGAGAGCGGCGAGGAATACGCGCTATGGAAACCGGAGGGCGAGGAGAAGATCAGCGCGTCGCTGTTCGGAAAGATGGATGTGCCGGTGATAACGCTCAACGACGTGCCCAAAACGCTGCACACGGTCATCTCGATCTCCGACCAGCTCGCCGACCACCTCCAGGGCCGGGGCGAGCAGTTCCGCGAAAAGCTGACCAGCTCCAAGCAGCACGTGCCTGAGAAAACCATGTTCGAGGAGTTCTCCGAGCGGCTGTCGCAGAAAATTTCGGGCGCGCTCGGGCAGCTTCACGCTTTCTTTATCCCGGACAAGGACAACAACATCACTTTCGATCCGGAGCGCCTGGAGGACATCCTGCGCGTTATCGGCTCGGTGGTGGGCGAGCTGCTGGAGCTGATCAAGGACCTGAACAAGAACAAGTCCGTGTTCGGCAAGGAGATCGAGGCGATAAAGCGCATCGCGCCGCCGGTGGAGAGCGTGCGCAACTGCGTGAGCGAGTACAACGCCAACTACCTGAAGCAGAAACGCAGCGCCGACCTGGCCCGCAGCCAGACCAACGCCGACAAGACCCTGATCGGTTTCTGCCAGGAGCTGCAGAAGTTCGATGACCCGCTGTCGCTGGAATACAAGATACTGGTGGTGCGCGGGCGGGTTTACGTGGCCCTGGAGGGCATGGTGCAGCGTATCCTGGGGCTGGCCAAGCTGGATTTCAACGCCGAGCGCAAGAAAAAGTACCAGCTCCTGGTCAACGAGATTTTCTACATGATGAGCCACGTGAAGACCGAGGACCGCGACCTTCCGCTGTTCCGCAAGTTCACCGAGAGCACGCTGCGCGCGGCTGAGAACTGCGGCAACCCGCAGCTCTGCGACGAGGTCAAGCGCCTGGTGGAGCGGGGCGAGGAGGTGCGGGACTGGGTGCGCGCCGCGGAGAACGCTTTCGCCGAGAACGTGGTGAGCCAGGTCTACCGTCCCGGCATGGATATCGAGCGCCTGCGCAAGCTCAGCGAGGGAGTGTGAGGTAATAATAATGAATACTAATAATATGTTAAAAACCGTAAAAGAAGTACGTGAATTAGTTGTTTTTTGGCTAAAAAGTCATATGCCAGAATATATCGATGTATTGTCGTTAGGTTTGCCGGAGATAGATGATAGATATGATTTGTGGCGGGTGCCACTTATTCATCACAATTCAAGCGAAAAATTGGTTGGAGAGATTAGACTTAATAGAAATGGCGAGATACACAGCTGCACGGATAGGACTTTACTTATAAAGAGAATAAACAATTCTGTGCAATTGTGTAATGATGAAACAAAAAGAGAAAATCCCAATATTTTCTTCCCATCCCCAATACCTAACAAAATTATTATGGGAGATGCAATTAAAACCTTGGAAGAATTTCCACCCGATACGGCTCAACTTATCATAACCTCTCCTCCGTATTATAACGCCAAACCGGAGTACTGTGAATATATTGATTATCAGGAATATCTCGATTTTCTTCGAAAGGTTATCGTCAGGTGCCATTCCGTTCTCTCGGAAGGAAGATTTTTTATTATAAATGTTTCGCCGGTTTTGATTAGGAGAACCTCAAGAAAAGAATCTAGCCGTAGAATTCCAATTCCATTTGATGTTCACAGGCTTATGGACGGTGCAGGATTTGAATTTATTGACGATATTATATGGGTTAAGCCAGAAGGTGCTGGATGGGCAACAGGGAGAGGAAGGCGTTTTGCTGCGGACAGAAATCCACTTCAGTACAAACCGGTTCCTGTTACTGAATATGTACTTGTTTATAGAAAACGTACCGATAGGCTCATTGATTGGAATATTAGAAAGCATTACGATAGAAAGGTGGTTACTGAATCAAAAATCACTGGTAATTACGATGTTACTAACGTTTGGAACATCTCTCCAGGACACCATAAAGATCACCCAGCTGTATTTCCCGATGAGCTTATTTCGAAGCTTATTCGATATTATTCCTTTAAAGACGATATGGTTTTAGATCCGTTTGCTGGAACTGGAACAGTTGGACGTGTAGCTTTGCAGATGGGAAGAAGGTATTTATTAATAGAAAACAATCCTAAGTATTTCAAAATAATCAAAAGAGAAATGACTACCTTGCACGATAAACTATTTAGTCAGATTCGATTAGATATATTAATCAACGATTAGGATATATTATGCCGATCGAATTAAACATTAGCGATTACAGGGCTTGGATGACTTCAAACATCATGTTATCAGACCCTTTTGCTCCAGATTCGTTAAAGAGGCTGGTTATTGCTCTTATTATGGGGAAAAATTATAGATTGCTTACTGAAGAGAATACGAAGAAAAAATTAACGGACTGTTCACTTATGCGGTTGACAGTCGGCCCTCTCTGCCCCGGCCACGTATA
>CAYYNT010000098.1:6042-10386 GCA_964473155.1 uncultured Gemmatimonadales bacterium | reverse complement strand
TCACCGGCTCGCCCAGCGGGCACTCCATGGCGCAGGGCGAGGCTTTCTCGCGGTACACCGGGGCAAAAAAGCTCCAAGCGCCGGTCTGGTTCCAGCGCATGTCCGCCAGGTTCATCGAAACCGGCGGCAAGTCCTTTATCGGGGACCCGGAATCACTGCTCATCGTTGTTCTCCGGGAAAAACTACGCAATATAAATAATCACGGTCTGACATCCGCTTTCCCGTCCTGCTCCGAAGGATCCTTCACCCCCGGCAGCATTGCAGCGTCATATGATTCTTTCACTGCCGCGATATTCTCATCGGTCCGGCGCTTGATTATCTCGATCACCGCGCCGAGTATGGAGTCCAAGCTGACAATGCCCGAAAACCGGGCGAACGCCCCGAGGATGGCCGTATTGACAATCGGGCTGGAGATAGAGCCGAGCTTATGCTTGAGCGCAATGGAGCTGGCATCCACCGTGGCGACCCGGCAATGCTTGAAATGCTCGAAATCCGAGGGAGCGCCGGGCGAGTTGACCAGGACCGAGCCGCCGGCTTTCAAGCCCTGAATGGTGGAGGAAAGCCCGGCCAGGGTCGGGTCGAGGATGATCACATAGTCCGGATGGTAGATATGGCAGCGCAGTTCGATCGGCCGCTCATCGAACCGCACGAACGCAGCCACGGGCGCACCGCGCCGCTCGACGCCGAAATGCGGGAACGCCTGCACCCAGCGGCCCTCCTCGAACAGGGCGCGTGCCAGCATGCTGCATGCGAAAACCGCGCCCTGACCGCCGCGGCCGTGTATCCGTATCTCTATCATTGAGTTCCTTTTATTGGCTGTTCGAGGGCCTTATTTCCTGTCGGCCTAGATGCATTATAAGCGCAAGCCGGGCGGTTGGCAAGCCGATTTTTCGGTGACCGTCAACTCCGGACTGTCAAAACTCAATCATCTATAATCAATTTCTTTGTCTTTTTCTGGCACGCGATTTGCTTAATCACAAGCTTAAACCGGATTGATCATCCAACCCGCCATGAGGAGGAAAAATGATTAGCAGAAAGATGATTACCTTGCTGGCGCTGGCAGTGATAGCACTGGCAGGATGCTCGGCTCAGAAAATGACCATGATGGGCAGCGAGCGCACGATTGAAAAAAGCGGCGACAAGCCGGACTGGGTCTATGAAATACCGAAGGAGAACAAGGAGTACTTCTTCTTCCGCGGTTTCAAGACCGGCGCCGTGTCGCTGGAGGATGGCCTGACCGATGCCCGGTCCAACGCCACCCGTCAGGTGCTGGAGATGATACAGAGCCAGGGCCTGGTGGACTACAAGAAAGCCCGCGTGGAACGCGGACTGGCCTCCAGCCGCGAGGACATCGGCAGCGTGACCGAGGACGGCCTGAAGATACTCAGCCAGACCGTGGCCAACGGGGTCAAAGAAATGGAGACCTACACCGAGAAGGTGGAACGGGTCACCCCGGAGGGCCTACGCTATTTCTTCAACGTGTACACCCTGGTGCGCTACCCGAGACAGGAATACGACCGGGCTGTCGCGCTGGCCGCCAGCGCGAAAAACAGCGTGCAGCGCGCAGTTAACGACGCCCAGGCGCAGAAAGTGATCGAGGACCTGGACAAGGGCCTGCCCACCTACTGAGGCGGCCATGTTCGCTTTTTTGAACCGGGAATATTGGCGCGGCAAATCCGCTGCCTGCGGCGCTCTGCTGCATATTGTACTTTTCTGCCTCCCGGCGGCAAAGAGTGCCTGGTGCGATCAGGCCGTGAGTGTCGAACGCTCCCGGCGCTCCCGTCCCGAGTGGGTCACCCGAGTGCCAGAATCGGACAACCGTTGGATGTATTTCGTGGGACGGTCCAGTGGAGCGGCCAGCCTTGAGGCGGCGGAGCAGGACGCCGCGGCGAACGCGGTGAGCCAGGCCGTAACCATGACCGGCCTGAATGCCCGGCTGGATTATGACCGTCTGCGCAGCGAGGCCGCCATTCTGCTGCAGGACCGGCTCGTCCTGCGCGGCGAGGCTGTCCTCGAAGGCTTGAAAAGGCTCAACGTCTGGTATGAGAAAACGACGCTGAACGGCAAGGCCGGACCACGAACCGTCTATGAGGCGCACCTCCTGGTCCGCCTTCCGCTGGACGCCGTGGAGAAAGCTCGAATGAAACTGCAGCAGGAATCGTCAGAACGGATAAACCGGGCCGGGATGCTCCTCGAAAAGGGCCGAAGCCTGAGTGAGGAAGGAGAAATCCAGGAGGCACTGGCTTCCTTCCGTGAGGCGCTGGACCTGCTGGACTATTCGGCCTCAGCTTTCAACCCGGAACCCGCTCATCAGGATGAACTGTCCCGAGAGCTGACCCAGGCCGTTTTCCACAATGGACTTGAATTACGAACCATTTTGATGAAATTTGATAGCGGGACGGAAAAATCTTTCCCGGCTTATGTGAGCCAGGCGCTATATTCCGCTATCCTTCTGGAGGGCTTTACCCCGGTGCCGGACTCTGGCTCCGCCGGAGCGCTTGCGCTTCCCCGTCTGAGCGGAGAGTGTGTCCGAGCCGCATCCAACGCCCTGGAGGATGGTTTCCGGGTCTGCCTGTGGAACGTTTCGCTCAGCCTTTTCAATCCGGCTACAGGCGAGCTGGTCCTGGCCTCGGAATACACGGCCAAGGGTTTCGGGCCGGATGAGGAGCGCGCCGACCTGGATGCCCTGCGTAAGATACGCCTGGAGACAGCGCCGCGTTTCGCCCGCGAGATGCGCGAACGGCTGGACCTTATGTTCGGCCCCGCGGCGGCAGCCGGGGACAAACTCTTCTTCGCCAGATAACTATGAGTTCATACAATAAAAAAGCCGCAGCCCTCATCCTGGCATGGGGGCTTTTGTTTTCATGGTCTGTCCCGCGTCTGCAATCGCAGCAGCAGGGCGTCCTTCTGTCCGTGCAGGAGTTCGAGGCGCTGGGAGTTGAGCGCAATCTGGCGGCCAGCGTAAGCGAGATGCTTCGTTCGGAGCTTTCCCGTTCCGGACGGCTGCGCCTGCTCGAGGAGACCGGCCGCCTCTATCGTATGCAACGCCAGTCGGCGCGTTTCCGCGACCTGGTCGATGAGCGCAGCCTGCGCCGGCTGGGCGAACTGCTGGAAAGCCGCTATGTCCTGACCGGCAGCGTTTCCCGCCTGGACAGCCTGTTTATTCTTAACGCCCGGGTGGTGGATTCCGAAACCGGCGAGGTGCGGGCCGCGGAGAGCGTCCAGCAGTCCGGCGGAGTTTCGATGCTGGCAGGGGCAGTGCGATCATTGTCCCGCAAGGTGTTGTCTCATTTCCCGCTCACCGCCAGGATCACCGGCGCACGCGGAGATACTCTTACAGCGGATGCCGGTCTGGAGGACGGTCTCCTGCCGGGTCAGGAGCTGACCGTGGCCGAACTCGACCAGTCCGCGGGCACGGCGCCGGTTTGGGCACAGCGTCCGGCGCGCTCCGCGCGCTACCGTGTGGCAGACGCCTCCGCCGGGCAGTGCAGCCTCGCGCCGGTGATGCCGCTCCCCGGCGGGCCGCTGCGCAGCGGGGCCTGGCTGATTCTTGACGGGATCGGTCTTATCGAAAGAAAATCCGGTGGAAGCAGCGGTCCGGCTGTTCAACCCTCCCTGGGAGCATCCAACGGCTCAACCGGCGGCGTGCTGATCGAGACCGACCCGGCCGGAGCGCTGGTCTGGCTCTCCGGGCTGGATGCCGGACGGACGCCGGTGCGCATGGAGAACCTCGCCGCTGGCCGTCACCCGATGATGATCGGCCTGGATGGCTACAAGCCCGTGGAAGACTCAGTGACCGTGGTTCCCGGCAAGCTGAGCAAATACTCTTTCAGCCTGGAGCGCCGCACCGGACGGCTGACAATTGTCACCAGCCAGCCGGATGTCACCGTGCGGGTTGACACTCTAACTTTCCAGGTGCAGGGCACGGGGCGGATCACACTGGAGGATTTCGCGGAGGGCGCGCACCGTATCGTGGCCTCGCGCCAGGGTTTCGAGACCTGGCAGAAGACCGTGGATATACTTTTCGACCGGGACAGCACTCTTACAATCGAACTCGTCCCCCATCCTGGCAGCGTGCTGGTACGCTCTAATCCATCCGGAGCGGACATATTCCTGGATGGGGTGCGGCTGGGGCCCGTGACGCCCTGGAGCCTGTCCCGCCTCTCCGCGGGAAGCCATACTGTCCGTCTTAACCTGGCCGGTTACGGCTCCGCCAGCCGGGTTGTCGAGATCGAGCCTGGGCGGGACATTGAAGTCAATCTGGAACTGGAGCGCGGGCGCTTCGACCTTCCACCGGAAAACATGGTCCTTGTGCCCGCGGGAAACATTCAGCTCGCGGATGGA
>CAYYNT010000098.1:0-5942 GCA_964473155.1 uncultured Gemmatimonadales bacterium | reverse complement strand
CGGCCAACATCTGGAGCGAGGGTTCCGGCGGCGCGCTGGCCGGAGGCTCTTACCCGCGCGACAGGAGCCAGTTTGGCGTGCTGGACATGGTGGGCAACGTCTCTGAGTGGGTGGATGGCTGGCTGGACAGCACCCGTCTTTACCGG
Source organism: uncultured Gemmatimonadales bacterium (assembly GCA_964473155.1). GTDB lineage: Bacteria > Gemmatimonadota > Glassbacteria > GWA2-58-10 > GWA2-58-10 > JAJFUG01. The sequence continues at coordinate 5,796 of CAYYNT010000098.1, read as the reverse complement.
GTGTTCCGGGGCGGCAGTTTCTATGTCAACCAGGATGAACCTTCGCTGCTCAGCCGGGACGGGCTTTACCCGGTTAGCTCCAACCGTTACGTGGGTTTCCGCTGCGCCAGGGATGAACATCCCGCTCAGTGATAAAGCCGGGCAATCCCCGCAAATACTACCTTTACCCGCCGGATAATGCAGCCTATTCGAATATCTTTTCCTCGTATTCCTCGATCACCGCAGCCGGACGTCCCTGGCCCGTCCTGAAAGTGACCGACCCCTCGGCCTTGCGGCCCAGCACCATCGCTCCGCTGGCCCGGCTACCCGCGGCAATCGCTCCGCTGGCCCGGCCCAGGCTCAGGGCCACCGCACCCACAGCCGCGGCCAGACCCACCGAGATCGCCCCGGCGGTGAAAATGCCGAAACTGACCGCCCCGGCGGCAATCGCCCCCACCGATAGCTTGCCTACCGCCACCACGCCGTAAGCCCTCTCCCCGACCGCCACCACTCCGCGGGCGCTGCGGCTTGAAATGTGCAGAAGCGGCAGGCCGAGCACTTTCTGACGGCTCACGAAATCCGCTTCCAGGTTCTCCAGCATCCAGTTGATCCCCTTACGGGCCGTACGGACAGGTTGTACTTTCATCTTTTACTCCAGGTTGAAAGAGAGGCCCCGGCGCGGCGCTCTCAGCTATAGAATCCAGCCTCCAGCGCGGCGTCATAACAGGCCAGAACCCTGGCCGGGTCACTACCGGGCTGAATATTGTGTATCGGGTTAAATACATAGCCGCCGCCCGGGGCAAAAATATTCACCCGCCGCCGCACATCCTCCATCAGTTCATCATGGCTCCAGAACAGAAGGCCTTGCTGGGTGTCCACTCCGCCGCCCCAGAAAGTCAGCCTGTCGCCGAACGTGCTCTTCAGCCACTGCGGCTCCATCCCGGCCGCGCTGGTCTGCACCGGGTTGAGAATATCCACCCCGCACTCGATCAATGGCTCGATAAGGCCGGGTATAGAGCCGCAGCAGTGGAAAAACACGCGCAGCCCGGTGTGCTCGTGGATCCAGTTGAAAACCCGGCTGTAGCGCGGCGCGAAAACCTCGCGGAACAGGTCCTCGCTGATCCATTGCGCGTGCTGGGTCCCCAGGTCGTCAGCGAATACTATCGACTCGACGTACTGCCCGGCGGCTTCGCTGAACTGAGCGATCACCTCGATGTTGCCCTCGACCACCCGGTCCAGCAGCTCTCCCACGCGCTGAGGCTGCTCGACCAGCGCGCAGAGCCAGTTTTCCAGCCCGCCGAAATTCAGCCCGAACAGCCCGCAGCCCAGCGGCGGACCGAGGATCGCGTAATCCGTATTCCGGAACAGTTCGCGGGCTGTACTCTCGTAATAGCGCAGTTCGCGTTCGCTCAGGCTGGAGGCGGCTTTCAGCTCGTCCGGCGCGGGCAGAGCTGCGGGCGTCTCGGGAAGCGGGTCGAAATAATACCCGTCACGCGGCTTTACCGCCACGCGCCTGCCTTTGCCGTTCAGAACATAGACGTTGCCGCTCCCGTCTGTCTCCGTGACCAGGCCGCGCGGCGCTTTGAACTCCGGCCAGCCGTCCACGCGCCAGCTTTTCCAGCCCTCATAGTTCCAGACATCCCAGCCCCAGCCCGCATCGTGATGCGGAAGCGGAAGGACATCCGCGCCTAACCGTCTCAATACCGGCTCCTCCACCAGCGCCAGCATCTGCGCGATATCGAACACCCTTATCTCGCCGCTGTCCAGCCCGAGATGCTTTTTCAGCGCATGGTAGGCCAGCGCGGAGATGCCTGTCGAGGCCATGCCTCCGAGGTCTATCGGCACGCGGTCCGGCTCGCGGTGCGCCAGCGCGGTGCGCACCCGCTCCCTTGAATTCATGCGGATTTCCTCCCGCCAGGCGGCGGCTTCAGGGCTGCCCGTGAGCGTATATCACCTTGACCGGCTCATCCGAGGTCCGGCGGGTGGCGTGGGGCGTGCCTTTCGGGATGTAGGCCGCGCTTCCGGGACGCACGGGGAAAAGTTTGCCGCCGATAGTGATCTCACCCACACCGGAGACCACGTAAACCGCCTCCTGGTCGTCGTGCACCTGAAGCTCGCCAAACTTGTCGCTGGTATATAGCGCCACTCCGAGACTGAAACCGGCGCTCGCCCCGCGGGCGGCGTTCACCAGGTCCTTGCTCCAGCGGTCGGGATGATAGGATGCGGCGATTCCTGTCTCGTGAACGGGTGTAAGGTCCTGGCTCAAGTTTCTGCCTCCATATTGATTTTTTCGATTCCGAAGTGTTTTCAGGTAATATAGGCCCAATCCACCAGATGGTCAATACCGGCCAGCCGGATACGGCTCAACCTCCGGTGACATCTGCTTGCATCGGGCGTAAATCATTTATATATTGTTAATCATTATCATTTGCATTGTCCACGGCGCCCGCCGTTCGAAACTAAAGGAGGAAGCGATGGAGAATCAAGGCCGCAACGGGAACGACCGGCCGTATCAGTGCGATTTCGACCTGGAGAACAACTCGGAAACGCCCGCCGGGAAAAGCGCACTATACACGCCTTATGTCTGCGCGGTCTGCGGCGCCGGGGCGCGCGAAGCCTCTAACCTTTGCGCTCCGGAACACAGCGGCGGCGCGGGCCGCGGCGGAAGGTGAAAACGGCAGTCCACCGGGCCGCCTTCAGGCAGTTGAGCCGGCCTCATGTTGAAACTATACGGGAGGATAGCATTCATGAGCGAGGTAATAAATCCGGGATACAGGGATAATCCATGTGATGACGCTGCCGGGAACACGGGCAGCAAAGCAGACAGACGCTTTGTCTGCTGCCGCTGCGGTGCGCAATCCGCCTCCGAGGAAAGCCTCTGCGCGCCGTCCGAGGCGTAGACGCCTGCACCCCGCCGCCCACGTGCGGATTAAGTAAAAAGCGCCCCCGGCCTGGCTGGCCGGGGGCGCTTTTCATGCAGGCTCTGCGTTCAGATCAGAAGCCGAAAGACAGGGAGAAGAAGTTATCCGCAGTCAGTCTTCCCTTGTTCTTATAGGCATAGTTGAAACGCAGGGTCTTGTCGCCGAACGAGCGCTGAATGCCGCCGCCGAAGCTCAAGCCGCGCCATGTCGGATCATCGCCCAGGTAATCGTACCCGAACTGATCCTTGCTCTCGGTGTACTCATCGGTCTGTATCTGCCAGCCCATGCGCAGGGCGGCGGATATGGCCGGGTTAAAGCTGTAGTTCAATTCCGTGCCGGTGGCATAGGAGATCGGGATGTAGCTGGGACGCCACAGTTCGGCCGAGGCGAGCCAGTTCACCTTTTCGCTGGTGTACAGGTTGTAGGACAGCGCGATCTTCATTGTCGTCGGCAGACGGTAGGTGTGGGTACGCATGTACACTTCACGCGACTGCCTGCGGCTCATCGCGTAAGGGTCGGAGCTGAAATCATTGTACCCGTTGGGGAATCCGCCGTTGAGCTGCTGAGGGCCGACACTCGACAGCAGGGTCGGTCCGGAGAAGGTCATGTTGGTTCCCAGGTTCTGGATCGCGAAAGCGAAACGTATCTCACGATCCATGAACTCGGTGTGGTAGATCGCTCCCGCGTCAATGGCGAACGCGTTGGCGCCCATGTTGCCCCACATGTCCTGGTGCACGTACTTTGCGCTCAGGCCGCCCATGAACCGGTCGCTGAAATTGTAGGCGAAGCTCCCGCCCATCTGGAAATCATAGGCGTTGTACGTGGAGCCTGTTCCCTCGGGCTGGCTGACAGTCGTTATCTCGATGTCCGGGACATCCAGATAACCGAAGAAACCGCCCACCACTATTTTGCCGTCGCTCATCGGGAACGCGGCAGCGGCATAGCTGTAGGTCAGGTCCAGAGTGTAATCGACCACGTTCAGCATCACCTCGCGGTTACGCATGAAACCCAGACCGGCCGGGTTCCACCAGATCGAGCTGATGTCATCGGTGATCGCCGTATAGGCGCTGCCCAGGGCGATGCCCCGCGCGCCCACCGGGATGGTCAGGAACTCGGCGGCGCGGACTCCGACAAACGAGGAGTTGTCCATTCGCCCCTGTTCCAGGTATTTATCCAGTCCCGTGTAGTCCTGCCGGCTGACTCCCTGCGCATGCAGGTTGACCGCCACCAGCGACAGGACCGCACAGGCCGTAAGCATGGCTCGTATGGCCGTCTTCCTTATCATATCAAACCTCCATAAAGGCTGCGAAGGAAAATTTCCGTTCAAGTTCGCTATCATTAACGCCTCAGTCGATGACGTAGAACTTGCCGGTGTATGTCTTCCCCCGCGTGTCCGTCACGTGGTAGAAATAGAGGCCGCTGGCGACTGTCTGGCCGAAACGGTTCCTCAGGTTCCACGGTTCGGTGCCGCTGTGGTTGTCATAGCCGGTCATGACTTTGGGCTCGCTCAGGCTCAAACGGTCCCAGTCAGTGTAATTGCCCCAGCCGGAGCGGTTGGAGCCGATATGGTTAAGCACGTTCACCAGGTTGCCGCCCAGCGTATAGATGCGGATGGTGCAGCGGTCCGGCAGGTTGATGAACTCGATACGGCGCTGCGTGGCCGACAGATCGAGGAACGAGCTGGCGATGTACGGGTTCGGGACCACGGCGATCTTGCTCAGGTCCGCGTCCTCCGCGTCCATCGTGCTCTTCTTTATTTCGATCGTCCACTTGTCGCCTACCGAGGGGAGGTCCGGCGCCTGGGTGAATACTGTCTGGTCACCGTTCCAGGAGCCAAACGTATTGGTCTGGGTCCAGACCGTACCCACAGCCGGCATTGTGATGCCGTCACCGCCATCGTTGGAGATACGCCACAGGCTGCCGTTCAGCCAGAAACCGAAATGCTCGGTATTATCCGCGGCCAGTTTTTCCGGCATTTTCTCGGTGCGCTCAGCCAATGGCAAATTATCGCCAAAGGATTCGTCGTAGTATGTGCCGCGAACGCCAGCTTCGGCGATAGCAGCGCCATAACCCGCGACAGTCTGGAAGCCCCAGCCGTCCTGATCGGGATAGTCGACATGCGGAACAGTGATGTTGCGCACCACGTCCTTCACCTCAACTGTCAGCATTCCGCCGCCGGCATCCTTCCAGGTGATCGTGTAACGGCCGGACCTGGCCTTCGCCACGTTGCTGGGGGAACTGCCGGGCCTTGAACTCTGTCCGCACCAGCGCGCGGTCGGCAAGTCGATAGCCCCGCCGGTGTAAGACCCGGCATCCATGTAATAATAATACGTGGGGTAATTGGCTGCCGCGGAGAGACTCTGCAGAGTGAGGCTCACCGCATAGTTGACACCGTCAGCATCCACCGGTCCCTGGAAGACCATGGTCTGTTCGTCGCTTCCGCCGCCAGCCACATCGTGTGTCAGGCTGCCGACAGACCCGTCAAAGAGTTGAAGCGTACGGGTGCCATCCTGGCGGTTTCCTGTGCAACCGAGATCATAAGCGCCCTGATCCGTGCAGACGATACTGACGGTCTTATCGGCTGTGATGCGCTCATTGTTGATCGCGATGAACTCCACCGACTTGATCGAGGGAGCCAGTATCTTGGGTGCGTCGATAAGCTTGCCGCTCCCGTCTCCCGCAAGCTGTGCGGTAGGCTCCGCTAAATACGTATCGGAGGAAACGGGGACCCACGCAATATTACCCAGCGAGGCTGTTTTGAAGTTGCTGGCCTCGCTGCGCGGATTCACATTGTAAAGGCCGGCTTCGCCCGCGCGGTTCCAGGTCTTGCCGCTCGCCGGGTCCGGCAGGCTGAAAGCCTCCCCGGTGGCCGGGTCGTAGTTCATGTCGTACGGGA
>CAYYNT010000097.1:0-10713 GCA_964473155.1 uncultured Gemmatimonadales bacterium | reverse complement strand
ATCATTATATCACCCTGCGAGCCGTTTGTCAACCTTAAGGGTGAACAAAGCGAAAATTAATTACTACCTACGCTTGGCTTGCCAAAGTTCTAAGAAATGCAAGGCAGGTACATGGAACTCAATGGCGTGAACAATTGTTAGAGCAATTGATAGCCGTTAATCGACCCACACGAGAAGAGAAGCAATTGATGCTTTGGTTGTTGGGATTGACGGACAAAACTGCAAAAAATTTAGACATCCAAAAAGAGGATTTTCCTGATTTTCTTCGAGAAACCATTGCTTATTGCAATGAATTGTTTCAAAACATAGGTGATCAACATACTATAGTACAAGATGATATATGGTTATTGCTTATGGGCGGGAGTGCCACACTTAATATTCGGGGATCACAGAAATCTAAAATCGGTAAAGCGATAGAAAAAGTTTTCCTAAAGGCATCTTTGAGCCTTTTAGGATTTGATTTTGAAGAAAACTTCTGGTTAAATATTGCTGGTGATATCGAAGTGGATCGTGAAACGGACGCTGAAATACAGACCCGGCGAGGAAGGATAAGAATCGAAGTCGGTTTGATATCCGAAGGTAATCCAGAAGTGATAAGAGACAAAATAGGACGAGTTGGTGATCGTGGTGTAATTCTTTTTGATAAAGTCGGAACTCATTCGACCATATATGAAACAGCGAGACTCAGAAATGTGAAACTTATTCAAATACGCCATAATCAACCATTAATAGAATTAAGAAGGCATTTGGAACCTCTGGTAACAATACCATTAAATCAAATTCCAGATGACGAAGCCTCTATATCAAGATTGGTGAACGCGTTGCCCGAAAATGTGTTTATTATCTCAGCGTAACGGAAAATCAAATAAGGTTGAAATGGCATCAAATGATTATTTCTGCTCGAACTATATTCATATCTCCCGCCGCGCGTTCCTGAGCGCCACGGGCTGCGGCGCGCTGGGGCTTTTAGCCTGCAAGGGACAGAGCCAGGCCCCCTCCGGTCAGAGCACCGTTCCGGCGGATTCGGCGCTCGCCGGGTTCAACCCCAGCGGCCTGGGCTACGGCTACTGGAACGGCGTGTTCGAGACTATCACCCGCGGCTTCATCGCCAACGCCCTCAGGACCAGCGACACTTTCGCGGTCTGCGAATACCCGCAGGGCACGCACCTGAATAACTTTGTCAACGCGCGCGGCCTCACCTGCGACTCGGTCACCCGCATGCTCCCGGCCCTGGCCGCCCGGATAGTCGCACCCGAGGGCGGGGCCGTCCTTGAGGTGGAAAGCCGCGCCTGGGACCTGGGCGAGGTGTTTGTCCGGGCGCTCTCCGCCGCCACGGACCCGAAGAACAAGGATTTCTGGGGCTACGCCGGCCGGAAGGAATGGAACCAGCGCCAGGTGGAAAGCTCTATCGTGGCCTGGAGCCTCTGGCTTGCGCGGGACAAAGTCATGGAGATGTTCAGCCCGGCGCAGAGGAAAAATATCCAGCTCTGGCTGGCAAGCTGCACCGTGGTCCCCACCCGCACCAACAACTGGGCCTTGTTCAGCGCGGTGAACCAGGCCGCCCGGATCGCCCTGGCCGAGCGCTGGAGCGAGTTTTCCGGGGATGAAAAGGCCATGCGTGAGGACCTGGCGGCAATCGACGGGATGTACCGCGGCGAGGGCTGGTACAGCGACAGCAGCGACGGTGAGGCCTACGACTACTACAATTTCTGGGTCTTCGCCTCGCACAGCCTGTACCTTGACGCCATGATCGGCCAGAGACTGCCGGACCTGCGCGCCCGCTACCGCGAGCGCCTGACCCAGTTCTTAGGCACAACGCCGTATTTCTTCGGGGCCAACGGCAGCCACGTGCTCACCGGCCGCTCGCTGATCTACCGCTGGGCCGTGCTCACCCCGCTGGTCCTGTCGCATGGAATGGGTCTGTGGCCTCTCTCCACGGGCCTTTTACGGCGTATCTGCAACCGCTCGCTGGCCTTCCTCTGGGAGGCCGGGGCCTGGGACGCGGACAACGGCAGGCTGCGCGAGAGTCTCACACCCCATTCCCACCGCGACATCTGCGAAAGCTATATCAACCACGGCCATCCGTACTGGGGCATGCAGGCGTTTTACTCCCTGAGCCTTGGCCGTGGCGACCAGTTCTGGAACGCCCCCGAGGAGCCGCTGCCCGTGGAGCGCGGGGATTTCCGCCGCGAGATCGCCCCGGCCGGGCTTCTTCTTGACGGCAATAATAAGTCCGGCCAGGTCCGTCTTTGGATGTCCCGCTGCACCCAGCACTACGCGAACAAGTATTTCAATTTCGGCTGGTCCTCGCATTTCCCCTGGAACGTGGGAATGGCGGGCGAGAGAGTCGCGCCGGACTGCATGCTCGCGTTCCGCGGGGAGGACGGCTCCTACGGCCGCAGGGAGAGCGATTTCACGGGCCAGGTGCTGGAGGGCGGCAAGGGCCTGCGCTGGGACTGGAGCGCAAGCGCCGGACAATTCAAGATAAGCGTGCGGACCCTCCTCTGGCTGGACAGCGAGCTGGAATGGCGCGCCCACCGGGTGAGCGTGGAGGGGAAGGGTTTCCTTAGCGCCGGGGAGCACACGTACGCCCTGGGCCTCGGGCTGGATGAGACCGCGGAGACAAGGAGCGGACCGGTCTGGGAGTGGGCGAAAAATGCGGAGGGAAAAGCGGTGTTTGTCCGCGCGGTGTTCGGGTTTAATGAACAGATCCCGCTGGCGGGGTTCGAGGGCCGGGACGACCTGAACAGTTTCTACCCGCGGGCGCGCCAGGCCGCGGTGAGCGCGCGGATCGCTCCCGGTGAGCACGTGCTGATCGCCGCCCTCTACGCCAGCCCGTCGCCAGAAACTCTGGAGAGCCTGCTCGCCCGCTCGGCCGACATGCCGCCGGAGGTCGCGCAGTTCGCCGGGCTGGAGCTTTAGCGCTAAAGTAAAAGCGTACTGGCGATTCATGAATCGCCCCTGGGGTTCAAAACCATTTAGAGGTGTGTTGATTTATTGGATTAAATCCCCCTCGGTCCCCCCTTGTCAAGGGGGGAGGGAAAACCCGTGTGCCTGGCCTCCGGCTACCGCTGGAGCGTGGTGGCAAACCCGGCGACCATGTGCACACCCAACTCCTGCTCAATCTCACTATTGCCTTTCCCCTGAACTGTCTGCCAAACTAATTGCGTTTCTCCCGAACCTCGCTCATGGCTCCACCTCAAACCTGATTCTGGCTTAGGTGATGTTTTATTTTGCTGGGATGGTTAAGATCGTTTTATTTTCATTAATCGCTGATTACTATTTTTCAAAAATGTATTGACAATTAAAGCCTAATGTGATTACTCTAATAGTGGATTTATTTGCCAATAATGAATATATCCTGTAAAGACTCGTACACAGCCGGTCTTAGGGTGGTTGTACAAGAAAGATCGGCTTCTGAAAAAACAAATAACTATAATATCATACGAAAGGAGGTTATTGAAATATCCGACTCGTTTTTGATTTGTTCTATCAAACAATTCAACAAGGAGCGAGAAGTGAAAAAAATGTCCTGAATTATTTACATTTGCCTGTTAACAATGGTTGTCGGATGTTCCGAAAGGCATGCCGCAGACTTAAATTTATCTAGTCCTGACAGCAAGCTGGCTGGTGTAAAAGAACAGGACAACAGCTTAAAGCTGACTGCTCAGGAGTATAAAGCCATTTATGATAATATTCCGGACAAAGGAAAATGGGTCCAGCATAACGATCTCGCGGATTTACTTGAGTACATGCAACGCTATCGTATTGATGCCTTATTCGGAAGCAAGATGGTCAACCGGATTATAGATGCCCAGGCAAAGGTGGTGCAGCCACCAAGACAGTTGGCTAAAATTGATCCGGACAGCCGTGGCCGTTACCGCGATCTTTTTATTGAGATTTTACAAAAGGAGGGTATAAGCGAAGCGAAACGTATTGAACATATTCAATTGTACGATCAGCTGGTGGAGAGAGATTCGGGATTGCAAAAAAAACTCAAGAAGGATAATTCACTCGCTCTTGCTTATGCACCGGAATTGAATGGCACGCTGCAACAGGTTAATGGGTCTCCTTTGGATCCATTCGGACCCAATCCCACATACGTTACATTTTACCATGAAGTTGATCGCCCTACATCTTATGCACAGCGTTCTATTTCGAACCGGGCAAGATGGTATATGCCGGTCAACGATATCTTTGTTTATGGATATACATTTCAACTCCTCATCAACGTCGGCTGCCGTGATTCATTGGGTAATGCGCGTTTCCAGCCTCAACCATGGAGCAATTTTTCTCCCACGTTGTACGGGTTCCAAGATGGATGGGATCCTGGATTGCATCCTGCGACAACCATCAGAAGCACAGAATGGAGCAGCTCTGCGTTCTGTTCTCTTTTGCACAGGTGGTATAATCCGGCCACTGAACAATACGAATTTGGTGTTTATGATGCCACGAGTATAGATGCTGATAATATACAATATGTAATGGGAGGTCGTGGGGATATCAACTGCGATAATATGTACAATACGGCGGATGTAGACCTCTGGAGTGATATCTGGGCTTATCGCCGTACTCCAAACGAGTATGAATCTTTCGCAGCCGATGCAAATGCGAGTGGCGATATAAATGTCGCAGATGCTATGACGATTGTCTATCTTGCACTTGGTTTGGCGCCTTGTAATTGAACGTGGATAAGGATAGGGGGACGGTATGCAGACACCGATCCTCCTATCCTTAAACGTTAATACCGTTTGAATCATAATGACAAAACCGTTTTTGTTTTCAAATCAAAAAGCTGCTGTGACAACAAATAAATAACTGTCTGCAAAGTTTATGTCATCGGCAAAGGCCCGTCATGCTTACGAGAGCAGCACTGATCTTTTTAATTATCATATTCGCCTCTCAACTGCAGGCGACAAAGCAGAAAAGCCCGGACACGATTACCTTACAGGCTTCCGTCGAACCGACAGCGCCCGCGGGTTACAGCGCCAGGCTGATACGTCTGTTCGAGTATTCATCGGAGCTTACCTGGGACCCGGCAGAGACGCTTCTCAACGCGCAGACACGCTCTGTAATCAAACATCTTGGTAACCTGGACCAGCCTTTGCTGCTGGTCTTTCTGCCACAACGGTACACTTCAACCGTTCTTTCAGTCTCCTCCACTTCCGGCGTGGACTCGTTCCTGGTGGATACCGACCGTATCCGGGTCTATTTCAAAGCCCACATCCTGGCTGGAACAATCGACACTCTGATTATCGTCTTCCAGAACAGGACCGATTTCACCAATGGAAACTATGCTGTTGAGTCAGCCGGTCAGAAAGGTCACTACTACGGTCTCAAGGGTTGCCTGCCTTTCCCTGAGTACCCGGGAGGTAATTACAACGCGGACTTCAACATAACGGCGCCGGAATCCTTGACAGCGGTGACGCTTGGAAGGCTGATCGATCAGCAATCTCTGGAGGGAGGGTTTCTAAGGCAGCGCCGGCGCACGGATTATCCTGATGTCTTCACCCCCGCCTTCATAATCGATGCTTTCAAGGTCGATCGGTATAAAAGCCAGGATGCGACTATTGAGATTTACCATCATTCGAGGCCATCCGCCCTGATCAACCGCCTGGCGTCGGATGCGCTTGAGATACTCGGCAAGTACGAACAGTGGTTCGGTCCAGCCCCGTACGATTCAATACGTCTGGTGGACAACATCCTGCTCGGCTACGATGCTTATTCGCAACCCGGGATAATCGACCTCGGCAGCGACATTTTCGAGGATACCAGCGCCGCAAATGGGGGAACGCTCGATTATGAGGCCTACAAAGTGATGGCGCACGAGCTGGCCCACCAGTGGTGGGGCGCCAAGGTCCATTCCATAGAGAACCGCGGTATGATGGAAAGCTTCGCCGAGCTGATGTCGCTGCATGCGATCACTCCGGATGACGAAAAGCTGAAAAAACATGTCCGCAACAGACTCTATCCATCCGCCCTGTCGAGCGTAAAACAGGTGGGAGACCTGCCGCTGATCGAGACGAGTGATGATCTGACGCGGTTCTATTACAAAGGTCCGGCGGTGCTGTATATGCTGGAAAGGTTGATCGGCAAGGAGGCCTTCTTCTCATCTCTGAAACAGTTTCAGCAGGAATTCGCCTATCGGGAAAAATCGTCTCTGGATGAATTCCTTGCTTTAATCGGACAGCATTATCCCGATGATCTGGGTTGGTTCAGGCGGGAGTGGTTCGAGCGCGCCGATGCGCCGGAAGTGATAGTCCGGCAAGAGATAACCCCCTTGGCATCGGGTTACGAGTGCAGACTGATTCTGACTCAGCAGACCGCGCCGTTCGATCTGCCTTTGGAAGCGGGTGTTTTTCTCGGCGGGTCAAGCGTGCCTGAGACACGTCAATTCAGGCTCAACCAGCCGGTCGACACGGTTGCGTTCCAGTGCCCGGTCGTACTTGATTCCGTGTTGCTCGACCCGGACAGCCGGACCCTGATCGGAGTCTACCGAGAAGTGAGCGCCGACCTCATGCCCCGTGGCGATACGCCGCACAGCGATTATCCGTACACGATCGATATCTATCTGGATTCAACCCGCGTCTTTGACTACATCAAGGCAGTCTATTCCGTTGACAACCAGACCTCAGATACGGTTGCCGTCGACCCGGCCGGGCTGTTTGCAGGATATGGACATTTCGATATCCCTCCACAACCGGTCGGCAGCCGGGTAAGCTATCATCTTGTCTTTATGGAAAACAGCGGCGTCAAGCAGGTCTTCCCTCCGGGCGCACCCATGAACGCCTTGTCATTTCTTGTCAAGCCGGCTCCTGAAGACTGGAACCAGGTTTACATCTCCTTCGAGAACCTGGCTCAGGTTCCATCCACCTCCATCACTGCAAACGCTTTCAGGCAGGAGACATCCGGAATTGTTGGGCTCGATCGGTCTACTCTCCAGCCTTTCGGCCGGCTGAACGGAGTCGGAAACCGGGCCCCGCAGCTCGATATCGAGCGTAACAGGCTGATAACTTTCAACAACAATCTTAATACAGTAGATATTATCGACCTGAAACGCTGGGCTTTGACCAGGCGTATTCAACTGAACGGCTCAATCCTGTTCATGGAAACCTCTGCGCTGGACTGGAAGAACAATAAGTATTTTTTGCTTGAGGATAATAAGATTCTTGAGATTGATCTTAGCACCGGCCAGAGTTATCCGATCTTTGAAACAGGGACAGCTTATCCCAAATTTTCCTGGCTACCAAGGCAGATGCTCTTTTATCCCGGCCGGAATCTGCTGATGGCCAAAGCGGGATTGCATGTACTGCTCATCGATACACGGCAGGGGAGTATCGTAGCAGACTATAAATTGAGCAATTCGGACATGCCGTTCTTGAGAAGCGACGGGAGCCTGTTTACAGTCGGGTTCAGAGCCGAAACGAAGCAGGCCGGCGGTGGATTCTATCTGCAGGCGCGCCATTTTCGGACATCGAGTGGGAAACTGGAGCCGGTTGATTCTGTCAGAAGCGCCTCATTTCAGTATGGAGCATCTGGACATCTGACGCCGGAAGCTCTGGCCAGCTGCGGGATTGTGGGGACCGCTGCGGTAGATTACCAGGAAAATCCGGAAACTGTTGTTCTGTGGTTGCGTTCAGATGCTGGTTATGAGGCGAACAATACCCTTTTGTGGGACTTGTCAGGCGCTGCAGATACACTTTTTACCTGGACTTATATCGGCAATCAATACAACGATTATGCACGTTTCCTCGACTCCGGCGCTGACAAGCAACGGATACTGTTCACATCATCTCTTGTCTCGACGCTGTCGGTCATCGACTTGAACACACTGCAGGTGGAGTTGCCTTACCTGTCACCTTTTACCGGTCATGTTTTCGACACGCCGATGAAGCAATCGGTAGATCGAATAACAGGAATGGCCCTGCCTGTGCTGCGGAACAGCTCCCAGCCCGGGGATATAAACGCTGACGGTAAAATGGATATATACGACTTGCTTGAGTTGCTGAGAGCCCTTGGCAATGCCTGGCTTCAAACCGGCAGAATGGACCTGAATGCAGATAGCAAGACCGATGTATTTGACTTACTGTTATTATTAAGGATGCTGTGAGATAAAAAACTATCTGCAATCCAAGAAAGTAAAACAATACGATGATTCATGAATCGCCCCTGCATAATAACCGGCGCAGCAGGCACGGCGCGCCGTGTCCTTGCGTAATTGCATTCGCCTAAACATCAAGAACCACCGTGGCGCGGAACCAGCCGGGCCGCTGGTCCGGCTCGATCTTGAGCCTGTGCCAGGTGACCGCCTTGATCTCCAGAGCCAGCTCATGACGGGCCGGGTCGAGCCGCTCGCCCTCCAGGACAACGCTCAGAGCGGTGGGCGAAAACTCTTTGATCTCCACCCGCACGGTCAGCCAGCGCTCCACGTTCATCAGGTATACAATCTCGGCCAGCCAGGCCCGCAGAAGGGCCTCGGTGCTCTCCGCGCTCAAATCCATCCGGCGGCTCTGCCGCGCCTCTACGCCCTCCCCGCCCGCGCTCAACTCCAGCACCGCCTTCACCGCGGCCTCGAACAGCTCGCTCAGGCTGCGCCCGTACAGGTAGAGGCCGATATCGGCCGTGTGCTCGAATGTCTCGTAATGCGGTCCCTCGATCAAGCTGGTCTCCAGTCGGCGGGCTACGTTTTCTGCCGTCCTTGACAGGCGGCTCCCGGAGAGGCAATTTTAGCCTCCGGACATTACAACTCCTTCCACAACTTACCATTTAACGGAGAATACCACAAGATGCGCGTGGTGGCGCAACGGGTGAGCCGCGCCTCGGTGACTGTCGAGGACGAGGTGACCGGCCGGATCGGGCCGGGGTTGATGCTGCTGGTGGCGATGAAAGGCGATGAGTCGCAGGAGGACCTGGCCTGGATGGCCAACCGGATCGTGGGCCTGCGGGTTTTCCGCGACGATCAGGACAAGATGAACCGCTCACTGATAGAGGTGGGAGGCGAGCTGCTGGTGATAAGCCAGTTCACCCTGTACGGTGACTGCCGCAAGGGACGGAGGCCGTCATTTATCGAGGCCGGGCCGCCCGAGCTGAGCGCCCCGCTGTTCGAGCGTTTCCTGAAAGAGCTGGCCGCTCAGGGGGCCATTGTAGCCACGGGGCGGTTCGGGGCGATGATGCAGGTGGAACTTGTGAACGACGGCCCGGTGACATTGATCCTGGAGCGCTGAATCCTCTTTCCGGTCACCTGGCTCCGGCCGGACGGCCGCCCAGAATGCGCGCGGGCAGGAACAGCAGCGCCTTGACAAAGGCGAACAGCGCACCCACGGTTATCCCGAGCAGGCGCAGGGGCAGAGAGATCAGCCAGACAAAGGGGAACAGGATAAGGGCCAGAATGGCCAGCGGCCAGGACAGCACGAACAGGATGCACCAGCCGACAAAAAGGATCAGAGCTTTCATGGTCTGACCTTCCTTGATTAGGTTTCAAAAGGCTGCCGCACCCGTTGATGTGATTTCCATGTTTTTTTGCGTAGGGGCGACACCTGTGTCGCCCGTTTTGCGTTTTGCCGTTTCCTAACATGGGGCACGGCCTGCCGCGCCGAGGCACCAAATACCGGGCGACATGGATGTCGCCCCTACGACAGATTCAGACCGCCGGAAAACCGATCCAGTTCAAATATTTTATTGTGGAGTTTTACACACCCCGCCCACTGGCTATGTTTTTTTATTTTTAGCCAATCCCTAAATATCCAGGTTCGTCACGTACCTTGCATTCCGCTCTATGAACAGACGCCGCGGCTCCACCTCGTCGCCCATCAGTTCGGTGAACAGCCTGTCCGCCTCCATCGCCTCGTCCATCTTCACCTGCAGGATCGTGCGGGTCTCCGGGTCCATGGTGGTCTTCCAGAGCTGCTCCGGGTTCATCTCGCCCAGGCCCTTGTAGCGCTGGATGTTCACTTTCTCCCCGCCCAGGCGCTTCACGTACTGCTCGCGCTCCTGCTCGGTGTAGGCGTAGAACTCCTGGCTGCCCTTGAACACTCTAAAAAGCGGCGGCTGGGCGATATAGATCATGCCCTGGTTGATCAGCTCGCGCATGTAGCGGAAGAAAAACGTGAGCAGCAGGATACGGATATGCGCCCCGTCCACGTCGGCGTCGGTCATGATTATGATCTTGTGGTAGCGCGCGTTCTCCAGGTTGAAATCCTCCTCGCCCACGCCCGTGCCGATAGCCGTGATCATGGTGCGGATTTCCTCGTTCGAGAGGATCTTGTGCAGCCGCGCCTTCTCCACGTTCAGAATCTTGCCCCTGAGAGGGAGGATCGCCTGGTTGCGGCGATCGCGGCCCATCTTGGCCGAACCGCCCGCGCTGTCGCCCTCCACCAGGTAGACCTCGCAGAGCTTGGGATCTGAGATCGAGCAGTCGGCGAGCTTGCCGGGCAGACCAGAACTTTCCATGGCGTTCTTGCGGCGGGTCAGGTCGCGGGCCTTGCGCGCCGCCTCGCGCGCCTGGGCGGCGTTGACCGCCTTCTCGATCACCTTGCGCGCAATCGATGGATTCTCCTCGAGCTGGATCGCCAGCTGCTCGTTGACCACGCTCTCCACCAGGCCCTTGATCTCGCTGTTGCCCAGCCTGGTCTTGGTCTGGCCCTCGAACTGCGGGTCTATCATCTTGACCGAGATCACCCCGGTCAGGCCCTCGCGCACGTCATCCCCGCTCAG
>CAYYNT010000096.1:0-10946 GCA_964473155.1 uncultured Gemmatimonadales bacterium | reverse complement strand
AGGGGCTTTCATCAACCTGCTGATAAACCAGAACCGTTCCTACACCAGCGAAAGCCTGAAGCAGGACATGAACCTGAACGGGCGGATCGCGCTGGATGAGATCGAGCGTGAGGCGATGAACGCAGGCTCCGGACTGCCCGGACTTTTTGCCTCTGTGCAGGTGCGCAACGGCTCCGGATCGAACCCGGACACTATCACATTTCTGTACGTTCCCCAGACTTCAATCCACCTTCGTTTCGCCACCAGCCCGAAACCCAACGCCAGCGCCAACAGCATGAAACTGTCGGATGATTCGGACGTGGGAGATCTCGTGGTGGGTGACCAGCTTATCATCTTCGATGAAGTGGATTTCAACATCATCGAGGTCACCAGCATAAATGTCCCGTCAAAAACAGTGGTGTTCGTGCCGCCGCGTGGAGTCAACACTCCCGCAGGCCTGGCAAAGGCCTATGATCCGGCGACTGCGATAATAACGAGAGTGACAATCCGCTCGATCACCGTGGATCGCACGGACACGGCGCATCCGAAGCTGGTGAAGTTCCGCGGCAGTACCAGCCTGGGGACTATCACGGAAGATATCGAAAACCTCCAGGCCACAATTGTTTTCGAGGACGGCGACACGGCGGCGGTGGCCAATGACTCCGACGGGGACAACAGCAACGACTCGATGGACCTGCGGGCGATAAAGGTCCGAATCTCCGCGCGCAGCTCGCGCGCAGATTCGCGCTACCAGGAGGGGGACCACTACTGGCGCCAGGAGTTCGCCACCATGATCGCTCCGCGCAACATCATCTATTAGGAGGCGTCATGATCCGCCGGAAAACACCCGCTCCATTGCCTGGAAACAGCCGGCCCTGTCTGCTGGCCGAGCAGCGGGGCGTGGCCCTGGTCACCATGATGCTCCTTTTGACCGCGTTGACCATGCTGGCCCTGGGCGCCGTGGTGATCAGCTCCATCGATATGCAACTGGCCGGCAACTACTACCAGAACAGCCGTGCCTTCTACGCCGCCGAGGCGGGAGTCGAAAAAGCCCTCTCCGATATCCAGAGCCTGCTGGACGGGCAGGGAACGGTGACTGACGCCGAGCTGGCAACGATCACTCCGCCCACGGTCGACAATTTCACCTTCGAGCAGTTCACTGTCGCCCGCTCCGCCTCCGCCCGCGTTGACACCGTGGACAGCGGACCGTTCATGGGGATGGTCAGCCTGAACCAGCCGATTACTATCACCTCGCGCGTTGTCGGGCCGGGCGCCAGCCGCTACTCGATCGTGGTGCAGGTGGAAGGCCTCCAGATACCGATATTCCAGTTCGGCGTGTTTTACGATGACAGCCTGGAAATACACAACGGCGCGGCGATGGATTTCATCGGACGGGTGCACACCAACTCCTCGCTGTTCCTGGGCACCAGCGCCACCAGCACTTTCCATCGCAATATCACCGCCGCCGGAGACCTGTACCGTTTCCGCATCTGGAACCACGAAACATTCAGCGGAACAATCTCCATCGAGCGCCCTGACCTGACGCTGCTGGCCCTGACCTACGACAGCCAGAACTATTCGGGCGACGACGCCGGCTGGGTGACGCGCACGACCACGGACTTCCAGGGACGGCTGCGCACTCGGGCGCACAATGTCACCCCGCTGGGCATGCCGATACCGCGGACAATACCCCCGATCCAGATTATTAAACGCAGGGATGGAGCGGACGGTGTAGCGTTACAAAGTGAAAAGCTGGATTGGAAAGCCGATCTCAGAATTTACGCCAATTCTTCGCTCGGCACTGTCACACTGCTGAATAAAAACGGCGCGGGCAAGGTCCTGGCGGACCCCACAGCCGTTACAACCGCTTATGATGCCTTTTACGACGATCGCGAGCAGCAGTGGACTGATCTTGTTTGTATTGACGTTTCCAAACTGACCGCCGCAGACATCGGCGCAGGAGTGGTTTACGTTTCTATCGATGAGCAGTCCGGACGCCACAAGGGCGTGCAGCTTTACAACGCTGCAACCCTCCCTGCCCCCATGACCGTGGCCTCGGACAACTCAATCTACATCCAGGGTAATTACAACACAGGGGTCTGGCGGCCCTCGGCGGTCATTGCGGATGCTGTCTACATGCTGTCCGGCTCCTGGACCAACGCCGCCAACCAAAACACGAACGCCTCTCCCAATGCTGGCAGCGCGACAACCTACAACGTGGCGATCCTGAGCGGCGACACGCAGAACGTCTCCCAGTACAACGGCGGCCTGGAAAATTTCCCGCGGCTGCTGGAGAACTGGAACAGCGCGAACTGCAACATCACCGGCTCTTTTGTAAACCTCTACCAGAGCCAGAACGCCGTGGGGGCCTGGATTTACGGCAACCCGATCTATAACGCGCCCACGCGTAACTGGGCGTTTGACCTGAATTTCCTGGATTTCAACAAGCTGCCCCCCGGCACGCCCTCGGTGGGAACGGTGCTGAGAATCGCTTTCCGGCAGGAATTTTTCGAATAGAGCGCCATTCCGTTCAGAACGCGTAGCTGATCGAAACGCGCTGAGTCTGGGCCAGGTCGCGGTGGCCGATCCAGGCGTAATCCAGGCTGAGGGAACGCACAGCGAGGCCCGCGCCGAAAGAGGGATTGCGCTCGTCCAGCCCGGCGCGCAGAGCCAATCGCCGGTAAATCTCGTACTCAGCGCCAAGGTGCAGAAGGCTCATCAGGTACGCCTCCGTGCTGCGGTAGTTGGCTTTGCGGCGCTCAACCGGCACGGAAACCTCCACTGCCGCATTTATTTTCCCGCCCGGCGCTTTCAAACCCTCGGCCAGGGCCGCCCCGGCCGAAATCCAGGGCTTTATGTACTCTCGCTTGCCGGTGGACCAGGCAAGGAAACTGGTGGTCACATCGCGCGCTGAAAGACTGACCAGCAGAGGAAGTTTCCAGCGCACCGATCGTATCAGCCCCAGGTCAAAACCAAACCCCGTGGCCGTGGCCCCATACTGCCGCTCGTGCAGAAGCTTGACATTCGCGCCCAGCCAGGTTTTTTCATCGATACGCCGCCCGGCCCCGGCCAGAAAAGCGAAATCGTTTTTCGAACTGTAACTCTCTATGTAGGGACGGTTGTCCGGCCCCGGCTCCTGTGACGGGTCAGGCAGACGGGTGATCGGGATGCCGCCCACGCCCAGGTGGATCAGCCCGAAACCGAACGCCGTCCGCGGGCCGCCGCGAGCCAGAGCGCGCGACCAGCCCAGATAGTTGTAGCTGACATCCCCGCCGAAACGCTCGCTGTGCATGAATACCGCGCTGTTGAGCCGCGCGCCCTCAGTGCGGGCCAGCCCGGCCGGGTTCCAGTACAGCGCCTCGGCCCCGGCGGCCAGGGTATGATAAGCGCTTCCCATCCCCAGTCCTCGCGCCCCCACACCCACGCTGAACGATTCGCCCGCGTACTTGCTCTGCGCGGGAAGCTGCGCCGCGGCAAGACAGAGCATCACCATGCCGCCGAGAAGAGCAGATAAGCCAGAATATTTTTTTTCACGGCGAGTATTCATCCGTTCCCGCTCTTTTACCTTATCCGGGGTTGTCAATGCATACCGGCGATCAACCGTAATTCTTTTCAAAAGACCGCCGGACTGGGCAAATTTAATTCCTCAATCCGGCCGGGGAAACATATTTTTTGTGTCTGAAAGAAGGTCTTGACAACATAAATGACTACGGATACAATTGTTTTTGAATCTTTCACTTTGCGTGTGATGAACGCATTGCACCGGCCCCCCCGGAAGCGTCCAATCCGGGGATCTTTGTCTGCCGACGGTCCCGGACGGATGAAAACAGTCAAGTTGACAACTGCGGCGGCGCTTGTCCTGCTTCTGATAGGCGTGGCTCCCCAGCATGAACTGGAGTTGAATATTCTCCAGCAGAGCGTGGCATTTGTGTTGCCAGCCGGTATGGCCTCCACAGGCGGCGCCGACAGTCTGACCCTTGCAGGCAATCCCGAGTTGCGCCGGGAGCAAGATCTGTCCGCCGGAGACCGTTTGCTGCAGCAGAAATGCTCGATCTGCCACAGCGTGACTTTCGTGCTGAAAAGCGGCCTGCTCGCCGGAGAGGTCGATTCAGTGCTGAACGTCATGCAAAATAAAAGCCGCGGCCTTCTCGGACCGCGGGAGCACGAAAATATAAGTCTTTACCTCACAAACCGTCTTCCCCGTCAGTAATAATTCATTCCATTTGCGCTTCAAGCCTTCACTCACTGCGCCCGCGAGATAATCCTGGTTATTTCCGGCCGGGTTGTCAGCGTTTTCCATTGCCTGCTGACCAGCCGCACCAAGGCCAGACCGGCAAGAAGGCCAATCACGCCGCCAGCGGCCTCGAAAGCCGCGGGTGGCCATGATGGGGCAAGGCTGGCTTTGAAATGGCCCGCCAGAATGACAAAGACAAACATCACCGCCAGGGGCAACATATATACAGTCAACGCCCCCCAGAGGACCACGCTTTCCGGCAGCGAGACCTCCACCGTATCGCCGGGACCGGCCCCGGCGGTGTTCCTGGCAAGGGTTCGCTCAGGACGTTTCTCCTCCAGCGAGGTCACGCAGGATCCCTGCGCCCGGCAACCGTCACACGCCGAGCTCCGCCCCACCTCCACCAGCGCCAGGGAGCCCTGCAGGCCTGTCACTCTGGCCGTGCTGCAGATCAGGCTCCGGTTCTCGTGCGGCTGTTCCATCCGTATCTCCCGACAGCTTGCTTCTCAGGTGTTGGAGCTGCGCTTCCAGTGTTTTCTGCCCGGAAAGGTCCACCTCGCGGTACGAGCAATCCGGCTCGTCGAGACGGAGCACGATGCCCTCGACGATGTCTTCCAGCCGGTCCGGTGGAATCATCGCCCGGCGGCTTTCGAGACGCCGAGCCACGATCCCCGCGGGTTCCACCTCGTACGAGAACGCAGCCAATTCAAGCCGGCCGCCGCACCCGCGGGTGACTATCACGAACCCCCAGGTATGGTCCTCGTGCTTAAGCGGGTCGAAAAGAAAAACCTTGTGCAACAGCAGGTCTTCCTCGCCGGCGAACGCCCCGGCGGCGATTTCCAGCGCCGGGGCCAGCTCGGACGGGATTCCATTCTGCACTCCGGACTGTTCCATCTCAGCACCCGCCTCCACTGTGCGCCGCCCGCTCCCGCATCGCGTGCGCGGCGCTCACCATGTTCCGCAGCGACGGCGTCACTTCCTGCCAGCCGCGGGTTTTCAGCCCGCAGTCCGGATTGACCCAGAGCCTTTCGGCCGGAAGAACCGCCGCGATCTCCGACAGACGCTGCTCCATCTCGGCCTGGCCGGGAACCAGCGGGCTGTGGATGTCCCATACTCCAGGGCCGATCTCACTCGGATAGTCCCGCTCCCGGAACACCTTGAGCAACTGCCCTCCGGCGCGGGAATTCTCGATCGAGATCACATCCGCATCCATCCGGATAATTTCCCCGATTATGGTGTTGAAATCGCTGTAGCACATGTGGCTGTGTATCTGGGTTTCTGGTTTTACGCCAGAGGCGGTGAGTCTGAACGAGTCCACCGCCCACTCCAGGTAGGCCGCCTGTTTCTCTTTCCTCAGCGGAAGGCCCTCGCGCAGGGCCGGCTCATCCACCTGGATCACTCCGATCCCCGCCGCCTCCAAGTCAACTGTCTCGTCGCGGATCGCCAGGGCGAGCTGGAACGCCACCTCGCGGCGCGGGATGTCATCCCGCACGAACGACCAGTTGAGCATGGTCACCGGGCCGGTCAGCATGCCTTTCATCGGGCGGCTGGTCAACGACTGCGCGTACGAGGTCCATTCCACGGTCATGGGGCCGGGGCGGCGGATGTCGCCGTAGATCACCGGCGGTTTGACCGCCCGGCTGCCGTAGCTTATCACCCAGCCGTTTTTCAGGAAGAAATAGCCCTCGATCTGCTCGCCGAAATACTCCACCATATCGTTGCGCTCGAACTCTCCGTGCACCAGCACGTCCAGGCCCGCCTCCTCCTGGAATTTCACCAGCGAGCGGATATCCGCCCGGATCGCCTCGGCATACTGCTCCTTTGTCAGTTCGCCCTTGCGCAAACGGGCCCGCAGCCTGCGGATATCGGAAGTCTGGGGGAACGAGCCGATAGTGGTGGTCGGGAACGCGGGAAGGCCCAGTTTTTTCTGCTGAAGAGGACGGCGCTCGGCATAGGGAAGTCCGCGGCTGAAACTGGCCCCGCTCAGGGCTTTGATCCGCTCACGAACCTCGGGCACAAGACGGATCCGGCTGGCCGCGCTCAATTTACGGGCGGATGTGGCGCGCTCCAGGATCGCTTTGTCCTGATCCATGGCCCTGTTATCGGCTTTGCGCGCCAGGGCCACCAGTTCCAGCACCTTCTCGCGGGCAAACGCTAACATGCCGAACACCTCCTCCGGCAGGTGACGCTCCGGTTCGACAGTCACCGGCACATGCTGGAGCGAGCAGGAGGTGCTCAGAACCAGACGGTCCTCGCCCACCAATGTCTTGAGTTTCTCGATCAGGCGGAGTGCCTTATCAGAGTCCACGACCCAGATGTTGCGGCCGTCCACCACCCCGGCGAAGAGCTTCTTGTCTTTGGGTAGGCCATGCTTCTCCAGCAGGTCCAGGTTCTCCGGCCCGTGCACGAAATCCAGCCCCAGACCGTCCACCGGCAGACCGGCCAGTGTCTGGTAATTATCGCCCACACTGTCGAAATAAGTCTGAACCACGAGCCGGGCGTTGCCCGCGGCGCTTTTCAACCGGGCGTACACCATGCCCAGTGCCCTTCGGTCGCGCTCCGAGGCCTCGCCCGCGAACCAGGGTTCATCAATCTGTATCCACTCGACTCCTTTCGCGGCCAGTTCGGAAATGACCTGCTCGTACACCGGCAGAAGGCCCTCGAGCAGGGTCAGCGGCTCAACGCCGTCCACGGAGCGCCCCAGCCGGAGGAATGTCACCGGGCCGATCAGCGCGGGCATGGGCTTTATCCCCAGGGTCAGGGCCTCATCCACCAGGCGCAGGAGTGTGCGGCCGTTCAGGGCGAACTTTTCGCCGTGGCTGAACTCAGGAACCAGATAGTGATAATTCGTGTTGAACCACTTGAGCATGCTCAGGGGGTGGATGTTGCCGCTTTCCGTGGCTCCGCCGCGGGCCATCCGGAAATACAGCTCCAGGCCGCCGTCCCCGGCAGCCCCGAAACGCGGCGGCACAGCGCCCGTCATCACCGCTGTGTCCAGCATGCGGTCGTAGAGGGAAAAATCGCCCGCCGGTATGAAATCGAGACAGGCGCGGGAAAGGAACTCATAGTTGGTCTTTCTGATCTCCGCCGCCCGGCGTTCCAGATCGGACGTATCGATCTCGCCCCGCCAGAAGGATTCGAGGGCGAATTTCAGCTCGCGGTCCGCGCCCAGGCGCGGGAATCCCTGGATTGCAGTCTGCATGCATATCTCCGGCTGTATGTTCAGGGTTGATTAACGCCTTTTTCTGACAATATAATACGCGGAGGGCGGGAAGGATAATTTTTCGGGGGATTTTTTTTGCCTGACAGTCAATGGCTGGGACTTGACCCGCTGCTGAACGGGACGGTTCAGGGCAGCGGCTCACCCGAACGCGGGCCGGCCTGCCGCAAGGAGGAGCTTTCCGGGTTGCGCTCGAACATGGCGTCCACGCCCCAGAGAACGCTGACCGCGGTAATGAGGAACATCATGCGGCAGAGGTCCGCCGCGGCGTCCAGCTTTTTCTGCATGGTTATATCTCCTCACTGGATTCTGGTTTCTGAATGCACATTTGCAAGAAACGTTCCCTACCGCCGTTTCAGAGATATAACAGCCTAATTCCTTTTATTTTAGATAATTACCAAACCCTGCCACTCAAACAGACATCTTGCGGGCCGAGTAACTATTTCCCGTATAACCCGTTGACACTCAGTCTGTTTTCTATCTCTTTGTCCACAGTCCGGTCAATTAGCGTTGACAGGCCTTGCCTCAACCCATATTATCTGTGTCATTCTCCGCTTGTTACGGCAACGCTACCAGGAGGCTCGACCATGACCGCGCATGACAACCGAATCGGCAGGAAAGAATTCATCTCCGGCTGCGGCAAGGCCGTGCTCGGCCTGGGCCTGGGCGCTGCCTGCGGTTCCCCGGAGCAGAAACAGTCCGCCGCTGTCCCGGCCGCTCAGGCGGCGGACAGCGCAGTCAGTTCCGCTGGAAAAACCGGCCCGGTATACCGTTCACTCGGCAAGGCTGGAATACAGGTGACAGAGATCGGTTTCGGCGCCAGCCGCACCATGGACCCGCAGCTAATGAATTTCGCCCTGCAGGCCGGGATCAATTTCTTCGACACCGGACGCTCGTACAACAACGGCCAGAACGAGGTGCTTGTCGGCAAGGTGATAAAGGGCCGCCGCCAGCAGGTGGTGATCAACTCCAAGACCCAGCCCGGCAGCCTGGAAAAGATGCGCGCCGACCTTGAGGCCAGCCTCACCGCACTGGGCACGGACTATATCGACTGCCTGCTGGTCCACGGTATCGGGGAGATTTCCGAGATAAAGAGCGAGGTGCACAAGGAATTCCTGAGCCGGGCCAAACAGGAGGGCAAGGCGCGGGTGGTGGGGTTCAGCATGCACGGCGACCTTCCGGCCATGGTGAACGCCGCCGCGGAGGACGGGTTCTACGAGGTGGTGATGACCCCCTACAATTTCATGGGCGGGTTCACCCACATGTTAGGCGGCAGCACGGCCAAGTGGGACGCTCCGGCGCTCGGTGCGGCGGTTGACCGTTGCGGCAGGGCCGGTATTGACATTATCGCCATGAAAACCTGCTCGGGCGGGTTCCACAAGGACGGGCAGGGTGTGCAGACCTACCGCGCCGCGCTCAAGTGGGTGCTGCAAAGCCCGTATGTCAAGACCACGGCCACGGCCATGGGCAATGTCCAGCAGATCGAGGAGGACGCTGCGGCCATGGGCGCGGGCGGCCTGGGCCAGGCCGAGCACGAGCTTCTGGAGCAGTACGCCTCGCGCTACGGGATGCTGTACTGCAGGATGTGCGGCGCCTGCCGCGGCCAGTGCCCCAAAGGAGTGAACGCGGCCGAGGTGGGACGCTTCCAGATGTATGCCGCGGGCTACGGTGGCGAGATGACCGCCGAGGCGCGCGAGGGTTACGCCCGCCTGGGCGAAAGAGGGGCCGCCGCCTGCTCCGATTGCTCCGAGTGCAAGGTGAAATGCGCCTATGGCCTGCCCCTGGCGGACAAGCTCAGCCGGGCGCACGCACTGTTAGCGTGATGAGGTTTTGAAAGGCAAGGCCATTGTGGGGCACGGCATGCCGTGCCCGATTGTTTGGATTAAATCCCCCTCGATCCCCCTTTTTCAAAGGGGGAGGCGCTTGCGACAAGCGCAGGGCGCAGGTTACCTCCCTCTAAAAGGGGAAACAGGCAACTTGGGATACATATCACGGCTTAGGCCTTTCGTAGGGGCGACACCTTTGTCGCCCGGCTTCAGATGTTTGGCACAGCATGCCGTGCCCGGAAATCTTGATAAATCCCCCTCGATTCCCCCTTTTCCAAAGGGGGAGGCGCGTACGACAGGCTATTGGCGCAGGTTACCTCTCTCAAAGGGGTAACCGGCAACCTGGGGTACATATCACGGCCTGGGCCTTTCGTAGGGACGACACCTGTGTCGCCCGGCTTCAGACGTTTGGCACGGCATGCCATGCCTGGAAATCTTGATAAATCCCCCTCGCTCCCCCTTTTTCAAAGGGGGAGGCACTTGCGACAGGCGCGGGGCGCAGGTTACCTCCCTCTAAAAGGGGGAAACAGGCAATCTGGGGTACATATCACGGCTTAGGTCTTTCGTAGGGGCGACACCTGTGTCGCCCGGCTTTTGACGTTTGGCACGGCATGCCGTGCCCGAGTGTACGGATTAAATACCCCTCGATCCCCCTTGTCAAGGGGGGAGGCGCGTGCTACAGGCGCTGGGCGCAGGTTACCTCCCTCTAAAAGGGGAAACAGGCAACTTGGGATACATATCACGGCTTAGGCCTTTCGTAGGGGCGACACCTGTGTCGCCCGGCTTTTGACGTTTGGTACGGCGCACCGTGCCCGATTGTTTGGATTAAATCCCCCTCGATCCCTCTTTTTCAAAGGGGGAGGCGTTTGCAATAGGCGCTGGGCGCAGGTTTCCCCCCTTTTCTCAAAGGGATTCCCGGCTGCCTGGTATTCAAATCACTGTCTGGACCTGGCGTAGGGGCGGCATATATGCCGCCCGGTTTTGGTGTTTAATGCACGGCATGCAGTGCCATAATTTGGAAACGTGAGACAATTCAGAACTGGCGACACAGGTGTCGCCCCTACAACAGACAAAAACGAAATCGCAACGGGCACGGCAGTTTGCGTCCCGGCTCTAAACATCACAATGGAGGATGATTAATTGCCCGCAAACAATCCAGCCGCGGCGCAGAGTGATGTCCAGGCAGTGGAGCGCCTGTGCGCAGCGAGACAGAAAATACATGCCGAGATCGGTAAAGTCATAGTCGGCCAGCGCGAGGTGCTGGACCAGATGATCGTGGCCCTCCTGGCCCGCGGGCACTGCCTTCTGGTGGGCGTGCCGGGTCTGGCCAAGACCCTGATGATCTCCACTCTCAGCCGCCTTCTGGACCTGAGCTTCAACCGCATCCAGTTCACGCCGGACCTGATGCCCTCGGACATTATCGGCACGGACATCCTGGAGCAGGAGCACGACGGGGCCAGCCGGTTCCGCTTCCACCAGGGACCCGTATTCGCCAATGTCGTCCTGGCGGATGAGATCAACCGCACCCCGCCCAAAACCCAGGCCGCCATGCTCCAGGCCATGCAGGAGCACCAGGTGACCGCTGGCGGGCGCACCTATCCACTCTCCGAGCCGTTCTTTGTCCTGGCCACGCAGAACCCGATCGAGCAGGAGGGCACCTACCCCCTGCCCGAGGCCCAGCTTGACC
>CAYYNT010000095.1:0-11266 GCA_964473155.1 uncultured Gemmatimonadales bacterium | reverse complement strand
ACGCTTTGGGGCCGTAAACTCGCACAGGCTATACCTCTTTTTCAACCTGCGGTGTACCCGCGGCTTCTGCACGCTGCCCGCTTTGCAGGGCGACGCTGGCGCTGATTGCCCGCCCGGCCGCGAGGGCTTGTCCAGGCTTGAGCGTGTCCGTAGCAATTACTCCGCTTTTTATGCGTGGCTCGGACATACGGCCCCGGACGGCCCTGGGCGGGCCGCTTGAAAAACGAGACCCGAAAACATAAGGCCGGAGGGCCGGAAAAAGTCTATCTTTTCCTGAGACTTTCGACGTAGGGTCACGGTGCACCGTGACCGTAAAACTTTTTTGATCCTCTCAGCAATATCCTAACCGGATATTGCTGGGATCGAGGGGGATTTAATCCAATAAATCAACACACCTTTAGTTCCTGTTTTCTTAACAAAGTCGCCACTTACTTCCAGCGCTGCTCTTTCCAAACTGGAAAACGATGGCTAAAACCTGTAACCGATATTGATATGGGTCAGGAAATTCCTGTGCTGCTCACAGTACATCAGGCTGTATTCCAGCGGCCCTATCGGACTTTCCAGGCCCAGGGTCAATCCCACGCCGCCGAAAAGGTCGCTCATCGAGGGCGTGCCCTGAAGGTCAAACCTGGTGCGCGCGGCATTGGCCCGCAGGATTATGTACCGTCCTCTCGAAAACTCGTACTGCGCACCGAGCTGACAAACCAGCGCCGAGGTGGCCACCCGCTCCATGAAACGCGTGCCCATGAACGGGAAAATGTTCTCCAGCACAGGGTCGCATCCGCCGATGAAAAACAGGTAGTCGTTGGGGATGTTGTCGGTGCTGATCCAGCCGGCGTGAAAGGCCAACGGCAGTGTCAGACTCCGTCCCACCGGGATGGCCCGCTCCAGATTGAGAGTATAGGTCAGGAACGGTTTCTTGCCCTTGAGATGGAAACTGGAAAGAGGGTCGGAAACGAGCTTCGCCTCGGCGTAGACTTTCGTTCCGCTGTGAGGGTAGACCGAGCGGTCCAGGTTGTCGAATCGGATAAAGCCCACATAGTTGACCAGGCCGTATTGCCAATCGTCATACATGTCGAGCGCGAACACGGAATGGATCGAGGATTCCTGGTAGCGCAAAATCGCACCCAGGGCGAAAGAATTTGAGAATATGGTCTGCGCCACCAGGTCGGCCCGCAGCATTTCGTAGTCGAAATTCGCCTCCGGCCTTCCGGCCGCGGTGTAAGTCATTATGTCGAAATTGGTGAAATTCACTTTCATTCCAAGGCCGATTCCCGGCCGCCAGCCGGTCTGAACGAAATAAGAACCCTCGAACGCCGGGTTCTCGCTCAGGCGGCTGGACAGGATCAGGCGCGAGCCCTCGCTCAGCACGTTGCGCCAGGTGGTGTTGAGCAGCACCGCGGCCTTGCGTTCGTTGTCATAGTGTATTCCAAACCGGAACTGGTCCTCGTTTTTCTCCAGCACCCGCACCGCCAGACAGGTCCCCTCCTGGCCCGGCTCAGTGCGATAGGTCAGGCGCTCGAAGAAATTCGTTCCGTAAGCCCGCTCCAGGGCCTGTTCCACGTCCTCCGGCGTATAAACCCGCGGGACCCGCATCTTCATGCGCCCTTCGAGCAGCCTCCGCGACACGTTCCGTAAACCCTCGAATCGCAGCTCGGTCAGGGAAAGACGGTCCACCGGGCTGAGCCGGTGCGGCGCGGCGCCGCCTCCGCCCAGGCCCCTGACCGAGTCCGCCAGGGCGCGAAGGCGCGGGAGCATGGCCCGCGCGGCCTCTTCCCCGCGCGCGATCAGCGAGTCCGCCCGCGCGAAATCGGTGTTGGTGTATCCGCTCAGGTCAGGCTGGATCAGGACAGTGCACAGCCCTTGCTGACGGGCCGTGGACTCCGCCCCGCGGAAATTCACCACCTGTTCGGTCACGCGCAGGAACGAGTCCAGCTTCTTCTTGTCGTACAGCGGCGCGCCGACGTCCACCCCGATCACGACATCCGCACCCAGCGCACGCACGTCCTGGGCCGGGAGATTCCGGACGAGGAATCCATCCGCCAGAAGACGGCCCTCCAGTTCCACCGGCGTGAACACAGTGGGTATCGACATGCTCGCCCGCAGGGCGTCCGGCAGGAACCCGCGGTCCAGGGTCACCGCCTCGCCGGTTTCCAGGTCCGTGGCCACGCAGACAAACGGACGCGGCAGGCTGCGAAAATCCTCCACGTGATGAACCTGAAGGGTGAGTCGCGAAAGAAGCGCGGAAAGTTTCTGCCCGGCCACCAGCCCGGAGGGGAGCTGCACCCGGAAATTACGGATCGGGAAAGAGCCGACATAGCGGCCCTCCTCCTCCTTTTCCTCGATCGAAATGCGCCGCCGGGAGATACGGTCGCTCAGAAGGCTGCCCCAGTCCTGCTCCAGGGTGATCCGTTCCAGTTCCTGAGGGCTGTAGCCGATTGCGTAAAGCGCGCCGATTATCGCCCCCATGCTTGTCCCGGCGATGCAGTCCACCCTGAGGCCCGCCTCCTCCAGCACTTTCAGCACGCCGATATGCGCCAGCCCCTTGGCCCCGCCTCCGCTCAGGGCCAGTCCAAGGCGCGGCGGCGCGCTCTGCCCGGCCAGCCCGCCAGACAGAGACAGCAGCGAGAGGGTAATCGTGAGAAATATCCGCCGCACAGTCATTTTGTGACCGATTTTTGGTGTTTGCTTGGAAAGGAGGCGCTACAGTGCAATTATAACATATCCGGGGCAAATAATGAAGTCTGCGCGCGGGTCTTCGACCCCTTACAATTTCATGACCTCTTTGGCCTTCAGGCAAGTTCGGTGTTGCCCTATGCTTAAATTGGAGTTAGCTTTTGTGATAAAGCGTTGAGGCTTCGCTAAAAAATCCCCTGCTTTTGAGAGGGGTGACCCCGATGGAATCGGGGGCGGGGTGTGTAAAAAGGGCGCGGCGCGCCGTGCCTCCGGAAAATACTTCTACACAGGGCATCATTGCCCGTTCTTTCTGTCTATGATAACGGAGAACCCAAAATGCTTCAACCCGTTGAGCCTTTCACCCTGCCCCGCTGGATCGAGGCCAAACCCGGCTGCCTGGACAACGCGGGCATGTGGGCCGCGAAATTCGGCAAAAAAGCCCTGATCGGCTGCGGCAAATCCATGGCCCGGCGCAGCGGCGCTCTCGGCCGTGTGGAGGGGTCGCTTAAAAGCGCCGGTCTGGCATATGAAATCTTCGAGGGCGTCCCGCCCGAACCCGCCATCCCGGACGTCGAGGCCGCGGCCGCCCTGGCGCGCAAGGCCGGGTGCGATGTCTTTATCGCCCTGGGCGGAGGCAGCGTGCTGGACACGGTCAAACTGGCCGCTATAATGAGCCTGCACGAGGGCCCCCTGGCCGATTACCAGCTCCAGAAACTCCAGTTCAAGCCGCGCTGCCCGGCGGTCATCGCCATCCCCACCACCGCGGGCACCGGCAGCGAGGCGACCAAGGTCTCCGTGATCACCAACCCGGCCCTGGGAGTGAAAAAAGGAGTCTATTCCTGGGACATGCTGCCCACCGTGGTGCTGCTGGATGCCGCGCTCTGCCTGGACCTTCCGCCCGGCATCACCCGCGACACCGGGCTGGATGCCCTGGGCCAGGCCATCGAGGGCTACCTCTCCACGGCGAACAACGCCCTGGTCCAGGCCCACGCCGCCCGCGCCGTGCAGCTGATCCGCGTGAACCTGCCACTCGCGGTGCGTGAAGGCCACAATCTGGAGGCCCGGCACAACATGCTCCTGGCGGCATACTGCGGCGGAGTGTCGATCGGCACGGGCGTGGGACTGGGCCACGAGATGGCCATGGCCGTGGGCAGCCTGCGCCACCTTCCCCACGGCAAGCTGGTAGGGATACTCACGCCCTATTGCCTGAAAGCCAACCTAGGCTGGGCGGATGACCGTATCGCCGAGCTGGCCTGGTATTTCGGCTGCCGGCCGCAGGACAGCGCCCGCGCGAGCGGCGAGGAACTGGTGCGCGCCCTGGCCGCGTTCAACCGCAGCCTCGGGCTGGAACGCTCGCTTGGCGAGCTGGGAATAACCCCGGCGGACATAGGACGTATCCTGGAGCTGACCCCGGTCTCAACCAGCATCCGGACCAATCCACGGCCTCAGGATGACAGCCTGAGACGGCAGGTGCTGGAGGAAGCGATTGCCGGGGTGCAACTCTGAGCGGATGGAATATCTTGCCCAATGCGGCACGGCTGCCCTGTCTCAGGCTGTTTCGGAGGCGCATTGGATGATTGGACTCCGGATGGTGTGTACGGCTCGATTCTTGCAGTCATCCAGTGCGGATGACTCATCGATTGATGCCCATGCAACGAATGACCGGAGCCGATGATTGAAACAGACCCAGGAGAACCTGGAACTGGAGCTTAAAAAGGAACTGACCCGGGTCGAGAATTTCGGCCGCCTGGTCGAGCAGCAGGACATTCTGCTTGCCAGCGGTCAGCTCGATCAGCTTCCCCGCATAATCGAGCGCAAGGACAGGATAATCAAACGCCTGCTGGAGGTTAAACAGAAATTTGAAAGTCAGAAGGGCGGCGGCGCGGTTGTGTCCGGAAAAACCGGCAGTCTGTGGAGCGAGATCAAAGAACGGCTGAACAAATACGCCGCGGTTGACAAGGCCAGCCTGGAACGGGCAGTCGAGATCAGGCAGGACCTGGCCCGGAAGCTTCGCCGGGTAAAGACCGGGAAAAAAATGCTGCTTGGTTATTCTCCTCATGCAGAGGAGGGGAAAGCCAGGTTCAGGGACATAAAAACCTGAACCGGCCGTTAAAGTCCCGCCCTGTATCTGTCGATAATATGGGCAGGACACAAGCTTGATGTTAACAGGAACATGGCTTTGAATAAGGCTCGGCGCTGCAATTCCGTCAGCGTTGAACCGATCCGAGAGGAAAGCCGATGAAAATAGAAAACTATCTCCAGAGAACCGACGCGAAAAGCCTGAAAGATCAGTCCCCGGTCGAGAAAGCCAAGGATACGGCAGCGAAGACCGGGAAAGAGGGCGTTTCCGGAAGCCTGAAGATCGATACGGTCACAATCTCCGAACAGGCGCGCTCACTCCAGCGCGCGTTGGGAGAAACCGCCGTTTCTCAGCCTGCGGGGGAAAAGCCTGTCGAGGTGCGCGAGGACAAGGTCCAGGCTGCGCGCAACGGAATCGCCAGCGGCGCGCCGCTGAGCGATGAGGTGGTGGAAAAGACCGCCGAGGCGATCCTGTCCAGCGGCGCCCTGAGCGATATAATCAATGCCAGACGGCTTGCCGCCGGGGCCGGGCGCGTTAACCTGGAAGAGGCTGGTCTTTCCGATGACGAACGTATGCAGCAGATACGCCAGCGCATCGATTCAGGCTACTATAATTCACCCGAAGTCGCCTCATCCATCGCCGACAGCATGCTGGAAGACCTCTTAGCCTGAACAGCGGTGAAATCTCAGAAAATGTAAAAGGCCGCCCCCGATGGGACGGCCTTTTTTTATTTTTCCGCCATAGCAGTGTGTATCTCCTGCCATCTGATATTCCAAGTCAATCCAATAAGGACTTATCTTTAAGCCGCAAAAAGTAGGGGCACGGCGTGCCGTGCCCCATAATTACATTTATAACAATAAGTTATAAACCATTTTGCTTGAGAAGACTCTCCTGTCCGAGTCATTTTACTCCGCCGGTTTTTCGAACGCCTCCCTCAAACCCTTCTCCCCGGCTAACAGCGGGATGATCTTCCTCTGCAGAGGCGCGCTCAGCTCCACGCTGCGCACATCCCCTTCCCCGGAGGCGATAAACAGGTTGCCGCACATGCGCAGCGCGTATCCGGCCCGCCAGATCCCCGGCTCCAGAGTGAATCCCATCCCCGGCATCACCTCGCGTTCATCGTGGGTCAGCCAGTTGTCGAAACACACCCCGAACGAGTGGCCCCAGGGATTGAGGTTCACTCCCAGCGGCCGAGGCATGGCATCCGGAGCGCCAAGCAAAGCCCGCGCCGAATCATCAACCTGGAAACCCTGCACCGTCCTTTTCGATGGCACCCGATAATTCAAATACTCGAGCGCGGCGTCCGCGGCTTTAACTATATTCTGCCATTCCGCGGCCTGCGCGGGCAAGGCTGCGGTGTCGGCCACCATTGTCCAGCCCAGGCGCGCGTGCATCGGCAACTCGGCTTTTCTGCAGCGGGCGGATACCTCCAGATAGATCAGGCTCCCGCGGGATATCTCCAGCTTTTTCTTTTTATCCGGGAAATAATCCTCGGAGCGGGTCAGGCTGTCCAGACGGACCGCCACGGGCGCGGCGCTCTCCAGGCCGGCCTTTTTCAACCCGCGCTCCACCTCCCGCGCCAGGTCCAGGTCCGTGGTCTTTTTACCCGCGGCCAGACGGTCCCCCAGCCAGAGCGCAGACTGCCTCAGCACCGAATCAAGAGCCGAAGCCGCCGCGCGGTGAGAATCAAGATGGCCCATCATCCAGCGGGTGTTGAAAAAGGAGAGTATCGAACCCGAGGAAATCACCTCAAAATTCTTCTCCCGCAACCATTCCACAACCCCGGCTCCGGCCTGGTCCAGTTCCGGAATCTCAAAATGCGGGGAGTAGTTGAGCGCCATCTTACGAACGAACGTATAAAGGTAATTGGTGAATTGATTTTCCATCTCGGCCCGGCTGCTATAGGGCAGCGGGTACATCCGTAACCCGGCGAAAACCTTCGCGTCCTCGGGGTGATAGATCAGACAGGGCTTTTTAACCGTGGCCATTCCCGGAAAGACGATAAACCAGCGGTGTTTCGTGGGTGCGGTGATTCCCAGGAATTCACGTGTCAGATCATCTACTGTACCCTTTCCGGTGAAAATCCAGGCATCGAACCGCTTTTCCAGCATATAGGCCTGCAAACTCCTGAACACCTGGACATCCAGCAGCTCGCGCCCTTTTTCCGGGTGAATCTCCTGCGCGAACAGTCCGGAAGCGGACAAGGCAAGGCAAAACACTGCGACAGCAGCAATCCGGCTCATCCTGGTCAATCTCCTGTTAAATGGCGACCTTAGCGGATCATTCAAGCCGCAGCACGCCATAGACCGCGGGCTGACGGAAAGGGCTGGCCCCGCACCAGTCCCACAGGTGCTCATCCGGCCCCTCGGCATCCCCGGCTGCAAAATTTATTCCCAGCGTCACCCCAGGCCGGGGATTAATCCCAATCTCGCTCCAGGGAATCGCCAGCTCCACGCTGAATCCGGTGTCCAGGTCCGTGGAATCGTTGAGCGTCCCTTCCAGGCCCACCGCAAACTGGGCCTGGCTCTGCCATGCGGCGTCGCTCTTCCCCTCGGGCGTCCCGCGGTCATCTTTCACCTGGCCCAGCACGTTCACATGGTAGACTATGTCATCCTCCAGCCACTTGTCCGTGGCATCGCGACGGGGGTCCAGCAGAACCTCGATCATATCGTCCTTGTAGAGCGCCTTGTGGTCGCGTTCGGTCTGGAATCCCACCAGATACTGGTCCCGCACCTCGTAACCCACGTACAGGTAATTCTCGTCCCAGAGGGTGAAAATTTTTACCCGGTTGGGGTCGGCCACCGGCGAGGGATCGTCCAGGAGGATCGAATCAGCCCCGCTCCAGTCATCCAGCCAGCCGTCCACGGTGAGAGCTTGCGTTGCTTTCCGGCTTATCATGGTCTTGCGTTGCGTACCGTCTGCCAGAACGTCCTTCTCGGGCCCGGCCGGCGGTTT
Organism: uncultured Gemmatimonadales bacterium; assembly: GCA_964473155.1. Taxonomy (GTDB): domain Bacteria; phylum Gemmatimonadota; class Glassbacteria; order GWA2-58-10; family GWA2-58-10; genus JAJFUG01. Next base: position 3,555 of record CAYYNT010000095.1, on the reverse strand, counting down.
GACCGAACAGGCGGCGGACATGGCAAAAACGATGAGCAGATAAAAGGGGATGCTTCCGGAGCTGCTTTTCACGGGCGTTCTCCGTTCCGGTGGTGGCCGGGCGTCAGCCGGCGTTTTCTCCGCGGGCCGCGAAAGCGGCGCGCAGCTTCGACAGGGTCTCGTTGGGGTCCTCGACCAGGACTCTCGATCCCTGGCTGATCATCTCCAGAAGGCCGATCTCGTTGCGGTGACGGGGCACCAGGTGGCAGTGAAGGTGCTCGATACTCGCCCCGCTGGTCGGCCCGATATTGTAGCCCACATTATAGCCCGCCGGAGAGTACAGCTCATCCAGCACATCCATGCTCAGTTTCTGCAAGCGGTTCATCTCAAGCGCTTCCTCACCTGTCAGGCGGCGAATGTCAGTCAGGTGGCGCGATGGGAAAATCATCAGATGACCGGGATTGTAAGGGTAAAGGTTCAGCGACACAATCATCAGGCCGCTGCGCATTACTTCAAGAGACACCACTTTTTCGTCCCGGTCTCGTATCGCGCAGAGTATGCATTCCACGGACGGCTTGCCACCCCGCACATAATGAAGTTTTCCCGGAATGACCAGGTGCTTTTCTATCTTCATCCGTTGTTCCGTATCCTTTTGAGTGTTCCCCATCTGTCCGTAATAAAAAGTCCGTTTATTTCAGCTCTTACTCTGTATCATCGCTGAGCAAACTTATCGACATGACCACGCTAACGCAATACCCGCGCTGTGCCGGAAACTACAATAAGGCCACATCTCCCGATCCGTGAACATTATTGACAAAGAAAGCCTGCAATTGTAAATTTATTAATCCTTTTGTATATTTATTCATCCTTTATTCAAAACAAAACCATGGCAGATGAAAAACGTCAGCGGCGCAGCCTGATCCTGAAACTCGTCGCCAATGAACCGATCGCCAACCAGGGACACCTTCTCGAACGGCTCGGCAAGCTCGGGGTCGAAACCACTCAGGCCACTATTTCGCGTGATATACGCGACCTGGGGCTGGTAAAAATAGCGGACAGCTCGGGAGTCTACCGCTACGTCACCCGGAGGGATCACGGCTGGAGCACCCCGGTGGCAGAGGGTTCGGTCTGTGCGGTGGAAAACTCGGCGAATCTCGTGGTCATCCGGACCCGTTCGGGATTTGCCCAGTCCGTGGCCGCGGCGGTCGATTCCCTGGACTGGCCCGAGATAATGGGCACAGTGGGCGGGGATGACACCGTGCTGGTGGTCCTGCGCGACAGTGATCTTGCCTCCGGAGTGCTCTCCCGCTTCCGGTCGCTCTTCTCGCTGGAAAGCTGAAACAGCGGACAGTTAATACCCGGGGAAAAGTCCGCACCAGGGCCCGTTTACAGGCTTGATTTAGACCTGACTTTTTCCGTCTCGTGTAAAAGGACAGAAAGACGCGGTCGGACCCTGCACCACGGGCAGATGATTCGTTCAGTTGTAGGGGCGACCGGCCGGTCGCCCCTACTGCAAACTGTACTGCACTCCCGGCTCACTGGCTTTGCTGCTTTCACCGAACTGAAAGCAGAATGACCAGTTAAGACAGGTATCAAACCCAGGCTTGCATGAACATTTTCTCTAAGAGAGGTGGTGAAACAGAATGATAAAGGTAGGCGTATACGGGGCCACCGGTTACACCGGGTTCGAGCTGCTCAAGCTTCTGCTCGGCCACCCGCGGGTGAGCCTTGAATTCATCACGAGCGAGACATACCAGGGGAAAAAGTTCTCGCAGGTCTTTCCCTGTGCCATCGATAAAGAGCTTACTCCCAGCGCCTCCGAGGACGCCTCGGCGGTGGATGCGGTTTTCACCTGCCTGCCGCACACCACGGCCATGCAGACCATCGCCCGTATCGACCGGCCGGGACTGAAAATAATCGACCTGAGCGCCGATTTCCGTTTCGAGGATCCCGCGGTTTACCAGCAGTGGTACGGTACGCAGCATGCCGCTCCGGGTCTTCTGCCATCGAGCTGTTACGGCCTGCCCGAGCTGTTCCGCAGCCGGATCGCCCACAGCCGGATCGTGGGAAATCCAGGCTGTTACACCACCAGCGTCATCCTGGCCGCCGCGCCCCTTGTCGCCCGCGGCTTGCTCGAACCGGGCAGCGAGATACTGGCCGACTCCAAGAGCGGTGTTTCCGGGGCCGGACGTAAAGCCGATCTGGCCTACAATTTCACCGAGGTTAACGAGAACATCCTCCCTTACAAGGTCGGCCGCCAGCACCGTCATGTCGGCGAGATGGAGGCAGTCCTGAGCTCTCTGGCCGGTGAGGAATTGAAAGTCGTGTTCACCCCCCAGCTCGCTCCCTGGAGCCGCGGCATACTATCCTGCCTGTACCTGCGGACCTCGGCGGATGCAGCCACATTGCGCGCCGCCTATGAGGAAGCCTATCGCGGCGAGCCTTTCGTCCGTGTCCTGCCCGAGGGCCAGGGCGCGCAGCTTTCCTGGGTGCGGGGAAACAACCTCTGCGTGATCGGCCTGCACAGCGTTCCGGGCACGAGGACCACTGTGGTCACCTCGGCCATCGACAATTTGATCAAGGGCGCCTCGGGCCAGGCGCTTCAGAATTTCAACATCCTGTTCGGCCTGGAAGAAACCACCGGGCTGGAAATCCCAAGCGTGAGGGCCTGACTGAATGGACAACCGTAAACCGATGGTCCTGAAAATAGGCGGCGGCGAGGTGGACAGTCCCGAGTTCCTGCAGCGCATGAGCGCCGTGGTGGCCTCGGTCAAGCGTCCGCTTGTGATCGTGCATGGAGCGGGCAAGGAGATAGGACGCCTTCTTGACAAGCTGGGCCTGGAGGTCCGTTTTGTCGAGGGCTTGCGGGTCACCGATGACAAAGCCATCGAGGTGGTGGAGATGGTTCTGTCCGGCCTGGTCAACAAGCGCATCACCGGCGAGCTGCAGAAAAAGGGATTGAAAGCTCTCGGTTTTTCCGGCCGCGATTTAGGCCTGATCAAGGCGAAAAAGCTCACCTCCCCGGCCGGGCTGGGCCATGTGGGCGAGCCGAACCTCCTAAACGTCCTTATTCTGCACCGCATGCTGGAACTGGGCTGGCTGCCGGTCGTCTCGCCGGTCAGCCAGGATGAGTCCGGGTCGGTGTTGAACATCAACGCCGACCATGTGGCCCAGAAAGCCGCCGTGGGCTTGAAAGCCGCCGAACTGGTGTTTCTCTCCAACGTCCCGGCCGTCCTGGAGGGCGACCATGAGATTGGCGCGCTCAGCGGCGAGAACGCCGAAAAGCTGATCAAGATGGAAGTGATCACCGGAGGCATGGTGCCGAAAGTCCGTTCCGCGCTGACCGCTCTGGAGGGCGGCGTGCAGAAAGTGCTCATCACCGACATCCAGGGGCTGGAGCGCTATCTGGAGGGCAAGACCGTTTCCACGATGATAACGAAATGACAACTGATACACAAACTAACGTTAAGTTGAATGGGAGCTTACAGATGAAGAAGAAAGTCAATAAGATCGTGCTGGCGTATTCCGGCGGGCTGGACACCTCGATCATCATTCCCTGGCTCAAGGAAAACTATC
>CAYYNT010000094.1:0-11443 GCA_964473155.1 uncultured Gemmatimonadales bacterium | reverse complement strand
GTTGACGCCGGAGCCATCTACCACACCGAGTTCCTGGACCGCGAAATCCGTTTCGCCTTCGCTATCCAGAACCTCGGCTCCAACGTCACCATGCGCGGTCCGAACCTCCTGTACGAAGTCGGTCCCGAGTCCGCCGGCGGGCTGATCCCCACCGGTTATGGCGATTACTCAACCGATCCCTACGCCCTGCCGAGAAGGGCTACGCGCTGGGCGTACAGGCAGACCCACACTTACCGTCTGCCCACGGTGGTCAAGATCGCTCTGTCCTATAACCTGCTCACCAGCGAAAAGGCCAACTGGCTGGCCGCAGCCGAGCTCTGGAGACCCAGCAACACTCCGCTCAGCTACGCCACCGGCACGGAGCTGAACTACAACTTCACCCCGTACATGTCCGGCGCGCTGCGCATGGGCTGGCTCATCCAGACCGATGAGTTCGGCGATGACGTGGACCAGTTCGGTTACGAGTACCTGGGCAGCGACGATGGCAAGATGCGCGGCATCAGCTTCGGCGGCGGCATCTCCAGGACCATCGCCGGCAAGGCGCTGAATTTCAGCTATGCCTATCGCAACAAGGGACGTCTCTCAGCCGATAACTTCTTTACCATTTCGTTCGGCTTCTGACCTCCCCGGGGGTGATTGACCCCTTGTAACCCTGACTCCCGGCCCGGCCCCTGCCGGGCCGGGAGTCGCTTCTTTAACGCCCCGGCACAGGGCTTAATTGACACGAAGGCAGGACCATGCTTACAGGACAAGAAAAACAGACTCTGAACCTCAAAGCTGCCGTGGCTGTTATCCTCTTCGCAGCCCTCTGTTGGGCCGTGGCCTGTTACGGACCCCATGAAAACACTCCGGCCGGAACGGATATCACCTACAATATCTTCACCGCCGCCGGTAACAATGCCAGCGTCCCCCTCGGCCAGAAAGTCACCATCGGGGCAGGAGTAACCAACAATATCGGCAGCCGTCAGCCCAATGTCAGGGTTGACTTCAAAGTCCTCGAGGGCACCGCGGACCTTTCCGCCACCTACGCGATCACCGACACCGCCGGTATCGCAAGAATCCAAGTCACTCCGACCTACGCGCCGGGTCAGATTCAGATACAGGCACAGGTTTACTTGACCACCGCTAAAACCCTCTTCACCATCACGGGAAACTGAAAAACTCGACAGCGGCATCAACCTGACGTTATATTCATAAAACACTCGGGAGGCTGCGGCATATTACCGCAACCTCCCGGCCCCTCCACTCCGGCTGCACTCTTATCAAAACACCTTTCAACGGCAGGATACGACCATGTCAGGATTATCCCGCAGAGAGTTCATCTCCGGAGCGGCCTCGGCAGGCGCCATTTTTTCTGTGCCTGGCTGCCGCGATAACAGACCTGCGCCGGGAAACCCGATTCCGCCGGAAGGTCTGGTTATTCCATTATGCGGGGAATGGTCATTCCGCACCGACCCGGAGAACAAAGGAGAGAACGAGTCGTGGCAGTCCATGGCCCTTGACGCCGCGGATTGGATGCTTGTCCGGACCCCGCACACCTGGCAGGTACGCGAAGACACCGCCGGTTACATGGGCGCGGCCTGGTACCGGCGTGAATTCGATCTGCCTGAACTGCCGGATGGCGCTGTCATCCGCGCCGAGTTCGAGGCGGTTTACCACAGCGCAAAGGTCTGGGTCAACGGCCAGCCGGCGGGAGAACACCTGCGAAAGGGCTACACGGCCCTCACGCTCGACCTGACATCCTCCGTCCGCGCCGGAGAGCGCAACACTCTGGCGGTGCGGGTGGATAATTCGTTCGATGAGCGGATGCTGCCGTTCGGAAAATCCTTCGACTGGACCGTGGATGGCGGCATATACCGGCCGGCCCGTCTTTTGATCACCGGACCGCTGTATATCGAGACGCTGTCAATCCGGGCCATTCCGGATGATAATTTCACGGCTGCAAAACTGGAGCCGGCGCTGCGCGTGTGTAATGCCGCGAAAGCATCCGCGGATTTCAATATCGAATGCCGGATTGTGGATGAATCCAGTGGACTGACAGTCCTGCGCCTGCCAGCGATGGAAGCGTCTCTCGAAACCGGCGCTGCCAGGGATTTTACGGTTCCGCAAGCCGTTCTGGAAAACCCGCGTCTCTGGCATTTTGACCATCCAGGCCTGTATCGGATTGAGGCCTGCCTTGTCAAAGACGGCAGACCTGTACACAGCCTGGCTGACACTTTCGGGGTGCGGCGTTTCGAGGTGCGCGGCACGGAATTTCTGCTCAATGGCGAGCCGGTGCGTCTGATGGGAGTGGAGCGCATGGGCGGCAGTCATCCGCTTTACGGAATGGCGGAGCCGGAGGAGCTGATCCGGCGCGACCACGCGGAGATGAAAGAGCTCAACTGCGTTTTCAGCCGGGTGCACTGGCAGCAGGACCGTCGCGTTCTGGACTGGTGCGACCGGAATGGAATCCTTATTCAGATCGAAGTCCCCTGCTGGGGTCCGGCTACGTTCAACGGCATGGGAGACAGGCTCGATCCGGTTATTATGGCTAACGGCCTGGAACAGCTCGAGGAGATGATCCGGCGGGACAGCAACCACCCCTCCGTGGTCACCTGGGGACTCTGCAACGAGATTGACGGCCAGAATCCTGTAGCGGCCGAATTCGCCCGCCGCATGTACGAGCGCGCACGGGAACTGGACCCCGGCAGGCTTCTCACTTACGCCTCCAACTCACTTCAAAAAGATCCCGGCACGGATATTTCGCGGATGATGGACTTCGTTGAATGGAACGAATACTACGAGTCCTGGATGGAGGGAACCCCCGCGGACATGCGGCGCAACCTTGAGGCAATACACGCCGCTTTCCCCGATAAACCTGTGGTGATCAGCGAGTACGGTTATTGCGAATGCAGGCCCGCGCACTCAGGCGGGGACCCGAAAAGGATCGAAATCCTGCGCGTCCACGATTCGATCTTCCGTGATTATCCCTGGGTGGCCGGTGCGATATTTTTCTGCTATAACGATTATCGCACGCATATAGGGGACAAGGGTGAAGACCGGATGAAGCAGCGCGTGCATGGAGTCGTTGATCTGTACGGCGAGCATAAGCCCTCGTGGGAGATACTGCAGGCAGAATCCAGCCCGGTCGAGAGTTTCAGCCTGACCGGACGGGCGGGCAGCCTCGAGGCTGTCATCCGTCTGAGAAACGACCTGCCTTCCTATTCTCTGAGAGGTTATGTCCTGCGCTGGGTGGTCTATGGCTTCGGCGGCCTGCCGATGGAAAGTCACGAGATCGCTCTGCCTGATCTGTCCCCCGGCCAGGAGTATCGAGCCGGGCTGGCTTTCTCGCAGGAGGACCCGCTGCGTGTAAAGGCGGAGATAGTCCGTCCCACGGGCTTCACGGTGCTTTCCACCGAATGGAAATCCTGATTCCGGCGGATAAATTTCGAACACGGCAAACGGGGCGTCATAAAAGACGTCCCGTTTTTTATTATGAATAATCCTTTGACTCAGGCCACGGAACGGCTTTAAATTCACCACTGTTCGCACTGCACGAAACGACTGCCAAAAACATTTAACGGATACACCACCCAACCACCATCCGGAGAAGCGGTATGTATCGGAACTCGTTGCGGTTCTTCTGGATCGCCTGCATAACTCTCGGTCTGGCTGTATCAGCCTGCAACAGCAACAGGCCCGCGGCTGAAAGCTCAAAAGAGGTTCACCCCACGGTAGAGTGGATCCTGGCCTGCCGCGCAGGCTCCGGCGGGTTCGGCTGGTATCCGGGTGACAGCGCCTCCACCATCTGCACCGGGATGGCCCTGGAAGCGCTGGAAACGCTGGGAGCTTTGGAAGGCCTTTCCAACAGAGACAGCCTTATCGCCTGGATTCAGGCGCGCCGTCAGGAGGATGGCGGTTTCCTGGAGGCGGACGATTATTTCAACGGCCAGCCGATGCCCTGGAAATCGAAAAGCACCATCGAGGCCACCTACTGGGCCGTGCGTTCGCTGCAACTTCTGGGCGCCCGGACGGATGACCCGCAGGGTGTCCGCGGGTTCATCGACAGCCGCCGCCATGAAAACGGCGGTTACGACGCTTACGAGTATTGTTTCGGGGCCAGCCAGGAGGCTTTGTTCACCACTTTCTGGGCGCTTGGCGCTTTGCGCGCCCTGGGTCAGCCTCTGCCCGATTCGGCAAAGACTCTTGAATATGTCCTTGCGCAGCAGGAGACCGGCGACAACCGCGGCGGGTTCGCGCTCAACGCCGACTGGCATTACAGTTCGGTGGCTGGATGTTATTATGCCATGCGCTGCCTGGAGCTTCTTGGCGCGCAGCCCCGCCAGCCGGACCGGATGCGGCAGTTCCTGCTCGGCATGTACGGTCAGGAGCCGGATGGCGGGTTTGAGGCCGGACACGGACAGGGCTGGAGCCAGGATCATTTTTCGCGGACCGAGGACACGTATTCGGCGGTGTACGCCATGCGCCTGCTCGGCCGCCCGCTGGATGACCGCGACCACTCGCGCGCCCCGCTGCCCCTCAAGGACTGCATCCGCTGGCTCGGTTCGGTGCAGAATGCGGATGGAGGTTTCGGACGTTTCGGGGTCAACGGCAACATCTTCCTTCCCCCGCCCAGTGAAATGCGAGCCACCTGGCAGGCGGTTCGCGCTCTGACCATGCTGGGCGCGGATGTCCCGCGTCCCGCCAATCCGGTCAAAGCGGTCCCGGAACTCCAGGCGCATGTCCCGCAGTTCAAGCATCCCTGCGTCAACAGCGCCGACCCGGCCGAGGTCTGGGCTTACCGGCGCATTGCCCTGCCGATATACGAACATTTCTTCCAGCTCACCGGAAGCCGTCTGAAAGCCCTGGGCATGCTCAACCGTTGGGCCATGGCCGCCGTGGCCCCGCACAACGGGGCCTGGATCACCAAGGGGCGCGGGATACTGATGCACGGCTGGGGTCAATGCGGCACGATGAGCTGGCTGTTCCAGGAACTGGCCACCAGCATAGATTTCGCCGCCCGCCCGAGTTTCATCATCGCGGATGTCAACTGTGAGGTCCTGGTGCAGGAGCCGCGTTGGGACAAGGCGCACTGGTGCCTGTTCGTTCCGTTCACCAACGAGTTCGGCAACCCGACGATCCTTCCGCCCGACAGCACGGACAGTGGCTGGAGCGTCCTAGACATGGCGGTGAATTACCGTCTGATGAAACAGGACCCGGAGCGCCTTTCGCCCACGCATATCGCCGCGCGATTGTTCTCCAGCGTCAAAATCGAGACCATTGACCCGGTGAACGGCGAATGGCTGAAAGAGTATCCCATGGACAGCACCACCACCTATGACAGCGCGGTCGCTGATTCGCTCTACCCGGGAGGCATCTGGTGAGACATCCGGCATGTGTTTTCATACTGGCCATGAGTTTTTGGGCCACCCGCCTCGACGCGGCCGATTTCTCACGGCCATTCAGGGCCGGTTGCGCCCAGATATTCATCACGGAGGATGTCCGGGCCAATACGGAAAAAGTGATCTCCTTCATCCGCCAGGCGGACAGGTTGGGACTGGATATAGTTCTTTTCCCGGAGACGGCTCTGTCAGGCTATTTCCCGCTGCATTACCCTCAGGGAGACTATCCGTCCGGCGCGCTGCTGGACTCCGCTCTGGCAGCCGTGCAAACCGCCGCCCGTGAAGCCGGGCTGTGGGTGGTTGTCGGTTCTTCCACGCAGAGCGAGGGCCGTTATTATAACATGGTATACGCTATCGACAACCGCGGAGAAATACGATCCAGCTATGGAAAGGTGCACGGTACAGGCGGCAGGGACTACGGTCGCTGGCTGGAAATCAAAGCCTTCGAGGACGAGGGCATGCGGTACGGTTTACAGATCTGCTATGACGCCCGATTCCCGGAAGCCTGGCGCATCCTGGCCCTGCAGGGCGCTCAGGTGGTTTTCCATGTCTCGCACGCCGCGGGCGGGGATGCCTGGAAAACGCCGGTCTGGGAGGCGCATCTGCGCAGCCGCGCCGCAGAGAACAATTACTGGGTTGTATCCTGCAACTGCGCCGGGCCGGTCCAGGCGGGCAAAAGCTATATTGTCGACCCGAACGGCCTGCTGGTGGCGGAAAGCAATCAGGAACGAGAGGAGATGATAACCGGCACGGTGGACCTGTCGCAGGCGAAACGCGGCATCCTCTGGAGCCGCCGCACCGACATGTACAGACTGACTCCCGGCGATACAACCGCTGTCAAATAGAATTCTGAGTTCAGTCTTCGATGGCTGGGACAAGAAAGAAAGCCGTTTCCAGGCGTGAAACGAGACGCGAGGCCACGCTGGCTGACCAGAAAGCCCGTGTCCCGGCCCGCCCATGAGTGCTGAGCACGATAAGGTCGGAGTGCTGGCCGCTGGCATATTCAATGATCCGGTCCACCGGGCGGCCTCGGGAGATTGCTCCTCGGACCCGGTTCACCTTGAGCTGAACCTCTGCCAGGCGTTGCTCGATGTAGGCCACAGCGTCCTGCTCCTCCAGATCGAGCAGGGCCTGGCTGGCTCCGGGAAGAAGATGGCTCACATCCATCCGCCGTCCAGCCTGAGCCACTCCCTCCGGCACGACATAAAGCAGGTTCAACTCCGCTCCACACAGGGCTGCCATCCCGGCTGCCGCTGGGAGTGAACGCTCATCGTGCTCCGAATTGCCGTCCAGAGGTGCAAGAATCCGCTGGAATATTTCTGGTAAAGTCCTTCCTTTTAGAAGAAGTATCGGGGTTAAGCCACGGGACAGAGTCTGCTGAGCCAGATTGCCGCGCAGAATATCCCGCATACGCGGGCCGCCATGAGCGCACATCACCAGCAGGTCAGGCGACAGTTCGTCCTCATGCTCTGCCAGGGACTTGGCGACATCCTCAATACGCTCCTCATGCACGTGTGTTATGACGTTTATTCCCGCCGGGAACTGTCTCGACACTTTTTCAAGGTAAGGTTGAGCCTCTGCCCGGTTGCGCAGGTGACGCTGGCCGTGAATTTCCTCGGGAGCGGCATTCTCTATCACATGCAGCAGAGTGACCCGTGCACCGCAACGTTCAGCCAAAGCGGACGCGGTTGACACGGCTGCCTCTGCCTGCGGTGTACCGTCCAACGGTACGAGCAAATGTTTGAACATAGCCTCAGTTCCCTAAGATTATCTGGTGAACCAGAAACAGATTGAGCAAAACGATCAGTCCGGCGGCACACCAGGCCAGCCCTGTGGTCAGACGGTGGTTGACAAGCACGCCCATCAGATCCTTTCTGCCGGTGAACATCACCAGGGGGATGACCGCCAGAGGAAGGCCGAAACTGAGCACAACCTGGCTCAACACCAGAGTCCAGGTGGGGTCGAGACCCAGGAAAATTACTATCAGCGCGGGCAGCATCGTGACCACCCGCCGCAGCCAGACCGGGATGTGCCGGTTTATGAAACCCTGCATGATTGTCTGTCCGCTCATCGTACCTACTGCAGAGGACGACAATCCAGCCATCAGCAGCGAGATGGCGAATATCTGACTGGACATGGATCCCAGTATAGGCTCGAGGGTCAAATAGGCTTTCTCGATAGCGTTTACCTCGACCATCCCGCGGGTGTGGAATGTCTGGGCGGCCATGATCAGCATGGCTGCATTTATCGCTCCGGCCACGCTCATCGCCAGCACGACATCCATCATCTCAAAACGGAACAGCCGGTGCAGCTTCTGCGGGTCGCGCGTGCGTATCCGTCCCTGAGTCAGTGCAGAATGTAGGAAAATTACATGCGGCATTACTGTGGCCCCCAGAATTCCGGTCGCAAGCAGCACGCTCTGCGGCCCGGCAAAACGCGGCGGCATGAAACTACCCGCAATCAGCGCCGCATCGGGACGCACGATGAACATCTCCACAAGATAGCAGAGTGCCACCACTCCAACCAGGGAGGTTATCACTGCTTCCATGGGACGGAATCCATACCGTTCCAGGCCCAGGATAACAAAAGTCACCAGAGCGGTCAACAGACCGGCCGCCCAGAGAGGCATGCCGAACAGAAGATTGAATCCGATCGCCGCCCCCAGAAATTCGGCCAGATCGGTGGCCATCGCCACCAGTTCCATTACTACCCACATTGCCACAACCAGCCAGAATGGATACCGTTCGCGGCACATTTCCGCCAGGTTCCGTCCCGTGGCGATCCCAAGTTTGGCCGCCAGTGTCTGCACCAGCATGGCGATCAAATTGCTGGCCACCACAACCCAGACCAGAGTGAAACCGAACCTCGCTCCTCCTTCCAGATTCGTGGCGAAATTACCTGGATCTATGTAAGCCACCGATGCAATAAAAGCCGGCCCCAGAAAAGGCATAAGCCGGGCCAGCCCCCTGCGGCTCGAATCGCCCGAGAGCACATCCACAGCCGCGGCCACCGTTCCACGGTCGGCGCGAGCCTCAATCATGCTTTCTTTGGCTCCATTTTCCCGCATATTCTAACCCGGATCCAGAACCCGTCTGCGAACGATTCACTTTTATTCTGGTTTCCATTTATGCCTTTGTTCACCTTATTGAAGTAAAGAATGATATCCCTGCGCCGTGCTCACGTCATCCGCATAATCAGGCCGGCCGGTTGAAATTGTCCATGCAAGAGACAAGCTCACCTGGAAAAAGATTGCACATGCAACCGAGAAAGCATTCCGGTTAAAACGATCCGCGAACGATTCGCGGGCTAGGCTGCTTGTATGGTGCGCCGCCACCCTGTTTCCGTAGAGAGGATTCTGCTGTTTGCCGTAAACATGCTGTTCTCTCTATTAAATTTAACAATATATATTCATTTGGCCTTTTTGATTTTGATTCTCTTTCTTATTTAAATATTTATCCACCCAAAAAGCAAGTTCTGTCGTAATCCTTTTTCGGATATTAGTTTCTTGACGCAGTCAGCTCAGGCTGATAGCATTGTATCATTCTTTCTGTCGTTTGTCTCCCTTAATCATCCATCTGCGGAGCTGAAATGAAAAGGGAAAAACCGGTGATCGGACGGCGCAGATTTCTGACTGCAACCGGGAGCGCGCTGGCTCTACCCGCTCTCGGCCAGGAGATACTCTTCGCCTGTCCTGACAAAGAAAGCGTTTCGCCCGCGCCCCCGCCGTTCGGCGAGGTTTCGCACCTCGGCTGGGTGGTGAAAGACCTGGACAAGACCGTTCAGTACTGGGAAAAAGCCGGTCTCAGGGGGTTCTCTGTTGATGAAAACCATCGTATCCGCGGACAGTACCGGGGCAAGCCGCTCGATATCCGCCTGCGCTGGGCCTGGACAACGCTCGGCGGCGTGGGGATCGAACTGTTCCAGCCCGCCGCGGGCGAGAGCCTGTACCACGAATTCGCGGCCAGCCATGGCGAGGGCGTACAGCACCTGGCATTCAGCCTGGAAAACCCCGAAGCCCTTGAATCCTGTATCGAGCGCGCCCGCAAGGCCGGAGTGGAGACAGTCCAGCGCGGGACATTCAAGAACTCGGGCGGAGAGGGAATCTTCGCCTACCTGGACAGCGAGCCTGTCGGCGGCCTGACTTTCGAGCTGGTGTATGATCCGAACCAGATAAGACAGAAACAATCCGGGGCCCCGACAAAGGAAAACCATCTTTATCCGTTCGGTCAGATAGTTCAATACGCCAGCGTTGTCCGCGATATCGACCGGGTCTGTGACTTTTATTCAAGGCTGGGCTTCCCGGTGCGGGGGATAGACCGGGACAACGCCGGGATCGGACGGCGCTATCGCGGCGAGCGCGAGGATTTCCTGATGCACATGGGCTGGAGCAAGGCCGGCTCGACGACGTTCGAGATAATCCAGCCCACGGCCGGCCGCAGCATCTACAAGGAGTTCCTGGAGCGGCACGGCGAGGGGTTCCAGCATATCGCTCTCAATGTGAGCGACATGGACAAGGCGGTGGACCTTTTCAGAGAACGCGGGGTGGAGGTCAGCCAGGACGGGGCCTGGGGCCAGGGAGAGCGGGTGGACGGGCGTTTCGCCTACCTGGACACCGATTCAGCGGGTGGCCTGACAATCGAGCTGCTCTGGGACAGAAAATAATAAAATTTAGATCTCGCTCGATACAGGAGGCTCTGTGAAACAAACAATGTCAATGCTGGTCTGCCTGTTGCTCTTTGCCTGTGCTGCCGAGGTCCGCGGACAGGAATATACACCCGCGCCGGAAAACCTGACGGCGCGCGAATGGTTCCAGGACGCCAGGTTCGGGATGTTCATCCACTGGGGAGTCTACAGTCTTGAAGGACGGGGCGAGTGGGTGATGTTCGACGAAAACATTCCGATCCGCGAATATGAAAAGCTTCCCCCGCAATTCAATCCGGTCAATTTCGACCCGGACCAATGGTGCCGCATGGCCGCGGATGCCGGTGTGCGCTACATTACGATCACCAGCAAGCACCATGACGGGTTCGCGATGTGGGACAGTAAGGTGAGCGATTACGACATCATGGACCGCACGCCCTACAGGCGCGATGTGCTCGCCATGCTCGCCGAAGCCTGCCGTAAACAAGGGATTAAGCTCTTCTTCTACCATTCACAGCTCGACTGGCATAACCCGGATTACTGGCCACGCGGCACCAGCCGTGACCACGGACGGCCGCAGAGCGGCGACTGGAACAAATATCTGGATTACATGGACACACAGCTCACCGAGCTTCTCACCGGCTACGGACCGATCGGCGGAATATGGTTCGACGGGATGTGGGAGAAGCCTGACGGGGACTGGCGGCTGGAGCGCACCTACGGCCTGATTCACAAACTCCAGCCTGCGGCCCTGGTGGGCAGCAACCACCATGTGGCGCCTTTCCCGGGCGAGGATTTCCAGATGTTCGAAAAAGGCCTGCCCGGCGCCAGCCCTTACAGCAAAGGCTCAGGCATCTCGGCGCTGCCGCTTGAAACCTGCGCCACGATAGGCGAGTCCTGGGGCTACGACAGCCGTGAGAAAACTTTCCAGAGCGTTAAGGAACTTGTGCATTATCTGGTGAAAGCCGCCGGGAACAACGCCAATTTCCTGCTCAACGTGGGGCCGCGGCCGGATGGCACGATCCAGCCCGAGCAGGTGGAGCGCCTGGCCGGTATGGGCAAATGGCTGAAAAAATACGGCGAGTCGGTCTACGGCACGCGCGGCGGTCCCTGGCCGCAGCAGAGCTGGGGCGTCAGCACGCGCAAAGCCGGAAAAGTATATGTTCATATCCTCGAACCGGATGCCGTGGTGAGCCTTCCCCCGGCAGATAAACCCGTGCGCGCGGCGCGCCTTCTGGCGGATGGCAAGGCTGTCCGGTTCGAGAACGGGCCGCTCGGCCTGGTGCTCTCGATCCCTGCGGAGAAACGCGATTCTGTCGACACCGTGGTGGAACTGGAGTTTTAGACGAGGCGGCGGAAAAAAGAAAAAGGGGCTGTCCCAAAAGTCCCCGATTTTGCTCTATGCAAATTGCTGCAATCTC
>CAYYNT010000093.1:0-11932 GCA_964473155.1 uncultured Gemmatimonadales bacterium | reverse complement strand
AAAGAACCCGGAGCGCCTTTCACGGCAGGCTTTGTCGGCTTCTTCGGCGAGTGGGTGGACCTTGAAACAGTCTGCTCCGCGGCCCGCCTTCTCCCCGAGGTACGGTTCGTCATGGTTGGCGATGGTCCGGCGCGCGAGCGGCTTGAACGGGTTGATATTCCGGAAAACATTATTTTCACGGGACGGCTGGACCGTGTGGAGGTATTCCGTCAGATAGCCTCGATGGACCTCTGCCTGGCGCCGTTCCGGATAAATGCGCTCACCGACCGTGTAAGCCCGGTCAAGCTGTTCGAGTACTGGGCGCTGGGCAAGCCGGTGCTGGCCACGCATTGCCGCGAGCTTGAACTCACGGCGCAAAAGGCCCCCGAAGCTCTGAGCTTTTACACCGGTCCGGCCTCTCTGGCCGATGCTATCCGCGCATTCCGGGACAATCAGACAAAATATGATTCGGCTTCGGCGCAAGCCCTTCGGACAGTAAAAGAATACGACTGGGCCGTACTGGGCGAAAAAATAGAACGGCTTTTACGGTAAATCCTTTCCGCATCTGTGCCGGCAATCCGGGTTTGATCCTTGTTCGGCGGGAAAACCATCAAGTTATCTGGAGCATTTTTAATGCCCGGTCAAGCACAAACCAGGGATGCCGTTCCATCAAGTTCAGCCTGCATTTCATTACGCTGGTTTGCCGGAATCACCGGGTTATTCATACTGTCCCGCGTATCGTATTATTTCGCGGGCATACGCTTCCAGAGCGGGACGCTTGAATATTTCGACCAGTTCGCCGACCCTCTGCTTCTGCGGAATGATCTGCTGAATACTGTCCTGTACATGCACGGCCAGCCTCCACTGTTCAACCTGTTTCTGGGACTGGTTCTCAAAATATCACCTCATGGATTTTCCCAAGTATTCAACATCATTTACCTGCTCTTCGGGCTGGCTTTGAGCCTCCTTCTATTCGGCCTTATGGTTCGTCTGGGAGTGGCCCAAAGACTAAGTTTTCTTCTGACCGGGGTGTTTATCCTGACTCCAGCCTGTATCGTCTACGAAAACTCTCTTTTCTACACCTGCCCTGTCACGCTGTTGCTCGTGGCGGCGGCCTGGTTTCTGCATCGGTTCCTGAAAAGTCAGCGCGTTGTTGACAGCCTGCTGTTTTTTACCTGCCTGGGAACGGTTGTGCTTGTCCGCAGTTTTTTCCATCCTTTCTGGTTTATGATTGTTCTCGCAGCCCTGCTTATAAAACAGCCCGGTTTCCGCCGGGCCGTCGCAGCCGGAGCCATTATCCCGCTGGCGCTGATCCTGTTGCTTCAATGCAGAAACCTTTACCTTTTCGACAGCCTGTCCACCAGCAGTTGGTTCGGGATGAGCATTGCAAAAATCACCACCTTTCAACTGCCTGTTGAAAAACGCGTGGCAATGAATCAGCGCGGAGAGTTGAGCGGACTGGCGATGGTTTTCCCTTTCAGCCGTCTGCAGATTTACCGGGACTTCCAGATCGACATGCCCCCCTCCGGCTCCACCGGCATCCGGATACTGGACCAGGAAACGAAATCCACCGGCTCGCCGAACCTTAACAACAAGATTTATATTCACCTTTCGCGTGCCTATCTGACCGATGCGGCTTACGTGGTCCTGAGACATCCGGAGGCCTACCTGAAAGGGATTCTTTCGGCTGTGACTCTTTTTTTCAATCCAACGGCGCATCAAGGATTTCTTTATTGGAATCTCAATAAAATCCGGCTCACTGACAGACTGTGTAATATAGTCCTTTACGGGCATCCCTCCGCAGTCTTCCATGTTGCCAGCGACTCGCCCTGGAAACGTATCTCAGGAGCAGGAATATTCCTGTTCCTGATCTGGGCGTTCAGCCTTGTATACGGGGGGCAAATGCTGTTCCGCCCCGCGGAGAAGGAAAAAGCCGATCCTGTGGCGCGCGGAGTTCTGATTTTCCTGTGGTTCAACATCGTGTACGTCTCGCTGGTGGGAAACCTGTTCGAGTACGGCGAGAACAATCGTTTCCGTTTCATGATCGATCCATTTTTGCTTGTTTTCGCCGGGTTGATGCTGGAAAGGTTCAAATCCAGGGGAAAGAAGAGATACATGCCTGTGAAAGAATCACGCGAACACCTTGGAAAATAAGGCGGCCCGTTTTTTGCTTTCCATTGACAGAAGAAACGAAATGAAATCTTTCATCCCAGTTCGCTTTTTAAAGCCTGAAAGGATTCTGACCGGATGCTGAATTTCGCTCTTATCGGGTGCGGACGAATAAGCCGCAAGCATGCCGGAGTGCTGCAAGAGCTGCCCGGCGCCAGGCTGGTGGCTGTCTGCGATATCATTGCCGCCCGCGCCGAGGCAACCGCCCGGCCGCTGGGCATTCCCTGGTACACAGATTACCACGAAATGCTGCGCCGGGAAAAAGTCGACGTTGTCAATATTCTCACTCCCAGCGGCCTGCACGGTAAACATGCCTTGGATGTAGTGAAACATGGCGTACATATCGTTGTTGAAAAACCTATGGCGCTGACCTTGACCGATGCCGACCGGATGATCGAAGCATGCGACCGCTCAGGAGTAAAACTTTTCGTAGTCAAGCAGAACCGGTATAACCTTGCCGTGCAGCAACTCAGACGGGCGCTGGAATCAGGACGTTTCGGCAAGCTTGTAATGGGAGCCGTGCGAGTACGTTGGCGCCGCGACCAGAGTTATTACAATCAGGACGCCTGGCGCGGCACCTGGGCCATGGATGGCGGTGTGTTCACCAACCAGGCCAGTCATCATATCGATCTGCTGGAATGGTGCATGGGTGATGTGGAAACAGTATTCGCCCAGACCGCCACCCGGCTGGTGGAAATCGAGACCGAGGATACCGGAGTAGCGGTGCTCAAATTCTCGAACGGAGCACTTGGCGTCATCGAGGCCACAACTGCTGCCCGTCCGGTGGATCTGGAGGGTTCCATTTCAATTCTTGGAGAAGGCGGCGCCGTGGAAATCGCCGGTTTTGCAGTAAACGAGATACGCACCTGGCGTTTCACTGATGAAACTGCCGAGGATGAAATCATCCGGACTCAAAGCAATCAGAATCCGCCGGATGTATACGGTTTTGGGCACCGGTTGTTTCTGGAGGGAGTGATCGAGGCCATCAATTCTAATGCGCGCGGTCTGGTTGATGGTCTGGAAGGACGCAAGTCACTCGAGTTGATAAACGCGATTTATGAATCTGTGGAGACCGGCCAGGAGGTAAAGCTCAAATTTAAACCCAAAAAATGCCGTCTCGGACAGGACCAAGCCGTATCGCACTGAAAACGGACTGAAAAATCAGGGGATGCGAGACTGATGAGAATCCTGGTGATACCGAATGATCCGCTTTACAAATACGTGGCCAAGGGGGTGCTCAAGGAGCGTTATTTCAATCCCTGCGACATGTTCGATGAGGTGCATGTGCTGAGCCTGGCCGGTCGGGATGACGCGATTGACGCGGCGCGGGTCTTGGCCGGAAACGCGAAAGTCTGGATCCACCCCATCGGGCGGCCCGGGTTTCTTTCCTGGCCGCGGGTCCGGAAACACGCAATCGGATTGGCTCGTGAATTGAGCCCGGATTTAATACGAGGCTACAATCCTCTGCTGATGGGTTATTTAACCGTTATCTGCGCCCGCGCATCCAAAGCGGTCAGCGTAGTTTCCGTGCACGATGACTATTCAATCGCTCGCAGCCTGAGTATTTACGGCCCCGGGTTTTTTATCACCGGACGGGGAATTTACCAGTGCCTCCACCATGTTCTGGGTTATAACCGGACAACTTTACAGGGCGCTGACCACGTTATCTGCGCCTACCGCTTCCCGCTGCGTTATGTAAACCATTGGAGGGACCGGGACATCTCGGTAATATATAACCGGGTGAACCTTGAGCATTTTTTTCCAGTCCCAAATCCCGGTGAATCGCCGCATCGCCTTCGCGTTCTGAATGTAGGACGTCAGTTTGAGGGGAAAAATCCCTCTCCAATCGTGGAGGCTGTAGCGCGGGATACCCGGCTTGAACTGACTCTGGCAGGTCACGGCCCGTATCATGAACCATTAAAGGAACTCGCCGGCAGGCTGGGAGCGCTTGACAGGATACGGTTCATTCCGAGGGTGTTTCACCAGGATTTGCCAGAGGTCTATCGCGCGCATGACATTTTCGCCATGTCCATCACCCAGCCGGGAGTATGCATCCCGGTGCTGGAGGCCGCGGCCAGCGGTCTCCCGGTCGTTATCAACCGGCCGCTCTGGGAGTCCGAGCCGGAGGTTGTCGGCTCGCTGGCCGAGGTGGTCGAGCTGTCGGCAGAGGGCTACGCCGCCGCGTTCGACCGTCTTTGCACGGACAGCGCTTACCGTCACGCCCGCGGCGCGGCCCTGCGTGAGCTGATAAAACAATACAGCGGCCAGGCGATGGAGCAGGCGGAGCGGGACCTGTACCTTCGCCTGCTTAAAGAAAGAGCATTGAATGCGTGTTGATTTATTGGATCATATCCCCCCGGTCTCCCTTTACGAAAGGGAGAGGTAACGGATGCCCGGTCTTAGACAAATTGCGTCCTTTCTCTGGGCCGAGCGCAGCCTTCTGGCCGACCCTGAAACAATCCGGCTGGAGCTGTCCGCGCGGCTGGACCGTCCGCTGCTCCTCAAACGCTTCATTCGAGGACGCGGCTGGGGATTGAAATACCTCCTTGAGTCCGAAGGTCCCGATCGACCCTTAATTCTGCTCAAGATAGCCAGCCGGATACTGGAGCGACGTCTTCAACGGTCACAGGGCGGCAATTATCTGCCTCCAGCGGAGCGCTACAGCCAGGAGACGGAGGTCATACTGGCCCTGGCGCGCGAGGGGCTGGGGCCGCAGCTTATTGACAGCGGCCCGTCCTGGTTCGCCAGGGATTTCATGGAAGGACACTGCTTGCATGAGTTTCCGCCCGATGAGCTTGCCGCCGTCATGCCCCAGGTCCTGGCCGCTGTCGACCGGGTTGTCGAGGCTGGAATCTTCCACACGGATATTAATTCGAACAACGTGATAATAGGACCGGACTGCATGCAGGTTGGTTTCATCGACAGCGAGTGGCCGAAAACCGGACCGCTGGCCGGCCTCGACCGCGCAGCAGTCCGCCGTTACTGTCACCGCCGTCTGCTTTTTACTCTGGGCCGCGATTACCCGACCGCCCGCGAAGCCGGATTCAGGGAGCGTTTGATAATGCTGGCCGAGGCTTATTACGGTGACACAAACGGTCCGCTTTCCCGCGAGGAAATCTCTGTTCTGCTTTCAGGAAATGGATTCACCGCCTGGAGCGTTGAATGAAACTCAGACTGAGATTAAGGCTGACAACCACAGACAGGGACAGGCCGTTCGACACCGGCGTTTTCGAGGCGGACAGCCGTTCACTCGTATCCGCAGCGGAGCCGAAGGGCAAGATTGACTCCTCCGGTCCGGCCGGTGATGTGCAAAGTCATCTGGCCAGCCTGCCCGCCGCCTGGGTGCGCGATTTCCTGAGGTCGGTTTGACAATCCATACCGTGCATATGTGCCCACGCTCGCCTTATGAGCCGCTGTTCACCGACAGGTATGTCATGTGGCTGGCCGGCACGTATGCCGCCGCGGGGTCGAGAGTTGTCGCGCAGACATTTCCCGTAAAGCCTGGAGCGGGAGAGCTGCTGCTTACCAATTCCAATCAGGTTCAAGACAGCGGGGACGGTGCGATTCTACGGGTGGACAGCCCCAGCGACAAGTATTTCCGTCTGATGCGTCCATTGGGCAAAGCCTGGGCCGCCTGCGGGCTTTTCAATTCAAGGATTGAAAGCCGCGCGCCGGTAAAAAACCTGTTGAGCCTTCTGCGCAGACCTTTCACTGCGCGGAGTGACATCCGCCGCGGCCGGATCGAGGCGCCGGAGACGGATTTCGTAATCCCGCCCGGACGGCGTCTGGTTTTCCGTGTCAACGTGGACTGGGACAGCCGCGGCCTGGACAACCTGGACCGCTGGTGCTCGCGTTTCAACCTGCGTCCAACCCTGGCCGTGGCCGGAAGCGAAATCGCCGGGAAAGAAAAACTGGTGCGCCAGGTTGTTGAGCGCCACGGCATGGATATAGCCGGGCACACGTGGTCGCACCGGGTGGTCCTTCCGTCATGCTCAAGACGGACCCAGATGAAGGAAATAACGCGCAACAAAGCTTATCTTGAAGACCTGTTCGGCATCGAGGTGAACGGTTTCGCCGCGCCTTACATGAAATACGACCGCACGACTTTCGAGTGCCTGGCCGGGAGCGGCCACCGCTGGTTCATCCGGAGCTGGAGCGTGCATCCCCTTCCGCTTCCCGGATTCGACATGCTCGACCTTGGAGTGAGCTTCTTTTTCCCGAATGGCTGGGAGACGGCCTTGGCCGCGCGCCTGGCCCTGTCCGATATCGTCGTCCAGCTTCATCTTCACGATCTGTCACGGTTCGAGCAATGCCTGGAGACCGTTCTGGCCGATCTGTCGGCGCGCGGGGTGCGGTTCATCAACTGCGCACAGTTTTACGGCGAAACTAAAGCCGGGGGACGGGTCTGATGACCGATGAAAAAAAGGTTGAGCCGCCGGACGGCTTCAGGCAAATCAAACGGCAACGTTACCGGGAAAACACCTTTGTCGGGCAATACGACAAGCGCTACCGGAGCGGATTGAACGCCGTAAGCACGCTGGTGGAGACAGGCTGGGTGATCCGAAGGGCAAGGAGGCTTGTCCTGGACTGCGGGGCGGGCACCGGCCGAATCAGCCTACCGGTGGCGGAAAAAGGCCTCGCCGTGATAGCTATCGACAGCTCAACCGGGATGCTCGGCGAACTCAGGGCAAAAGCTCCCCTGCCCTGCCTGGCGGGGGATATCTACAGCCTGCCCGTGCGGCCCGGCGGCATCGACACTCTGGTCTGCCTGCACCTTCTGTTCCACCTGCCCGATTGGCGCGAGGCCCTGGCGGAATTATCCCGCGCGCTTCGTCCCGGAGGCCGCCTTATTTTCGAGATGCGCTCCGGGGAGCACACAGCTCTGGCCAGGCGCGCAATGAGGCTCTTCCGGCGCTCTTACACCGCCGTTAAAGGCGATCCGGCCGGAGTGACTTTCCACGCGACATATGGCGAGGTGTCGGCCTCTCTTAAAGCCTGCGGCCTGTCCCTGGAGGCCAGGCTGAATTACGATCTCGGCCACTCATATTACTTCTCTCCGCTGAACGCGGCCCTCGATCGCGCCTTCTCGAAGCACCCGGCATTGTGCAGATTACAGGCCGCTTTTGAAATTCATGCCGGAAAGATACTCCCGGCTTCATTAACTTATCGCACCCTCTACTGCGCGGTGAAAAGATGAGCGCGGCAGTTAAAAACGCCACGGTCACGGTTGCCCGCGGGGCGGCCATAATACTGGCCGGTCTGGTTTCCGCCCGCCTTCTGAACTGGGCTTACCGTATTGTTCTGGCCCGCTCCGGAGGTATGGGCGAATTCGGCGTGCTGTTCATGGCCCTGAGCACAATCGCCGTGGCGGGCAGCATCGCCAGCCTGGGCCTGGAGTATGGAGTGGCCCGCTACCTGCCGCTCTATCAGGGAAAAGATGACCGGGCAGGCCTGCGCGCCTGCCTCCGTTTTTCTCTTCTGCTGGCGCTGGCATCCGGTTCCGCGGCGGCGGGACTGCTTTACCTGGCCGCGGCCCCTCTGGCGCGCGGTCTCTTCGACAGCCCCGCTCTCGTCGATGCGCTCAGACTCAGCGCTCTCTGCCTGCCGTTTTATGTGACAGGGCGGGTGCTGGTGAAAGCCGTGGTGGCTTTCCAGAAAATCGAATACCGGGTGACTGTCTATCAGTTTTTCAATCCCCTGCTGAAACTCCTGCTGACCCTGCTCCTGCTCACATTCGGCCTGGGAGCGCTGGGAGCGCTTCAGGCCTATCTGGCCGCGGAGGCCGCCAGTTCTCTGGCTCTCTGGCTGATTATAGAGAAAAAAATCCAACCGGTGCTGACAGGTCCACGCCTCGAACACCGGCCTTCTTTTGCTCCAAAGCAGTATCTGGCGTACAGCCTGCCTCTGTTTCTGGCTGGTTTTCTGGATGTGGCGATGAATTATACGGATGTGTTCATGACCGGTCATTTTCTGGATGACCAGGCGGTCGGGCTTTACGGGGCGGCGGCCACTCTTGCCTCGCTGGTGGCCGTGGGTACGGAACTGCTGAACCCGATGTTTCTCTCAATCATCACGCGCCAGTGGGCCGGCGGGGATAACGAATCGGTCATAGCCACTTTCAACAACAACAACCGCTGGTTCCTCTACCTGACCCTGCCCCTGCTGGCCGGGGCCACCCTGATGGCCGGTCCCCTGATGGGGCTGCTCTGGGGCCAGCCCTTTCAGGCCGGGGCCACGGCGCTCGTACTGCTTACAGCAGGACGGTTCTTTTTCTGTATCGAAAACACGAGCCTTCTGTTGCTCTCGATGCATGGCGCAGGCAAATTCCTGCTGATATCCAATGTTTCAGTGGCAGGGCTGAACGTGGTCCTGAACTGGTGGCTCATACCGCTGATTGGGATAAACGGAGCGGCATTGGCGACATGCGTCTCTCTGGCGTTTCACGCCGCTCTGGTTATGACCGGGGCGCGGATGTATCACCGGCGGCAGGGCATGCGGGTAATTTACTGGATGATCTTGTTTGCGGCAGTTCTCCCGGCGTGCGTACTCATACTGTTGCCGCGATATCTGGGGCATGGCTGGTCAGGCGTGCTACTCAGCGGAATTCTTTATTCGCTCTGTTTCGTGGTCCTTCTGCTCGCCTTCCGCGTTTTTTCTTCCGAAGACCGCCAGGTCTGGCAGGCTGTCTTAAGGTGGCTCCGCGGCCCTGGCACAGAGCGGCCCTGAACGCCATCTTTTCACTCAATGCGGATAGAGGATCGAGGCGATCCTTTCCCCCGCACGCCCGTCACCGAGCGGATTGACCCAGTCGCGCGCCACACCTATCATCCTGCCTGCCGCGAGCCTGATACCCCCGGCCTCCACTCCGGCCACGCAATTCGCGCCGGCTGTTACAGTTTCTGGCCTTTCGGTGCTGATCCTGGCGGTCACGCAAGGCACGCGCAGGATGCAGGCTTCCTCCTGAACCCCTCCCGAGTCCGTGATAACAAGAGCTGCGGAGCGCAGAAGGCCGATAAATCGCAGATAACCCACCGCGCCGGGATTGCTGAAACTCTCGGGAAGCTTCATTCCGAACCTTTTCAAGCAAGCCGAAGTACGCGGGTGCACAGGGAAAATCACTCTCAGTCCATGTTCACGCGCCGCGGAGTCTATTCCATCGAGAATTGATTGAAATGTCCCGGCATTATCCACGTTTTCCGGACGGTGCAAAGTAACCAGAATATAGCTTCCCGCAGTATGCCCCTCCGTGCCCTCCTGCCGGTCCCCGGCTATCTGTCCGGCCTGCATTACGGCGTCAACGACAGTGTTCCCGGTCACGTGGATACAGGCATCCTCGAAACCCTCGGCCAGAAGGATATCCCGCGCCGCGGGAGTCGGGGCGAAAAGCAGGTTCGACAGATGATCTGTCAGAATCCGGTTATACTCTTCCGGCATACGTTTGTCCCGGCTGCGCAGTCCCGCCTCTACATGCGCGACTTTCAAATGCATTCGCTGAGCGATCAAAGCCCCGGCAAGGACTGAATTGGTATCTCCCTGCACGACCACTGTTTCAGGATTCAACTCCGTAAGAGCTGTCTCCAGAGCGGGCAGCATCCGTCCGAGCTGTTCACCGTGGCTGCCCGATCCCACACCCAGGTTGATCTGCGGCGCAGGCAGCTCCAGTTGTTCAAAAAAGACGGAGTCCATTTCGGGCGAGTAGTGCTGATTAGTGTGGATTATGCAGAAAGGCAGGTTGCGTCTGACATAAACCCGGATTATGGGGGACAGCTTTATTATCTCCGGCCGGGTTCCAAGAACGAAGGCTGTTTTCAAGGCCGGTCTCCAGGCTCGCACAGCTTCTAAAAAACAGCAGTCATCATGGACGTTAAAGGAAACTCTATGGATATCCGGTGGAAGGAACTACATAAGACAAGACCCAAAATACAGCTTATTTCTGCTGATTCTTCGGCGGCGGCTTCATGATGCTCTCTGTTCCGTCGTGATCGTACAACACTTCACCCTGGCCGCCGAATATACCCTCGACAATGTCCTTTTCTGATTTCGTTGCGCTCTTGGCTGTTTCAGCATCCGCTGTCGTTTCAGCCTTTTCTTCCTTCTTATGCTCAGCGGTCTTTTTCTTCTGCTGCTCCGACTCTTCCCGTCCTGAAATGTTGAGCTGATGAACCTGCTCGGTCAGAGTGGCGCATTTGTTGAATGATTTCACTTTACCGGCGCTCAGGAATATCTCAATCTTCACCTGGCCCATATGGTCACAGGTAAAGGACGGTTCCACGCTGTTATTGCAGTAAATCGTACGCGGCAGGGAATTACCGCCAGCATGCGGATAGGCCACCGCGCAGTTGAACGGGCAGAACTCGATGATCTCTTTCAGTTTTTCCTCGTAGCCCTCGATCAGCAGTTCATCCATCGAGAAAACACGCACCAGGCCGGTCACCATTTCCCAGGCCGCCGCCTTTCCCTTGTAAAGACGGATCAGACCGAGCAGCACATTCACCAATCCCGTGCGGCGGCCAAAACGCTCTCCCAGAACGCGCAACTGATCTGCCGTAAAGTTATAGCGCACTTTGTGCGGCAGCGGGGCGATCATTTCATCCACCAGTTCGGCGAAATACAACAGCAGGGTTGTCTTATGCCTGGCATCCTCGAAATCCGGGCGGTGATGGTTGCTGATGATGTGCAGGATTTCGTTGCGCGTATAAGGCAACAGGGTGACTTTTTTCTCGCCGAAAAGCTCGATGCTTTTTTTCTGATGATCGGAAATGAACACTTCGAGCTCGGCCGGCAGCATGTCGTCAAGCTTTTTCAGGTCCGGGAACACTGAACAGCGGATTATTCCCATATCGTGCAGTATCGCCGCCATGCCGACATTTACCAGCGATATGATTGACCAGCGCAGTTGCAGACCAAGCGCAATCGACAGCAGGGTCACTCTCATGCTGTGGTTAAGAAGCTGCTGCTCAATCGAATTGTTTTCAGTGTTACTGATCTTGAAATCGTATATATAGCGGATCAGGTCCGGGTTGGAGATCAGTTTCTCCATCACCCGCATGACCTTTGAACGCAGGTCGTCATCTTTCAGGAAATTAGGGTATTCCTTACCGGACTCTATCGCTTCGGTGATGGAGAACAAATCGCTTTCGAGGATAGATTTTACCTGGTTCAGGGCACGCTCATCCGCCTTGATACTCACTTTGTAGCTTTCAGGAGCGAGCTGGGCGGCGAAGCGCTGGATAGAATCAATGATCTTCTCGTTGAGCCTGCCGTCTTTCAGCTCCTTGCGGGTAATGAGAAAACTTCCCGCCTTGAGACGGACATCGCTCTCCAGCTCGAGTTCAGGGACAAGATCATTGACGTGCATCAGCATGGAAGAATACTCATCTGACTTGAGGGAACGAGATAATTCAAGCCTTGTCTGTTAACAGGTATATAAAGCTCACTGTGAATTCGAAACTGTAAACCATACCTCAATCTTAACAAATATAAACAATTTTGCTCCAATTGCACAGGTTTGTCAAGCCTACAATTCCGGCTTGAAAAATGTTCAGGCTTCCCTGATTCCACCTATAAAGGTAATCTTACCATAACTCTCTTTTCAATAAAACTTTACAACACAAATTAAATAGTTTTGCTTGTTTTTCAAAACGTTCGACCGAAGGTTTATTTTTGCCACGGCTTCGTTTTTTTCTTTTTCTTTGATTTTTTCCACTCGAACTCAGTTTTGTCGGGTTCGGAACTTGCATCACGGGATCGAAAGGTTATTGTTTTCATGTCCTTTTCCGGCTTG
>CAYYNT010000092.1:0-12173 GCA_964473155.1 uncultured Gemmatimonadales bacterium | reverse complement strand
ATGAAAACAATAACCTTTCGATTCCGTGATGCAAGTTCCTAACCGGACAAAACTGGGACCGAGGGGGATTTGATCCAATAAATCAACACACATCGAGAGGCTTTTGGCTGAACAGAAAAGCCTGGTTCAGGGCAATTGCTACCTTCCGCAGTATCCTGCCTTTATCAGCCCGTTTCTCACCGGAACAGCCAGATCATCAGGCCGGGGACCAGGAAAAACACAATCCCCAGGTATACAAAAGCGAAATACCTCCGCTCGGCTGTCACCTTTCCCATCCATTCGGCCATCTTGACCGGGACAAAAGGAATCCACCAGAAAATCAGGATACCCGAGACGTTGAACATCAAATGGGCGAAAGCCACGCTGATCGAAAGCGGGTTGCCCGTGGCCAGGGAAGCCATTATCGCCGTTATCGTGGTGCCGATATTGGCCCCCAGAGTATAGGGGAAAACCTGCTGAAGACTCAGCATACCCGCCCCTGCCAGAGGCACCATCAGGCTGGTGGTCACCGAGCTCGACTGCACAAGGGCGGTCAGGATCATGCCGAAAAGCAGGCTGTGGTAGGGGGTGCGGAACAGCATCTTCTCGAAAATCACCTCGGCCCGCGACATGATCAATATTTTCATGTACTTGACCATCTGCTGCATGGCCAGAAACAGAGCTATCAGAGAAACGATCAGTATCAGAACGCCTCTCTGCCCCATAAGGTCCGCCGCGGCCGAGGCCACCGGTTCGAGGATGACCTTGAGCGGGCTGGTGAACACCATGCCTCCGCTGCTCGCGAATATGCTTGTGACATGCGCCGCCGCCCACTCCAGATAACCGAAATAGTACTGAAGAGGGAACAGGATGATAACGGTCATGATATTGAACAGATCATGCACCAGCGAACAGGCGTAGGCGCGCTTGAATTCCTCGCGCTGACGGATGTGTCCGAGCGAAACGAGAGTGTTGGTGATCGTGGTGCCGATATTGGCGCCCATGATTATCGGCACGGCGTTGTGCAGCGTAAGAGCGCCCCCGGCCACCAGCCCGACCGTGATGGAAGTGGTGAGCGATGAGCTCTGCATCAGCGAGGTGCTGAGCAGACCGATAAAAAGCCCGACCATCGGACTGGAGGTGGTCTGAATCAAGCTCTCGGCGAACCCGCGGCCGAAACACTTGAAAGCCACTTCCATCGTCTGGATGCTCAAAAGGAACAAATACAGGAACAACAGGAACAGCAGCATGTAGAGCAGGCTTTTCGCAACACCCGGCTTGGCGTTCACCATTTCCATATGTTTATCGCAGGTCTCATCTGTTTGTTTGAGCCTGACCGGTATTTCCAGCGGTCAGACTATGCTCCGGCGCCCAACCGCAGCGGCAGTCGCCATACAATGTCAAGCCGGAGTTCCATGACGGCAATCGAAACGGGTGACTAACTCTTTTTCTTGGCTTTGAAACCGATCCGGTGGAACGGGTTGAATTCGGCTGAGGCGATATTGAAAATGTGCCCCTCGATCCGCCGCAGGTAGCGCAGATAAAGCGCCAGCACCACGGACGGTCCGGATTCGAGGCCGCCGCCGTTTTCGTTGATCAGACGGGAAAGCATTCGGGCGTATCCGGCGCTGATGTCCTGGTGAGTCTCGGACAACTGCCTGGCCTTTTCGACATCCTCCCGGTCGATGATTTCTTTCACCTGGGCCAGACGATCACGGATCGCGGCCTGGAAAGCCTTGATTTCATCCTCGAATGCTCCGGGACTGAAACGCCCAGGGTACTCGGAGGCCAGCACAGTGATATCCTTGGTATGGTCGCCGATTCGCTCGACGTCGATAACCACGCTGATCAGAACCAGTGAGGTATCCAGTCCGCTTTGTCCGCTGAAAGCCAGGTGCGTTATCACTTTCTTGCGCACCTGACGCATCTGGCGGTTGATTTGCTGGTCGCGCTCTCGTATTCCGTCCAGAGATGCCCCCTTACCGGTCCAGATAAGCTGCACCGAATCGTCGAACATCCTCAGGTCCGAGTCCAGCATCTGAACCAGGGCTTCCTTGGCCTGGACCAGCAGATTTTCGTTCCTGAACCATTGTATGATTGTTTTAAGCATCTTTCCTGCTCCGGAAAATATAGAGAATGCAACAGACACGACAACACGGTTGAATCCGCATCTGATTGATTATTCTCGCGATAGACGCCATTTCCATTCGAATCGGGCTAAAATTTAACCGGTTCGCTTTGTTAGAGCAATGTTGACGTTCTGCCATAATACGTTTGGTCAGCAATATTGTCCGTGAATACATGCAACGGTAGAAAATGGAAACGGGGTGGAAACGTTCACATTTCCACCCCGCGGGATACCAGATACTCGACCGGGAGAAGGTTTACTCCTGACGGTCCAGGCTGCGCAGCAGGGCGCGCCTTAGTTCAGTCATGCCCCTGGGGTCCAGTCCGGCGAAATTCACCTGGCCTGCATCATCGAAATAACGTTCGACTGTCCCGCCGCCAAGGTTCAGGTAACGGTTGACAGCCAGTGCGGCCTGTTCGCGGCTCCAGCCCTCGCGCCGGGCCAGCATCTCCAGCAGCACGGTGTTCTCGACTCCCAGGCGGCAGGCTTTCAGGCGCAGGCTGGCCAGCGGCCCCTCTACTCCGAAACGCCGTCCCGGATAGAAAATGGCCGTGTTCTGGAAGCGCTCGAAATTGACATCCTCCGCGATTGTCTGCCAGGGCAGGAGTCCGTTGCCGTGATGCAGCCATACTTTGAGCGGCCAGGCCGTGGCGGTCAGGTTAGTCTCGGCCAGATTGTTGAAAGCTCCGTAATTGCGCGTCTGTTCCCCGAACTGAAGCTGACGCCGCCGCAGGAACGCATTTTTCTCGTAGAACGCCGCGCTGACATAGCTCACGCTCCGGATGCCGTCCCACAGCCCGAACTGAAGTTGCGGGCGGCTGACATCCAGCCTGTAGACCAGGTTTACATCCCGAACCTCTCCCACCGCCTGCATGAACAGGCGGCCGTAATACGCCACCGCCTTGAAATCATCCCAGTGGTACGGCTCATCCAGCAGCCACCAGGAAATTCCCTTTCCCCCCTGGCCCATCTTCGGGTCCTTCCAGTAATACTTGTTGTTCAGATAGACCTGATA
Source organism: uncultured Gemmatimonadales bacterium (assembly GCA_964473155.1). Taxonomy (GTDB): domain Bacteria; phylum Gemmatimonadota; class Glassbacteria; order GWA2-58-10; family GWA2-58-10; genus JAJFUG01. Next base: position 9,051 of record CAYYNT010000092.1, on the reverse strand, counting down.
CTCCGTGCCGGTCCAGCCCTTTTCGCGGAAATGCTCCGAAAATTGACGCAGCGCGCCGGTCCACTCCTGCGCATAGGCCGGGTCGAAAGCCTGTTCGATTTCGGCCGGGACTTTCAGCGCGCGCTCGTTTATCATTGCCGGATAAGTGGTGTCATCCGGAGCGAAACGGAAATGGCGGTTAAGGCTGGAGGGCCAGTTCTCGAAAAACGGCAGGTACATGACCTGCACCGGGGAGCGGCGATCAAACCCCTCGAACGCGCTGCCGTCAAGATAGCGGCCCCAGCGGCGGTCCCAGGCGGACCAGTCCGCAATGCGGAGGTTTTCTCCCTCCCCCTCGATCACCGGCGCGCCCACGGCCTTGATATCACCGGTCTGGCTATAAGGAAGCTGGTTTATCACGCTCAGGTGTTCATGGGCCAGACGGTAGTATTTCTCCTCCATCGCATAGTACTCGTCAGAAACCGGGTCCAGACCCCACTGCGCGGCCACGGGGCTGTAGACGTTCATCTCGGCGATAAACGGGAGCACATCCGGCAGCACCGGCGTGTGCACGCTGATCTGGACATCCAGAGAGCGGGCCAGCAGACCCCGCGCGCCCACAATGACACTTGCCCGGTACTGCCCCGGCGGGACATCGCGAGGCACGTAGCACTCCACCAGGAAAGCCTGATTGCGCTGGTCCTGGATGCCATTGGCCGGGTCCGGAATCCTGAACTCACCCTCATGAGGGACAGCCACCTCGGGATACCATCGGCCGTCCCTGTCTCGCAGATACCAGACTCGATACAGTCGGGCCGGGAAACGCGAGCGGACACCCGCCGGATTGTCCAGCCATTCCGCCCGGAGCGAAACCCCCTCAATAACTGCCTCCCCGGACTCCACGACCACCTGGAAAGCCGCCGTCCCGCCGCGCGGCACATCCAGGCTCACCCGCCCTCCGCCCGCGGCATCCCAGAGCGGACCGGAATACTTGTAGTCATAATCGCCGTCTCCGGCCATTCCGTACAGCGAGGCGTTCTCCTCAAGCAGACGGCCGGTGACCGGATTCACCTTCTCATCCGGTCCACAGGCCCAGACCTGTATTTTGCCGCCCAGGCCGGGACGGCGCGGGGGGACAAGCGCAGGCCAGGCCAGCTCCGCCGAGGACTGGCCGGAAGCAGTCACCCAGGCGCTCCTGCGGCCCGAACGGTCCACGGTGCGGACCGCCGCGTACAGCGCCGTGTTTGCGGGCAATCCGCCCAGGCGCACCGTGTCCTGCGGCTGCGCGCCGACCGGCGGGACCTGCCAGCGCGGAATGCGTCCCACGCTGTCCGCGGCTGAAGTGTCGATCATCTGTCCGGACAGCAGCGCCTCGTAAACAAAACCGCGTGTCTCATTTTCACCCTGCGGCTCAATTATGATACAAGCTCCGCCGCTTTCAGTCCCGGCCTCGCTTTCCGCCGCGATCACCCGCACTCCGGCAGGCTGTTCGGGAGCGGTCTCCGGGGCCTCCTCCAGCACTGCCTCCAGGTAAGGGGCAAGCTTGCCGGCATCCCGGCTGTTGAAACTCTTGCGGATGAAATTATCGTCCGGAGTGCGCAACTCACCGCGCGCGTCCACGATTACTATCCCGAAAGCCGCTCCAGCAGCCAGAGCGTGAACGAAATCCGGCGGGACCTCCACGCTCTGCCAGCCGCCGGACTCGGCCTTTACCGGCAGTTCGCCTGAACGCAGGCTCCCGCCCTCACCCATGATCACATCGGTGAAATCGCTGCCCTCGCCGGCCCAGCGCACCGGGCGTCCGCTGGCCGGATCAACCCGCACGCGGGCAGCGCAGCTCGCCTCAGGCTGAGGAGATGAGCCATCGCCCCCACCCTCGATCCAGTCCGCTGAAATTGTCGAAAGAGCCACGGCATAAAGCGGGGCATCGCCGGACTTGTGGAGCCAGAGCCGCGCCGAGCTGACACGCCTACCTTTTATCGCCGAAACGTCAAAATCCAGCAGGGCGGCATAATGCGCCCCCTCGGCCCAGAGCGGCTCGACCGCGCCGAAATTGTATGTCGGCTCGCCCCGGTACATCCAGACCACCATGTCGCGGGTGACCGGCAGTTTTACCTTTTCCTCGCCGCAGCCCGCGGCGAGCATGACTGTGGACATGAGAACCAGGATCATCCGGCTGCTCAAGTTTGAAAGCCGCATTTTGTCTCCCGTGGTTGAGTGAACACCTGACATCCGGAGAACATTGGGTAATAACCTGAATTTTCAATCTAACCACAATAATTACAATTGATTTTGACACTGCTGAGAGCTTTGACAAAACTATATATCGCTTATAAATTTATCAGTTTAATCCGCTGAATACGAGAATAAACTGAACCGGATGGCAGGATGGGCGTGGAGAGGGAAAAAAGCGGCGACTGGCTGGTGGTCAAGGGCGCGCGCGAACACAACCTTCAGAATATAAATGTACGGATACCCCGCGGACGGCTGACCGTGCTTACCGGGCTTTCGGGAAGCGGCAAAAGCTCGCTGGCTTTCGACACGATCTACGCCGAGGGACAGCGCCGTTACGTGGAAAGCCTGTCGGCATATGCGCGCCAGTTCCTCGGGCTGATGGACAAACCGGATGTGGACTTCATCGACGGACTTTCTCCGGCGATCTCGATCGAACAGAAAAGCACAAGCCGCAATCCTCGCTCCACTGTAGGGACAATAACAGAAATCTACGATTACCTCCGGCTGCTGTTTGCCCGCGCCGGCGTGCAGCACTGTCATCAGTGCGGAAAGCGGATCGAGAAACAGAGCGCCAGCCAGATAGTCAGCCTTCTTTACGAGCAGAACCCGCCCGACTCCCAGGTGACTATCATGTCGCCTCTGGTGCGCGGACGAAAGGGCGAATACCGCGAAATATTCGAGCAGAGCCGCAAAAAAGGTTTCGTCAGGGTGCGGGTGGACGGGACGATGCACCGGATCGAGGAAGTCCCGGCACTGGACAAGAACAGGAAGCACGATATCGAGGTGGTGGTTGACCGGCTTCGTCTGTCCGATGTCAACCGCAACCGCCTGGCGGATTCGGTGGAGACAGCGGCCTCTCTTTCGGGCGGTCTGGTCAAGGTGATCCATCCGGAGGAACGCGAGGAGATTTTCAGCGAGGAGCTGGCCTGCCACGATTGCGGCATAAGCTACGAGGAGCTGAGCCCCCGCATGTTCAGCTTCAACAGTCCCTACGGCGCCTGTGAAGCCTGCGGCGGACTCGGCGTAAGGATGGAAACCGACCCCGGGCTTGTGCTGGGGGATGCCCGGCTGTCGATACTCGAAGGCGTGATAAAGCCCTGGGGTGAACCTTCCGGCTCAATCCTGACCTCTGTGCTTCCGGCCCTGGCCGGACATTACGGTTTCAACCTTAAAGATCCCTGGAGCGAACTGCCGGAAAATGCTCAACGTGTAATCCTTTACGGTTCAGGACTGGATGAGATAACAGTCAAGTACGCATCCAGCAAATTCAAGGGTGAGTACACGAACCGTTTCGAGGGCGTGCTGCAGAGCCTCAACCGCCGGTATTATGAGACGACCAGCCCGGCGGTGAAGACCCAGATAGAGGAATACATGCGCGCCCGGCCCTGCCCGTTCTGCCAGGGCAAACGCCTGAAACCGCAGGCCCTGGCCGTGAAAGTGGACCGCTGGACCATTGGAGAAGTTATCAGCGCACCCATAGGACGGCTGGCGGCGACGTTCCACGAAATGCAACTGAGTCCCCGCCAGGCCGAGATATCCCGTCAGGTGCTCAAGGAGATACGCGAGCGGCTATCTTTTCTCGTGGATGTCGGACTGGACTATCTGACTCTTGAACGCCAGTCCGAAACCCTTTCCGGCGGCGAGGCCCAGCGTATCCGTCTGGCCACGCAGATCGGCTCGCACCTGGTGGGAGTTTTGTATATTTTGGACGAACCCTCAATCGGCCTGCATCAGTGCGACAACAAGCGCCTGATCGAAACGCTCTGCCGTCTGCGGGACCAGGGCAACACGGTGATTGTGGTCGAGCACGATGAGGAAACGATCCGCGCCGCCGATCATCTGATCGACCTGGGCCCTGGGGCAGGCAAGCACGGCGGGCTGATCGTGGCCCAGGGGACAGTCGGGGACCTGATGGCGGAAAAAGAGTCCCTGACCGGAGCTTATCTGCGAGGGGAACGATTCATTTCCGTTCCCCGGAAACGCCGTCCGGGCAACGGCTCCAGGATCGAGGTGCGAGGGGCGCGCGCCAATAATCTTCGCGGCATCGATGTCTCTTTCCCGCTGGGATGTTTCATCTGTGTCACCGGCGTTTCAGGCTCCGGGAAAAGCAGCCTTGTGGAGGATGTCCTTCACAGCCATCTGGCGCGCCACCTTTACGGCTCCAGACTTTCTCCGGGAGAAGTCGACTCGATACAGGGCCTGCAGCATATCGACAAGGTTATCGATGTGGATCAGGGACCCATCGGGCGGACGCCGCGTTCCAATCCGGCCACTTATACGGGCGTTTTCGGGCCGATCCGCGAGGTGTTCTGCGAACTGCCGGAGGCCAAAATAAGGGGATATCAGCCCGGACGGTTCAGTTTCAACGTGAGGGGAGGACGCTGTGAGGCCTGCCAGGGGGACGGGCTGGTGAAGATAGAGATGCACTTTCTGCCCGATGTGTACGTGGTTTGCGAGCAATGCCGCGGCAAGAGATACAACCGCGAAACCCTCGAGGTCACTTTCAAGGGGCGCTCGATTGCGGATGTGCTGGAAATGACAGTGGACGAGGCGTTGGATTTTTTCCGGAACATCCCGGCGATCCAGACCAAGCTGGAAACCCTCAGTCAGGTCGGACTGGGCTACATTCACCTGGGCCAGAGCGCCACTACGCTCTCGGGGGGCGAGGCCCAGCGCGTGAAACTGGCCAGCGAGCTTAATAAACGCTCCACGGGACGGACTGTCTACATTCTGGATGAACCCACCACAGGGCTTCATTTCCATGATGTGGCGCTGCTGCTTGGCGTTCTGCACCGTCTGGTGGACCTGGGCAACACGGTCATCGTGATAGAACATAATCTTGAGGTTATCAAGACAGCCGATTACATTATTGACCTGGGCCCGGGCGGAGGAGATAACGGAGGGCTGGTGCTGGCCGCCTGCAGCCCTGAAGAACTGATTGATGTCTCCGGTTCGCAGACCGGACATTACCTCAAGCCGCTGCTCGATGGCAATCCGGCCGGAACCGGCCATCGATGAACAATTATTGAACCGCAAAGCAAGGAATGCAAGATGATGAGAAAGCCTGTACTTCTACTGTTGCTTCTTGCCCTGACAGCGGCGGCCTCCGGCTGCCGTCTGAATGTCAACCGTCTGAACAAGAGAATCGAACGATGGCAGACTCTTCAGGCAAAAGAGGGAGATACTGAACGGAAAGTAAAATTCGCCCGCGAGAGCCTGGCATTTTTCCTGAACACTCTGGATTTTCAGCGCAGCCGTGAAACCCTGGTGACTGAAGCCGAACGTTTGCAGTACCATGAAAAGATGAGCATCATGCAGGTGTTCCTTATGGATCACCATGCCGGCCTGGCCCTTGAGGCCGCGGTCAAGGGCGACTGGGTGACCGGCGATCTGGAATGGTCTCGCGCCGACAGTCTGAGCCGGGGATCAATCCCGGTTATCGAACCCACTGCCTACAAGATGGTGCTGCTTCAGAACGGATATGATGAATATCTCGAGCAGATTTCGTCCCAGGGCGAGATTTATGATCGCCTTGAGTTCCGTTTCCCGGGCGTCATGGCGTCCTTCCGAAAAATGAGCCGGTTCCAGTTCCTGAAAGCGGAAAAGCTGTTCACTGGGGGTGACTGGGAACAGGCTCTTAAGCATTATCTGCTTGTCTTCAAGCGCGATCCGGAGGACTTTCCACTGGCGGAAAACCGGGTGCGTTTCATGTCGGGCAAGAATTCCCGTGAGACATACCTTCGTTATTTCCTCTGGAACCGCATGTTAGATAGCTTCGAAGCGACAAGCATCGAAGTTTTCGGAATAGTCGAGAACCAGATCATGGCGGCGCGCCAGGAGCTGGGCGAAGACAAATGGGAGGAAAAACTCCCCGAAATCTGGGAAGGGATAGCCAAACAGTTCAATATGAAGCCGGAGCAGATCGCGGACATTTACTATATCACCAAGAATTCGCGCGAGGGCACGCTTCCTGCCTATTTCAGCCTCTGGCGCTATGAGATTCTGCGTGGCTACCAATCGAAACTTGAACACATCAGCGAGTTGAGAGGATAGGAATACGAGCGGTTTGAACTTTATTGTTGTAAGACTCGCTGGAATTTGATAAAGTAATTCCGGATGCAGTCGAAATATTGAGCAGAGAAGAGACAGCGTCTCCCGGAAAAACCAGGTGAGAGGAACCCAGCAAAAAGGCATGGAGGGCGAGGATGAAGCCGCCCGATATCTTATTTCCCGCGGGTTCCGTATCCTGGAGCGGCGCTGGCGGTTCGGCCACAAGGAAATAGACCTGGTAGCCGAACAGGGATGTCTTACTGTGTTTGTCGAGGTCAAGCGCCGCCTGAACCGTAAGTACGGACCGGCCAGTCTGGCCGTGGACTTCCGCAAGAGGCGCAACCTGGTGGCTGCGGCCGAGGGCTGGCTGCTCGAACATGGCCACGGCGGTCCGGACAACACATACCGTTTCGATGTTATCCTGCTGCACCCGCCTGACTGTAAAGGTTCAGTTGAACTGGAACATATCGAGGACGCTTTCCGTCCCTGACCGGAATACCTGCTCCTCCACACTGTAAGGAGTTGCCCATGGATTATCTGGGTGTAGATGTCGGATTTGGATACACGAAAGCCTACAACGGCGAGCGTTCAATAATTTTCAAGTCCATTCTGGGAGATGCAACCGATATCCAGTTCCAGTCCGGGTTCTCCGAGGGAGGCGCTCTCGAGAATCTTCATATCATGGTGGATGGCCGGGATTACTATGTTGGCGACATGGCCGAAAAGCAGTCGAACGTGCGCGAGTTCACGCTCGATCAGAACACCCTGCTGACCAATTTCGCCAAAGTGATGGCCCTGACAGCCACGGCCTGCTTCACCGGCAGCACGAGCCGGGAGATAAGTCTTGTCACCGGCCTTCCCATCCGCTATTTCAAGCAGCAGCGCGCCCGCTATGTCCAGATGCTGGAAGGGGTTCATCACGTGGTCCTTCATTCCCGCGAGGAGCAGGAACAGGAAAAATCCCTGGAAATCAGGCGGGTAAGGGTATTGCCTCAGCCCTTTGGCTCGGTTTTCAACCTGCTGATGAATGACCACGGACGGATCGTGGACCGCGATGTGGCCCGCCAGAAATTCGGAGTGATTGACATCGGCTTCCGCACCACGGATTACACGATCACGGACCGCCTTCGCTATATCGAGCGCGGCAGCCGCACTACCGACACCGGAATATCAAAAGCCTTTTCACTGATCAGCCGTAAGATACTTGAGCAGACCGGCGTGAATGTCGAGTTGTTCCGTCTTTTCGATCCGGTGCGCAAGGGTCAGATACGAATCCGCGGCAGCGAGATGTCGCTGGTGGAACTGCGCGAGCAGGTGATCCGTCAGCTTGCCACCGCAATCGTAAGCGATATGGAACGTCTCTGGGCGGATGACTGGGACCTGGAATTCATTCTGCTTGCCGGAGGCGGCAGCGCCGACCTGGCCCCCGCGCTCGAGGAGCTTATCGAGGGGCGCACCAGGATGGTTTCCACCGACACCGACCAGCGACTGGGCAACGTGATCGGCTATCTAAAATACGCCAAGTATATAGACCTGATGGAAAAAAGACGCGAGACCGGCCCACAGTCCGAGTCCTCGGAAACCGTCCAGGAGGAAGCCGGGGCCTGATCGGCGCGCCGCATTCAGGCTGATATGGATGATAAACGCCGAACCCGCGCCTCCCGCTGTTCGGGAGATCAATATTGCTAAGCAAAGTATTCTCCGGATCGATTATCGGCATCGAGGCCTACCTCGTGGAGGTGGAAACCGATATTGCCCCCGGACTGCCCGCCTACACGCTGGTTGGCCTGCCTGACAACGCTGTCCGCGAAAGCCGCGAGCGTGTCAGTTCCGCCATTGCCAACACCGGCTACATGTTCCCGCTCAAAAGGGTTACGATCAACCTCGCCCCGGCGGATGTAAAGAAAGAGGGAGCCGCGTTCGACCTGCCGATCGCCCTGGGACTTCTGGCGGCGAGCGGCCAGATCGAGGCCCGGCGTCTGGAAGATTTCCTCGTTCTGGGCGAGTTGAGCCTGGACGGGGCGGTCAAACCGGTGCGCGGCGCGCTGCCGGTGGCGGCAAGCTGCCGGAGACTGGGGCTTAAAGGTCTCGTTCTGCCAGCCGATAACGCGGTGGAAGCGGCAGTTGTCGAGGGCCTGGAAGTGATAGGCGTCCGCTCTCTTTCCGAGGCGGCGGATTTCCTGTCCGGACGCTGCGACCTGCCTCCCACGCGGGTGGACCTGGATGGATTGTTCGAAAGCCACAGCCGTTATACGGTGGATTTCTCGGATGTCAAGGGGCAGGAGCACGCCAAGCGCGCCCTGGAAGTGGCGGCGGCCGGCGGCCACAATGTCATGCTTATCGGCCCGCCCGGATCGGGCAAGACCATGCTCACCCGCCGCCTGGTGACAATCCTTCCCCGGATGACCCTCCAGGAAGCTATCGAGACCACCCGCATCCACAGCGTGGCCGGGCTGACCGGCGCCGCGCAGTCGCTTGTGGCGACACGGCCGTTCCGCGCCCCGCACCACACCATCTCGGATGCCGGACTAATCGGCGGAGGGCGCATTCCAAAGCCCGGAGAGGTGAGTGTAGCGCACAACGGCGTGCTGTTCCTGGATGAGATGCCGGAGTTCCGGCGCAACGTGCTGGAGGTGCTCCGTCAGCCCCTGGAGGATGGCGAAGTCTGCATCACCCGCTCGATGAGCTCGCTCACCTACCCCGCCCGTTTCATGCTTGTCTGTGCGATGAATCCCTGTCCCTGCGGCTACCGCACCGACCCCAACCACGCCTGCAAGTGCACGCCGG
>CAYYNT010000091.1:0-12292 GCA_964473155.1 uncultured Gemmatimonadales bacterium | reverse complement strand
CGCTCATCCACCAGCGAGGGCGAGTCCTCCATCAGGGCGCTGGCCTTGGCGGTCTTCGGGAAAGCGATCACATCGCGGATCGAATCGGTCCCGTTGATCAGCATGGCCAGACGGTCCATGCCCAGCGCGATGCCGCCGTGAGGCGGCGGACCGTACTGGAAAGCCTTGAGCAGGAACCCGAACTTGTATTCGGCCTGCTCCGGGCTGATCCCCAGGGCAGTGAACACCCGCTGCTGCACGTCCCGGCGGTGTATCCTTATCGATCCGCCGCCGATTTCGTTGCCGTTCAGGATGACATCGTAAGCCCGGCTGCGCACCGAGGCCGGGTCGCTTTCCAGCTTGTCCAGGTCCTCGATCTTGGGGCTGGTGAATGGATGGTGCGCCGCGCCGAGCGTCCCGGTGACCTGGTCGCGCTCGAACATCGGGAACTCGACCACCCAGAGGAAATTGAGTTCATTCTTGTCGATCAGGTTCTCTTTCTCGCCCAGGAAAAGACGGACGCGGGCCAGGGCCTTGCTGGACATGTAGTCCGGGCCGCCCACCAGGACAATCAGGTCGCCGCTCTTTGCCGGGTGCAGCGAAGCCACCTTGTCCATCGTTTCCTGGCTGATAATGTTCTTGATCGAGCTGTCGTGCGCGCCGGGTTCGCCCACACGCTGCCAGACCAGCCCCTTGGCCCCCATCTCGATTGCCAGTGCGCCCAGGTCATCCAGTTCCTTGCGGCTATAGCGCGCCGCGCCCGGGACCACTATGCCGCGGATGCGCTGTCCGGATTCGAGCATCGACTCGAACACGCGGAAACCGCAACCTTTGAACGCCGGGCTGAAATCGCGTATCTCCAGGCCGAAACGCAGGTCCGGCTTGTCGATGCCGTATTTTTCCATCGCCTCGTCATAGTGCAGACGCGGGAAAGGCGTAGGTATCTCACGTCCCAGGGTCTCGCGGAAAATGTCCTTGAGCAGGCCCTCGGTGACAGCGATAATGTCATCCTCGGCGATGAACGACATTTCAACGTCGATCTGGGTGAATTCCGGCTGACGGTCGGCGCGCAGGTCCTCGTCACGGAAACAGCGCGCGATCTGGTAATAGCGGTCGAACCCGCTGACCATAAGGAGCTGTTTGTAGAGCTGCGGGCTTTGCGGCAGGGCGTAGAACTTGCCTGGATGGAGACGCGCCGGGACGATGAAATCGCGCGCGCCCTCGGGCGTCGGCTTGCACAACACCGGGGTTTCGATGTCCAGGAAACCGAGGTTGTCGAAATAACGCCGCGCCGCCGAAACAGCCCTGGAGCGGACGATCAGGCAGCGCTGAAGCTCCTCGCGCCGAAGGTCCAGGTAACGGTAGGCCAGCCGAAGGTCCTCGGACACCGAGCCTTTGTCATCCAGACGGAACGGGATGCTGTCGCTCTCGGTGATTATTTCCAGATGCGTGGCGCTTACCTCGATCTCACCCGTGGCCAGCGACTCGTTGACCGTGCCCTCAGGCCGCGGGCGCACCACGCCCCGCACCTGAACCACGTACTCACCGCGCAGCCTGTGCGCCAGCGAGTCGATGTCCTGTTCGTTACTCTTGCGGTCGAATACGATCTGGGTCACGCCGTAGCGGTCGCGCAGGTCGATGAACACGATGCCGCCGTGGTCGCGCCAGCGGAAAACCCACCCCGCCAGGCTGACTTCACGGCCGCTGTCTGCTTTTCTAAGGTTGCCGCAGGTCTCTGTCCTGTATGCTGTTTTATAGGATTTGGATTCCATCTGATTAATCAAGCCTCCTGCCCGTTCAAAAAGATTTATATCCTCTGCCGAATTATTTCGTAATCCAGATTGAAACCTGTTTGCATGAGATCATTCTGCTCCCTGGGCGTCAACCTCCCGCAGAACAGCCAGTGGGTCGGATTCCAGCCTCTCCCTCGAAAAAGCCTTCTGACTGCCGCTGGAAAGATTTTTCACCTGGAAGATCCCCTCGGCCAGCTCACGCTCCCCGAGAATCAGGGCGTGAGACAGGTTAAGGTTATCGGCCTGGCGGAACTGCGCTTTCAGGCTGCGCGGCTCAGGGTCCATCTCCACCCGGACAGAATTGCGTAGCTGCCGGGACAGCCTCACGGCGGGCTCGAGCAGCGCTTCCCCCATATAGACAAGGTAAAATCCCAGGTTTCTTTTCTTACCTGCAGCCGCCTCCGAGGCCAGTTCACGGTCCTGGCTCGCGGCCAGAAGCACGCGCTCCTGGCCCAGGGAAAAACCTATCGATGGCGTATCCGGGCCGCCGCAGTCGGCGATCAGACGGTCGTAGCGCCCGCCGCCGCCCAGGGCCACCGAGCCGCCCAATCCCTCGTGATGGTACTCGAACGCCGTGCGGGTGTAGTAGTCCAGACCGCGCACCAGGCGCGGGTCCTTGACGAATTCCACTCCCAGCGTTTCCAGCCAGCGCATCACAGCCTCGTAATGCTCCCGGCTCGACTGGTTCAGGCTGTCCTCAATCGGCGGGATGCCGGCGCTCAGGGCCTGGCACGACTCGACCTTGCAGTCCAGCACACGCATCGGGTTCACGGACAGACGGTTGCGGCAATCGGCGCACAGATCGCTCTCCCGCGCCCCGAAATAAGCGCGCAACACCTCACTGTAGGCGGCGCGGGTTTCGGCGTCTCCCAGGCTGTTCAGGTGCAGGCGCAGACGGGTTACTCCGGCGTCGCGCAGTATATCGCCCATCAGGGCGATGACCTCCGCATCCACCAGCGGGTTCAGGCTGCCCACCGCCTCGGCGCCGATCTGGTGAAACTGGCGGTAACGGCCTTTCTGCGGGCGGTCATAACGGAACATCGGACCTATATAGTACAGCTTCTGGAGCGGACGCTCGTTCCAGAGCTGATTCTCGATATAGGCGCGGATTACGGATGCCGTACCCTCAGGCCGGAGTGCGAAAGCGCGTTCCTTGCGGTCGGTGAAGGTGTACATCTCTTTCTGCACGATATCGGTCTGCTCGCCTACGCTGCGCAGGAACAGCTCTTTCTGCTCGAAAATCGGGGTGCGTATCTCCCGGTAGCCGTAACGGTCGAACGCGGCGCGGGCCGTGCTTTCCAGTTCCTGCCAGGCGGCGATGCCCGCCGGGAGTATATCCTGTGTGCCCCGCGGGGCGCTGTATCTCATTCAAACCTCTTTTAATTACCTGATACTCTATATTTCGAGAAACTGCCCGAGTCTCATTCCGATTCCTCTACAGGCGAACTTTCCATGGAGCGAACCCGGCCGCCGAAAAGCCTTTCCCCCTTGAAAGCCAGCCAGGTCCAGGCGAAAACGAAAGCCCCAAGGGAATCCGCCACCCAATCCATCCAGTCCGCGGTGCGGTATGGCACGAACGACTGATGGAATTCATCACTCAGACCGTATAAGACCGCCACCAGAATACAAAACCAGAAGTTCCGGCGACGCCTTTCCATACTCAGGAAAGCCCCACGAACCAGAAGCATGCCCAGCACACCGTACTCGATAAAATGGACCAGTTTGTCCTGGTGCCTGAAAGCCTTGAGCTTCGCAACCGGAATGGACATACTGCTCAAAACAAAAATAAACAGGAGCCACAGGACCGGAGGCAGCCAGGGTTTGATTCTGCCGATCCGGACGCCCGGCTTGCTTTTATTTGTCATGCATTCCCCGATACACGTTCAACAGCATTTCGCTGTTAAGCTTTACGAAATCCGCCAGCGCCATTTTCCACGGCCTCAACGGAGTGAAACCGTCCCGATCGAGGCATTCAGAGGCCAGAGCGCTGTTAGCCGGACGCCGCACCTGGCTGGGAAAACTCGCGGCCTTTACGCTGCGCAATTGTGTCTTTTCAATCCCCAGCAGGCGGAAAAGCTCGACAGCCAGCTCGTAACGGCTGCAGGATCCCGTACTGACCGCATGGTAAAGCGGGCCCGTGGGGCCACGCACGGCCATTTCAGCCAGAATGCGGCTCAGCTCCGCGCTCCAGGTGGGGCTGCCGGTTTCATCCTCCACCACACCCAGGACATCACGGCCGCGGGCGGCGCGAAGGATGCGGGTGAGGAAACTCTGTCCGCCCGCTCCGTACAGCCAGGCCGTGCGCACTACAGTCAAATCCGGAAGCTCGCGCCGGGCCAGCAGCTCGCCCTCCAGCTTGCCGCGTCCGTAAGCGCTCAGCGGACGGGGGACATCCGATTCTACATATGGGCCGACCCTGGTGCCGTCGAACACGTAATCCGTGCTGATCAGTATCATACGCGCCCCGGCGCGGGCGCAGGCCGCGGCCACGTTGCGCGCCCCCAGGGCATTCACCCGATACGCGGAATCCGGCTCACGCTCGGCCCGCTCGACATCGGTCCAGGCCGCGGCGTGTATCACCAGTTGCGGACATTCCTCCCGCAGAAGGCTTTCGACAGCTTCGGGAACGGTTATGTCCGCCCGGCCGAGGTCCACACCCGCAGCCTCAAGGCCACGGGTGTTCAGCGCGGGAAGAAGGTCACGCCCAAGCATCCCGGCCGCGCCGGTCACCAGCACTTTCATACGTTCTTCCCGTACATCCGCTCGTAATACTCGCGGTATGCGCCCGATTTGATCCGTTCCCACCATCCGCCGTGCGAGCGGTACCACTCAACCGTGCGCCGCAGTCCCTCCGGAAAAGCGACTTGCGGCTCCCAGCCCAGATCACGGCGGGCTTTCGCGCTGTCGATGGCGTAGCGGCGGTCATGGCCGGGCCGGTCCGGGACAAAGCTGATCAGGCTCTCATCCCTGTCCAGCACGGAAAGCAGCGTGCGCACGACCTCCAGATTGGTCAGCTCCGACACGCCTCCGATATTATATACCTCACCGGCGCGGCCCTTCCGCAGCACCAGGTCCAGGGCGCGGCAGTGGTCCTCCACGTATATCCAGTCCCGCACGTTGAGGCCATCGCCGTACACCGGGAGTTTTTTCCCCTCCAGCGCGTTGGTCATCATCAGCGGGATCAGCTTTTCCGGGAACTGATACGGCCCGTAGTTGTTGGAGCAGCGTGTGATCCGGGTGTCGAGGCCGTAGGTATGATGCCAGGCGCGCACCAGATGGTCCGCTCCGGCCTTGCTCGCTGAATACGGGCTGTTCGGACGGATCGGGCTTTCCTCGGTGAAATGCCCCTGCGCGCCAAGACTGCCGTAAACCTCATCCGTGCCGACCTGGAGGAACACGGACACCGCAGCCTTGCGCGCGGCCTCCAGAAGGTTCAGCGTGCCCTGCACGTTGGTCTCGACAAACACCTGCGGCCCTGTGATCGAGCGGTCCACATGCGATTCAGCGGCAAAATTCACCACGGCCTCCGGGCGCTCGCTCAGGAACAGTTCCTCCAGAGCGGTGGAATCGCGTATATCCAGACGCGCGAAACGGTGACGGCTGTCATTTTCAAGACCGGCCAGGTTTTCGAGATTGCCTGCATAAGTCAGGCAGTCCACGTTTATCAGGCTGATATCCCTGTATCCGCCGAGCATGTAATGCACAAAATTGGAGCCGATAAATCCGGCCCCCCCTGTCACCAGCAGTTTCATCACAAAACCTCTCTATGCTCTCAGAAGAATTTGATCGACCAGTCGTAGCCGACTTCCGGGCTGTCCCAGGGCAGACGGATCTCATCCGGGCTTTTGTATTCGTAATGACGGTTGGGTATGTTCACCACCACCGTCTCCTTTTCCGCGATACATTTCCAGCCGTGCATCACCATCGGCGGAATGCGCACCAGAAGCGGGTTGTGCTCGCCGATGAAAAACTCCTGAATCTGGCGGTATGTGGCGCTGTCAGGACGCCAGTCGCACAAGACCAGCTTTATCATACCGTGCACCACGGCGACGCGGTCCGACTGATCTTTATGACAATGCCAGGCTTTTACCACACCGGGATAGACCGTGGTCATGTAAACCTGGCCGAAGCGGTCAAACAACTCGTCATCATCCCGCAGAATCTCCATCAGCCTACCCCGCTCATCCGGGAATACCCGCAGCGGCTTGGTTGCAACGCCTTCTATCATTCCATGTCTCCCTTTTGAGACAGTTCCGGGATGCTTGTCTCAGATTTTGTTGGCCCCGGTCTGGACCACCAGGTTAGTCGCCCGGTACAGCGATTCGAACGTGCCGGCGTCCGTCCACCAGCCATCCAGCACCGAATAGGTCAGCTCCCCGCGCTCCAGATAGGCATTGTTCACATCGGTTATTTCAAGCTCGCCCCGCGCCGAGGGTTTAAGCCCGCCGATTATCTCGAAAACGGCCGGATCGTAAAAATATATCCCCACCACAGCCATATTCGAAGGCGGATTTTTGGGTTTCTCGATGATCCCCACCACACGCCCCTCAAGCACCTCGGCCACGCCGAAACGCTCAGGATCGGGGACTTCCTTCAGCAGAATCTTACCGCCGCGCTCCTGGCGCTCAAAATCCTTAACCGCTTCGCAGATGTTTTTCTCGATGATGTTGTCACCCAGGATGACCACAATTTTCTGGCCTTCACAGAAATGACGCGCCAGTCCCAGGGCCTCGGCAATGCCGCCCTCTCCCTCCTGATAGGCGTAATTCAGCCTGTCCAGGCCGAAAGCCTTGCCGTTGCCCAGAAGACGGAGGAAATCGCCTGCATTGCCTCCGCCTGTCACCACCAGAATGTCCCGAACACCGGCATTGACCAGGGCCTGGATCGGGTAGTAGATCATCGGCTTGTCGTAGACCGGCAGAAGATGCTTGTTGGTCACCTTGGTCAAAGGATACAGCCGGGTGCCAAGCCCGCCTGCAAGTATCACACCTTTCATCTGTCATGTCCGCGTAAGAGATTCCCGGACCGGGCGGGTCCGATCATGCGGACCGGAATTAACTGAAAGCCAAATAAACAGGCACCCCGGTTCGCGCCACTAACATCATTTAAAATAACTGTTTAATATACAACTTCAATCCGGGGTGTCAATCTTTTTACCCCTCGCACAGACTGGCATGCATACGCCGAAATGGCTGACTGATGAGCATTCCAGCCGTTGCATTACACCACTCACAATATCTCACTTGACACGCAGACCATCGACCGCCTATTGTATCGGAGAGCCGTAACCATCCACTCCTGATGAAAGAAAGATCCCCAATGTTAGATTCACTTAAAGTGTTGGCAAGAAACCTGCCTTTGTGCGCCTGCCTCGCGGCCTGTCCGGTTATCATGCCGGATTCTTTTGATCTGAGCCTTGAACGCGCGGTTTTTCTTGAATATCCGGGTGTGTTCAATCTGTCAGGAATAGCGCTGGATTCCAGCGGGGTGGTATATTTTGCCGATGACCGCGGACCGGTTTCACCTGACTGGGCAGAGACAAATCCGGTTCTCGTTTCAGTCCCGCTGGACAGCATCCTGCGCTCGACCGGCGGCAAGGTGACACTCAGTCCCGCCGGACCTGCGGGAGGGTTCGATTATTCCGGCCTGGCGAAAAAGACCGGCAAGGAAAGCAAATTTGACATCGAGGGAATCGCGCCCTCCCGCACCGGCAGGCTCTGGGCCGTGGATGAACGGGACAGGCTTCTTCTTGAGTTCGACCTCAATGACGGAGCCATTCAACCGGTTGCAGGCCCGGAAACCCTGCTGGGCGGCCAGGAGGACCTTCTTGCCACCGGACTGAACACCTCGTTCGAGGGCGTGGCCCGGATTGGAGACTGCCTGTTCATCGCACAGGAAATGAGGCCGTCCGTGATCCTTGTCTACCGGATCAGCAATGGCTTCAGGCTTGAAAGAAGGATTACTGTTCCGGATTGCCCGGACCTGAACGACCTGTGCGCAGAGGATGGCTTCCTTTACGCGCTGGGAAGGACAAAGAGCGAGATTTACAAGATTGGCCCGGAAAGAGGTGACATCCTGGCTGTCGCGAATTTCAAAGCCTGCGCTGACAGCATACAGCACCGCTATGTCACTCAACGGGAGGAATACTACAACAGCGAAGGCCTGGGATTGACCGGACACCATGTGCTTGTAGTGCTTGATGGCAACGGACAGCCCCTCCGGCAGGGAGATGAACGACGCCCGCTTCTGTTCGTTTTCCGGCGTCCATCCGGATTCTAAATCCCCTGTTCTTTCAAGTTTTATCCCTGTAATCGAGCAGGCAGGCGTTGAACTGCAGGAAATCCCCGGCTGGAGCCGGCGGGCTGATTAGAATCACCTCGACGCAATGAACTTCCCTGGCCCGGCTGCGGTGCGCCTGGAACGTATTCTCGCTTATCCTTCGCGGCGGCTGGTTCACGAACGCGGCTTTACCGCCAAGCTCCATCTGTTTCAGGAAATTGCGCACGATAATACCCAGTATCTCCTTGATTATCCTCTCGAACCGGTTTTTTCCGCGGCTGCCGACCATCGCCGCCCCTCCGCCTCCGTTGAGCGCGGAAAACGCCATATTCTCCAGCAGTTCTCCAGGAAGCAACAGGGCAACTTCAAGCTCCATGGATCCGCGAATACGCTGGCTGATCACCACATCGTAAGGATTCAGCGAGATAGTGGGATAGAATCCTCCCGGTATGAACCTGCCGCCGGTGACTCGCGGCAGAAGTTTACCGAGCAGGCCGAAAAAACACATCTCCACCGTGCTTTCCGAACCGCAGTAATCGCACGTTGACATTTCAATCATCTCGTCCCGGCTATCGGAATACTCCTCAAGACACTTTTTGAGCGTCTCGCGATCGAGCGCACCGATACGAATTAAAGCCTCACCCAGAGGAATGTGCTTGCTTTTTTGCGCACGCAGAAGCTCATCAAGCTGATTCGGGCTGAGGAACCCCATTTCCACCGCCAGGGCCCCGAACTCCTTATCCTCAACCCACTGGCGCTCTATTACACGATGGACATCCGCCTCGGTGAGAAAGCCCTTATCCACCGCCAGGTTGCCCAACCGGCGGTTGTTGCGGCCCTGGTATTCCAGCGCCTCTCTCAACTGATCGGCATCGATCATGTTCCTTTCGAGCAGGAACTGGCCGAACAGCGTGGATCTCATTGCACCTCCTTAAGATTGACAGCCTGTTTCCATATTCTGATAAATTAAAACACCATTCTCCTTATCTGTCAACTGTGCCGTCACAAAGCAAAAACGAACGGAACGGTCTGAGAGCCGTTGACTGTTTTTTCCCCCCACGCTATCTTACTTTAGTGAAAGCGACAGTCTTTCATCCCCTCCATCACCTTGCCTGGAGTGACAGATGCAAAGTATCCGCGTTTTCCTGCTCGCCTCATTCGGATTGCTCATCGCTTTATCATCAGTTCTTCTCGCCCAGGATTTCGGCGATCTGAAAGACCTGGCCCGGATCAAGACAGACGTGAAAAGCAAGCGTGTCTCCAGTTACGACCGCACTGGCGGCACCGCCGATTTTCTGCGAATCGCCGCCGGGAGCACGGCCGAGTTGTTCAATGTCCAGGGCACGGGGATAATCACACATATCTGGATCACGGTTAACCACCATGACCCGCTCTCCAGGCGCAACCTGATTCTCAGGATGTACTGGGATGGGGAAACCGAACCGAGCGTGCAGGCGCCCCTGGGAGAC
Source organism: uncultured Gemmatimonadales bacterium (assembly GCA_964473155.1). Lineage (GTDB taxonomy): Bacteria > Gemmatimonadota > Glassbacteria > GWA2-58-10 > GWA2-58-10 > JAJFUG01. Next base: position 2,772 of record CAYYNT010000091.1, on the reverse strand, counting down.
TTTTTCGGCCAGGGCTGGGGCGAGTTCTATAACTATGCCACCCCATTTCTTTCGGCCGGTCCGCTGGAGGGCAAGGCGCTGGTCTGTTATTTCCCCATGCCTTTTTCAAAGGGAGCGCGAATCACGATCCAGAACGATTCCGAAACGGAGGTCCGGTCATTCTATTACTATGTAGACTATGAGGAGCATGCGAAGCTCGACACCAATATGGGGCGTTTCCATGCCTGGTGGAACCACCAGATCACTCCGGCCCCTCCTGAGGGGGAGAACGAGTGGGGATCCGTCCGCTCGGACGAGGGTGTCAACACTACCGGAGACCGTAACTACCTGTTCATGGAGACAACCGGCAGCGGCCAGTATGTGGGAGTCAACTATTTCGTCACCTGCCCGCAGCCGATGTGGTATGGCGAGGGCGATGACATGTTCTTCATCGACGGGGAAAAGTGGCCGCCCAGCCTGCACGGCACCGGGACCGAGGATTATTTCAACATGAGCTGGTGCCCCAAGGAGTATTACATACATCCCTATTACGGACTGGCCCGGGTCAACGAACAGACCGGCTGGCTGGGGAACTCTCACTGCTACCGTTTTCATATCCAGGACCCGATCCGGTTCAGCAAGTCTCTGCGCGCCACAATCGAACACGGTCACAACAACGACCTGACTCTCGATATAGCCTCAGTGGCCTACTGGTATCAGAGCGAGCCGCACAAGCCTTTCCCGGCCATCGGTGACCGCGAGTCGCGCAAGCCCCTTCCCAGGCCGGGTGTGGATGCGATGCTGCGCTGGCGGGACGCCTGGCGAAAAAGCATGGGCAACGGCCCGCAGCTCTGGGGTGATGAGAAAAAAGAACAGTAAAGACTGACAGGCAGATATAAACTTTTTTTGGAGATGGTTTATGCTCAAATGGGACAATTCCGCGTTCTCAGGCCTGGAGAAGCTGACTCCCGGACCCAGGGAAGCCATTCTTGTGGCCAATGGCGACCAGCGCCGCACGGCCAACCTTTCGTGCCAGAAAGCCCAGCTCGAATGTGAGCGTCAGTTGCGCGCCGCGTTCGAAAGACAGGGCTGGAAACTCCTGCGCGCCCACCCGGAGGTCGATCCCGAGTTGGGCCACTGTTTCATCGAGACCCAGGCCCAGGGACGCGACATATTCGCCCGCATCCCAAAAGACGCGCCGTTAGTGGTGGCCGAGGCGGTCTGGCAGTACAGTAACCACGTGGTCTACAACCTCTGGGAGCATCGCGGCCCGATTCTGGTGGCCTCGAATTTCGACGGCCAGTGGCCGGGGCTGGTCGGGGCGCTGGGCCTGGAGGCCTGCCTGACCCGTCATGCCTGGACCCGCGAACAGAAAGGCCACAGCCTGCTCTGGAGCTCCGAGGAGTTCAGGGACAAGGACAGCGTAAAGAAACTGAAAGAATGGCTGGCCGCCGGTGCGATAACCCACGACACTTCCCACGCGCGTGAGTTCGGACAGGTCGATAAAGCCTATGCCCAAGCGCTGAAATCCGGCGAGGAAGCCGCGGCCGATTTCCGCGCGCGCCCGCGCATTCTCGGTCTTTATGACCCGCTCTGCATGGGGATGATCAACGCAGCGTTCGATGAGCGCGACATGGCTGGCCTGGGAATCCAGCTCCGCCGCCTGAGCCAGAGCGATCTGTACTCCCGCATGCAGGACATTCCGCGCGCCGAGGCCCTGGGTTACATCAAGTGGCTGGTGGACCGCGGTTTCAAGCTTGAAATCGGCTCGAACCCGTTCAGCGAAATAACCGAGAAATCGGTCATCGAGAGCGGGCGGATGTACGCGGCCATGACCCGCAATCTGGCGGAGGAACGCATGGACGGGCTTGGGATCGCCTACCAGTTAGGCCTGGCTCATCTGACCTCGGCCAGCGACCTGGCCGAGGCCATGCTCAACAGCTCCGACCGTCCGCCGGTGGAATACCGCGGCGCCCGGGTCATGCCGGGCGAGCCGATAATGTGCGCCAACGAGGCGGACATGGGCTGCGCCGTGGACCAGGCCATGAGCAAGGCCATCTATCGCGCCTCCAGCCTTCCGCCCCGGCTGTGGGAGACCACGCAGCACGATGTCCGCTGGGGCGACACGTACAAGGGTTCGACCAAGTTCACCGGCAAGGGCAAGCTGAAGGTGGAGGCTTTCCTCTGGGCTTTCGAGCTTTCCGGCAACACGCCCTCCGGCCATGCCGAAAAAGGCTGGGCCGACATGGAGGCCACGCGCCAGCCGTATGAGTTCTTCGTCGAGGGCGGAATCTGCACCAGGTGCACGGCGCGGCCGGGCGAGCTTGTCTGGAGCCGGGTGTATCTGGACGGCGGGCGGTTCCACCTGGATATCGGGCGCGGGGCGGCGCTGGACCTGCCGAAATCGGAAAGCCGCCGACGCTGGGACGCCACCACGGAGCAGTGGCCGCTGATGCACGCCCTTCTTTACGGCGTGAGCCGCGACCAGCTCATGGCCAAGCACAAGAGCAACCATATCACGGTAAGCTACGCCCCGGACCCGGAGAGCGCCAACGCCGTCGCCTACGCCAAGGCGGCCATGGCCCGCGCCCTGGGCATGAAAGTGTTCCTCTGCGGCGATTTCGAGACTGAGGCCAGCGTGAGCCACAAGGCTTCCAGGGGCCTGCCGGTCGAGGGGCCGTTCGAGAAGTAGGCCGGGGAAACGAGCGTCTTTCCCCCCTTTGTCAAAGGGGGGCGGGGGCAGCAATATCCGGTTAGGAACTTGCAGGGGGGTGAAGAAGTTTCCTGTGATAT
>CAYYNT010000090.1:0-13057 GCA_964473155.1 uncultured Gemmatimonadales bacterium | reverse complement strand
AAACTCGCCCAGGCCACGACTCTTTTTCAACCTGCGGTGTGCATGGAGCCTCTGCGCGCTGCCCGCTTTGCAGGGCGACGCTGGCGCTGATTGCCCGCCCGGCCGCGAGGGCTTGTCCAGGCTTGAGCGTGTCCGTAGCAATTACTCCGCTTTTTATGCGTGGCTCGGACATACGGCCCCGGACGGCCCTGGGCGGGCCGCTTGAAAAACGAGACCCGAAAACATAAGGCCGGAGGGCCGGAAAAAGTCTATCTTTTCCTGAGACTTTCGACGTAGGGTCACGGTGCACCGTGACCGTAAAACTTTTTTGATCCTCTCAGCAATATCCTAACCGGATATTGCTGCCTCAATCCCCCTTTACAGAAGGGGGAAGCCACACCACACAACCCGGCGTATCCCCGAGCGGCTGGCGTAGGAGCACGGTGCGCCGTGCCCCATCAAAAACGAGCTAACCTCTTGCAACATCTTATAATTCGCGCCGTCCGCCTTCCACATGCAAAAACAAAAAACCTCTTCCGGCTCCTAAGAGGTTAATCATAATCGTTCCGGAGCGCAAGCGCAACGCCATTGGGTTCATTCCACGCCGGAGGGGCCGTCCAGCACCTCGCGGATCGTGCGGGCAAGCTGCTCGGCCTGGTAGGGCTTGGTCAGGAAAGCCCGCGCGCGGGTGAGCACACCCTTCCGTGCGTCCTCGTCACTATGGCCGGTGCAGACTATAACTTTAACATCCTCACGGAGCTGTTCCAGGCGGGCGAAAGTCATCGCCCCGCTCATCCGGGGCATGGTCAGGTCCAGAAGCACCACTGCGATTCTTTCTCCCTCCCTGGCGAACACCTCCAGCCCCTCCTGGCCATCCGCCGCGCCCAGCGCCCGGTAACCGTAGCTTTCAAGGATACGGCAGGCCAGGTTGCGCACCAAGTCCTCATCTTCCACTACCAGCACGGTTTCGTTGCCGCCGGGCACGGAGGGAGGTTCCGGCTCGGCTTGAGGCGCGGGCATGCCCTCGGCCTGGGGCAGATAGATGTTTAAAGTGGCGCCCTGGCCGGGTACGGTGTCTATCTCGATGAAACCGTTGTTCTTGTTGCAGATTATGTTATACACCATCGAAAGGCCCAGTCCCTGGCCCCTTTTTTCCTTGCCGCGTGTGGTGAACAGCGGGTCGAACGCCCGGCGTTTGACCTCCTCGGTCATGCCGACGCCCGTGTCGCAGAACGCGAGCTGCACGTAGCGTCCCTCCGGCAATCCGGTAGGGTCCTCGCGTCCCAGGCTCAGGTAGCCCGAGGCCAGCAGGGCGATATAATCCCCCTGGCGCACCCCGTGTTCGGCCACGGCCTGCACGGCGTTCGTGCCCAGATTCAGCAGCACCTGGTGCAGTTCGGAGGGATCCATCTGCACGAAATATTCTCCCGGCCCGAACCCGATGCGTTTTTCGATCAGACGGTCAGTCGTCTCGCCCAGAAGCTTGAAAACCTCCACTGCGATCTCGTACACATCCACCCGCTCGATCCTTGAAACCGCGCTGCGGCTGAGGGACTGGAACTGACGGATAAGGTCGGAGGCCCGCTGACAGGAGCGCTCAGCCTCGAGAAGATACGTGCGCTGACTGTCGCTCATCCGCTCCTGTTCCATCTCCAGAAGGCTGAGGTTGCCCATTATCCCGGTGAGAAGGTTGTTGAAATCGTGGGCGATACCCCCGGCCAGCGTGCCAAGAGAATCCATGCGCTGGCGAAGCTGGAGCTGCTCCTCGAGCTGACGGATCTGGGTGCGGTCCTCCGCCACCTTGATATAGTGGGTGATCTCACCCCGCTCGTTTATGACCGGCGAGATGGAGGCCGACTCCCAGTACAGTTCCCCGTCCTTCCTCCGGTTATGGAATTCTCCGCGCCAGGTCTGGCCGGCGCTGATTTTTATCCAGAGACGCCGGTAGAAATCCGGCGGATGGTCGCCGGATTTGAGGATACGAGGATTTTTCCCCAGCACCTCGCCGCAATTGTAGCCTGTCATCTGAGTGAACTTGGGATTCGCGTACTCGATGTTGCCGTCCAGATCCGTGATCAATATCACGCTGGGGCTTTGCTCGACCGCGTAGGAAAGCTTGCGAAGCTGTTCCTCAGCCTTGCGCCTCTGGGTGATATCCTGGCCGACCTCGAAAATCTGGGTGACCCGCCCATACTCGTCCGGCACGGCCTTACGGGTCCAGAGCACCCAGACTCTTTCCCCGTTGCGCTTCATATTCTCGCTTTCATCCACCGCAAAAAGCTCCGGACGGGCGAGAATATCCTCGATCCGCGGCCGCATCTCCGCACCGGTCGAGTCCACCGTTGGAACGATAGTATCGAGCAGGTGACGGCCCAGGACTTCTTCCTCGGTCCAGCCGAAAAACTTCTGCGCGAATTCGTTGAAGAATATGATCCGCCCGCCGGTGTCCACCTGCATGATCAGGCTGCCGGAATGCTCGACCAAATCCCGGTATTTTTCCTCGCTGCGGCGCAACGATTCCGAGGCCTGCTCCTGGGCCGTTATATCGATCACCAGGCTCACTCCGGCCTCGACCTCGCCATTGCCCCTGAGCACTGGAAAGGCGTTGCCCGCTCGCCAGCCAAGCTCCCCCGCGCTGTTCCGGTCACTCCATTTCAATCCAACAAAACTTTCACCGGAGAATACACCCTGGATCACTTTTTCAGTGGCCTCTCGAGTTTCTTCCGTGGTTATCAGGTCGAAAATCACCCGGCCGACAGCTTCCTCCTTCGTGTAGCCGTAAACGTGCTCTGCGGCCCAGTTCCAGGACAGGACCCGTCCCTCCCGGTCGAACGAGAAGCAGACAATGGGCATATTCTCGATCAGGCTGCGATAACGGGCCTCGCTCTCGAAAAGCGCTTCCTCAATGAGATTGGCCCGTGTCAGGTCTTTTTCAAGCGATGAATTCCACCGGCGAAGCTCCAGCACTTCCCGAATCAGGTCTTCCTTTGACATCTCAAAATCGCACATCCTGCCGCCTTAGCTCATTTTTGTCCACATACGGCTCAAACGAATTATAGCCACATTTCTGACATTCTGTAATAATTGCAAGGCAGTAAATGTCCTGGAGGTCTCGAAAAAGAATTACCTGGCGTGGTGGAACGGGGGGTTGATCAATAAAACTCTGACCTCGCAAACTCCTCAGTCTGAAAATAGCCGAAAGGTCATATTTTGTAAAGATTTAAATTCAATCCGCCGATTCAGGAAATGCACTGAGGATAACAATAATGTCACCTGTATCCCTGTCATCAAAAGACCGGAGAACCTGACCCAGGCTCTCCGGTCATCGATCAAATCGACGCCGTCTGAAAATCACTCAGGGTGCGGGCGGCTCGTTCTTTTTCTTTTTCAGCAGATTGTTCAGAAGTTGCCGGGCTGTTTTTTTCACTGTCTCCCCGCCGGGGCCGGTTGAACTGTCAGCCCTGGAAACGCTGTCCGGGGATTGCCCGCCAACTCCGCCTCCGGTCAGGCGGTCGAGCTGGCGGGTCAGGGCGTCCTGAACCTTTTCGCGGGCGCGCTGCTTCACCAGCGAGGCATCCCATTTGAAGCCCGGTTTATCCGTGCTGCCCGAAACCTTGAATCCAATCTCGACACGCTTGTCCTTATCCGTGAACAATCCGGCGATCTCCCCGGGCAGCTTTGAACGGTATTTCGCGCTTAAAGCCTCATTGAGACGGATTTTTATCCCGTAATCCAGGCTGCCATCGAACCCGAAAGATCCGCTTGCACTCCAGTCACCCGCCGGAGTGGCCAGAGTGAAATCATCCGTGCGCACCCGTCCGTCATTGAGCGCTATCCGTCCTCCCCACTGCTGGTACGACAGGGTGTCCATTTCCGACAGTCCGCTGAAAGAGGCAAGGTTGCTCAGGAAAGGCCAGCCGGATACTGTCCCGTCCCTGAAGGAGTATTCACCCGCTCCGGAGAGGCTTTTCAGTAGGCTTCCCGTTTCAAGTCCCTGCCCGCTCAGGTGGATACGGGCATCGAGCAGACCTGATAGATGGCGTCCGAAAGAAGCCAGCGGCGTTATCGCCTGCCCGGCGCCCAGGCCAGCCGCGCTCAGGTCGATCTCGAACTGCGGTTCTCTTCCCTCCGGCAGCAATACCTTTGCGGCACCCTCCACTCGTCCCCCGTGCATCCCGGCCTCCAGCTTCTCCAGCTCGATCAGGCTGTCCCGCACGCTGAACGCCAGCGACGCATCCTTAAGCTCCAGAAAACGAGAGAGGACAAGACGGTCCAGATGCGCCGTTCCACTACCCCGCGACAAAGCCAGAGGCAGCAGCCGGACTGTATCGGTCCGGCTGGAAAGTTCATCCTGTTCCTTGCCGGCGCTGTCCGCGGCGACGAAATCAAAAATATCGAACGACTGTCCACTGAGAGTTGCCTGCCAGACTGGATGCGGCCCGGCTTTATCGTCAAGCAGGGAGGTCCAGCCGGAGATGCTGGCCTGAAGGTTCAGGTCAGTCTGACCGGCTTTTATCCTGGCTTCCAGAGACCGGATGTCCGCTCCCTCAAGCAGGATTGCGACCGTCGGCAGACTCACGCGGTTGGGCATGTCCGGTCCGGCCAGGATTATGTCCTGCCCGGTCACCTGCCCTGTTACATCAAGCGCGGAAAGTTTTTTCAGTCCCCCGCGAAGGGCCAGGCCGGCTTTCAACTGCCCCTCCGTGCTCCAGCCCTCCAGGGCTGGAATAAGAGCAGGAAGGTCGTCCAGGCGCAGAGAGGCTTTAAGGTTCAGGTCGCAGGGAATTGACTCTCCGCCCGGAACGATCCGTCCGCTCAGGGAAAGCGGATCCAGCCCGAATGTGGCGTCCAGCCGCTCCAGGAGCAGTTCCTCTCCGCGCATCGTCAACCGGCCGTCTATTCCGTTAAGCGGCCGGGGCAGGCCTCGCAGTTCGACCTTGCCGCCGGCGATATCGGCGCTTACAGACCAGTCCAGGCTATCGCTCCCTCCGGGATTGATTCTGAGCGTGCCGGACAGGTCAAGACGGCCCTTGGTAATTTTCAGGCCGAGAGAATCGAGCAAGCCCTCCGGCAGAACGGAAGCCGTGCGCTCCAGGTCGCCTATCTGCCCGCGCCACTTCAGCGAGCACTCTGGATAATCCGCGCGATAGTCTGTCAGCCGTCCATCGCCCTCGAACAATATCCCGGCCAGCTCAGCTTCAAGACGGTTGATATCGGCCGAGGCGCTGGAAGGATCGACATCCGCCCCGGCGGTCAGCCTGAGAGGCAGGCTCCGCTTAAGAACATCAGCCCAGGAGGCCCCCTGAGACTCGACTTTTTCCAGTTCCAGTTGGGCCAGAAACCGCATTCTGCCCCCGGACTGATCCAGGGAAAGCTTCAGGTCCAACGGCCCGGCAGTCAGGGAAAGCGGTGGGTCACGACGGTCGGAGTAATGAACGAGCGCCTGCTCTATTGAGGCGGAGGCCAGCAGAAATGCAAAACCCGGCCCAGCCTCCGCAGCCTTCTTGTCCTCAGTGCTGTCGCGCCCGGTCAGCGAGGCGGTGCTGAATCCGCCGGAATCACGGACCAGATAAACCTCCGGCTTCACGAACAGCAGGCTGCGGATTTCAATGCGTTTCGAAAGCAGCGGTAAAAGACGAACCTTGAGGTAGAAATTATCGGCCCGCGCGAAAAACGGGCTGTCGAACCGCGGGTCCTCGCCTATCTCGATGCCCGAGGCATTGATCGAAAGGCCGCGCAGAATCGTAAAACCGGCTTTTTCGATACTCACCCGCCGCCCGGTGGCCTGTTCCAGACGTTCGACCACTATTTTTTTCAGGACATCCGGAGGAAAGATAAACCGGAGCGCGATGAGCAGCGCCAGTGAGGCCACAACCAGAATACCAAGACCCAGGGCGGCATTTCTGAGCAGAGAACGAAGAACAGCCGCGCCCCTGTCCCTGTATGTAATCTTTTCCGCACCGCTATGAATATTCATCCGGCCTGTCCTGTGGACCAGTTGTTAAGAAAAACCGGCGCAGCGCAGTATTCTCCCGCTGCAGCAGAAAATATTATATATAAAGATACTACTTTTCGATCTCGCGCAGAAGAGATTCCGCCCTCTTTCGGCTGTCGCGGAAATCTTTCATCCTGACCGCTTCACGCAGCTTCTGACTTGCCCTGGCCGTATCCCCAGCCAGAATGTACAGTTCACCCGCCTGCAAACGCGCCTCCACCGGAATCCATTCCGGCTTTATCTCTCCCGCGGAAATGACGCTTTCAAAAGTTCTCCGGGCTTCCTCCCGCCGGTTCGACTTGCGCTGACATATTCCTATCCTGTATAGCATCGACCAGCGGGTGAACATGCGATTGCGGTAGAACGGCCTGCCGCTGTCCACCCGTTCCAGGACGCTCCGGAAAATCTCCTCCGCTCCTTCGTATTCCCTGGACCGCAGCAGGATATCTCCCAGCCTCCATTGGACCAGGGGATTGTCCGGATAGCGCAACGCCAGGTCGCGCGCGATGCTTACGATAGTGGAGTCAGGAGACTCGATTTCGGAATATATGTTCACCAGCATTATCCGCGCTGCATCGCGGGAATACATCCCGCGCTTTGCCGCCAGGTGAAGGCTGGCCAGGCCTCTCACACGGTCTCCCTCGAAGCCGTAGGCCTCGGCCAGCACCTTCACCAGCCGGGGAAGAACATCCGTGAAATACAGATAGATTCCAAGACCCAGATAGTTGTCGTAGTACTGTGGATCAAGCGAGACAGCCCGTTGGACGTACTTCCAGGCTTTTTTTGCCAGCGGCGCCATTGCCAGATGGCGGCGGTCGATCAGGGCCAGAAGCGCCTCCTGGCCATAAACCGCACCCAGGTAAACCGTGCCCTCGAATTCACCGCCGCGCTCTTTCAGCCTGTGCTCAGCGCTTTCACGGCACATCTCGTTCGCTTTCTCGAAAGCGGCGGTAAGCGGGCCGGAATCGTCCTCCTCGGGCAGAAGGAACAGCCGCCAGGAAAAAAGGGCGCTGCGCATGAACAGCCCGGACGGGTCGCCGGGGTGACTGCCGATCCATTTATCCAGCCTTGTCTCCGCGCTGTCCAGACGCATGGAGAGCATAAGCTCCACCGCATGCTCCAGTTCAGGCTCATAAAGCGGGTGTGGGGCAACGTGGATATTTCCCTGCCCATACACAATCGCAGGCATGGCCAACAAGGCCAGTAAAAGAAATACCTGTTTAAGCACTCCGGCTTTATCTCTGACCTGATTATGCATCCGGACTGGCCGCTGAAAAATATTTTTTTGGCTTCCGAAACTCTCATCTGAAAATAACATTTTTCTAACTTCCATCATCGTTTGAAGAAAGAAAATTTTACACTTGAAACGCGAATTACGGTTCATTGCAGACAACTCGATAATTTTAGAGAAGTTACAATATTTTGTGTCCCGCCACCATCCAAACAACAATATCTTGTGTTTTTCTCTTGACAAGACCCGGGTGAAGAATATCTTAAAACAGCGGCGCAGGAAAGAAAAACTGTTGGGTTAAAGATCGTTTTCCGGCATCAAAAAACCGCCAGGTGTTAGTGAAAACCATCCGTGAACAGACAAAAATTTTTAACAAAGATACAGCTAACGTGCAAAAGACTATCTATACTCATTCCCCTCGCCAGATAGGACATTGCAGTTAGTACACTTCTCCAGGTCGGGAGGTTTCATGCCCTCATCGGCGCCGTTTTTGTATTTCAAGAAGCGCAACGGCACACTGGTGCCGTTCGAGCCGGAAAAGATCACGCGGGCAGTAGCCAGGGCAGCCGAGGCCGTGGCCAGGCAGGAGGGAACCCGCGTGGAAAGTGCGAAATTCGCCGAGGTCACGGAGCGTGTGCTTGGCTACCTCGATGACCCGTCCAGCGAATACTATGTGTTCCCGGACGAAAAGGGGCAGCGTGTCCCGGAGATCGAGGACGTCCAGGACCTGGTGGAAATCGTGCTGGCCGAGGAAAAACTGCCCTCCATAGTGGCAGCCTACAAGCGCTATCGCAAGATGCGCGAGCTGGCCCGCCGCAAGATCCGGGTCCGCCATGACCACGGAGGCAGCATCGACCCGACCGATGCCGGGCTGCTGCTGGTCGAATCGTTGACCAGCGAGGTCGTGCACCCGTGGGACCGCGCCAAAATAGTGCGCCAGCTTATGCAGGAAACCGGACTGAACAGCGAAACCGCCAACTCGGTGGCCAAGGCGGTCGAGAACCGGGTGATCGGCGGAGAATTCGCCACAGTCAACACGGCCCTGATCCGCGAGCTGGTGAACAACGAGCTTATCGACCGCGGCCTGAACGAGCAGCTCAAAGACCTCAGCATCTACGCGGTCCCGCGGGACTATGTGGAGACGCTGATGTTCAACAAGAGCAGCGAGAACAGCAACATAGTAAACAACAATCCCGAGGCGGTCAACCTGTCGATCGCCGAGCTGGTGCTCAAACAGTGGGCGCTGGAAACAGTTTACAGCCCGGAGGTCAAGCGCGCCCACGACACCGGGATGATCCACGTGCACGACCTGGGTTACCCTCACCGGGTCTACTGCTCCAGCCACAGCCTCGAATATATCAAGAAGTACGGCCTCACCGGCCTGGAAAACCTGAATACGGAAAGCAAGCCCGCCCGCAGCGCCTCTGTCCTCACGGGCCACCTGAACACATTTCTCGCCTCGATGCAGGCAAACTACGCCGGGGCGCTTGGAATAGGCTACATAAACGTGTTCTACGCTCCGCTGGTCGAGGGAAAGAACGGCACTCAACTCAAGCAGATCGCCCAGGAACTGGTGTTCAACGGTTCACAGAACGCTTTCAGCCGCGGCGGCCAGACCCTGTTCCTCGATTTCAACATCCACACCGGCGTGCCGGCTTACCTGGCGGCGATCCCGGCGGTGGGACCGGGCGGGCATTACATGCTGCGGCTGGCGGATGGCTCCAGGGTGCAGCTCGAGGAGCGCCGGATGGATATTACCGACTCCCGCGGGCATCAGCTCATGGAACTGGTGCTCAGGGAGAGCGAGAGCGATGAGGGGCGGGTGGTGTACCGCGAAACCCTGAACCCCTCGACCGGGGCCATAACTCCCGACAAAGAGGTGCAGGACGGGATAGAGGCGCGCGGCGAGCGCCTGGTCACCTACGATGATTTTCGCAAAACAGCCCAGGAATTCGCCCGGGCGCTGTTAGATGTGTTCGGCGAGGGGGACCGTCACGGCAAGGTGTTCGAGTTCCCGAAATGCGATTTCCACGTGAACGAGGAGTCGTTCAACGACCCCGAGCAGAACGCCATCCTGCGCCACGCCTGCGAGCTGGCCAGCCGCAACGGCAGCACCTATTTCGTGTTCGACCGGGATGAGGTGACCCTGAGCGCCTGCTGCCGTTTAAGAACCACGATCAATGACAATTACATGCTGCTGCACCCGGAGAGCATGCGTTTCTGCGGTTTCCAGAATGTGACTATCAACCTTCCGCAGGCCGCCTACCGCGCCGCGTTCACCGGCCGCAAAACAGTGGAGGGGCTGATCGACGAGGCCCTGGCCACGATGGACCTGGCGATGGAAGCGCACATTCAGAAACGCGACAACATCAAGCGCATGATAAGCGGACCGGGCCGTCCCCTCTGGCAGATCGGCAAGCCCAGCATGGATGGCCGTCCGTACGTGGACCTGGAGGAGTCGACATACATCATCGGCCTGATCGGGCTGAACGATGCGATCCGGTTCATCACCGGCAGGGAGTTCCACGAGGATGAGGCCGCGGTGGAGCAGGGTCTGCGGGTCACCGCAGCAATGTTCCTGAAGACAAAAAAGCTGGCCGAGAAGCACCGCCTGAAAGTGACACTGGAGGAAACCCCGGCCGAAAGCGCCGCCCGGCGGCTCGCCAAGAGCGACCTGATCTATTTCAAGAAGCAGGCGGCCCAGGTGGTCAAAGGCTCCATAGAACAGGACACGGTCTACTACACGAACAGCGTGCACCTGGCCCCCGAGGCCCAGGTGAGCCTGGTCGAGCGTATCCGCAAGCAGGCGCGTTTCCATTCGATGATCGAATCCGGCGCTATCACCCATGCTTTCGTGGGCGAGGAAAAGCCGGATCCGAGGACTATCTACCGCCTGGTTCGCGACACGTTCTACAAGACTCAGACCGCGCAGCTCACGATCAGTCCGGAGTTCACCTGCTGCCGCGACTGCAACGAGATAAGCCGCGGCCTGCACCAGGCCTGCCCCTCCTGCGGCAGCGAGAACACTTTCGGCGAAACCCGCGTGGTGGGGTATTTCTCGAAAATAGAGAACTGGAACAAATCGAAGCGCGAGGGCGAACTGCTGGACCGACGGCGCGGCAACTATGCGGTGTCCGGGCAGACCGAACAGCTCGGGAGCCTGATCCGCGCGGCCGGGACGGAGAAGGGAGCTGAAGCATGAAAATGTTCAAGGCCGCGGTGTTCGGCAAGCAGGGCTGCGACAAATGTGACCTTCTGAAGCGCCGCCTGGGCAAGATATTGCAGGAAGAGACATACGCCGGGTTCGAGATGGAATATTACGACATGGGCACGATAGAAGGCCTGATCCGTTTCTCCCAGTGCGAGGTGCTCAATCCGCAGCGCATTCCCTGCCTTTTCGTCTACCGCCAGGTGGAAAACCAGAACGGCGTGGAGATGAAACCGGTTCGCTGCATGAAAAAGGTGAGCACGCTGAACGAGGAAGAGGCTGAAATAGATACGTTCCTTTCGCTGGAGACCGATTACAGGGGCAGCGGCGTGATCACACCAGCGGCGATCAGGGAAGTGCTCGACCGGGCGTTGTCACTTCAGGCGGCCGGTGTCCGATGAGCACGATTGAAAGCACGGAGATATCGGTGTTGGATGCCTGCGCGGCTCCGGCTCCCCTGCCGGATGACGGTCTAAGAAGCCCGGTTTACGCGCTGCTGCGGCGGGTGAGCATGATCGATTACCCGGGACGGCTCTGCCGTGTCCTGTTCCTCGCCGGCTGCAACATGCGCTGCGTCTTCTGCCACAATCGCGAGTTGATCGAGCCGCGCGAGGAAAGCCTGAGCTGGGACCGTCTGGAAGAAATCCTTGTCTCCAGCCGGGAAAACTGGGTCGATTCAGTCACCGTGACCGGCGGCGAGCCGACCCTCAATCCACGCCTGCATGAACTTGTTCTCCGGCTGAAAAACCTGGGCTTCAAGGTCAAGCTGGACACCAATGGCTCCTCTCCGGACCGTCTGGCCGGACTTTTGCCGATGATAGACTACGTGGCCATGGACTACAAAGCCCCACTCGAACGCTACCGTCTGCTCACCGGCTGCCCTCAGCTCGAACTGGAAAATATTTCCCGCAGCGTGAGCATTATCCGTGAATGGGGCGGCCCGTACGAGTTTCGCACCACGGTCGTGCCGGGCCTTCACACCGAACAGGACATGCTGCAGATCTGCCGCGAACTGGCCGGGGCGCGGCGCTATGCCCTGCAGGCCTATGTTCCGCCGCGTGATGAGTCCCAGGGGATAGCTCTTCCGGCGAAACGGACGCCGATAAAGCTGCTGCGTCATTACTACGAGCTGATGCGCCCGCATTTCACCGAGACAGTCCTGAGAGGCGCCTGAGATGACATTGTCCTGCAAACTGCCGTATCAGCTCGATGCCGAAGGCCTCGAGGAACCGGGCTACGCTCATCCGGGAGACGCCGGGCTGGACCTGCGGGCCTCGGAAGCCCTGTTGATCGAGCCGGGAGCGCGGGCGCTGGTCCCGACCGGGCTGCGTTTCGCCATTCCGGAGGGATTTGTCGGGCTGGTCTGGGACCGCAGCGGCCTGGCGGTCAAGCACGGCCTGCACTGTTTTGCCGGGGTGATCGACTCGGGCTACCGGGGCGAGGTGAAAGTTGTGTTAGCCAACCTGGGCCGCGAGACGTTTGCGGTGGATCGCGGGATGCGTATCGCGCAGATGCTTATCCAGCCGGTGGCGCAGGCGGCCCTGGCGCGGGTGGAGAGCCTGGAGGACAGCCGCCGCGGCGAGGGCGGGTTCGGCAGCACGGGGACGCATTGAGGGATAACAGTCCGAACGAAACGACAAGCCCCGCGGGAGAAAACTGCCACGGGGCTTGTCGTTTCGTTCGATAGAATTGTAAGTTTCTGCGTAATTTCTAAGCACTTATCCGAGAAGGCTTCTTACAGGTGGACATAAGGCCATCAATATGTTCGTGTAAATCCTCTTGTATCGGATTCCACATGGGATCCAAAATTATGTCAATCCCTTCAATCCTGGCGATTTTTATTGCTGGAACGAAATCACTGTCGCCCACTATCAGTATTATCCGATCGACTATTCTTTTATAAGCGAGGGTAGAGATATCCACTCCCAGTTTTATATCAATGCCTTTTTGCTTGAAATCATACTGAAAATCCTGATCCGTCAGATCAGAAACACTTATTCGTCCATCCAACAACTCTTTCAACTTATCATTGTTCAGCAACCATTTTTTTCGATTGTATAAAGTTCCCATCCGCATTGCTACTTTTCTTGTTCTTTTCAATTCCTTAAAAAAATCCAACCGGAATTTGGCTTCACCGGATTGGCCGAAATCAACGAAGCTCTTAGAAACAGGCAGATGAGTCTTCAAATCTGAAGGCAAACAATCATAATAAAATATTCTTATCAAAACATCATCCTTTGTATGCCTATAGATTATTGCATTCAGCTCCTTTATTACATCCTGCGGAGAATGGTCCTTTCCATAAATAAAGCGATATCTCTTCAAGAAAAAAGAACCATCTACCATAACCGCAACTTTCATCGGTGGTTTTTCCATTTTTCATCTCGCCCATTTTTGGGTATAATGCAATGCCCCTGGGTTCAATCTTACCAAGATGAAGAGTAAGACTTACTGCCAGGGGCGCTATGAAAATCAATATCGAGATAAAGATTGCAAATGTCTCCACCATGTGAATCCTGTTTTATTTTAGTATTTCTGTATAATGCTTGTCAATACTTTATTCAACTTTTCCAATCCAGCCTTTCCGACAAGTCAAGTCTTAAAAGTTCTGTAAAATTGGATCAAGAGTTTCGGGTATAGGAGT
>CAYYNT010000089.1:0-13561 GCA_964473155.1 uncultured Gemmatimonadales bacterium | reverse complement strand
CGGAAAAGGACATGAAATCCCTGTCCTGAAAAGACTGTTCTCTCTGATTGGCTGACAGCTCAACATTCAGCTCGTGTTGTCCGGTCTTTCCCCGGACAGTCATGAATGAATATCTGAACAATTTGAATCGTAAAGTAGTTACAAGCATGCTTTTTTGCAACACCTCGGACAGGAAGAAACAGATTGAGGTTGCGCCGCGATGGATTGGGATTATATCTTGATTCTTTATTTCAAGGCTCTCTGACAATTGAAAGCAAAATCGAACAGCAGGGGATGGTATGAATCTTTCAAGGTCAGGCTTTCTTCTCGCGGTGGTTCTCTCGACCAGCGCAACGATGATTTACGCGGCCGAGCCGGTGCCGGAACACCCGCGCCTGTTGTTCAGGACCGCAAAATGGCATAACGCCCCCAGTCCATCCGAAGTGGCGGTACGGATTAAACGCGCGCCTTACAGCGGCTGGTATGCCCGTCTGAATCCGGATGAATTTCACACCGGCGCGCTGAGCTGGCTTTTGCGTTCCGAGCTTGGCGAGGCCGGTTCGCCGCGGGATGCCCGGGCGGACAGCGTAATCGCAAGGATGTTAGCCCTGCCGGAGAGTGACGGGAATTTCTTTTATGGCGAGAACCTCCAGCGCATGAGCCTGGCCTATGACTGGTTGTACAATTACCGGGGATTCAACGCCGCGGCGAAAAAAAAGCTGCGCGAGCGCATGTTAGATATGGCCGGACACCTGATAACGCGGGTAGGTAAGGGTGAGGAAGTAGTCTACGGCGAGGAGATATTCCACAATTACTGTTCGAACGCCGCGCTGGCCGTGGGGCTGACCGGACTGGCGCTCTGGGAAGGACCACAGGACACGGCGGCCGCCAGGCTGATCCGTATCGCCTCCGACTGGCATTTCAACCGCTCGTTCAAAGCGATGGAGCTGCTTGGCGGAGGCTGGCACGAGGGCTTGGCCTACAGCCTGAACCATGTGATACAGGAGACGCCCATCTGGGTGGCGGCCTGGCGCAGCGCCACGGGTGAGGACTGGTTTGCCCGGATAAAGCGTGAGCAGGGCGGTTGGATGGAGGGCTGGATTTATTTCTGCCTGGCCTCTCTTCGCCCGGATTACACTTTCATGCGCAGCGGGGACAATAACCGGGGACGCATGCTGCCGGACCGCAACCTGCGGCAGGCGCTGGAACTGATTGTCAGCGCTTACGGCAACCCTCACGGGCAATTCCTGCTCAATGAACTGGAGGAACGCCTGGGAGAGCGCTCGATGGCCGATGGGGACCTCTGGATGCCGCTTATTTTCTATTCCGACAGCCTTGAGGACAGGGACTACCGGGAACTTCCTCCCAGCCGTATCATCAACCCGGAGCACCTGGGTTTCGCCAGCCTGCGCAGCGGCTGGGGGCCGGATGACACTTACATAACGTTCGAGGCGGGGGATTATTTCGGCTCGCACAACCATCTGGACCAGAACAGCTTCACCATCTATCACCGGGGCGGACTGGCCCTGGACAGCGGTGGGTACGACGGTTACGGGACGCATCACGAAATGTACGCCGTGCGCTCCATTGCGCATAACACCGTCCTCATCCGCGACCCGCAGGAAATGACATTTAGCCATTATTACAAGCCGTTCCCCTCGACCGGCGGGCAACGCTCGCTGGATTACTTTTTCAACAACTCCAACTATGATATAAGCCTTTACTGGGACCAATACCGTGACAATTCCCGAGCCGACATGGCTGATATAACGGCCTGGCAGAGCGCTGCGGATTTTGATTACGTCAGCGGAGACGCCACCGGCGCATACAACAGCACGCGGTTCACCGAGCCTGGAGCGCGGCCCAAGATAAGCCGTTTCACCCGCCGGCTGCTTTTTGTCAAACCTGATATCGTGGCTGTCTGCGACAATGTGGATGCGGTCTGCGAGGCGTTCGAGAAGCACTGGTTGCTGCACACAGCCAACGAGCCGGAAATACTGGGGGATAATACAGTCATCGTTGAGAACGGCGAGGGCCGTCTGACCGTGGAGCCGCTTCTGCCGGTGGATGTGTTCGTCAACAAGTACGGCGGGCCGGGAAAGGAGTTCCTGGCCGCTGGCGTGAACCATCCTTTGCGCGACAGTGAGACCGGTCCTCCGGCTGAACCCGGAGCCTGGCGTCTGGACCTGACGATGAGCGACCCGCGCCGTCAGGATATTTACCTGGTGCTGATGCAGACAGGCGGGCGCGGTGTTGAAGCTCCCCGTCGCTTCCGCCTGATCGAGAACGATGATTTCGTCGGGGCCGCCGGGGATGATGTGGCCCTGCTTTTCACCCGCGACCGTGCGGATGGAGCGCCCGCGCCTGCCATGCTCAACCTTCCCAGGGGATTGACTCCAGGCTGCCGCGTCTATCTCGCCGGACTCGCCAGGAACGGTGTTTACAGGGCTAAAATGGGCCAGACTGAACGGGGTGTTTTCCCGGCCGGAGAGGGCGGGGTGATGCGTCTTTCCGGTGGCGATTGCTCGGGGCTGCGTTTGTTCAGGGAGTAAACGGAGGATTTGGTTGAGTAAAACTGAAAGGATTGCTGTTTGATTGCCGGTCTGGAGTTACGGCAGGTTGAATCGCACCTGAAATGATTATTCAAATGCATGGAGAAAAAATGACGTCGAAGCCTGATATCAGTAAAATAGAAGGAGTGGGCGACCTTGCCAAGGGACGTCCTACCCTCGGTGACACGATGAGCATCGCGGTTTACCGCATGGTGGTGGATTCGATCAAAACAGCCATCACCATGGAATACGGAGTTGAAAAAACCGCCGAAATAATATACCGCGCGGGTGAACATGCGGGCCGCGTTATGTATGCCGGTTTCCTGCGCAACGTGAAAGACGAGACTGAGTTGTTCGAAAAGGTCAGAGACCTGTTCCTTATTTTCAAGATCGGCTTTTTCGAGGTGGTGAGCAAGGATGACGAGAACCGGGAGTTCCTGTTTGACATCTCTGAGGACCTCGACTGTTCGGGATTGCCGGAGGATGGCTCCACCAAGTGTATCTTCGATGAGGGCCTGATTTCCGGTATCCTTTATTCGTTCTACGGCCGTCACTATATCACACACGAAATAAGCTGCTGGGGCACGGGCGAGGAAAGCTGCGTGTTCAAGAGCGTCAGCGCACAGGAATGAACGGTAGCTGCGGGGGATGGGATGCTGAAATCGATGCTTGGATTTATTTTTCTGCTTATTATTATCGCAGGGGCCGGTGTTGAAAGCGCCGTTGCCGCCTCCTCGACCACTCTGGCCAACAGTATGGTGAGCGAGCACCCCCGTCTGCTGTTCCGTACCGCAAACTGGCCCGAGGGAACCTCGCTGGAAAATATCGCCGCACGCGTGGACAGCCCGCCTTTTGACCAATGGTATTCCCGTCTCAGCCGGAACGATTTTCATACTGCGGCCCTGGACTGCTTGATCCGCGCCATGCAAGGGCAGGCCGGTGAATCCGCAATTCTGGCTGATTCGGTGCTGGCCAGGATGCTGGCCCTGCCATCCGACGACGACCTCTTTTTCAACGGCGAAAACCTTCAGCGCATGAGCCTGGCCTATGACTGGCTGTACAATTACGAGGGGTTCACTCCGGAGATGAAACAGGCTCTGCGGGCCAAGATGTTTGCCATGGCGGCAAAGCTGATGGACAGAGACGAGGAGACAGGCCAGATGTATCTCGGCCCGGAAATATTCCACAACTATTACTCCAACGGCGCTCTTGCGTTGGGATTGACAGGCCTGGCCCTCTATGAAGGTTTCAGTGACACCTCGTCCACGAAACTGATCCGCCTGGCAATGGACTGGTACTCGCGCTCGTTCGAGGCGATGGCCCTTCTGGAGGGTGGCTGGCACGAGGGCATGGCCTACAACCTGAACCATTTCCTTCAGGAAACACCAATCTGGTGCGCCGCTTTCCGAAGCGCAACCGGGGCCGATCTGTTCTCCCGGATCAGGCGTGATCAGGGTGGCTGGATGGAGGGCTGGATTTATTTCTGCCTGGCAAACCTTCAACCCGACTGGACTTTCGTGCGCAGCGGCGACATGCCTGCCCCGCGTATGCTTCCGGATAACACGCTGCGTCAGGCCCTGGAGATAATAGTATCCGTGTATCGCAACGGGCACGGCCAGTTCCTGCTGAACGAGATCGAATCCCGTCTGGGCCAGCGCTCGATCAGTTCCGGCGACCTGTGGCTGCCGCTGATTTTTTATGATCCGTCGATACGCCCGGTGGATTACCGGGAACTTAACACCAGCCAGGCGATTAACCTTTCCCGCCTCGGCCATGTGAGCATGCGTAGCGGATGGGGTCCGGATGATACTTTCATCCATTTCGAATGCGGAGATTTTTTCGGCAGCCACGACCATCTGGACCAGAACCAGTTTACCATTCAGCGCGGCGGTGATCTTGCGCTGGATGCGGGTTATTATGATGGCTACAGTCCGCACCACGTAAAGTACGCCACCCGCGCAATCGCTCACAATACCGTGCTGATCAAAGATCCGCGCGAGAAAGTTCCGTCCCGCCGTTACGCCCCCTGGCCTTCCGAGGGCGGTCAGCGCGCGCTGGATTACTATTTCCGCAACTCTAACCGCAACCTGAGCGAATACTGGGCGCAATACCGCAGCGGAGCGAATGCCGACATGGGCGACATCATAGCCTGGCAGAGCCGCGCAGATTACGACTACGTGGCCGGGGACGCCACCCGGGCCTACAACAGCGTGTTGGTCACCGACCCGGAGGCCCGCCCCAAGATCAGCCGTTTCGTACGCAGAATGCTGTTCATCAAGCCCTCGATCCTGGCAGTATGCGACAATGTGGATGCAACGGATGCCGCGTTCGGTAAAACCTGGCTCCTGCACACGGTGAACGAGCCGCGTTTCGAGGATAATGGATCTGTAACGGTGCGGGAGGGAAAAGGGCAGTTGATCCTGTATCCTCTGTTTCCCGAGGATGTGCGTCTTGGCAAAACCGGAGGGCCGGGAAAGGAATTCGTGGTCAACGGCGAGAACCTGCCCCTGAGCGGAGGGAGCTATTTCGGGCCTCCGGCCCAGCCGGGAGCCTGGACCGTTGAACTGTCGCCGGGCGCGGACCGGCTGCAGGACCTTTTCGTGAATGTGATCGAAATTGGCGCGAGCGGGGATGCTCCCGGTCACAGTTTCAGACGAGTGGAAAGCCCTGACCTGGCCGGTGCGGCAGCGGATACGCTGGCTGTGCTGTTTACACGTGACCGAGACCCGCAGTCCGCGGCCGGGAAAAGAGTGGTGCTTCCGGAAGGATTGCCCGCGGGTTGCCGGGTTTATCTGACCGGGCTGGACAAACGTTGCGTCTATCGCCTTCAGAGCGATGGTCAGACTGTAACCGCGTTGTATTCCGGCGAGGCGGGGGTGCTGACTTTCCGTCTCGATCAGCCACGGGCGGCCAGCCTGGAGCGGGTGCAGTAAACTCCTGTGCAAAAATACATGCGTCAACCGGCGCTCTTAGCCAGAATACCGTCCAGCCGGTCCTTTTTGATCGAGTAGTGGTTCAGCACACCCAGCGGTTTACCGTCCCGCACGAGGATAACCTGCGGGGTTTCGTGCTCCACGCCCAGTTTTACGCTTAATTCGTTGGACAGGTCGCGCCGTTCCTGGACAGTGACCATGTAGATATCGGGACTGCTGTTTTCCCTGGACCAGGATTCCAGTTCATGGCGCGCGGCGGAGCTTATCGGACAGATACTGCTGTTCTTGAAGGCCAGCACAGCTTCTTTACGGCTGGCAAAAATGAAATTGTCTATATTTTCCAGTGTTTTGATCATCGGCGCTCTCCATGTGAGTGTATTAGCGTGGACGTTTAATCAATTTAGTCTGCTACGGTGTTTTGAATCAAGTCCGGATTGTCCGTTATGGATATAGACCTGACTTC
Source organism: uncultured Gemmatimonadales bacterium (assembly GCA_964473155.1). Lineage (GTDB taxonomy): Bacteria > Gemmatimonadota > Glassbacteria > GWA2-58-10 > GWA2-58-10 > JAJFUG01. Next base: position 7,634 of record CAYYNT010000089.1, on the reverse strand, counting down.
GCTTGTGTGACAATGTCCTGCATGTTAGATTCTGCGCAAGATTTTCTCGACTCCAAAATATTCAGCCTGAGCCGGAACTTGAGAACCAGGGTGATTTTCTTCGCAGTTATCATCACCGCAGCATGCCTGGCCGCCTGCCATCCTGATCGGGGCCCGTCGGGACTGGACCGGGATGCCATTCGCAAGCTTTCCTCATATTTCGAGGTGCATCCCCGTCTGATCCTGGACCAGCAGAGGCAGGACGCCTTGCGCGCTTCACTGCGGACTGATCATCAGGACTTGTGGCGCCGCTATCTGGAAGACCTTCCGTCGAAAGTAAGATCAGCCTCAAATTTTCCGGAGCAACTGAGTCGTGGCGATGGTGACCTGGCAGCCGATCTGGCCTTTGCCTGGCTGATGACCGGAGAAGACTCCCTCTATCTGACCGCCAGGGATTACCTGTTCAAGCTTTGCCGGAAGCCGGTCTGGGACCCGGAATACGATCTGCTGCACGGGCATCTTCTCCTCGGCGCGGCTCTGGCCTATGACTGGCTCTACTCTGAGCTGAGCCGCGACCAGCGTTTTCTTGTGGCCGACCGCCTGGGCGAGGAGGCCGAGCGTCAGCACCGCCGTATTGTCGATGAGCGCGCCTGGTACCGGAACCAGTACCTTCAGAACCATGCGCACGTGAATTACGGCGGCCTGGCTTTCGCCGCCGGATCGCTTTATGGAGAGGACCCAAGGGCCGTCGAATGGCTGGCAGCCTGTGACAGCTTTTTCGCGCGGGTGTTCGAGGCGGGCAACCCGGATGGCGGTTCAATTGAGGGCCTGAGTTACGGCAACTACGCCATGGAGTACTGTCTGCGGTACGCCGAACTGGCCCGCGACCTGCTCGGGCGGGATTACTACCGGTCCGAATGGGTGCGGAATTATCCGGATTACGTGCTGCACAGCCTTTTGCCCGCGGCAAGGGAAGAATGCTGGGCCATGTCTTTCGGCGACAGCCCGCGCCATGGCAACAGTCATGGCCCGGAACCTCAGCTATATCTTCTTGCGGACCGGACCGGCAACCGGGACGCCGCGTGGCTGGCAGAAAAATTGATTGCCGCGCGAGATTCCGGCCTGGCCAGCGCTTCCTGGTGGGCATTGGCCTGGAAAAATCCGAAAGTTCAACCATCGGGTGATAAGGATTTTCCCTGCCTCAAACACTTCACCGATCTGGATCAGGTGATGCTGCGCTCCTCCTGGAGCGATTCCTCGGCTACGATGATCGGGCTAAAATGCGGTCCTTTTCTGGGACGGCGCCAGTCCGGAGTGAGCCTGTACGACCTGGGCGCGGCTCACGGCCACCCGGATGCTGGATCGTTCCAGGTATATTCACGCGGGAAATTCCTGGCGCTCGATCCGGGTTACACCATGCTCAAGCGGACCGCCAACCACAACACACTGCTGGTCAAAGGCAACGGCCAACTCGGCGAGGGCGAGCCATGGTTCGCCGCGGCGGAAGCTCTGGTTTTCGGACATAATCCACATCTGGTGGATCTGCGTTCGACAGACAGTTGCGATTACATGCTGGCCGACCTTACCAGCGCCTATCACCCAGCGTTGGGATTGAACCGCTGGAGAAGGCATTATCTGTATCTCCGGCCGGACATGCTTGTCCTGGCGGATGAGATTTCTCTTGATGAGCGCGGGGCATTATATGCATGGGGCGTGGATTCGCTTGTCACCACCGGAGATTTGAGCATAAAGGACGGCTATATAGTGGGCGAAAGAGGCACGGCCGGGTGTGTGTTCAACGGCCCGGATGGCGTCTGGACAGTAGGAGTCAGCTATATCGACAACGAACCGGGCAGCGGTTCTTACGCCTTATTGATTGATTCGACGCCGGTCTTCGCCTGGAAAGACACGGTCAGGATCACCGATACTCATTATCAGGTGGTTCAGGATGTCCGTTTGAAAAACGGCGACCGGATAGAGGTGCGCGGCGCGCCGATGGGCAGGGGGGCGCGCCTGGTGAAACTTGCGGCCTGGGACCGCTATGTCCCTTCACCCCGCTCGGTGGAATGGCTTCTTCATTTCGAACCCGGAACAACGCTCAGCCGGGAATTCACCCGGATACAGGCGCTGAGCGGCAATGTCGCGCTGGATGTCTATCCTCTCGCCCCTGACCGCCGCACTCACGACTGGGGAACATTCGAGATTGAAAAAAGCCTGGGAATTAAAACCACCGAGCGTCTTGTGATCCGTCCCGTATTCACCGACAGCACTGTCGTGCTGCTGAATGTGTTGCATATACGGTCGTCTGCCTCGCCTCCGCTCGACCGGCTCACAGGAGGGACCGTTGGCAGTAAAGCTTTTTTACGCTGGTTTGAACGAGGCCTTCCGGTCAATGTAGGCCTTGACCTTGTCAGCGGTGCGGTTTCAATACAGCGCTTCAATCGGGAATAAGATCGAAATGCAAGGGGACGCCCTGGAGAGATCATGAAACTATTCGTACCCGGACGAATCTGTCTTTTTGGCGAGCATTCAGACTGGGCCGGCGGCTATCGGCGGATAAATTCCGCCATCGAGAAAGGTTATACGATCATCACCGGCACCAACCAGGGCATATATGCCCAGGTGCGCCCTCATCCCGGCAAGCTGATCCTGCAGAGCACCCTGCCGGATGGACGCAAGATAGGGCCGTACGAGATACCGATGTCCCGTGACGCGCTGCTGGCCGAGGCCGAAAAAGGCGGTTTTTTCAGTTACGCCGCCGGCGTGGCTTTCCAGATCATGACTTTTTACCCGGTCAAAGGCCTGGAAATAGATAACTACCTGACCGACCTTCCGGTCAAGAAAGGCCTGAGCAGCAGCGCCGCGATATGCGTGCTCACCGCCCGCGCTTTCAACAAGATATACGACCTGAAAATGACAATCCGGGGCGAGATGGAGTTCGCCTATCTGGGAGAAGTTATCACCCCCAGCCGGTGCGGACGGATGGACCAGGGCTGCGCGTTCGGCAACCGGCCGGTAATGATGATTCACGACCGCGACCTTTTGACCGTGGAGGAGGTGGCTGTCCCCGAGGACCTGCATCTGGTGATAGTCGACCTGTGCGCCGAAAAGGACACGATGGAGATATTAGCGGACCTCAACCGGAGTTTCCCGTTCGCCGAGACAGAGCTTGACCGCGGGGTGCAATACTATCTGGGCGAGGTGAACAAGATGATCGCAGGCGAGGCCCTGAATCACCTTCGTTCCGGAGATTCTGAGTCCCTCGGGCGTCTTATGACGCGGGCGCAGGAGCTGTTCGACCGCTACCTGATGCCGGCCTGTCCGAGGCAGCTTACCTCGCCGGTGCTGCATGAGGCTCTGGCGTTTCCCGAAATCAAGGAACTTGTCTGGGGCGGCAAGGGAGTCGGCTCGCAGGGCGATGGAACGGTTCAGTTCGTGGCCCGCGGCGTGGAGGAACAGGAGCGGGTGATCCGCCTTTTCGAGGATAAAAAGGGTATGCGCGGCCTGAAGCTCGATATACCTGCCGCCCGCCGCGTCAGAAAGGCTCTTATTCCTGCGGCCGGTTTCGGCACGCGCCTTTTCCCGGCCACAAAGGCCACGCGCAAGGAACTGTTTCCTATTATAGGTAAGGACGGGATCGCGCGTCCCGCTATCCTGATGCTGGTCGAGGAAGCCATGGACAGCGGCATTCAGGAGGTCTGCATAGTCGTGCAGAAAGAGGATGTGGAGCTTTTCGCCGGCTTTTTCAACTCTCCGCTCGACCTGAAACACTACAACAAGCTCGGACGGGCGGCGCGGGAATACCAGGACCGCCTGATGGAGATCGGCTCCCATACGACGATTATCGCACAGGAGCACCAGGAGGGACTGGGGCACGCGGTTTACACTGCCAGGGAGTGGCTGGAAGGCGAGCCGTTTCTTCTGATGCTGGGCGATCATATCTACAGATCGCACAATGAGATTCCCTGTTCGCGCCAGCTTCTGGATATCTACGAGCTGTACCAGAAAAGCGTGGTCGGACTGATGCGCACCCCCGAGGAACTGATCGGCCGCTTCGGAACCGTAGCCGGACTGTGGGAGAACCAGTCGCGTGGCGTTCTTAACATCACCGAGTTCGCCGAGAAGCCCTCCATGGAATACGCCCGCGATTGCCTGCGCGTGGATGGAGTGGGGCAGGATCATTACCTTACCGTGTTCGGACTGTACGTGATCGATCCGCGGATAATCGACAAACTCAAGGACCATATCGGAGCGAACCTGAGGCGCTCATCCGGGGAGTTCGAGCTGACAGCGGCCCTGGACGAGATTAGGGCCGAGCTGGGTTTCATGGGTTACATGATAGATGGAGAGCGGTTCGACATCGGTCTGCCGCTCAGCTACCTCCAGTCGGTTAAAGATTATTTCGGCGGCAGTTGAATATTTATTCCTTTCATTCGGAAAGACTTGATATTAAGCATGCCTTCTGTTAGTTTAAAGGTCGGCTGTGCGTTCAGCGGAAGAGACAGGGAGGGCTAGTCCTAACTGGTAAGGCAGCGGTCTTGAAAACCGCCGGGGTTACACCCATGGGGGTTCGAGTCCCTCGCCCTCCGCCAGATATACAGCCGCAGAACTACACCCGCAAGGTTCTGCGGCTTTGTCTTTCTAAGTGCGTCATTCGTTTCGGTTCTGATATTGCAGTCCGGAGTGGAAACATATCAGTCGATAATAATAGAAACCGATAAGTCAATTGTGCGCAAGGCAAGGTTGATTCTGACTCAGGCAAGGATCGGCGAGGCGATGAACAAATCTGAAAGTCCGCATCTTTTCTACATTCCGGTCATGGGCACCGGTTTCACCATCGACACGCCCCTCAAAGTCGCCCGTTTTGGAATTACATCGGTAATTTCCCTGGTGGATGACATTCTCATAGAACAGATGCGCCGCTACCATTGTGAAAAATCTGGCGAACCGTACGAACCTGTCCTGGATACGGATGAGGACCCGCGTGCGCGCCGGATAACTCTTTACCTCGATCTCCTTGACCGGCTGGTTAAGAAACAGGTTTGCTCCCTGAAAGCCGGGCCTTTCGAGCCTGGCAGCGACATCACGCGCTATTTTGAGCTTCTCCCGGATGGCGCGGTCCGGAGGATGTACAGGGAAATGCTTGCCGAAAAAGATCCGGCGCGCCGGGGATCGCTTCAGGATAGACTGCGGGAGCTTGTAGTTCCGGGTGAGATAGATGTCAATATCATGACCAAAAGCGACAAGCGAAACTACCGTGGCGGCAGTGACCGCGGATCGGAATATTCGGATGCGCTGGCGGCCTTGCGTGGTTTCGCCCGCAGCGGCTTGAGTTCATCGGTCGAGTTTTCGGCGGGCATGAACCAGCGCCTGTACACCTATGCCGGGCAGTTTGAGGATTTCTACCCGGATGAGAAGGGCGAGCTGAAAAAGAAAGTCGCCCTGAAAGTCAGCGACCTGCGCTCGGCCGAGATACAGGGCAAATTCCTGGCCCGGCGCGGTATCTGGATCTCGGAATACCGTATCGAGTCGGGCCTCAACTGCGGCGGCCACGCTTTTCCCACTACCGGGATGCTGTTAGGGCCGGTGCTTGAACAGTTGAAGGAGCAGAAGGCCAGCCTGTCGGCGACGTTGTTCCCGCTCTACAACCGCGCGCTATCCGGAATGGGGCGGCCGGAGATGGAGCATTGCCCGCCGGTCCGGTATACTGTCCAGGGCGGCATCGGAACGAACGAGGAACATGAACTGCTGCTCGAATACTATAAGATGAACCGCACCGGATGGGGCACGCCTTTTCTGCTGGTGCCGGAAGCCACGAACCTGGATGAGGGCCATCTGAAAAAGCTGACCTCGGCTGGGGAAAAGGACGTGTTCCTGAGCGAAAGCTCACCGTTGGGGATACCATTCTGGAACCTGCGCGATTCGGGGAGTGAAAATGCGCGGGTTGAGCGGATTGAGGCCGGTGTTCCGGGAAGTTACTGCTCCAAGGGCTTCTCGGTGATCAACACCGAGTTCACCGAGCTTCCGATCTGCACCGCCTCGCGCACCTACCAGCGTCTTAAACTGGAAAGCCTGAAGAATAACGGCTACTCGCCGGAGCAGTTGGAGGCCCTGCGGGAGAGCGTGCTTGCCAAAAGCTGTATCTGCCATGACCTGTCCGGCGGAGTGAAGAGGAAATACGGGATCGAACCCCAGGCTACTCCGGCGGTCTGTTGCGGGCCCAACATTGTCAATCTGAATCGCCTGTTCAGTCTGCGCGAACTGGTGGACCACATTTACGGGCGCGGCCCGAGCCTCGTGCTACCCGGACGGTCGCACATGTTCCTGCGCGAGATCAGTCTTTACGCAGACTACCTTTGTGACGAACTGGAGAAATTCTCGCTCCGCATTTCCAGCCGTAAGCGTGAATATTTCGAAGAGTTCAAGCAGAACCTGCTGGACGGGATCGATTATTACCAGAGCCGGGCGGAGAAGCTTTTCAACCAGGAGTGCACGCGGTTGCGCGAAGAACTGGACGAAATTCGCCGCCGCCTGGAAAACCTGGCCTCCGAGCCGGTGACAGCCTGAGCGCGGGACCAGACTATGAACAAAAAAGAAAGGGGCTGTCCCAAAAGTCCCCGATTTTGTTCTTTGCAAATCGCTGAAATCTCTAACCAATTGAAATAAAAGCAGTTCTGAAGGGGCACGGCGCGCCGTGCCCCTTCATTTTAGACTTTTGGGACAGCTGCTTTTACTTTAAAGACTATCATACTTCCGGGGTCTTCCCCTCTGGTTCCTTCTGCTTAATGGGTTTGCTTTGGATGTTTTTATAGCGTTTGGCGGCACTCGAAGCTTCCTCGTTTTCGATAACCTCTCTTTTTAATAGCTCTTCCCGAATAATAGTCTTTAGGTCGTCAATATCAACATTAAATCCATTGATTTGCTTTATTTCCTTTTTAATGCATTTTAAAACTTGGTCCCCCAGTACTATAGCCGCCAACATGAACTTGTTAGTAGCCTGCTTTGCCTCTTCATACTGTGTCAGAGCTGTTTTGGATATTCCTTCTTTGCATAAACAAAATACTTTTTCAATAAAACCTTTGTCTTTAGCGCTTTCCTCAATCCAGTTGATTTCGAATATTTGCTCAATCTTGATCGGTCTTTTGTAGACGATCTTAAATATTTTCCAACATTGACCGTTTGTAAGAATTACATATTCGAGATCTGATTGTGTACAGTATTCAGTTGCTTGCCTGAGGTGATTCTCGTTAAGCTTAATATTAATCGCTTTGACTTCAATTAAATATCGCGGTTTCCCATCAATTTTTACCGCTACATCGCAGTACGTATTTCTGATGGCGTATTCTGTTGTAATTTCGGAATATCTATCATAACCGAAGATACCTTCAAGCATGTCTCTGATTATAAGAACAGTATCAGATTCGTTAATATCGGCTTTCGAGGCATCTGCTAATACCTTGGAGTACTTTTTAGTTCCTGTGATTATTCTTGTCACAGTTTTCTGGGATATAGAAATAGACATTTGTTCTTTCTCCTTAAAAAGGTTATAGACAGCGAGATGAAAAAATCTATCATAATCTCAAAAAGTTGTCAAAAAATAAGGTAATTCCTAACCAAACCGGACCAGATTATATTGAAAGACCGGAATGGTTAGA
>CAYYNT010000088.1:0-13705 GCA_964473155.1 uncultured Gemmatimonadales bacterium | reverse complement strand
GCAAAATGGATGTAGCGCACCCAGCTCGAGGCTATCTCATCCTGGATTATGCGCGACAGGATACGCCGGATCGAGTCGCGGAACAGGCGCGAGACTATGAGGGAAACGGCGAGTGCAACGACAAAAGTAACTGCCAGCAGAGCGATAAACATCATTCCTCCCCAGAACAGGTTGACTTATCAGGAGACGGAACAAATCAGCGGCTTTCAAGACGGCCAACCGGCTCAGAGCTTATCACCAGGTCATCCACCCAGTAGGTGCAGTCGTGCTCGCAATAATGGATATACAGGCCGAACTTGAACACGTTGAGCTTCAGAATATCCGAATCGCGCCAGCGGATGCCGGTATGATCTATCACTTTAACCCCGTCGACCCATAGCGCCTGCGCCCCGTCCGTTTTACCCGGAGTATTCAGCCTGACCATCATTTCGAAACAGTACCACCGTCCGCGCTCGATGAACAGCGGCGGCTCGGAATAGATACGGTTGCCCCAGTACTTGCCGTCCCCGGACTGTTTCATGTCCGGCCAGTAGGAATAGAAACACAGCCGTCCCGGAGGGTCCAGACTGTCTACCCGCGCGGGCTCGACGCTTGTGGTGAACCGGTCCGTGCCGCTGGGGCGTTCCCCGGCCCGGCCGAACCCGGAGCGCGGGTCATCGGTGCGGCGCCCGCCCAGACCGCACCAGTGCATCTGATGGCCCTGGTCAAAATCCCCGGCGAACATGGCGTACCAGCGCACATAAACCGTGTCCACTCCAGGCAGAAACCAGGTCTGGATCCAGGAATCCGATTCCTTGTAGGCGTAGCCGTGTATTTTCTGCTCCGGCCCTTTGTGGGCGAAAGAGGTCAGGCGGAACGAACACCGCCCTGAGTGCACGAATTCCGGGCGGCTTTCGATATCCGCTCGTGTGGTGTCATCGCTCAGGCGCTCCCAGGCCTGCCCCAGCACGCCGGATTCGAAATCCTCGCTCCGGATGACCTCGGCCCGCAGAAAACCCGTGGACGTCATATGACAGAGCAGGAACAGCATTACAGGCGTAGAAATGATCAATCGCATTCATCCCTCCAAAGATTAATCCCGCATGGTAAGAGCTGTGAAAAGTACTTCCCGCGTTACGTCATGTGATGATTATATTATCCACCGAACAGGCTGACGTTCCTGATTCAGCACGGCAAACGTTTTTTAACATTATCCCTTCGCCCCATGCTTCGGCCGGAACAACCATTTAATTCATTCAGACGGAGAAAAGATGTCTGTTTATTTCATTGCCGAGATAAAAGTTAATGACCCGGATACTTACAGTAAATATGTCAGCGCCGTGCCGGAACTGGTGAAAGCCGCGGGCGGAAAGTATCTGAGCCGCGGCGGAGAAGTGAAAACTGTTTTCGGCGGCTGGGACCCGGAAAGGCTGATCCTGATCGAATTCCCGAGCTTTGAGCACGCGCGTGCTTTCCTCGATTCACCCGAGTACGGCCGGGTAAAGCATTTCCGGGAGACATCCACCGAAAGCCGGGCGATCCTGATCGAGGGCTGCACGACGGCGGCCGGATGACCGGGCTTATCGCCTTGTACGGCGGCTCTTGAGCGCAGCCAGCCCGGCGCGCGAGGTCTCGCGGTAATCGGCGCTCATGTCCTCGCCGGTGCGGCGCATGGTCTCGATCACCTCATCGAAACTGATCCTGTGGCTGCCATCGCCCTGGATAGCGTACCCCGCGCTGGTGAAAGCCCGGGTCGCCCCGGCGGCGTTGCGCTCGATACACGGAATCTGCACGTAGCCAAGGATCGGATCGCAGGTCATGCCCAGGGAGTGCTCCATCGCCATCTCGGCGGCATATTCCACCTGGCGCGGAGTGCCTCCCATTATCTGCGCCGCCGCGGCCGCGGCCATGCTGGAGGCCGCCCCCACCTCACCCTGGCAGCCCACCTGCGCGCCGGAAATCGAGGCGTTGGCCTTGATGAACGCCCCCACTATTCCGGCCGTGGCCAAAGCGCTCAGGATATCATTCTCTGGCACACACTCGCGCTCCTGGAAATAGTACAGAAGGCCGGGCAGCACGCCGGCCGAGCCGCAGGTCGGCGCGGTGACAATAGTCCCCCCGGCGGCGTTCTCCTCAATAACTGCCAGGGCATAGGCGCTGATAAACCCTGTCTCGCGCAGGGGGCCTTTCATTTCCGCAGCGCGGCGGTATTTATCCGGGGCGCGGCGGGTGACCTTGAGAGGTCCGGGCAGAACGCCCTCGACACCCAGGCCGCGTTCCACGGATTCGACCATGGCGCGCCAGATTCCGGCCAGCCAGGGACGGACACCCGGCTCCAGGTTCTCCACCGCCCGCCAGATCGATATGTTTTCCCGAGCGCAGTATGCGAGCAATTCCTCCATGTTACGGAATGGGTAAACCACCCTTTCCCCCTCGCCCACCACGCCGTTTTCATCGGTCAGCTCGCCTCCGCCCGTACTGAACACGGTCCATTCAGCAGCCGTCCCGCCACAGCTGTCCAGGGCTTCCAGAGTCATGCCGTTGGGGTGCTGCGGAAGGAATGTTTCGGGTTTCCAGATAATTTTACACTCCGCTGGCTTCAATGCCTCACGCACGGCGACATCGGTCAGATGCCCCTTGCCTGTGGCGGCCAGGCTGCCGTAAAGGGTGACCCGGTATCTGGCAGCACCCTTTCCGCTCCCATCGCGGAACAGCTCTGCCGCGCGGCGCGGCCCCATGCTGTGGCTGCTGGAAGGCCCCATGCCGATCCGGTAAATTTCACGAATCCCGCGCACCGGCCGCGGTGTCGGCTCTGACATGTATGATTCTCCATTCCGGACAGATGATCCGGATTAAGCGTTTTCTTAACATCATGAGCAGTGAAAGGCTTATTATTCATAACGACCGGATTGACGGATGTCAAATAACTGTCAGCCTGTGCGGAGAACTTGACCGCTGGCCGGAAGCGAGTATACTTTTCCAAAGCCGCATATTTCCCGCATTATAAATATTCATATAGAGGAGCCCGCCCATGCTTGTCGTCCACGTGTTCGTACAGGTCAAGCCCGAGTGTGCAGAGGCTTTCCGCGCCGCCACTGTCCGCAACGCCACGGCCAGTCTGACTGAGCCGGGAGTGGCGCGTTTCGATGTGGTCCAGCAGGCGGACGACCCCTCGCGCTTCGTGCTGGTCGAGGTCTACCGCACACCGGATGATCCTGCGCGCCACAAGCAGACCGCGCATTACGCCCGCTGGCGTGATGAGGTTGAGCCGATGATGGCCGCCCCGCGCACGTCAATCAAGTTTTCGAACGTGTTCCCGGGCGAGGACGGCTGGGACAGCGCCAGGCGCGGAGCTTAAAGATGAATTTCGAGTTCGCCTCTGCAGGACGGATACTGTTCGGGCCGGGATGCGTGTCCGAGTTGCCGAAACTGATCCGGGGCCTGGGAGGAAACAGAGTCCTGGCTGTCACCGGCGGAAGCCCGGAACGCCTGGCCGCTCTGCTGGACAAGGTATCAGCTTCCGGTTGCACGCTGACTGTCTTCCCGGTGCGCGGAGAACCCTCCACGGATACGCTCGCCGGGGGTTTGGCCCTGGCCCGCGAGAACGGCAGCGATTGCGTTATCGCCGTGGGAGGCGGCAGCGTGATCGACGCCGGGAAAGCCGTGGCCGCGCTCCTGACCAATCCCGGCGACATTTTCGACTATCTCGAGGTGGTGGGCGCCGGGAAGCCGCTCCTCAACCGCTCCGCTCCGTGCGTGGCCGTGCCGACCACTGCCGGGACCGGGGCCGAGGTGACACGAAATTCAGTATTGAGCGTACCAGGCCGGGCGGTCAAAGTGAGCCTGAGGAGCGAATACATGCTCCCCCGCGCCGCCCTGGTGGACCCGGAACTGACTTATTCCCTGCCCCCGTCCGAAACCGCCAGCACCGGGCTGGATGCCCTGACCCAGTTGTTCGAGGCCTTTGTCTGCCGCAGGGCCAATCCGCTCACCGGCAGTCTGTGCCGCGAGGGCCTGGCGCGCGCCGGACGGTCCCTGCGGCGGGTGTTTCACGACGGCGAGGACCGGGCCGCGCGAGAGGACATGTCCCTGGCCGCTCTGTTCGGCGGGCTGGCCCTGGCCAATGCCGGACTGGGAGCGGTGCACGGCCTGGCCGGAGGGCTGGGCGGCATGCTTGGCGCGCCGCACGGCGCTGTCTGCGCCGCCCTCCTGCCCGCGGTGACCGAAATCAACCTTCGCGCTCTCGAAGAACGCCAGCCCGGCTCCCATGCTCTGGAGCGTTTCCGCGAGGCCCTGCGGATTGTATCCGGAGGGGACGGAACAGCGCCGGAGGATGGCGTGGCCTGGATACGGAATTTGTGTCTGGAACTCGGCCAGAGCGGTCTTGAAAAATACGGATTCGAGAGGCGGATGATCGACGAGGCCGTGCGCAAGGGAATGCAGGCCAGCAGCATGAAAGCCAATCCGGTGGAGCTTACGCCGGAGGAGCTTTCAGAAGTTCTGGAACGAAGCATCGGGTTTGACTGACCGGAAATCGGAAACACCTGCCGGTTGAACATGTAAAATCCAAGCATGTATCATTAAAATCCCATCAAGGAGCCAGCCATCATGAGTCCCGAGCCGAACGGACCGAAAAGGTTGCTATCCCTGGACGCTTACCGCGGGTTGACCATGTTCCTGATGGTATCGGCCGGTTTCGGCCTGAGTTCCCTGGCCGGTGCACCCGGCTGGGACTGGCTGGCCCGCCAGGTGGACCATGTGGCCTGGGAGGGATGCGTGCTGTGGGACCTGATCCAGCCCTCGTTCATTTTCATCGTGGGTGTGGCGATGCCTTTCGCTTTCGCCATACGCTCCGCCCGCGGCGAGAGCCGGGCGGAACTTTTCAAGCACGCCTGGTGGCGCGCCCTGCTCCTGCTGCTGCTTGGCGTGGGGCGTGTCTGTATCGGCGACAACGTTCTTATCTGGGACATGACTACCGTGCTGCAGCAGATAGCGGTGGCCTATTTCCTGGCTTACTTTGTCCTGGGACGCGGTTTCAAAGTGCAGCTCGCCGCTGTCCTGTTCATACTGGTCTCGGATTGGGCCCTTTTCCAGTTCTGGCCGGGAGCCGGTCCGGGTGGCCCTTACGCGATCAACGCCAACTGGCACAGCGCGGTCGAACAGTGGGTGTTCGGCAGGATGGACCCCGGAGGCTACACCATGATCAACTTTTGGGGTTCGACCGCTACCGTGATCCTGGGAATCATGGCCGGTGAACTGCTGCGCGGAGGAAAAGACGGCCGGAAAAAGGTTGCGTTCCTGGTTCTGCTCGGCCTGGCCGGGATATTTGCAGGGATGGCGCTCAGCCCGTTCATCCCGGTGGTCAAGCGTATATGGACGCCTTCCTGGGTCGTTTTCAGCGCGGGCTGGGCTTCGCTCACCCTGGGAGTGTTCTACCTGCTGATCGAGGTCTGGAACCTGCGCCGCTGGACTTTCGTTTTCAAAGTGGTCGGGATGAATTCGATCGCGATTTACATGGTGGTCAGTTTCATGCGCGGCGAGGTCAATGACTGGATCGGCGTGTTCACCCGCGGATTCCTCGAGCCGATGGTCGCCGCCGGAGTCATTATCCAGTCCTGCCTTGTGCTGGCCGCATTCTGGTACATGCTCTACTGGATGTACAAGCGCAATATCTTCCTGAAAGTCGGCTGAGAAACAAATCGGTTCAGGATAACTGAATGGATTTATTGTCGATACGATTGAAAAGCGTCCAGAGGTAAGGAGATTATGTCATGAAAGCGTATATAGTTTCAGCCCTCCTGCTGTGCTGCCTGATTTCAGGCTGGTCCTTAATCAAGGCCCAGGAGTATCCGGTCTATCCCATCCCCCACCACCTGGAGCTGGCAGACGGAGCGTTTGATCTGAGCGGGATCGGGATTATCTGCGCCAACGGCCCGCGCGGAGAGCTGGCAGCAATGGCCGCGACGCTGTCCGGCGAACTGGCCCGCCGTCATGGTGTTTCCGTCCCGCTGAGCGAAACAGCCGCGGCCGGAGGACGGAATATTACCCTGGGGCTGCTGTCCGACCTATCGATCCAGCGTATGCTGCCCGGCATCCCCGCCGACTCTGTCTGGTATCTGCCCGAGGGCTACCGGGTGCTGGTTACGCCTGAAAAAGCCGTGATCGCCGGACATGACATCCGCGGCCTGTTCTATGGCATCCAGACTTTCCTTCAGCTCGTTACCGTGGACAGTCATGGAGCCGCAAAGGCCAGGGCGGCTATGGTGCAGGATGCCCCATCCAAGCCGTTCCGCGGAGTGCACGTCTATCTGCCCGCGCGCGAGGACATCCCTTTCTTCAAGAATTATATCCGCACGATGGCGCATTACAAGATCAACACCCTGATCCTCGAAGTCGGCGGGGGCATGCGCCTGGACAGCCACCCGGAGATCAACCTGGCCTGGCGGAATTTCTGCCGCTCATTCTACGACATGGGCGACCTTGTGTTGCGCACCGGGGAACAGATTCCTCTCGGCCCGCAAGGGCGTTTCCAGGCCTCGGTCCATACCGAGCTGAGCGGCGGAAACTGGTTGAGCAAGCAGGAAGTGCGAGAGCTTGTGGAATGCGCGCGTGAAAACCACTTGGATGTGGTCCCGGAGATTCAGTCCCTCACTCACGCCTACTATATGACCCTGGCCCACCGCGATATCGCCGAGATACCAGAGGCAAACTGGCCGGATTCCTATGATCCGACAAACCCGAAATCCTACCAGATACTATTCGATGTGATCGATGAGTACCTTGAGGTGATCCAGCCGGAGTGGGTGCATATCGGGCACGATGAATGGCGCTCGGGAGTCAAGGGTGTGCCTGGAGTCAATTACGGGCGGGACGTTCTAAAGATATACGGCTACCTGAGAAGCCGCGGCGTGAAAACGATGATGTGGGCCGACCACCTTATCGAGGGGCACAACATGGACGGCCGCATTCCCGAGCCGCCGTCAAAACCCGGCGAGGTCTGGTACGCCTATCCCTCCACCCGCGAGGCCCCGGATATAATCGCCGCGAAGGCGAAAGACATACTGATGCTCAACTGGTCCTGGGGCGTAACGCCAAGCTCTTACAAACAGCTTTCCAGCCGCGGATGGAAACAGGTGCTCGGCAATTTCAGCGCCGCGCGGGAATACGAGCAGTGGCCGCAGCGGTTTGCCAGCGAGGACATCCTGGGGGCCGAGATGTCCACCTGGTGCCTGTCGAACGAATTCAGCTACGGTCAGAACGGGGCCATACTCAACATGCTGTTCAGCCAGAACGTGTTGTGGGGCGGCGCACACCCGAAACTCGAAAAGCTTTACGAAATACTTGCCGGGCGCATGGTTCAAGTACGAGAGGAGCTTAGCGGCAAGGCCCTGCCTTCGCTGGATCTGCTGCGCGGACGGCCGGGATACGGTTTCGTGACGCTCAGTCTCGAGGGCAAGGGCAACGCCGCTCCCGGCAAGGTTGGAGCGGCTGACCTGAGCGGTCTGAAACCTGGAAAAGTCGAGTTCAATGGATTGCCTTTCGTCCTGGCTAAGGGAGACAAGGCCCTGGCTGCGGCGCTCGGGCCGGGGCAGGAGGTGCGCTCGATACCTGTGGGCGCGAACGCGGCCAGCCTGATTTTCCTGCACGTGGCCACCGGACGCGAGGAATCGGCCAGCACCTACAACAGCAATTACCCCGAGGATACGGCCCCGCTGCTCGGGTTCTACCGTGTGCGTTACGAGGACGGGTTTGAGGATTGCGTTCCGGTCCGCTACGGGAAAAACATCTCGCGCTGGGACGGCGGTTACGCCGATCAGGTGTATTTCGCCCACACGGTCAAGCTCGGTGAGAACAAAGCCGGGAAACCGTCTCTGGCCTGGGCCATGGAATGGGTCTGCCCGCGACCCAACCGCCGGATAATATCGGTGGACCTTGTCTGCGCCGGCGCTTCCTCTGTCCGCCCGGTGCTCCTGGCCCTGACCGCGGTCAAACCGCCGTTTGAGAAGTAGATGTCCTTTATTTCATTCAAGGAAAGCAGCATCAATTTAAGTGAACCTGATCCCGGAGGTGCGGAATGAAAGTGAAACTCTTCGCCAGCCGTCTTCTGGCCGCGTGTTTCCTATGCCTTCTCTCGGCCGGGGCCGCCGACTGCGGGGATGACCCTGTTTCGTCCGCTCTTCCGGAGGGTCAGGATTTTCTGCCCCAGGCGCCTCAGGGGAAAACATGGAAACTGATCTGGAGCGATGAGTTCAACGCTGCGAGCCTGGACTGGAACACCTGGGAATGCCCGGAGGGACCGCGCCGCGACGGGTACTGGGTGAAAGAAGACAGCTATGTGAACGGTGACGGGATGCTGGTCCTGCGCACCCGCAAGGACGGGGAGCGTTTCACCAGCGGTGCGATCCGCACCCGCGGCAAGTTCGAGCATGCTTTCGGCTACTGGGAGGCGCGCTGCCGGTTCCACACCCAGGTCGGCCACTGGCCGGCATTCTGGCTGTACACCCAGGACGTGGGAAAGGTGGGCGACGGCGGCCGGGACGGGACGGAGATCGATATAATGGAAAAAGCCTGGGCCGCGGGAGCCGACACGATCAATGTGGCCCTGCACTGGGACGGCTACGGGGCGGAGCACAAGAGCGCGGGCATGGCTCTTTACGCGCCCGGAGTGAGCAGCGGTTTCCACACGTTCGGTCTCTACTGGACTCCTGAGGAGTACGTGTTCTACATAGACGGGATCGAGCGGTGGCGCACCTCCGAGGGCGGCGTGTGCCAGGTTCCGGTGTACGTCAAGCTGACCGAGGAGATAGGCGACTGGGCCGGAGACATTAAAAAAGCCTCGCTGCCGGACTATTTCTACGTGGATTACGTGCGGGTCTATGATCTGACTGGAAAATGAATGTAGTGCAAGGGGCTGTCCCAAAAGTCTCCGATTTTGCTCTTTGCAAATTATTGCATCTATAAACAATTGAAATAAAAGCAGTTCTGCAGGGGCACGGCGCGCCGTGCCCCTGCGTCTAAGACTTTTGGGACAGCCCCTGCTTTTAATTTGAGGCCGGTTTTTACCCCGCGGCAAGCCATGAGGAATTCTTTTCATCAAACGCGGTTTTTATCAGCCGTTGTTGAAGATGAAAACAGTTTTATTCAATTGACGGAAGAATAGATTTCCGCAACCAGAGACTGATATCCTGTTACAGGAGGCAGATTGTTCGGCACAGTACTGACCACGGCGATTACGCTCATGCACATTTATGTTTTCTGGCGCGCCGCTTCTGTCCCCTTCGTGAAAAAATTCATCCCGCTCCCGCTGCTCGTCTTATCTGGCATATTGCTCTGGCTTTTGTTCTACACCGGGCGGTTTTACGGCCACGGCGGCAACGGCCCGCTTGCACATGCCCTGGAACTGTCAGGCATGGACTGGATGGCGTCGCTGTTTCTGATAAGCGTTTGCCTGCTGGTTTTCGACATCCTCACCGGCTTCGGATTTATTATGCCCGCAGTCGCGCCATCCCTGCGCGGTCTGGGTCTGGCGGCCGGTGTTGCGCTTTCCCTGCTGGCTGTCATCCAGGGTGTCCGGCCACCGGTTATCAAGGAATATGAGGTAAGGCTCCCCGGCCTGCCCGATTCGCTGGATGGAACCGTTGTGGCCGCCATGTCCGATCTGCATGTCGGAACGCTGATTGGCGAGCGCTGGCTTAACCGGCGTATCGCCCAGGTTCAGGCGCAGAAACCGGACCTGGTCGTGCTGTTAGGTGATCTTTTCGAGGGGCACGGGCCTTACGGGGATGAGCCTTACCGGGCATTTGACGGTATCAGCGCCCCGCTGGGCGTCTGGGCCGTGCCCGGCAATCACGAGTACTACGGCAGGCAGGATGCCGCCGCTCTGGCCAGCGGCTGGAAAAACTTCCGCATGCTGAACAATTCCAATGTGGAAATCCGCCCCGGCTTAATTCTGGCCGGCGTGGACTATTATTCCAGCCACAACGGTTCCCGCCGGAGCGGCGAGGCTCTATCTTTCGCTTTATCAGATCGCCCGGAAGGAGCGACAATCCTTCTCTCTCATGCCCCGGTGCAGGCTGAAAAGGCCGCCGCGGCCGGGGTGGGGCTGATGCTTTCCGGACACACTCACGGCGGCCAGATATGGCCGTTCGGCTATCTGGTCCGTATCGAGTATCCGCTTCTCGCGGGAGAGTACAGAGTGGACGGCATGACGGCCATTGTCTGCCGGGGCACGGGCTCCTGGGGACCGCGCATGCGTCTCTGGCATCCCGGCGAGATACTACGCATCACCCTGCGGGCCGGATGACAATATCCAGGGCAGCACGATAACGGGGGCGGCAATCTTGAAGCGTGGCACAGTTTCCGGGTGCATTGAGCCGGCATTCCGGTAAACATCTCATCGCCATCAATGACAGTTATTCTGCTCATTGTATCGTTTATTCACCTGTTCTCAAGCACCTTGCGGATAAGCGCGGTCATTTCATCCCAGCGGAACGGTTTCATGACCAGTTCCCGGATGCCGATCTTGCTCAGAGCCTCCGGGGTAAGGTTGTCACTGAAACCTGTACAGAGAATGACCGGCAGTCCGGGACGGATTTCAAGCAGCTTTTCAGCCAGTCTGGCTCCCGTGAGGACCGGCATGGTCTGGTCTGTAATCACCAGATCGAAAGCCATCGGATCGGCCTCGAACGCCGCCAGCGCTTCCAGGCTGCTGGTCATTGCCGTGAGCGTATAACCGAGACGGGTCAACTGTTTTCTTCCTACGGTGACAAGGCTGACTTCATCGTCCACCAGAAGTATTCTTTCCTTGCCTCCCGCAACCTGAGAGATGCCGTCTTTTGTCTTCTCGGCCTCGGCCTGAACCAGCGGCAGATAAACATCGAAAACTGTTCCCCTGCCCGGCTCACTGGCCACCGTGATCGTCCCGCCGTGGCCGCGGACAATGCCGTGCACCACGGCCAGCCCCATTCCGGTTCCCTGGCCCTTGGGCTTGGTCGTGAAAAAAGGATCGAATATGCGGCTGATTATTGACGGGTCTATGCCGTGGCCTGTATCCCCGACCGATAGTTTTAGGTAACACCCGGGCGACAGGCGCAATCCGGCGGCGGAAACAGCATCCAGTTTACACTCGCTCAAATTGAAGGTGAGTGTGCCTCCACGCTCACGCATGGCATGAGCCGCGTTTGTGGCGAGGTTCATCAGGACCTGGTGCAACTGGTTCGGGTCGGCGATCACCATGCCGGTTTCGTTTCCGATGGATTTTACGATCTCCACGGTCGAGGGGATCGACGCGCGCAGCATTTTGACAGCTTCCTTGACAAGCAGGCTGAACTTGAGCGGTATTCTCTCCAACTCGGACTGACGGCTGAACGCCAGTATCTGGCTGGTGAGTCCTTTCGCCCGCTCAGCCGCCTTGCGCACCTGCTGGAGAGATTCGGCCACACTCGTTGGATCGGCCGTCACGTCGCTTTCGGCCAGTT
This sequence comes from uncultured Gemmatimonadales bacterium, assembly GCA_964473155.1. GTDB lineage: Bacteria > Gemmatimonadota > Glassbacteria > GWA2-58-10 > GWA2-58-10 > JAJFUG01. The sequence continues at coordinate 2,249 of CAYYNT010000088.1, read as the reverse complement.
CCGCGTACCCGCTTATTATGCCCAGGATATTGTTGAAATCGTGCGCGATGCCTCCGGCAAGCACTCCAAGGCTTTCCAGCTTCTGCGCCTGCTGAAGCTGCCGTTCCAGATCCAGACGTTCCACCTCAAGCCGCTTTTGCTCGGTGACGTTATGGATGGTTCCGGAAAGTCTCACTGGATTGCCCTCGGCATCTCTCTCCATCACCCGGCCCCGGCATACCAACCAGAGGCGCTCTCCCGATTTGGAACGGACACGGCATTCTTTTTCAATACTATCTATCCTGCCGGACAAATGATCATCCACTGCCTGATCAAGCTGCAATTTGTCCTCGGGATGCAGAATTTCCGGCCAGAGCGATGGTCTCTGCGCCTCCTCAAAAGTGTACCCGAGAAGGTCCGCCCAGCCCTGGCTGCGTTTCACCTTTCCCGTTTTATAATTCCATTCCCACCAGCCCATGCCTGAGCCGGAGAGCACGAATCCCATACGTTCCTCGCTCTCGCGCAGATCATCCTCAGCCCGCAGGCGTTCCAGCTCTGCCGCCGCGCGGGAGGCAAGCATTTTCATCAGCGGCTCGGCCCAGGGAGGAAGAATCAATTCGCCGCGCGACAGCACACAGATAACTCCCAGCGTTTTCCCGGCCCCGTTGCGCATCGGTATGCCGGCGTACCCCTTGATACTGAATTTCACCAGATGGGGAGCGTCCGGGAACAGTTCGTTCACTCCGGTTACATAATGACAGAAACCATTCTGCGACACTTTCTCACAGGGGGTCCCGGCCAGCTGGTATTCATATCTGCTTACCGGATGGCCATCCAACTGCATGGCCAGGCTTCTCTGCACTCCATCCTCTCCCTGCTCACTGATAATCGCCACCTCGGCCCCCAGCCAGCGGCTGAGCCACCAGACCGCGCGTTCGAAGAAATCCCTGCCCGTGGGGCCTGTGGTCTCGAGCACCAGCGAGAGCAGAGCCTCTTCCGATCTTTTGCGCCTGGTGATGTCACGGTGGCTGATCGCTACTCCGTCACCCACTTTCACCACCTGGTGGTGATACCAGGCCGCCGGGACGCTCGTTTCAGGCAGGGAAAACTCCTCTTCCAGCGGTATCCCGCTCTCAGCCACCTTCCTGTATTTTTCGAAGAAACCGGCGGTCCGGTTAATGGGCAGAACCTCGCACAAGCGATGGCCGACAAGTTCATCCCGGCTCTTACGCACAAGCTGTTCCGTCCGCCCGTTAACTTCCACGAACTCGAAATCCGTTATCTGCCCCTGTTCGTCCCTTACACTGCGCAGGATCATGAAAGCATCGAGGCTGCTATCGGCCGCCGCCCTTATGCGCGCATCGCTTTCCCGAAGCGCCTGTTCCGCGCGCCTGATCTCCTCCTGCTGCGCCTGCTTTTCCCGCTGCTCGCGCAGGGAATGGATCAGACCGGCACAGGCCGCGTTGAACGGCTCCAGAAAAGCGGCATCCTCCTTGCTGAAACCGCCGGGACGGTTCGCCAAGCCCATGACTCCCAAGATTTCTCCACCATGAAACATCGGGATGCCCATGAAACTGTTAATCGACGGGTGCCCCTCCGGCAACCCGCCCCGGTGCATGTCCCCGGCGGGATCGTTGGAGATAAGCAGCTTCCCATCCAGGGCCGGCAGCCCGGCCAGATTGAGCATATTATGGAATTCGAGGTTGCCAGCTTCAAGTTCCCGGTACATCTTCCGTGAATGCTCATCCCAGGAGATATCCGAGATGGCGAGGCTTTTTTTGTAAACTTTTCCATCCGGGGCCATGAGCACCTCATCCAGGAAACCGAACTGGCTGCCGGTGAGCGAAACCATGGTCTTGAGCAGACGGGAGAAAACCGCCTTCTGATCGCTGTCGGAAATGTATTCGGCCTGGGCCTCGCGAATGGAGGAAAGCAGTTCGTTGGTGCGCCTGAGTTTTTCCTCGGCGATTTTACGCTCTGTTATGTCCTGGACCGTCCCGATCATTCCGGCAGGCTCCCCGTCCTCTTCGAACACCATCTCCGCCCGCTCGTGCACCGTGCGCACCGCACCGTCCGGAAGGACAATCCGGTGGTCGACGTTGAAAGGCTGCCTGTCGTTCCAGGCCGCCATGGTTACATCTTCCATCCTCTGCTTGTCTTCCGGGTGTATGCAGTCGAAAAAGGCCTCCATTGTCCCATCGAACCCGCCATGCTCGAAGCCGAAAATCCTGTAAACCTCTTCCGACCACCAGAGCTTCCTGGTCCTGATA
>CAYYNT010000087.1:0-13926 GCA_964473155.1 uncultured Gemmatimonadales bacterium | reverse complement strand
TTCCCATTCCGAACACGGTAGTTAAGCCCTTCAGCGCTGATGGTACTGCGCGGGTAACTGCGTGGGAGAGTAGGTCGTTGCCGGCATTATTCAAGCCCGCGGGATTATTCCCGCGGGCTTTTTTTTTCTTTACATTGACGGAAAAAACAACTGATGAAAAAAATCCCTCCTGCCGTTTTGCTCCTCTGTCCTGTTCCCCGCGGGGAAGAAACACTCTTTAAGGAATGAAAAATCTCATGGGATTCGCTTTATGACTGATTATTCTTGACCGCCGGGTCTATTGCTGCCAAAATATCCCTATGCTCTGAATTAATCACTCCGGTCTTTTCAGCCTCTCAGGGGAATCTTGAAAAAGACATTGAAAATAATGCTCGCCGGATCGAATCCCGGCCAGGCCCCCCTGTTGAAGGATAATCTCGTTTCAGCGGGAATGGACTGCACGGTTGAATATGTACCGCAGGGGCGTCTCTCCGGCGGTGACGGCGATGCATTTGATGCCGTGCTGATAGGGCCGGAATGCACTTACGATGACATCTGGTTCGATTCGCTGAGGGAAAGTCACCCGGAAGCCGCGATAATTCAGACCGGCGCGGCGGACGGCAAAACTCTGGCAGTCAAGATTAGACAAGCGCTAAGAAAGAAAAAAACGCAGGACAGAAACATATTTTCAGCGATGAAAGATTTGCAAAAGAACGAGTTGTTCCGGCGGATCATAGAGAAGGGCTGGGACATAGTGTATTCCCTGGATGCAAAGGGAAGGTTCAGGTATATCGGGCCGCAGGTGGAGCGTTACGGATATGAAAGCCAGGAACTGCTGGGAAAGACTTTCGAGCCGCTGATCCATCCTGAGGATAAAGCCTATACCCAGAAAATAATTAAAGATTGTCTGGAAAACCGCAGGGAAGGCTCGGCGCAGTTCCGGATACTCAGCACTCGCGGAGATGTGCGCTGGCACGAGATCATTTACAGGCCGCTGATCGATGAGAATGGCGAGGTAATAGGGGCTGATGGTGTGGCGCGGGACATCACCGAGCTTCACCGGGAACGGGACATAAACCGGAGCCTGATCGATTTTTCACCCGCCTTCTTCGTCACGACGGATCCGAACCTGAAAATAATCCGGGCAAACACGGCCTTCCTGGCAGCTACCGGTTATAAGGAGGCTGAAGTCCTGGGCCAGGATCTTATAAACACGTTCCTGTCGTCCGGGGAACCGGATTCGTTGCGGGATGAATTTCGCAAGACGCCCGATGGTCTCGTTGGCGGAATCAGCCGGATACGCTGCCGCGATGGCAGGGAGATTTCGGTGGAATGGCGCAGCCGGCTGTTCTACAGCCCGGATGGCCAAGTGGAAATGATTCTGGCTGTGGGTCTGGATACCACAGAGCGTAGTTTCATGGAAACAGAACTGGCCGAGAGAGAAGCCCGTTACAGAACAGTATTCGAGCATTCCGGCACGGCGATTTCGATAGTGGAGGCTGATGGGACGATCTCGCTGGTCAATTCCCTGTTCGAGGAACTGAGCGGGTACAAACGATCCGAGGTTGAAGGACACATGCGCTGGAGTGATTTCGTGGCCCGGCGAACCGATCAGGAACGGATGCAGAGATATTACGAGGAGCGCCGTAAACCAGGAGGCTGGGCGCCCCGTCAGTATGAATTCGCTTTTCTCACACGCGATGGCGGTCAGCGTGACGTGGTTATCAACATGGAATTTATACTCGGCACGGGCAGAAGCATCTTCTCGATGCTGGATATAAACGACCGGAAAAGGATCGAGAGGGCGCTGATCGAAAGCGAGAACCGCTACCGCAGGATGTTCCGCTCCTCTCCGGTGCCTTTGTGGGAGGAGGATATCTCGGAACTGAGAAATGAGCTGGAAAAGCTTCGCTCTCAGGGAGTCCGGGATATCCGGGATTATCTTCGCCGGAACCCTGAGTTTGTCCGCCGGACGCCGGGGATGATCCATATTGTGGATGTGAACGAGGCCGCGCTCGACCTTTACGGTGTTTCCTCGCGCGAAGACCTTCTGATCACGCTGGAGAAAGTAATCGGTCCCGAGTCGATTGCCAGCCTGGAGGCGAACATCGCGGCAGTTTTCGAGGGTGCCATCCTGCTGCAGGGTGAATCGCTCATTCATACTGCGGATGGAAGCCGGAGGAGGGTGTATTTTCGGGTGGCTATTCCTTCCTGGCATTCATCCTATGCCAACACTCTTACAAGCATAATGGATATAACCGCCCTGAAAGAGGCGGAGCAGCAGCTACTTCAGGAAAGGGAGCGCCTTGAGCGCAAGCTGAGGAACGAGGCCCTTCTGGGTGCTATCGCCTCGCGTCTGAACAGCAGCGGGCCTTTCGATTCCATGCTGGCGGATGTGCTTGGTCCGGTGGGGCAGAGATTAGGGGCGGACCGGGTCAGCCTTTTCCGTCTGGAAGAAAACGGGAGTGCGACGCTCATTCATTGCTGGCGAGGAGAAAATGCGGATAAATCGTTTGACATCGCCGGTGATGGAAAGCAACCCGCATTCTTCTCCTTGCTGAGGAATAACGAGCTTGTCGTTTTAGATTCCCTGGCGAGATTGTACGGAGAGGAGAGGCTATTTTTAGAGCGGCGCGGCTGCCGGGCGCTTCTGGCTGTCCCGTTGTCTCCGGGCGGAAGGCTGAAAGGTTTTCTGAGCCTTTCCTCCGTGTCTGAAAAGCAGTGGCAGGATGACGAGAAGGCGCTGATTCGCACGGTGAGCGACATGCTGTCCAACGCCTGGGAGCGCGAAGAGCTGTTCCTTGGCAGGCTGGAGGCGGAGCACCGTCAGGTGGAAGCGGTCAGAATGGCCGAGAAAGCATCCCGCCTGGCTTCCCTGGGAAATCTCTCGGCCGGAGTGGCCCACGAGATCAATCAACCGCTTACAGCGCTGAAAATAAAAGTGGACAGTTATTTATACTGGATGGAACTGGAAAAGGAACCAACAAGAGAGAAATATATAGAAACTCTTGAGTTCGTATCCGAGCAGGCCGGCCGGATAGATCAGATAATCAGGCACATGCGCTCCCTGATCCGCCAGGACAGTCATCGCGAGCCCGTGCCGGTGGGGGTGAACGAAGTCGTGCAAAGCGCGCTTTCCCTGCTTGATGAACAGCTCATGTCGCATCGTATCCGGATTGAAAAAACCTGGGGCGTGGACATTCCAGCGATACTTTCGCAGCCGGCTCTTCTCGAACAGGTGGTGATCAACCTGGTAGTCAACGCAATGAATACTCTCGATCAGTTGGGTGGGGAAACCAAACTTATCCGGGTCTCCACCCGGCGGGAAGAACAGGGCGGCTGTTCGATAATAGTGCGCGACAACGGCCCAAGTGTGCCAGTGGAGTTGCTTGATCACGTATTCGACCCGTTTTTCGGCTCCCGCCGGGGCTTGGATAATCCCGGTCTGGGGCTTTCCATAACGGAAAACATAGTGACCGGTTTGGGTGGAGCTATTTCAGTGTCCAATCATGAGGAAGGCGGATGCCAGTTCAGGGTATATCTGCCCCAAGCGCAGTAAGCGGAGGGGACGAGGCATGAGAATTCTGCTTGCAGATGATGAAAAGGACATTCGTTCCAGCCTTGCCGAGTTCATCGAAGGTCTGGGACACCAGGTGAGCCTGGCGACAAACGGGCGCGAGGCGCTGGAGATGCTGGAAAAAGAGAGCGTGCACCTTGTGCTTTCCGATATCCGCATGCCGGATGTGGACGGGCTGGAGTTGTTGCAGCGGATCAAGCTGAGCGTTGAGTTGCGCGGCGTCGCGGTTATACTTTTCACAGGGTACGGCACCATTCCCCAGGCCGTGAAGGCAATAAATGAGGGAGCGTATGATTACTTGGAGAAACCAATCAATATAATGGAGTTAAAGCCTAAGATCGAGCGGGTTGCCGAATTCCTTGCAATGCGCGAAGAGAACCGGCGTCTTACACAGAATTTCGAGCACAGCCTCCGCGAGGCTACCGGCGAAATGCGCCGCGAGATCGAGGAGCTTCGACGGGCGTTTGCGCGCGAAGCTGGCGCGGCCGGAATGGGTGTGTTCTCTCAAGCCCTGCAGGGCATACTTAAAACCTGCCAGCGGCTGCACCGCAATCCGGACATACCGGTGCTGATCGAGGGTGAAACGGGAACGGGCAAAGAACTGATTGCGCGTTATCTTCATTTCGGGGACGGTGACACCTCGACGCCTTTCGTGGCGGTCAACTGCGCCTCGATCAGCCCAAACCTCTTTGAGAGCGAGCTGTTCGGGTACGAGGGCGGCTCCTTTACCGGGGCCAACCCCAAGGGTCAGAAAGGCAAGCTCGAACTGGCGGAGGACGGGACTATATTCCTGGACGAAATCGGAGAGATGCCGCTCGATCAGCAGGCCAAGCTGCTGCGGGTGATTCAGGAACGGGAATTCTACCGCGTGGGAGGATTGAAAAAGCTGTCCACCAAGGCCCGTGTGGTCTGCGCCACGAACAGGGATATACGCAAGTGCGTGGCTGACGGCACTTTCCGCCAGGACCTCTATTACCGGCTGAACGTGGGCCATATAGCGATACCGCCGCTCAGGCAGCGGCGGGAAGAGATAATTCCGCTGGCCAGACTGTTCATGCAGGAGCTGTATCAGAAAAAGCGGACGCATTTCAACGGGATAAGCCCCCAGGCGGCCCGTCTCCTCGAAACCTACGAATGGCCCGGCAATGTGCGCGAACTGAAAAGCGCTGTCGACAGGGTGGCCCTTCTGTTCGATGACGATGAAATCAAGCCCGCTCATCTTGAATTCCTGGTGCCGGGAGCGGGAAGCGTCGCCGACCAGCCTGAAGCCGGACAGTTGCAGGCCTCCGGGGATGACATTCTGCTGCCGGATGATTCTTTCGATCTGGACAACTGGACTTTGAATATCGTGAAAAAAGCCCTGGCCAAGAATTTCTGGAACAAGACCGAGACGGCCCGTTATCTCGGGATCAGCCGGGGCGCTCTTTACACATATCTGAAGCACCTGAATCTGGAATGATACCTGCTGCAACCCGGTGGGCGCCTGGAAACATTCCGGCCTCGCCGGGTGTTTTTTTTTGCACATCCTGCTTCTCATCCGACAAAGCGCTTGAGTAAAAAGCCTCAACCAGTCCTGCCGCAATATCTTAACTGCTCAATAAATAATAATATATGCATCTGGCACGCTTTGTGATTATAAACCGGGCTGTCAAGTCACTTTAGGGAAAACAGACTAACGGCCAGGGGAAAAGTGAGAATACAGATAATAGACGATGAGAAGGCGATAGCCCAGACGCTGAAAGAATTTCTGGAATCCCTCGGGTATGAGTGCGAGGCTTTCACTGATCCGCGCAAGGCTCTGGAGAGACATGGCGAAACGCATTTCGATGTCGTGCTGACCGACCTGCGTATGCCGTGGATCGATGGTTTTCAACTGATGAGCATCCTTGCCGCCGGGAGCCCGGCCCCTGTCATGATCGCCATGACCGGCCACTCGGGCCTGGAAAATGCCATGGCCTGCCTGGACTGTGGGGCGTACGCCTATTTCACAAAGCCGCTGGACCTGCGCTGGCTTTACAGTATTCTGAGCAATCTTGAGCAGAAGATTGCCGCGAAGCCGCCGGTGAAGCGCGCCGCCGCCGTGTATACCGCCACGGTAATATCAGGGCCGGTGGAATCGGCCATTCCGAGCGGCCACGGCCACGGCGCGGCTCCGAAGCAGGCGAACCGGGTCCAGGGTAAGAAGCGTCCCGAGCAGGTGATCCCGCTGGAAGAAAAGGATTTTCTGGATTTCTGATCCCGCGCCGGGAAAGGGGGCTGTGCCTAAGCCCCCTTCTCATCTGATCGAGAAGCGCCGTAAACATCGGTTTTTGCATGTCATCAAGCGCCGGGGCGCTGCTGGCCGCGCCCCGGCGTCTAAGGCTTTCTGGACAATTCCATTGAAAAATGATCGCACCGGGAGTCGCGGGACAACCGCGAGGCATGTGTTTTTCAGTCCCGGATTGACCGTCTCGCGGAAGCGTCATAAAATATAGATGCGACAGGCCGGGTGGAAGGTGGACAATGGTGCTCGATTTCAAGCACCGTGTTCGTTAACGGGCAGGCCATCGTGTCGAGGAATGGTTATCCACCGGATTTAACTCAATGAAAATCATAAAGCTGCAATACAGATACATTGCGACTGAAACGCTGGCACGATTAATGATAGATATATTGTCGCCGATCGGGTAAAGCGGAGTTTTAATCAATCCCATGCGACGGATGGAGCAAGGCGGAGCGTTGCCGGCGTTGCGGAGGAGAGAAAGAAAATGGATGACGACACTCGTATTGCGGAACAGTTGAACCGGGTCGAGGATGGCGCCGGTATGGATCATAAGACGTTTGACGCTTTCCGCAAGCTGGTTTACAACAAGAGCGGCATCAACCTGGGCGAGCACAAGCAGGCCCTGGTCTGCGCGCGCGTGGGAAAACGTATGCGGATGCTCGGTCTGAGCGACTATAAGGACTATCTGCAATATGTGTCGGACGATGAGAGCGGCGAGGAACTGGTCAAGCTTCTGGATGTCATATCGACCAATGTCACGCACTTTTTTCGTGAAGCCAAGCATTTCGAGGTTCTTGAATCCATCTTGAGGCAGTGGTCCGGAGAAGGGCTGAGGAGATTGAGAATCTGGTGCGCGGCCAGCTCGACCGGCGAGGAGCCTTACACTATAGCCATGACGGTCAAAGAAGCGCTGGGTGAGAGCAACGGGATGGATGTGAAGATACTGGCCACGGATATCTCAACTCGTGTTCTTGAAGTGGCAAGGCAGGGCATATACGAGGAAAGAAAGCTGGACAATGTGCCTGAAAAGCACTTGCGCAAGTATTTCCAGAAAGGCACGGGCCAGGCAGAGGGTCATTATCTGGTGAAGAAGCCGCTCCGGGACATGATATCTTTCGGCCGTCTTAACCTTTCCATCCAGCCTTTTCCTATTCATGGCCCCCTGGATGTGATATTCTGCCGCAACGTGATGATCTATTTCGACAACAATGTTCGCATCAAGGTTCTGGATAACATGCACCGTCTGCTCAAACCCGGCGGTTATCTGATGGTAGGTCATGCTGAAAGCCTTACCAGCCTGGTGAGCAGTTTCAAGAGCATCATGCCTTCGGTCTATGTGAAAGGCTTGAACTGATGGCTTTGACCGGACAGGAAAGAGAAATCGGCCTGCGCAACGTTGTGGTCGATATCTCGGGGTTTGCGGTGACAAAGGATCCTTCCGAAGTGCTGGTGACTTATTCACTGGGCTCCTGTCTTGGTTTGACCCTCTATGATCCTGTCGCCGGTGTGGCGGGCCTCGTGCACTGCATGCTGCCGTTTTCCAAGATTGACGAGAGCAAGGCCGGGCAGAAGCCCGGCATGTTTGTCGACACCGGCGTCCCCACGCTCCTGGAGGCAGCTTTCCGCCTGGGAGCCGAGAAAAAGCGCCTGGTGCTCAAGGCTGCCGGTTGCGGGGCCCCGCTGGATGACAAGGGCATGTTCAGGATAGGCGAGAGGAACTACATGGTGCTGAAGAAGCTGCTCTGGAAGAACGACCTTCTTCTTGCCTCTGAGGACGTGGGAGGTAAGGTTTCTCGCACAGTCAAAGTATACACCTCGACCGGCGAAGTAGTGATACGCTCGGCAGGCAAGGAGATTCTGCTGTGACGATGCGGGAAGAGATACTGAAAGGAGTGCGCTCGGTTTCTCCCCTGCCCGCGGTTGCGGCCCGTCTGGCTGTCCTGATGCGGGATCGGGATGTCGAAATCGGCACACTGGTTGAGGCCGTTCAGTACGATCCGGGGATCACCGCCAGAGTTATCGCTCTGGCCAATTCAGCGCGTTTTGGCGCGGGGCGTCAGATACTGACGCTAAAGGACTCACTGGTGCGAATAGGTCTGGATGAGCTATACCGCCTGGTCTTTTTCTCCTCTCTCGCCCCAGTGATTCGCCATCCGGTGGAAGGGTATGACCTGGCCATCGGCCAGCTCTGGAGGCATTGCGTCGCCACGGGGCTGGCCGCCGAGGCGGTCTCGGAATACCACGGCAATGCGACGGGCGGCGGCGTGGCTTTCACCGCCGGACTATTGCACGATGTCGGCAAGCTGGTGATGGATTCATTGAGCGAGGATTATTTCAAGCAGATCGAGCAGAAAGCCGATCAGGACGATAAACCTTTCGATGAGGCGGAACGCGAGATTCTGGGGATAGACCACACCGAGGCCGGGGCCATGGTTCTGGAACAATGGGATTTCCCCGCGGAAATGGTGGATGTTGTGCGCTGGCACCATCAGCCGGAAAAGGCGGCGATCAGTCCACACCTGACCAGCGTGGTGCATGTGGCGGACATGGTGGCCATGATGATGGGTGTGGGAGTGGGCCGGGATGCGCTCGGCTATCGCGCATCCCCCGAGTCCCTTGCCGCCGCCGGTTTGAACCGGCAGGACGTAGAGGTGGTGGCGTTACGGATGCTCGGAAAACTTGAGGCAATAGAGAAGAAGTTCAAAGAGAACGGTCAATGACAATTATGCAGACCACATATGCACCTGAGGTGTCGTGATGGAGGAAGGATGCCGGTAAAAGTGCTGGTTGTGGATGATTCCGCCGTGGTGCGGCAGATACTGAGCCAGGAACTGGCCCGGGACAAGGATATCGATATCGTGGGCACGGCCCCGGACCCGTATGTCGCCAGGGACAAGATTGTCTATCTCCAGCCGGATGTAATCACCCTGGACATCGAAATGCCGCGCATGGACGGGATCACGTTCCTGAAAAAGCTGATGCGGCACTTTCCATTGCCGGTGATAGTGGTCTCCTCGCTCACCGCCAAGGGAGGCGAACTGGCGATGGAGGCCCTGGAGGCCGGAGCGGTGGATGTGATGTGCAAGCCGGGGGCCAGCTATACGGTGGGTGACATGTCGGTCGAATTGATCGACAAGATAAAGGCCGCAGCTAAAGTGGATATCAAGCGGCGCGCCAGCATCATCGCCGAGAATCCCGAACGTTCTGAGGCAGTCAGCGCTCTGACCCGCACCACAAACAAGGTGGTGGCTATCGGCTCTTCCACCGGCGGGACCCAGGCGCTCCAGGTAGTCCTGACCCGCATGCCGCCCAACTCTCCAAGTATTGTCATAGTCCAGCACATGCCGGAGCATTTCACCCGATCGTTTGCCAACCGCCTCAACGAACTCTGCACAATTGAAGTCAAGGAAGCCGAGGATAACGATTCAGTGGTTCCGGGCAAGGCCCTGATCGCTCCAGGCAACAAGCACATGCTGCTGCGGCGTTCCGGTGCGCGTTATTATGTGCAGGTCAAGGACGGCCCCCTGGTCTGCCGTCACCGGCCCTCGGTGGAGGTGCTGTTCAACTCCGTGGCCAAGATCGCCGGACGAAACGCCGTGGGAGTGATGCTCACCGGGATGGGCGGTGATGGAAGCAAGGCCATGCTCGAGATGAAAAAAGCCGGCGCGATCAACATCGCGCAGGATGAGGCATCCTGCGTGGTGTTCGGCATGCCCAAAGAGGCGATCAAGCTGGGGGCGGTTGACTACATCGAGCCGTTGAACAGGATCACTGAGAAGGTGCTGGCCCTGGCCTGAGAAGCCTTGTTTTTTCAGTTCAAATGTAACGATCCGCGCCGCAAACGTCATACTCCGGCCTGATCCGGATGTTCCGGATCAGGCCTCGGCATCGATCCCGCGATAATCCTTGTAAATAATCAGCTTTTTGTTAGGATAGATAAGACAGAAGCGCGTTTATTTATCTGTGCCGGTCAATCACGATGAAATGTTTTGTCCGTTCCACCGGGAGTTTCTCCCCGCGGAATTCTGAATCTTAATCGAGGAGCGATGATGAAGAGCGGAATCTGCAGTCTGTTTGCGATCATAGCGGCGCTTGCCGCAACCGGCCTCTCAGCGGCGCAGTCGCCGCTCTGGCGCGAGGGAGTGAGCCTTGTTCCCTATCCGCGCGAGGTCCGGCTTGGGGGCGGGCCTTTTGTTATCGGTTCGCCGCTGGCGATCGTGCTGGATGCGGACGCTTCCGAGGCGGACCGTTTCGCCGCAGGAGACCTGGCCGAACGGCTGAAAACCGACTGGAACATACAGGCGGCTGTTGGGGGGCAGTCTGATAAAAAGATTATCCTGAGCCGTAAAGGCGCTCCGGAAAAAGTCGGAACGCAGGGCTACACTCTGGCTGCCGGGCCGGATGGAATCAAAGTGGCCGCCGGAGGGGAGGACGGGTTGTTTTTCGCCACGCGCAGCATCCTGCGGCTTATTACAAGCGACAAGGGCGACCTGCGCGTTCCGGGCCTTGAAATCACGGACTGGCCGGATATCCCCTACCGCGCCGCCCATTATGACACCAAGCATCACCAGGATACGGCCGAGTATGTGCGCGCCTTCATCCGCGACCTGGCTGACTACAAGTACAATTTGCTGATCTGGGAGTGGGAGGATAAGTTCCTCTATCCCAGTCATCCTGAGATCGGCGCGCCGGGCGCATTCACCACCGCGGAGATGCAGGAGTTCACGCGTTACGCACGGAAGTATCACATCCAGATAGTCCCGCTGGTGCAGGGCCTCGGCCATGTGAGTTTCATCCTGAAGTGGCCGCAGTTCGCTCATCTGCGCGAGATTCCGGCATCCAACTGGGAGTTCTGCCCGCTCAAGGACGGCTCCTACGAGCTGCTGTTCGATCTGTGGAAGGACGCTATCGCGGCCACGCCTGGCAGTGAGTTCATCCACATGGGCACGGATGAGACCTACGAGCTGGGAGAGGGCGTCAAATGCGGCTGCGCAGCCAAAGCCGCCGAGATCGGCCGCCGGGGCCTGATGCTGACATTCGTCAACCGCTGCACGAAATTCCTTCAGGGCCAGGGACGGCGGGTGATGTCCTGGGGCGGTGAGTATATCGCCGGGGACAAGCAGCAGCCGGTCAAGGGGCTTATCACGGCCGAGTTCTCGGCCGACCCGGAAATCGCCAGGGCCAGCCGGGATGCCGGTTATCCGGCCTGGGTCTATGATCCGAATCCGGGCATCGAACACCTCTTCCTCCCCTATTTATATACTCTGCGTGACAACGGGCAGCGGACGGTTGGCTGTCTGGAGAAATCCTACCGCACCGTGGCGCCTGCCGCTCGCAGCGGGCTGTTCGAGGGCATGGTCAACACCTCCTGGGATGATTCCGGCCTTCATAACCTTGTCTGGATGTTGAGCTGGGTGAATTCCGCCGAGTATTCCTGGAACGGTTCAGCTCCGGGGACGGATGAGCTTCTGGAGCGGTTCTTCGCCGGACGCTATGGTCCCGGAGCGAGCGACCTCCAGGAACTGTGGGGCATTCTGAACGATATGGCCTACTACTACATGGACACCTTCGAGCGCAAGGTCTGGCACTGGGGCGAGATTGGCCAGACCACGCTGCCCGACCTTCCCCGCGGCGACGCGATCGAATACGATCCTTTCTGGAACACGCGCTATGCCGAAATGATCGGACGTTCGCGCGGCATGCTCGATCCGCTGGACCGCGCCCGCCAGATCTGCCGCCTGAACCGCGCCGCCGGGGTGCGCAACGCCTACGATTTCGAGGTGCTCGAAAGCATGATCGACCTGGCCGACCACACGGCGCGCACCTACCTGATGCTTTCCCGGCTCGAAAACACCGTGACCGCGGCGCACCAGGCGCGTTTTGAAAGCCACGCCCGCTCCCTGAAAGCCCTGGAGCAGGCCGCCTCCCTGATACAGTCGAACCTGGATGAGCGCAAAAAGACATTCGACAACCTGACCCGGGCCTGGGAAAAGACCCGCCTGCCCAAGGGCCTTTCCACGCCGGAGAAGAAGTTCTTCTGGCAGCAGGACCGCGCGCGGCATTTTGCGTTCCGCCGCCCGGACATGACCTACCTGACCTGCGATGAGGAAGACCTGGGCCTGGAAAACTACCTGGCGGAGCTGAAAAAATACACCGAATGGTACCGGGGAAATTTCGCGGCCGAGATCAAGCTGGAGGCGGGAAAATGAGCATCGAAAGGGAGCTTCTGCTGTTAGCCGGGGCATTGCTTCCGCTGGCGGCCCTGGCCTGCTCCGGCCCATCCGGCCTGAAAAGACCGTCCGGTGCGCCCGATGCATGCGAACAGATCAGAGCGGCCGTGGATTCGATCCGCCTGATCGACACACACGAGCACCTGGTCAGCGAAAGCCTCTGGCTGCGGCAGAAAGTTGATTTCTTCTACTGGTTCCAGCAGCCCTGGTTCCCGCAGTACGCCGGGGCGGACCTGGTGGCGGCCGGAATGACCGAGAGCGATCTGTCCGCGCTGGGCGACACCTCGTTGAGCGATGAAAAGCGCTGGGCGCTTGTCGAACCCTGGTGGCCTTTCGCCAGGAAGACCGCATTCTGCCGGGCGCTGAGCCTGGCGGCCCGCGACCTTTACGGGATCGGGCAGATCGACTCCGCCTCCTGGCGCGAATTGAACGAGCGGATGCGGCAGGCGCAGAAGCCGGGATTTTATGACAATGTTCTGCGTGAGCGGTCAGGGATAGACCTGATGATCCTGGACCGTATAGTCCTGATCGATGAAGATGTGGAGCGTGAGCTACCGCCCCGGACAGTGCGGGTGCGGCGTTTCGATAGCACGTTCATCGCTTTCGACCGCGCCACGGTGCAGAAATTCTCGGAAAAATACGGCCGCCCGGTGCGGGGACTGGATGACTGGCTGGCCCTTCTGGACCTGGAATTCCAGGAAATACTGGACAAGGGCTTTTATGTCGGACTGAAAAACTCCCAGGCATATGACCGTCCGCTCTCATTCGACGAGGTCCCGAAAGAGCGCGCCGAGAGGGTGTTCGGCACGCTGATGAACAAGGGCGCGCTGGATTTTGACGAACGCAAGCCGCTCGAGGATTTCATGATGCATGCGATTGCGGAGCGCGCCGGCAAGCTGGGATTGCCAATCCAGTTCCACACCGGCATCCAGGCCGGGCCGGGAAACGACCTCGGCCGCTCCAATCCCATGCTGCTTCTGCCCCTGATCCAGAAACACCCGGACACACGGTTTGTCCTGTTCCACGGCTCATTTCCCTATATGGCCGAACTGGGAGTGCTGGCCAAGAATTACCGGAACGTGTTCATCGACATGTGCTGGATGCCGGTGATCTCGCCCCTGGAGTCGAGGCAGTGGCTGGAGCGCTGGCTGGAGACCGTGCCGGTCAACAAGATCATGGCTTTCGGCGGGGACTATCTTTTCCCGGAGGGGACATACGCCCACAGCCGGATGGCGCGTCAGGTGGCGGCCGAGGCGCTTTGCGAAAAAGTGCTAAGCGGCGTGCTGACGCCGGAGGAAGCGATCTGGACAGCCAGACGCCTGTTGCGGGAAAATGCGATCGAGTGTTTCAACCTGCAAAGGTTTCTCTGATTAACGATCTGTGATTGAAAGCCGCCGAAAGGCGGCTTTTTTTTGTCAGATACAGATTGCATCGAGAGAGAGCAGATTCTGTCCTGATAAATCGAAATCGTATCAAAGATAACAAACTTAATTAACATAATTGCGCTAATTCGATGCATGGATTGAAAAATACATTGACAACGCCGGAAAGCAATTTTAATGTATATTCGTTTTATGCATTTAATACGCAAAAAACAGTAAAAACAACGCGCCGAAGGCGTGGCGAGCGCCCGGAGAGGATGGAGGCCGTGCGCATGAAAAGAGAAAATAAAAACATAGATGGACGAGTCGCGGAACTTGAAAAGCGCTATATTGAGCTTGAAGAACAGCAGATTTGTTTCAGGCAGAATTTCAAGGATTTCACGGACAGCATGCAGGAGAAAATGACCGAGCTCAGGCTGGTCCTGCAGGAGATAAGGAAAAAAGTCAATTCATAACTGTCCGGGGAAAAACCGGAACATAGGAGTTGATTGTTGA
>CAYYNT010000086.1:3795-14159 GCA_964473155.1 uncultured Gemmatimonadales bacterium | reverse complement strand
CATTGGCTGAGTTCAGGCACGATCCGGTTCACAAAAGGTGGGTCATCGTTGCTGTAGACCGCAGCCGGAACCCGGATGATTTCGATGTACCGAAACGCACCCCGGATGGTGGATTATGTCCGCTGTGTGAGGGGCAGGAAAGCAAAACCCCATCCGAGATTTTCGCTTTGCGCAGCGGAAATCCCAACCGTCCAGGCTGGAAGATAAGGGTGATCCCGAACAAATATCCCCTGCTTTCCGACAGCCCCGATGGATTGCGCCGCAACGCGGTTGGACACTACGATTTCATCACCGGCGCGGGCGCTCACGAAATTATCGTTGAACATCCCTCTCATCTGGCGCTGTTTCACGAATTTGGCCCTGCTCATCTGGTAGAGCTTATCACCACCTATCGCCAGCGCGCTGCTGCCCTGATGGAAAACGAGAATTACCGCTACATAATGCTTTTTAAAAATCACGGCCAGACAGCCGGAGCCTCCACCAATCATCCTCACAGCCAGATTCTGGCCATGCCGGTAATTCCCAGGATTGTGGCCATGGCTCTGGCCACGGCGCGCGAACATTTCCACCTCAAGGAGCGCTGCCTTTTCTGCGACTTGATACACCAGGAAACCGAGGACGGCAGCCGGGTGGTGACAGAAAACGAGCATTTCATCTGCTACGTTCCCTACGCCTCCCGCTTCCCGTTTGAAATGGCGGTGTTCCCCAAAAAACACCACCATGACTTCTCAACCATGAGCGACGAATTGCTCCAGCCCTGCGCCGATATTCTGCAACAGGCGGTGGGACGGCTCTTCGCCCTGTTCGGTGATCCCCCATTTAACATGCTTGTCCACACCGGACCCAACACCAACCAGACGCCACGCCGCGCCGGTTACTGGGGTACTTTGCGTTTCGACTGGCACTGGCATATCGAGATCACGCCCCGGCTCAGTTCTATAGCCGGATTCGAGCTGGGGACCGGCATGTATATCAATCACACTCCACCGGAGCGGGCTGCTGCGATGTTACGCGAGGCTCAGCCATCTCATGACTCCGGCCAGACAGGTTTCCATCGTTACTGATACTTACGGCTTGAGGATAACACCCCAGCCGCGCGACCGGAATAAAGGAATGCCGACAACCATCGAAAGCCGGAGCACAGCCCTGGAATTGGTCCTTAATTCCAGCCGTGAAGCTTTCCTGTTCTTTGACAGTGATGGCGTCATCACCGGAGTCAGCCGTCAGCTTACAGGCATTCTTTCCCTGAAAAGAGATGAGCTGTACGGCAAGCCTCTTACCATCCTTTTTCCGGCCGAATTGAACCTTATATCCAAGGATAGCCTCACACCCGGAGAACACCACCTTAACGTCGTCACGGGCAACAAGTCCAGGATGTTCTCCCGCTGGTCGCTCGTTCAGAGCGCGGATGACCCACAGGTAAAGGCCCTGTATTTTCTTGAACGCCTTTACGGCCCTTCCGATGCCGAGTTGGATTCGTTCGAGAACGCCATGAACGAGCTTCTCCGGGCCGAGGAACGCGATTCCATGCTGGAGGAAGCCTTCCGCGGCATGATCCTCGATGATCTGCCTGTCGGCGTGCTGGTCGCTGACCGCGACGGGCGCATCGTGCTGTATAACCGCGCCCAGGAGGTCATAACCGGCATAGGCCGCGAGAAGGCCCTGGGCGCCTACCTTTTCCGCGACTACGCCAGCCACGCCGCTCCAGAGGTTATCGAGGCCTTCCAGCAGGCCACCCGCGAGGTGGTGCGCGGCCGCGAACTCGAGTTTGACTACACCGACCGCTACTCGCGCGAAAAACGCTTTCGCGCCAGGATCAGCACGCTGTACGGTAATGACGGGAACATTCACGGCGTGATCCAGACCCTCGAGGATCTCAGCGCTCCCCGCCGCCTGGAGCAGGAGATACAGCGTACACGCAATTTCCTGAAACGCCTGCTCGACAACACGCCCAACGCCATTTTCACCACCGACTCCACCGGACGGATCAATTTTTTCAACCGTTCCGCCGAGATCATGCTGGGCTTCGACAAACTGGGCGTGCACGACATCCGGATGGATGAAATGTATCTCGGCGGATACCGCGAGGTGCTTCAGGTCAACCGCCTGATCGAGGAATCCGGCGGTACGCTCGAAAACTACGAGACCTATTTCCGCGCCGCGGACGGGGATGAGTTCCCGGTAAGCCTGACCGGCTCGCTCCTGTATGACAACGCCTCCAACCTCGAGGGCGCCATCTGGATTGTCCGCAACCTCAGCCTGGAAAGACGGCTCGAAAGCGAAATCCTGAGAAACGAGCATTATCTGGCCACTGTCACCCGAGACAGCAGCGACGCCATAATCACGGTGGATAATGACCGGCGGATCAGAACCTGGAACCGCGGCGCGGAAAGAATATTCGGTTACGGCGCAGAGGAAATGATCGGCCAGGGGATGGACCACATTCTTCCTTCAGGCGAGTCTTATTCCGGCGAGCTGCAATGGATCGAACTTCAATTGGCCGAGCACGGCGAACTCCAGCACTATGTCACCGAACGGCTGGCCGCCGGCGGGAGACGGATCGTGGTCGAGTCTTCCATCAGCCTGCTGCGCGATCAGCGCGGACGGCCTATCGGGCGCTCGATAATCCTGCACGACATAACCGAGCGCGCCCGCCTCGAACGCTCACTGCACCAGCATATCAGCGAGCTGTCCATAATCAACGAGATCAGCGAGGCCCTGCTTTCCTCCAAGGACCTGAACGAACTCCTGGGCATCATTCTGGTCGGAGTGACCGCCTCGCAGGGACTCGGATTCAACCGCGCCTTCATCCTCCTCGTCGACCACAAGGAGGAGGCCCTGGTCGGCCACTACGCGATCGGCCCTTCCAACGCCGAGGAGGCTGGGATGATCTGGCATGAGCTGTACCAGAAAAAGCAGAGCCTCCGTGAGCTCCTCGACTCATACAAGCACAGCGTCGGCGACCACGACATCCAGATCAACCGCGTCGTGCGCTCCATCCGCATCCCGCTGTCCGACAGCGATAATCCGCTTGTGCGCTGCGTGGCGGAACGCGCCCCTCTCAACGTGACGGACGGGGTCAGGCAGGGGCTGTTCCCGCAATGGCTGGCCGACACACTCGGCAGCGACACCATGGCCATCGTCCCGATGGTCTGCGAACACCGCAGCGTCGGACTGCTCCTGGTCGACAACCTGATAAACCGCCGCCCGATTGAGGAAGACTCGTTCAACATGCTGCGCGTCCTGGCCAACCTGGCCAGCCAGGTGGTCGAGCGCAACCGGCTCTACTCCAGCCTCGAGGAAAAAATCGCCGACCTGGACCGCGCTTACAGGGACCTGAAAGACAGCCGCGACCGCCTGGTCCGCGCCGAGAAGCTCTCCGCTGTCGGTGAGGTGGCGGCCAACGTGGCCCATGAGATTCGCAACCCGCTGGTCTCGATCGGCGGATTCGCCAGGGCACTGCTTCGCGATTGTCCGGAAGATGATCCTCGCCGTGACAAGGTGCGTATCATCCTCGAGGAGGTCGGCCGTCTCGAACGTTACCTTAACGACACCCTCAATTTCATCCGGCCGAAAGTCCCGGCTTTCCGTCCTGTCAACCCTAACAGCCTGGTCCGTGAAACATTCAAGATGATGGACAGCGAGATCGAGGCCCACCAGATCGGGATTTGTCTCGATCTCGCTGACAACCTCCCCGAGGTCGAACTCGACTCGGACCAGATCCGCCAGGTCCTGCTCAACCTGTTCCGGAACGCCCTCGAAGCAATGCCCGGAGGTGGAGTACTCAGTGTCAGCAGCAGCGCCGAAAACGGTTTTGTCACCCTGAGCGTGGCCGACACCGGCATAGGGATCGAACAGAAAAACATGGAAAAGCTGTTCACCGCTTTCTTCACCACCAAGAGCACCGGCTCCGGCCTGGGGCTCGCTATCAGCAGCCAGATAATCAATAATCACAACGGGACCATCGGGCTTTCCAGCCGCAAGGATGAGGGCACGGTGTTCCACATCACTTTGCCTGTGCGTCAGCAGCCCCGCAGGGAGGAAAAATGAAAAAACTGCTCATAGTGGACGATGAAAAGAATCTGCGTCTCCTGTATAAAACCGAGTTCGAAGCCGAGGGTTACCATGTGGATACGGCCGGGGATGCCCACGAGGCGCTCAAGATGTTCGAGCATGAGCGCTATGACCTGGTCGTACTGGACATCAAGATGCCGGGCATGGACGGCCTCGAGGCCCTGGGAAAGTTCCTCGGCCGCGACAACAAGCTTCCGGTGATCATCAACAGCGCCTATGATTCGTACAAGGACAATTTCATGAGCTGGGCCGCGGACAGCTATGTCATAAAAAGCAGCGACCTGTCCGAGCTGAAACAGAAAGTCAAGGAAGCCCTGGGCGAAAGCATGTACCAGTTCTGAACCGGGCCGGTTCACGATGGAATCGGCAGGCACACGCACGCATTCACTCTCGTCAAAAGGGAATATCCGCCCTCGGCGGACAGGGGTTGTCGCGGTCTTGATTACACCACATGATATATGATGAACGCGGACACTGTATCTGAGCATTGAGACGGTTCAATCGGAAGAAGAGGACAGGCGGAAAATGGATTCTTCGATGCGGACACATAACGCTTTCAAAGACGTTCTGACAGTCGTACTGGCCGGCGGGCGCGGCGAGCGCCTCTACCCCCTGACCAAGAACCGCTCCAAGCCGGCGGTCCCTTTCGGCGGACCCTACCGCATCATCGATTTTACTCTCTCCAACTGTCTGAACAGCGGCTTTCGTCGAATCAAGGTGCTCACCCAGTACATGAGCCACAGCCTCGACCGCCATCTCAAGCAGGGCTGGAGCATCTTCTGCCGCGAACTGGATGAATACATCGACAGCGTCCCCCCTCAGCAGCAGTATAAGGAGGGCTGGTACCGCGGCACCGCGGATGCCATCTTCCAGAACATCTACCTGCTCGAACAGATACACCCGCGCTATGTCCTGATCCTCTCGGGCGACCATGTCTACAAAATGAACTACGCCGAGATGCTGCGCGCCCACCTCGAGAACGACGCCGACCTGACCGTGGCCTCGGTCGAGGTGGAAAGCCGCCTGGCGGTCAAAACCCTCGGCGTGCTCCAGGTGGACAAGAACGGCCGCATCGTGGACTTCGAGGAAAAGCCCGAGCGTCCCAAGCCCAGCCCGTTCCGCGAGGGATACGTGCTGGTCAACATGGGCATCTACATCTTCAACACCGAATCCCTGGTGCGTAACGTGGTGGCGGATGCCAAGCGCGACACCAGCCACGATTTCGGGCGGGATGTAATACCGTCAATGATCCCGCGCGAGCGCTGTTTCGCGCATAATTTCGTGGATGGTTCCGGAGGGGAGATTCTGTACTGGCGAGATATCGGCACGCTGGACAACTATTTCGAGGCCAGCATGGACCTGCTCTCGGCCCACCCGCATTTCGACCTTTACGACCCGGAATGGCCGGTGCGCACCTACATGGGCCAGTATCCGCCGGTCAAGCTCATGCGCAGCGAGACGCCCCCGCCCGGGCAGGACGGTTTCGCGCGGGCCAAGAATTCCATCATCTCGCCCGGCTGCGTGATCGACGGAGCCAGGGTCACCAACTGCGTGCTCTCTCCGGGCGTATATATCGGGCCGGGGGCCGAGGTCGAAGACTCGGTCATCCTGCACGACAGCCGCATCGGCGCGGGCTGCCGTATTCGCCGCGCCGTTATCGACGGGTATGCCGAAATCGGCGAGCGAAAAAGCCTCGGCTACGACCGCGAGGAGGACACGCGCCACTTTCAGCTCACGGACAGCGGCATCCTGCTCGTCCCGCGGGGCTACGTGTACTAACGAAAGCTGTTCAGGAATCAGAAAACTATACGTGGGCAGGAAGCGAAATTCCCCTCTATCAAGAGGGGCGTCCCCCGATTAATCGGGACGGGGTGTGTCATATAACCAAACATCAATCCCCGATCATCTCCAAGACCTTCCGGGCCAGGAAAACCCCCAGCCCCAGGAAATTAAACTGCTCGTACCGGCCGATTTCAGGATTGCCCCTGATTATAGGTTTCATCGCCGTAACAAGTGCTCTGGCTGAATCATTGTATATTGGCTCTTTCCAGTACTCGACCGGACTGGATTTTAGACTTATATAAAGATCGGGATCCATTCCCGTGTCCAGGCAGATTGAATCGATAACGGCTTGTGCGACCTGACTGCCGGAAATGAGCTTTAAGCCGGATGAGCCTGGCTGAAAGCTGCTTCCCTCGATTGCAATCAGGTTTTTCACTCCTTTCACACCGGTTACTCTCTGAACAGCTTGTTCCGCCTGCTTCCTCTCGAATTCGCTCTTCAACGTTCCAGCCAGCGTCACTTCATTCTGCGCCACAGACATCGTCATCCGGCTTTTTTCTACATACGGATTCAGGCTGAGCGCGGAATCCACCCGCAGTTCCAGCTCTCCTGACGATCCAGGCAGTGAATCTGCTGTAACTTGCAGCAGGTTGACCACCTTGCGCACTCCTATCATGTTCCGGATATTCCTTTCAACGAACTCACGGGTGCAGATGTCCGGAACATACCCTCTCAGGACTATCTCTCCCTCGCGCTCCTCGACTTCCAGGCCCTTCACGGACGCCGCTCTGTCCCCAGCCAGTTTTTTGTAGATCGTCCGGGCAAGATAACTGCTTTCGTTACCTCTCACCTCCAGGGTGTCTGACATAGCCGGACTGATTTGCGGTGCGGCGGTGAACATCAATCCGCAAATGAGGCAGAACGTTTTTTTGATATTTTCCATTCCTGGGTGCATGCCGCCGTCCGACATTTGCAGTATCGGATTTTCGTTCAACTTAAGATAAGACACAACGACTCCGTAAGTCTCTCCTATGCGCAGCCACCTGACGCTGGATGCATAGATCGTTCCATTCAGCGTACGTTTCTTCAGCGTCGTTTCATTATTTTCGATAATTTTTTCGCGGCAGGGGGAATATCAGGACTCTGGTACTGTATGCTTTGGTGCTCTTGCTTGCAGGTTATTAGCCCGTATTATTCACAAATTCGATTTATACAAAGAAAAATCATCCACGAAGCCACACGAAGGGACACTAACTTATTGTTTATCAGGACGGTTAGCCTTGTGTAGGGACACGGCGCACCGTGTCCGAATAGTCTTTCATGGGCGAGGCATGCCTCGCCCCGACAAGGAGTTGCGACAATTTATGAATAAGCATGGTCAGAATAAGAATGGCAGGCTTCAATCAATAGTGGTACCTGCATTGCAGGAAATCCACCCGGCTGCCGCCGCACGTTGCGCGGGAAAAAGGAATCGGCTATTTCCCGCCTGCGTTCATCCGCCGCCAGCGCTCGAACGCCTCGTCCGGGTCGGTCACCGGATGGCCGTTGCAGATCTCCGGCCTCGGAAGACCGTGCTTTCTCATCATGTCGGCCATCTGGCAGCCCCCTTTCCTTCCGGCTTCGCAGCAGGCTTTCTTACCCTCGGCGGAACGTTTTATCATGTGCACCGCGAAATAAGCCGATACGCCCACTATCACCGCAACCGCCAGCCATTCGTACAGCATCTCACACCCCCAGCCCGAACAGGCTTCCAGCCTGGTAAACAACCAGTGTAACTATGTATGCCATCAGAGTCAGCCCGCCCCACTGAAGGAGCGCCCATTTCCACGAGCCGCTCTCCTTTGCCGCAATGACCATTGTCGCCACGCAGGGCGTCCCGATCAGGCAGAACAACAGGATGCACACGCCCGCCAGCGGACTGTAATCGCGGTGAAGGTTTCCGCGAAGCGTGTCCTGATGCGAGGGATCTTCCTCCACCGCGTAGATTATAGCTATCTGCGCCACGAATATCTCCTTGGCCGCAAACGCCCCTATCAGCGCGGTCGATATCTTCCAGTCGAAACCCAGCGGGCTGAGCACGTACTCCAGCCCCCGCCCGATCCGTCCGGCCAGGGAATACGAAAGCTGCTCCTGGTGACGTTCCAGCTCTATCTGCGCCAGCGCTGCCTCACGTTCCGCTCCATCTGGCGCAGTCTGCTCCACCTGCGCTTTCCGGGAAGCGTAATCCGAGGCCATCTGTTTCTTCACCGGGAACGCCGCCATGGCCCAGAGCAGCACCGACGCCACAAGTATCGACGTCCCCGCTTTCCTCAGATAGGACTTCCCCGGCTCCCACATATGGGTGACGATGCTTTTGGCGGTCGGGATTCGGTACGGCGGCAGTTCCATCACGAACGGCTCGGACGGTCCCCGCAGCACCGTACGGTTGAGCAGCCTGGCCGAGACTATCGCCAGCAGGATTCCGGTCACGTAGACCATCCAGAGAACGGGGGCCTGCCAGGCGGCCGGGAAAAACGCCGGGATTACCAGCGCATAGATCGGCAGGCGGCCTCCGCAGCTTATCAGGGGTGCGATCAGAAGGGTGATCAGGCGGTCGCGCCTGTTTTCGAGCGTGCGCGTGGCCATGATAGCCGGCACGGTGCAGCCGAAACCGATCAGAAGCGGGATGAAACTCTTGCCGTGCAGCCCGATCCGGTGCATCAGGCGGTCCATGACAAACGCCGCCCGGGCCATGTAGCCCGTGTCTTCAAGAAGAGCGATTCCCAGGAACAGCAGCAGGATATTGGGCAGGAACACCAGCACCCCGCCCACACCGCCTATGACTCCGTCCACCAGAAGCGAGCGCAACGGGCTGTGCGATCCCGCGGGCCAGAACGAGGAGACCAGCGCCCCCAGCTTGTCGAATCCCCACTCGATCCAGTTCATCGGCGGACCGCCCAGGGTGAATGTCAGCCAGAAAACGCAGTACATCAGCGCCATCAGCACCGGGATGCCCAGGACGTCATGCGTCAGAAGGTCGTCTATCCGGTCGCTGACCGTGTGACGGCTCTCCACTGTCAGGCGCACGGCCTCTGTGCAGGCGCCGGATATGAAGCCGTATCTGCGGTCGGCCAGGATTATGTCCGCCGGGTCGCCGAAAAGACTCTTTATTCTGTCAGCCGCATCCTGCGCGGCTTTTTCCAGCGGCGTCCCGCTGACCAGACGGCTTATATCCGGATCGTTTTCCAGAAGCTTTATCGCCCGCCAGCGCCCGTCATGGTTCCCATACAGTTCCTCATGCCCGGCCAGCAATGCGCGCAGGCCTTCTATCTCCTTCTCGATATCCGCACCATAATTTATCCGCGACTGCCTGGCAGGCTCCGGCTGAACCCCTGTTTCCACCGCGGCGGCGATCAGTTCCCGGATGCCCTCGCCGCTGGACCCCACGGTCGGTATTATCCTGACGCCAAGAAGCCGAGACAGCTTTTCCAGGTCGAATTCTATGCCGCGGGTGCGGGCCACGTCACTCATGTTCAGCGCGATAACCATCGGCACGTTCAGTTCCATGAACTGCGTGGCCAGGTACAGGTTGCGCTCCAGGTTCGACGCGTCCACGACGTCGATCAGCACATCCGGTTTTTCGTCCAGGATATACCGCCGCGCCGCTCTTTCCTCCTCGGAAGAGGCCGTCAGGCTGTAAATGCCGGGAAGGTCGGTGAGAATCATCTGACAACCGTTCCAGGAAAACTCGCCCTCTTTCTTCTCCACGGTTACGCCCGGATAATTCCCCACATGCTGCCTGAACCCGGTGATCCTGTTGAAGATTGTCGATTTCCCCGCATTCGGATTACCGGCCAGGGCTATCCTGATCGTTTCACCGGCTGTCTTTGTCCGCTGTTTCTGCAAAATTCCGGCGCCTTCCTTTTATCCGTCGCTCGATGTCGATGCAATGTTGCAGGCTGATCGTCTCAGGCTTTTTCCGGCTCCATGAACATCAGTTCCCAGATATGTCCGTCCGGATCCTCGATGCTCTGGACGTACATGAAACCGTAATCCTGGGGTTCGCGCGCCACGCTGCCCCCGGTGGAGAGAGCCTTTGCCACCAGTTCGTCCACTTTTTCCCGGTTCTCGAAGGAAAGGCACACCAGCACTTCCGTGCTCTTCGTGGCGTCGCACAACGGTTTATTTGTAAATGTCTGGAAAAATGTCTCCAGGATCAGCATCACGTATATGTTCTCGCTGACTATCATGCAGGCTGCCTTGCCGTCGGTGAACTTCGGATCGAACGTGTAACCCAGGCCGGCGAAAAATGACATCGACCGCTGAAGGTCCCTTACCGGCAGGTTCACGAATATCTGCGCCGCCATTCCTTCACCTCCTTACAATTAACTCACAAGAATATGTCTGGCCATCCCGCGCCCGAGCGCCAGACGGCTCCCTTTGACCGCCACCACGAACGGCCCGCTGGATGAGTTCCGCACCATTTCAAGCTGGACTCCGGGAAGAAGGCCCAGAGCCGCAAGCCGGGA
>CAYYNT010000086.1:0-3695 GCA_964473155.1 uncultured Gemmatimonadales bacterium | reverse complement strand
TTCCTCCTCCGTGCCCAGCACATCCACCAGGAAAGCCCTGAGCGCTTCATGACGGCGCGCTACGTACTTCGCCGCCTCCCGCCCCTTGTCAGTCAGGGTCACCAGTTCGTAAGGTGAATAGTTTACAAGCTCGCGGCGGGCCAGCTGGTTCAACGCTCCGGTCACCGAGGGACGCTTCACCTGCATGCGTTCGGCGATATCCTTGGCCCGCACAGCCTGCTTGCAATCCTCGATATGAAGAATCGCCTCCAGGTAATCCTCGAGGCTGGCGCTCAGGTCCAGGAGCCTTTCCATAATGCCGTTTCCCCAGGTTAGAGAAAACCATATTATTAGTTGTAGCTAATAAAATAAGTCACACCTAACTCGCAGTCAAGTCAATTTGTAATACTATCCTCGACATCGCTGCACACCAGAGGCGATAACAGCCGTACTCCGAGCCGGACACGCAGGATTCGGGGCCTGGAGCAATGGCAAATTGCTTGACCCGGAGAAGGAGGATGTTCTATTTATACCAGCCTGTTATTTTTACCAGTGGTTTCCGGTGTTTTGCGATGGCCTGGGTTTCATTTTGCCATCACCGCGTCTGTATAAATTCGGGCTGAAATGGAGAATTGTCCGATGCGCAGTAATAAAATGGCTCACTTTATAACCGGAGCGCTTCTGATGTCCCTTCTTTGCAATCCTCTCAGCGCGGAATCAGAGACCGCCTGCCCCATATTGCCGCAACCGGCCGGATTCAAAAGCCTGAGCGGCCGGGTCGAGCTTTCTGCAGCCCGCAGTCTTGTCCTCTGCCCCGGCTCGGACAGCAGCGACCGTCTCGCCGCCTCCGAACTGAACCTCTGGCTGACCGAAATGGGTCTCGACAGCCTGATAGTGCTTAAATACAAGAACGGAATGGACACGCGCGGAGCGGTCCTTGTCGGACCGCCACAGTCCGGCTCGCCTGTACTGGCCGCACTGAGCAAAGGCGAAAGCGCTCCGGACGGAGAAGCCTACATTCTTGAAGCTTCAGGCCCCAATGTCATAATCGTCAGCAATGGCCCGGCCGGACGGTTCTATGGCCTGATGAGCCTGGCACAGCTCCTGCGCGCGGGCGGGGGACGTTCCATTCCCGCCTGCTTAATCCGGGACAATCCCGCTCTGGGCCTGCGCGGCATAAGCGATGACATCAGCCGGGGCCAGATAAGCGCTCTCGATGATTTCAGGCGCCTGATCCGGTTCATGGCCCGCTACAAGATGAACCTTTTCATGCCCTACCTGGAGGACATGCTCCGGATCGAGGGCCTCCCGAAGTTCGGCGAGGGACGGGGAGCTTTGACACGGGAAGAGGTCCGCGAGCTTGTTTCGTTCGCCTCCGGCCTGCACGTTCGCGTCGTTCCGGCTTTCCAGACCCTCGGCCATTACGAGAACTTCCTGCTCGACCCGGACAATTTCCCGCTGGCGGAGTTCCCCGGCGCGCAGTGCCTCAGCCCGGCTGAGGAAAAGGTTTATCCTTTTCTTAAACAGGCCCTCGGAGCGGTGTGCGAAGCTTTCAGCGATTCGCTGGTCAACGCGGGCTGCGATGAAACCTGGGACACGGGCCGGGGGAAAAGCCGCGCGCAGGCGCGGCGCGAGGGCCTGGCCGCGGTGCACGCGGCGCACTACCGCCGGGTGCACTCCCTGGTTACCGCCTATGGGCGGCGCATGCTGATGTACGGCGACATCATCCTCAACAACCCCAGAATACTGGAGAGCGGCGCTCTGCCCCGCGATGTCGTAATCGTGGACTGGCATTACAACGCCGCAGCCTCGTACCCCAGCGTGGCCCGTTTCCGCGCTGCCGGCTTGCAGGTGCTGGTCAGCCCCGGCCTTTCAAACTGGAGCCGCTTCTATCCCTTCTGGGGCACGGCCCTGGACAACATCGAGAACCTCACCCGCGAGGGGCTGCGGCAGGGCGCTCTGGGCGCTGTCACCTCGAGCTGGTGCGATTTCGGCGCTCCCAACCTGCGGCAGAACGCCGCCTGGGGCTGGGCTTTCGCCGCCGCCAGTGCCTGGAACCCGGACAGGCTTGACCGCGCCGCGCTCGAACGCCTGTTCTGGCGGCAGTTTCTGGCCTGCGACAACCCGGATGCCGTCATCCGGATCAATAACCTGCTCAGCGGCATCGGCCGCTCGGCGTTCGATGACTGGTGGCGTCACCCCCTGGCCGGGCCAAGCCCGCGCGGCATGATCGGGGTCAAAAAAGACGGGACCGCGTGGGGAATCGAGCTCAGGGCCAGGATGCGGGAAGCGGAATCCGCGCTTAGCGCCTGCCGCGGCTCCGTCCGGGCCAATACCTGGTTCCTCGACATCCTCGGCCTTTCCGCCCGGATGGGTGAGCTGTTAGGCGAGAAATTCATCTGGATGGACCGGGCCGCAAAGGCTGGTAAGGGCAAGCTTTCCGCTGAAACCGCATCCAGTCTGTCCGGCGGAGCAAAGAAGATCAAGGAACAAATGACCGCTCTGCGTGCCGTCTACAGTGGCCTCTGGCTGCGCTTCAACCGCCCGGAAGGCCTCGAAAACAACCTCTCCCTCTGGGACCGCCAGATTCTGTACTGGGATGCCATTATCGAATCCCTGGAAAAAGAGCGCCGCCTGCCCGGCTGGGACCTCCCCGGCGAGTGGGCCGCTCCAGCCTCCAGCCTGACAGGCAAAAAACTGGCCCGTCAGCGCACGGCATATTACGTCACGGACATCGAATGCCCGGCCGGGGTGGACAGCGTCAAGATTCAACTGATGGGGGAGAGCCATGTCGAGGCCTGGGTAAACGGACGCTGGGCCGGACGAAAGGTTGCGCGCTGGTGCCTCAGCGAAATCGTGGACCGTCAGCGCGCCGTGATTCTGGACATCACCGGGCTGATAAAATCCGGGAAAAACAGTCTGTCGTTGAGCGTGACCAACTACGAGGGTAAAGTCCCGGCGCTGCATGTATACATGGAGGTTTACTCCGGCGGCAAGATTACAGATCATCCCTTCCGGGCTTCCTCCTGGCATGGGATCGAACCTGCCGCCGCCCCGGAGGGCTGGAACGCGCCGGAGTTCGCCTCCGCGAGCTGGCCTGTCTGCGGGGCTTTCAAATATGAAAATCCTGTCTCGCGACCGTTTTTCCCGAATGGCCTGCCCGGCCGCGTGGAACGCTGAGCTTTTTCAATGAAGATCAAAATGCTCATTTCCGATAAGCCTATAGAAAGAAGTAGTGAAGATTCTCTTGATAGCTAATAACCGCAGAGGGTCTTGCAGCAGCTATACATTAAACTACTACCGGCTGAAGCCGGAAGATTGCTGGCGGCTTACTCGCTCGACCGGGTGGTATCCGGTTCTCGCATCAGCCTGCAAAGATGAAAAACCTGCCCCTTCGGGGCATACTGAAGTCTTCACCTGAAAACAAGAGATTTTCTGCCATTCCCCGCTTGGGAGTTTAATCTGCTTATTCCAGATTAAATTACTTCAATTTGAATTTTCCTACAACTTTTGTGCTTAATGTTTGATTATCAACCAAATTTGATCCATATGTAGGCCATAAACCTCGTTCGGTTGAGAAATCCTTCTGCAAAAACTCGATATGCAGTTTGCCATTGACGAACGAAATTTTACCCATAAAAGGTTTCCCCAAGTAATATGGGTCTTCTCCTGGGCTACTTGTAAGTGCAATCACGATTATTCCACTTTCTGCAATA
>CAYYNT010000085.1:0-14181 GCA_964473155.1 uncultured Gemmatimonadales bacterium | reverse complement strand
ACCGTAAAACTTTTTTGATCCTCTCAGCAATATCCTAACCGGATATTGCTGGGACGGGGGGGATTTCATGCATAAACATTTGCTCTATTTCTCTTAATTGTTATTCTCAATGTGAAAATGGCATAATAAAAAAGCCCGGAAATTGAGCTTATCCGGGCGTTTTTAAGTTAGAAAGGCCGATATCCACGGCCGGCTATTTTTCGGTTTTGCGCCAGGCGCGCACCTCATCGGCAGGCAGGTTTCGGAAACGGCTGTATTCCAGACCGAACTCGTCCCCGTCGAAACCGTCCTCCGGCTCCAACTCGGACAGGGACACCGGGCGGCCCAGGACGCGGCTTTTCTGCGCCGCGATCAGCACCCGGCAGGATTCGAGGGTCTCGTTCACCGGACGGTCCTCGCGGCGGTCCACGATGCTGCGGGACATTCTGGACAGGATCAGCGGGTAGATTTCACCCTCGTTCACCGATGGAGAGACTGTTTCCAGGGCGCTGTCAGTGAGGAGCACGGCCTGGGTGGTCTGCAAGGCCCAACCCAGGATGAGCATCACCGGCGGACGGTTGTCGTAGTGCACATGGATCAGGTGCTGCTTGCGGTGAAAATCGAGATAGTTCACCGAGACAGCCCCCGGCCCCATGACCTCGGACATTGTTTCCGCGCCGTGGATGCCGTAATAAATCAGGTCGAGCATGTCATCCCGGCTGTGCGAGTTGATCTTGCCGTAGACCGTTAGCGTGACCTTGTCGTCCAGGTTGCGCATCTTTTCTTTCAGATCCAGGAAAGAACTGTTGTAACGGTAGGTGCTGCCGCCGAACACCGGAGTGAGATACCTGGTGCGCAGTTCGAGCAGACGGCGGGCATCCGCCTCGCAACCGGCCACCGGCTTGTCGATGAACACCGGAACTCCGGCGCGGATGAACGGCTCGGCATCCGCCACGTGGCCGTCCCAGTTCACTCCCAGGACCATCGCCACATCCACCAGCGGAACCATCTCCTCCAGGCTCTTGCAGACACTTTTGACTTTGTAGTCCGCGGCGAACTTTGCGGTGCGCTCCGGTCCGTAGACCAGGCCGCGGTCGAACACGGCCGCGATAAAGGCGTCGCTGCGCTCGGCAAGCGCCGGGCCGATCGAGTCCGGGTGCGAGGTGTCGAGCTGGACCAGTCCCACCCGCAGGGGCCGCCCGGAGGGGTGAGCGGCGGAGAGGGCGGAGGCAGGTCCGGCGGCGGTGGTCCCCGCCGCGGCCAGCGGAGCGAGCAGTGGCGCTGCGGCCAGGGCCAGGTTGCGCTCGATGAATTTTCTTCTCTGCATCACAGTATTCCTTTTCAGAGGTGTATGAGCATATACGCCTGCCAAACTGGATGGAACTGTCTCAATATACTTCGATACGGAAAGGAATCAAACCGAGCTGCGGTAGATTCGGCAGACCCGCGGCCCGATTCGGGTGATGAACTCATAGGCCGACATCCCGGCCGCGGCCGCGCACTCCTCCGGGCTGATATACTCCTCGCCGGGAGTCTCCGCCGGGCCATGCTCCTCACCCAGCAGAACCACTTCATCTCCCGGAACTGGTTCCCTGTCCAGGTCCGTCAGGTCCACGCAGATACAATCCATGCTGACCGCTCCGACCACCGGGGCGCTGTTTCCGTGCACCAGCACCCTGGCGCGGTTGGCCAGGCTCCCCGGATACCCATCGCCGTAACCGGCTAACACGGTGGCGATTCGGCTGGGCCTGCGGGTGATAAACATCCCGCCATAGCCCACCCGCCGTCCGGGCGGCACGGAACGCACCTGGGCCACCCGCGCGCTCCAGGCCAGCACCCGCCTGAGGCCCAGGCTCTCCGCGATTCCCGGATATGGCCGCAGCCCGTACAGCACCGCTCCCGGCCGCACGAAACTGTAGGCTGCCTCTGGGTAGCGCGCCGTTCCCGAGGAGTTGGCCGCGTGGAGCACGGGCGGCAGAAGGTCGCCCAGCGAGCGGGCCAGGCTGTCGAAAAGCTCCAGTTGCGCCCGGTTGAGCGTGTCGGCCAGCGGCTCGTTGGCATGTGAAAGGTGGGTCATCAGGCCGGTGAATTGCAGTGAGTCATTCCCGCGCCAGCGCTCGAGCAAAGATTTCACCTCTTCCACCGGCACGCCGTATCGGCCCAACCCGGTGTCAACCTTAAGATGGGCGCTCGCCCGAAGGCCCAGTTCCCGCGCGGCGGATGCCAGAGACTCGGCCTGGGCGGGAAGGTAAACCACGGCCTCGCAGCCCGAGTACACTATGGCGCGGGCCTCGGCGCAGTCAAAATTGAGCACCAGCAGCGGGGCATCTATCCCGGCGCGGCGCAGTTCCAGAGCCTCGCGCAGGCTGGTCACCGCCAGACGGGATGCCCCGGCTTCAAGGCAGGCCCGCGCCGCCGGAGCGGCCCCTGTCCCGTAACCGTCGCACTTGACCATCGCGGTCAGTCCGGCCCCGGCGTTGCGCCTGATCGAGCGCAGGTTGTGCGACAGGCTGTCCAGGTCTACCAGAAGAGCGCTTCCGGACATCCAGCCGAAAGCCAGGTTGAGCGCCGCGGCCCTTGAGCATGGCGCGCCGCCGCTCCAGAGACGCAGGACATCTCCAGCCGCAGGAGAATATGGTTTCCCGGTTTTGCGCTCGCGCAGGCAGCCCGGCGCCGCCGCCTCAAGAAGCGGGCCTCCCTGGTCGAGGAGAGCGGGCGGCAGGGATTCATCCGGAGTACCGGCAGGGACAAGCGGAAGCAAACGCCTGTAGTTGCCGCAGAGTCTGCTTGACGGCAGGAACTCAGCCCCGCCGGACGTTTCAGCGCTGTCGAACACAAGAGTCACGCCATCCGGACCGCAGAAAAATTCGAGCACGTAAGATTCCTCAAAGACTGTCGCGCAGTCATTCGTTAAACATGGGAAAAATCATCTCAAGAGTGCTCGGAAGACATAAAAAATGTAGGGGCACGGCATGCCGTGCCCCTACGCAATTGACCAAAATATAACGAATTATAACCGAGCAAAAAGACATTCATCACCGTCTGGAGGGGCAGATGACGCCCCGCCCGTTCAGCTTATGCAGGCGTAATAGAGCGCCTTGATCGCCCTTTCGGCGTCCTTGTCGTCCACCACGAAAGTGATATTGATCTCAGAGGCGCCCTGGGAAATGACCTCCACGTTCACTCCGGCCGTGCCGAGAGTGCTGAACACCCGGCCGGACACGCCCGGCGTCTGGCGCATGCCCTCGCCCACGATACAGATGATGGTCTTGTTATAGGCCACCTGCACGTCCGAGAACCGTCGAAGGTCCTCGACTATGGCGTCCAGGTCTTTCCTGTTATCCACTGTCAGGCTGACACTCACCTCGGTGGTGGCGACCACATCGACCGATTTCTTGTACTTGGCGAAAACGTCGAACAGGCTGGACAGGTAACCGTAGGCCCCTAACATCCGGGTGGAGAGGATGTCCAGGCGGATAACACCGCTTTTGCTGGCGATGGCCTTGATTACTTTCCCGTGCTTGATCCGTTCGTTGCGGATCACGGTGCCAGGATTTTTCGGCTCGAAAGTGTTCAGGATGGCCACCGGGATGTTCTTGCGCATGGCCGGCTCGATGGTCTTCGGGTGCAGCACCCGCGCCCCGAAAGAGGCCAGCTCCTTGGCTTCATCGAAAGAGATCGTTTCCAGGCGCTCGGCATCCGGCACCACGCGGGGGTCGGTGCTGCGCATGCCCGAGACATCCGTCCATATCTGAATCTCGTCGACATCGAACGCCGCTCCGACCAGGGCCGCGGTGTAATCGCTGCCGCCGCGCCCGAGCGTGGTCGTGCGCCCGTCCTTTGTGCGTCCCACGAAACCCGGCGCCACGAGAGTGCGCTCATCGTCACGGAACCGGCATAGCACCTTGTCTTCCGTCTCCGGCAACACGCTGGCATCCTGGAAATTGTCGCTGGTGATGATGTCAAGCTCATCCACATCCACACAGCGGCTGGGCACGCCCTGCTTGTCCAGAACCGAGGCCAGCATGAAGCTGGACAGGCGCTCGCCGAACGAGAATATCTCGTCAAGGAACTCGTTGTAGGGACGGTCCTTGGCGGCCAGTGCGGCAGTCAGTTTCTTCCAGATCGGTTCTATCGAGGCCCATGTAAGGCCCAGTCCGGCCAGGACTTTCTCGTGCTTGTCGCGGATCGTGGCCAGGTTGGCCTCGAAAGGTTTGCCTGAATGCGCAAGTTCCGCCAGGGTTTCAAGCTGGTCGGTGATCTTTGTCTCGCCTTTGGCGGCAATCCCTACCGCGGAAACGACTACCAGAGGACGTTGCTCCAGCGCGGAGCGCACGATATCTGCCACTGCAAGTATCCGGTCGGCGGTGGCGACCGAACTGCCGCCGAATTTCATTACTATACGTCCCATTCTTTCTCCAATGCAAAACCGGCCTGATGATTAGGTCGAAACTCTCAGATAATCGAGGGTGGTACTCACCGAATTATAAAAATTAACAGGATCGAGAAAATAATTCAATGATAACTGTCAGGAACGGTCAATAGCGTTCCTGACGGCCGGTCACCAGGGCGGAAAAACGGTTTATAGAGAGGCTTGCCATTGTCGAACCGCTGTCCGGCGGGCGGAAGAATGTCGCTTTTATTCCCACGATAAATTGTTCCCGTCCGAAGAACCGGTTGAGCCGCGGGTCGCTCGACGTGATCTGAAACCGGGCGGGAAGGCTCATCCGCCGGGAGAGAATAAAGCTCGCCGAGTCTCCATAGACCTGTCCCGAACCATCGTTGAAATATAGCGAAAGCTCAGCCTCCGTGCCCTGGTCCGCGTCCAGGACAGCCTCGAAAGTCAGCGCTGTCTCATCTACGTCCAGGCGCCTCGATGTTCCGGCCGGCATCCTGACCGTGCAGGGGCTGGCGCGCCAGGTGAAATGCCCTGCCGTTGAACCAGAATCGGCGGAGACAGTGATGTTTTCCACCAGGATAGCCGCTCCCGGAGGCATGAATTCCAGAAGGTTCACCTCGATCTTTGCTTCATCGTCATCGCAGCCGCACAAAGCCAGGACGAGTATCATGAAAGACAGCAAAGCGTATCTGCTCAGGGTTGGAATTTCCATATTGAGCATTTCAGGTTGAATTATCGTTGCGTTGCCCGCCGGAAGCAGGTTTTCATTATCCGGCACACCGAAGCCACGGGTAATAAAATTGAGAAGCAAGGGGGATTCAATCAGCTTGATGTTTTTTGAAAGATATATGACTTCCGGTGAAATGAAAAGTCCCGGCATTGAAAATAATCCTGGTTGTGATTTATTGACGCTGGCCTGTGTGCAGACAGTTCAATGCATGTCTAAGTGATTTCTCGCGGCCGGAAAGGGAGACTACGTCCAACCGCTGGACTGAAGAATCGGAAACAGGCAGTATCTCTGTCATAACTGCCAGCGGCCTTTTTTTGTTGCCCGCTGCCCGGAATGTGCATATTTTCCGTAGGTTATGTCCACAGATGCACACTTCCTGAACTGATGGCGGTCTCTCAACCCCTTAATGTAAGGACTGTTGAGACCATGAATGATTACCAGAGACCCTTTGCCGGGCGTCAGCCGGAGGACGGTCAGGTTATTGCCGTCGGCGGGGCCAAGGGTGGAATCGGCAAAAGCCTGATCACCTCCAACCTGGCTGTCATACTCAGTTCCAGAGGGTTCAGCACTGTCGTGGTGGACCTCGACCTGGGCGGGGCCAACCTGCATCTCTATCTGGGTGAAAGGACAATCCATCACAATCTGCACCACTTCCTTAACCGGGAAGCCGGCATAGATGACGTGCTGATCGAGACCCGTTTCGGCCCCTGGCTGATCGGCGGCGACAATTCCGAGCTCGGGGCGGCCAATATACCGTTTTCGCAGAAACTGAAGCTGCTCCGCACCTTGCGCCGTCTGGACGTGGACTATATCCTTCTGGACCTGGGCAGCAACATCTCGTACAATGTGCTGGATTTTTTCCTGGCCGCGGACTACCCGATAGTGCTGGCCACGCCGGAGCCGGCGGCTTACCTGGGCGCGTACCGTTTCATCAAGGTGGCGCTCTACCGCAAGCTGGACCGTCTTTTCGGCGTGGAGAGCGAGTTCTATTCCCACCGTGTCCCCAGCCTGGAAAGCCTGATCCGCTCGGCTATCGGGCGGGGTGAATCGCGCGTGCGCCGTATCGGGCAGCTCCTTGAAAGGGTTGAGAAGGAAAACAGCCGTAACCTGGCATTCATGCGGTCCGTCCTGGAAAGTTTCCGTCCCCTGCTCGTGATGAACAAGGTCCCGGAGGACCAGGACAGCGCTCAGATCGTACAGTCGATCCAGGATAACTGCCGGGATATGCTTTCAGTGCAGTTGGATTTCCTGGGCTATGTGCCCTCGCACCCGGATTTCGAGGGCAGCGCGCGGGAACTCACCCCGGTGGCGGCTTCCGGTCCTGAGAGTGAGCTGACCGCGGCGCTGGCTGCGCTGATTGAGTGAGGAAGTGGGGGCTTTCAACAGGATGTTGAAGATGCAGAGAAAACGGCTCGTATGAAAATCGAGCTTTGATTGCTTAGAGATGGCATTCAGAGGCATTTTCAAGGGAAGACAACATGCTTATCGTGATGGATAAATCCGCCACAGAGGACCAGATAGGGGAGGTCACCGGCCTTATCGGTTCTCTGGGCCTGCGCGCCGAGGTCCTGCCCGGCAGCACGCGCACCGCTATCGGCGTGATGGGCAATGTGGGCTATGTGGATGCCGACCAGGTGCTGCTGATGCCGGGCGTGAAAGAGATCATCCATGTTTCCAAGCCCTACAAGCTGGTCAGCCGCGAGTGGAAGCCCGAGGACAGCGTGGTCGAGGCGGGGGGGGCCAGGATCGGAGGCGATGCCCCGTTTGCGATCATTGCCGGGCCGTGCAGCGTCGAGAGCGAGGAGCAGGCCATGAGCACGGCCCGCGAGGTCAAGCGGCTCGGGGCGAAACTGTTCCGCGGCGGGATTTTCAAGCCGCGCACCACGCCCTACGCTTTCCAGGGTCTGGGCGAGGCCGGGGCCTCGATCCTCAACCGTATTCGCCGTGAGGTCGGCCTGCCGGTGGTGACAGAGATACTGCATGTCCGCAACCTGGAGCTGGTGGCCTCCTGTTCGGATATGCTCCAGATCGGGACGCGCAACATGCAGAATTTCGACCTTCTGGTCGAGGCCGCCCGCAGCGGGATGCCGATCCTGCTGAAACGGGGAATGAGCGCGCGCCTCGAGGAATGGCTTCTCGCCGCCGAATATATCCTGGACTCGGGCAACCCGAATGTGGTTCTCTGTGAGCGCGGAATCCGCACTTTCGAGACCGCCACGCGCAACACCCTGGACCTCAATTCGGTGGCCCTGGCCAGGGAACTCAGCCACCTGCCCGTGATTGTCGATCCGAGCCACGGCACGGGACGCGCCTCTCTGGTTGCCCCGATGAGCCTGGCCTCGCGCGCTGCCGGCGCCTGCGGCCTGATGATCGAGGTGCACCCCGACCCGAAAAGGGCGCTCTCGGATGGTCAGCAGTCACTGGATTTCGCGCGTTTCGCGGCCCTGGTTTCAGCCCTGCGGCTCTGAAACTGCAAAACAGTTTCACGTGTCCGATTCAGGAGAATCGAGCATAACTCTTTCCTCTTTCTTTAACTAAGATGCTGGGGTCTGCCGAAAAGGGTGGATTTTTTTTGCTCATTTGATTATTATCTCCGATCAATCCAGCCAAGTCTGTTGTAACATATCGCGCGGCGGGATGGTTGGATGAAGATAACGGACCCAAAATCAAATACATTATAATCACTATTCCCTTCCGGAGGACATGATGTCACTGATCGAGGATATCCGCGATACTCTTGTTGTCGGCAACGCCCCGAAAATAAAGGAATTGTGCGAAAAAGCAGTCGGAGAGGGTAAAAATGCGCTGGATATCCTCAACGACGGGCTGGTCAAGGGGATGGAGATTGTCTCGGAGAAGTGGAAGTGCGGCGAGTATTATATCCCCAACGTGCTGATCGCCGCGCGGGCCATGAAAGCCGGGATGGAGATAATCAAGCCCAAGCTGGTCGAGGGCAACTACAAGGCCAAGGCCGTGGCCGTGGCCGGCACGGTCAAGGGCGACCTGCATGATATCGGCAAGAACCTGGTGGTTATGATGATGGAAGGCGCCGGGTTCGAGGTGATCGACCTGGGCACGGATGTCCCGGCGGAGAAGTTTGTCCAGACCGCGAAAGAGAAAGACGCCAACCTGATCCTGATGAGCGCCCTTCTTACCACCACCATGCTTTCTATGAAAGACGTGGTGAAGGCGGTGGTGGAGGCCGGGCTTAAGGGCAAGGTCATGACCATGGTCGGTGGCGCCCCGGTGACCCAGAAATTCGCCGATGAGATCGGCGCGGACGGCTACTCGGCGGATGGCAGCAGCGCAGTGTTGAAAGCCAAGGAACTGCTCGGTATCGCCGCCTGACATAGCCGCAGCCGGACAGCAGAATCGAAGCCAGGGGGCAAGCCGCGAGAGGTTGCCCCCTTTTTGTTACATATGACAGCTCGCGCGCTGTGTCATGTAAGGCTGGCTGTCAGGTTAACCTTCTTCCAGCAACGGAGACAATGACCGAGCATACTGTCACTTTTCTGCCCCAGAATGTCAGTGTGCGGGTGAGCGATGGGACCAGCCTGCTGGCCGCCGCCCGCGATAACGGGCTTCTGGTGGATTCGCCCTGCGGCGGACACGGCACTTGCGGAAGCTGCCAGGTGAGAATCCCCGGCGACAATCCGCCGCCGCCCACGGAAGAGGAGCGTGCAGCTCTTACCGCAGAACGCCTGGAACAGGGGTTCCGCCTGGCCTGCCGGGTGCATGTCCGCTCCGGCCTGACTGTGCGCCTTCTTCACACCGGAGAGATACCGCGGGCCAAGATCGCCATGCTCGAATCCGAGCGCGGCTCTGTCGAGCCGGATGGCGCACCCCGTAAAGTCCTGTTCCGGCCGGTGGAACCGACACTTAAAAACCTTCTTATCCCCTCGGCCGAGGCCCTGCGCTCCGCTTTGCCGCCGCACCTGGCCGGGCGTCCGCTGTCTCTGGATGTGGCCCGTGCTTTCAGCGCCGCGGTTGGACATGACATGCGCGAGGCGACGCTGCTGATCGAAAACGACAGGCTGGCCGGAGTGGAAAGCGGCGACACCCGGGAACAGATTTTAGGGGCCGCGGTCGATATAGGTACAACCACGCTGGCCCTGTACCTCTGCGACCTGAGCAGCGGACGGGTCCTGGCCTCGGCCGGGAAAGCCAACAGCCAGAGCGCCTATGGCGATGACGTGATGAGCCGGATAAGCTATTGTTTCGAGAAGGCTGACGGTCTGGAGCAGCTTCGGAGCCTAATCCTGCGCGACCTCAACGAACTGGCGCATCTGGCCTGCTCCCGCGCCGGGACCTCGCAGCGTTTCATCTACCGCTGGACCCTGGCCGGCAATACAACCATGCAGCACCTGTTTTTCGGTTTCGATCCTCTTCTGCTCGGACGTGCCCCATACCTGCCCCTGGTAAACGGCGCGGTGGAGTTCAGTCCGGGTTCCATCGGACTGGAGGCTTCGCCCTTCGCCAGCGGCATGTTCCTGCCCACCGTGGCCGGGCACGTTGGCGCGGACACCGTGGCCGTGGCCCTGGCCGCCCGGCTGGATGAGTGCGCCGGCCTGACCCTGGCCGTGGACCTGGGGACCAACGGTGAAATCGTGCTGGCCGGCAGGGGACGGCTGATATGCTGCAGTACGGCCGCCGGACCGGCATTCGAGGGTGCGCGCATCCAGATGGGCATGCGGGCCGAGACCGGCGCTCTCGACGCTTTCAGGATCAACCTGGCCGGGGAGCCGGAGTTCCACGTGATAGGGGAGCGTCCGCACGCCCGCGGCATCTGCGGCTCCGGGCTGCTGGATATAATCTCGGAACTGCGCCGCGCCGGAGTGATCGATCCCACCGGCCGTATCCTTCCGCGGGGCGAGCTTCCCGGTTCTGTCAGCCGGTCCCTGGCCGGACGGCTGGGAGAGGATGAGGCCGGGAGGGGCTGGTTCCTGCTGGATGAATACGAGGACGCCGCCGGGCATTTCAGCCTGCGCATGACCCAGAAAGACGTGCGCGAGATGCAGCTTGCCGCCGGGGCCATTTCGAGCGGCATACAGATGCTGCTGAACGTGGCCGGGCGGCAGGCCAGGGATGTCGAACGCGTGCTGCTCACCGGAGCGTTCGGCAATTACATGCAGCCTGTCAGCGCCCTGGGCGTGGGTCTTGTCCGCGGCATACCGCTTTCCCGGCTCAGTTCCGTGGGCAACGCCGCCGGAGTGGGGGCGCGTTTCGCCCTTCTTTCCCGCGCCGAACAGGAGCGCGCCTGCCGGATTGCACGGCGGATGGAGTTTGTGGAGCTGGCCTCCCGTCCCGAGTGGGAAGAGACTTTCACCGGCTCTATGTATTTCCCGGACCCGTTTCCCGCCAGCCTGATCCAGCACTGAACTATTGAGATTAAAACATTAATCAGGACCACCAGCCTTAACACTTTTTCGGAGGTTTGCATGATCGTTATCGGAGAAAGAATCAACTCCAGCCGCAAGCGGATCGCTCCGGCGGTGGATAACCTGGATGCCGGTTTCATCCTCAATGAGGCCGGGATGCAGTTGGATGCCGGGGCGGACTATGTGGATGTCAACGCCGGGATGTTCGGCGAGCGCGAGCCGGAGCTGCTCTGCTGGCTTGTGCGGACAATCCAGGAAAAATATGACTGCCGTCTGAGCCTGGACAGTCCAAACCCGAAAGCGATCGAACCGGCGCTCAAGCTTCACAAGGGCAAGGCGCTGATCAATTCCATCTCGCTGGAAAAAGCCCGCTTTGATTCGCTTATGCCGCTGGTGCGCGACTACGGCACGGATGTTATCGCCATGTGCGCGGATGACAACGGCATGCCGACTGACCTGCAAAGCAAGCTTCGCCTGGCCGGAGAACTCGTGGAGAAGCTCACCGCCAACGGCATCCCGCTGGAGAATATCTATATCGATCCGCTGGTCCATCCCGTGGCCACGGACCACACTTACGCGACTATAGTGTTAGAAGCATTGGTTCGAATTATGAACCAATTCAAAGGCGTACATACGGTGATTGGATTGAGCAATGTTTCGTACGGCTTGCCCTTTAGATTCCTTATAAATCAAATGTTTCTGGTGCTTGCCATGGATCGCGGACTGGATGCGGCCATTCTCGATCCCACCGACAAACGCCTGATGGCGAACCTGATCACCACGCGCACTCTGTTGGGGCAGGATGAGTTCTGCATGAAATATATCGAGGCTCATCAGAGCGGAAAGCTTGAATTATAAGGAGATAAGAATGAAAAGCCCCGCTCAGGCGGGGCTTTTTTTGATTTATTTGTTCGTTCTTCATAAAAATTAACCTTGACAGGGAGGCATATAAATACTTAATCTGTATCAAACCCCAAATTATTACTCTCTCCGGAGAAAGACGTGAAACAGTGTATCGAGGACCTTCAGAAGCTCGGGATGAACGGCAACGAGGCCAAAGTCTACCTTTCGCTGCTGCGGATCAACCCGGTCACCGGTTACCAGCTCAGCAAGGAGACCGGCATCCGCCGCTCGGTTATCTATGATGTGCTGCAGCGTCTGATAGACCTCGGGGCGGTATCGCGTATTGAAAAAGACCCGGTCAAATACGTGCCGGTGCCATATGACAAGTTCCTCGACACATTGAAAAGGGATTTTGAGCACTCGATCAATTCGGTGCGCAGCACCCTGAACCAGGCCTCGTTCTCGTTTACGCGCGAGTATATTTACTACCTCAAGGGCGCGCACAACGTGCGCAGCGAGATATGTACGATGATCGAGAGCGCCGAGCGCGAGCTGATGATGGAACTGTGGGAAGAGCAGGTCCATGAGATCCGCCCTCTGCTGCGGCGGGCCGAGAAGCGCGGGGTGAAGATTTTCACCACCCTGTTCTCGGACAGCCCGGTGGACCTGCCCGGTCATGTGTACTATCATGAGAGCATGCCGATCCACGTGGTGGAGAACCGTCTGCGCGGCCAGCACACTATCGTGGTGCGGGACAACCAGGAAGTCCTGATCGGCAAGATGCTGCAGGAGGACAGCTCCTGGGCCGTGATCACCCGCGACCCGGCGCTCTGCATGGTGGCGCGCGAATTTATCATCCATGACATAACGATCCTGCTGATGACCCGCGAGTTCGGGCATGAGAAGCTGATGCAGGTTCTCATGACCAACCCCGACATGCATGGACTGATCCTCGACCGTTTCACCGCCGGTTTCGACCAGCATTTCGCCGCCCTGGCGCGCCAGGCAAGCTGAGGCAGCGCGGTGAATAGATTTAAAACACGACAGGCCCGGTTAACCGCCGGGCTTGTTTTATTTCCCCGGCCCTTTTCTCATTCCGTTCCGGCTTGACAGTCCCGCCGCCGGAAGGTTAATTATTCATCAGGCCATCAATTTCTCTCTCAACAGGTAAAGGATTGCGCCATGAAACGCTCGTATTCCCTTCTTATAATTTTTCTCTCCGCTTTCTGCTCTTGTCTGACCGCCGGGGAACTGACCACACGCGGGGCCTACGGCGGAGTGAAAGCCCTCTGGCAGGCCGGATGCACCTTGGACGGTCTGGGGATAAACGCCGTGTTCACCGGCGGAGAGTACCTTGACAGCGCTCAGGTGGCTCGAATCCGGGCCGAGGGGGCGAGGATTTACGCCGAGTTTCCCGCGCTCAACGGCAACGGCTACGTGGAAAAGCATCCCGAGGCCTGGCCCATTGACCGCTACGGGCAGCGATCGCCCCAGGCCGACTGGTTCATGGGGGTCTGCCCGACTGAACCGGGTTTCCGGGCCAGCCGGATGAAAGCCCTGCGCGACCTCCTGCGCCGTCACCGGCTGGATGGGGTCTGGATGGACTACGTGCACTGGCACGCCCAGTTCGAAAGCCCGGCGCCGATCCTGCCCGAAACCTGTTTCTGCGATCACTGCCTTACCGCGTTCCAGGCTTCCACCGGGGTGGCTGTCCCGGCCGGGAGCACGCCCGAGCGCGCGGACTGG
The DNA here is from genome assembly GCA_964473155.1 of uncultured Gemmatimonadales bacterium. GTDB lineage: Bacteria > Gemmatimonadota > Glassbacteria > GWA2-58-10 > GWA2-58-10 > JAJFUG01. Next base: position 1,106 of record CAYYNT010000085.1, on the reverse strand, counting down.
ATACTTTCGAACACCGAACGCGAGTGGCGCGACTGGCGCTGCGACGTGGTCACCGGCTGGGCGCGGGACATGAAAGAGATCATCCGGCGGGAGAGTCCGGGAGCGCTTCTTGGACTGTTCCACGCGCCCTGGAACGACACGGACCACGACGGGGCGCGGCGGCGTATCCTGGGCCTGGATTTCCAGCAACTGGCCCGGGTGGTGGACGTGTTCTCTCCCATGGTTTACCACGGCCGCATGGGACGCAGCCCGGAGTGGGTGGGGGAGTATGTGGCCTGGTTCTGCGGCGCGCTCGGGCTGGATGGGGAGCATGGTCCCAGAGTCTGGCCGATTGTGCAGGCCTCGGATGAGCCTGTGGCCGTAAGCCCGGAGGAGTTCCGCCGGGTCATGGAACTGGGTCTTTCCGGCTGCGCGGATGGCGTGATGATGTTCACCGTGCACGCGATTGCCAGAGACCCGGCCAAGCTGGAGGTGCTGCGGGGGATTTACAACCGTGGACATTGAGGGATATAATGAGCCATGCTATGATTGACAGTCAGGCTCCGCTATGGAAGACGGTGCGCCGGACTGCATATTATCGGAATTAATATGGTTCAGGAGGATGGAAATGGTACGATGGAGTTCAAGATACTCGGTGGGTATCCCCGCAGTGGATACCCAGCATAAGGAGATTTTCAAACTGGTCGATGAATTCTCGAGGGCAGTCAAAAACAATGAAGAGCTGGATATGACTTTCCTTATAGCAAGGCTGGAGGTCTATTCTCTGTATCACTTTACGTCTGAAGAACACCTGATGAGAAAATACGGCTATCCGGAAATAGACGAACATTTGCGGGAGCATAAAAAGTTCAGACGGAAAATACTGGCGGTGAAAGGCTCCGCCGTAACCCCGGAGACCCTGAAAGACCTGCTGGCTTTTCTCGAAAACTGGCTCAAGACCCACATCATAGAAATGGACCATAAATACGCTCCGTACCTGACAGGGCGCTGAACAGGGTGCATTGCGCGAAACGGGCTGGGGTTGTAACTGATTGCACCGCAAAGGAAAAAGCAAATCCCCCTCAGTCCCAGCAATATCCGGTTAGGATATTGCTGAGAGGATCAAA
>CAYYNT010000084.1:0-14385 GCA_964473155.1 uncultured Gemmatimonadales bacterium | reverse complement strand
CCGGTAGGAATTAAAAATAATCTATGGGGGCTATTTTTCAAGATTAACTTCAACTTAAACAACCGTCCTGGAACTCTCTATGTTGAAGAAGGATTCAATTTGCTCCCCGGAATGACGGAAACATTCACACGAGAATTTCTCCTCCAGCGATTGACTCGCATCATTATCTTTATATGATCCCGGCCCCGAGCGCCAGAGCGATCCCCAGCAGGAAAACGCCAGTCAGGATTTGAACGGCTTTCATGGTCACTTTATGAAGGAACCGTCTGCCAATCATCACGCCCGCGAACGCGGCCAGGATGCCGGTCAGAACGAGCGGCCACGGGATCGTCCCGGCCTGTCCGGCCTTATCAGCCAGCAGGAACGCGGCGGCATAGGTCACTATACGCGCCACGTCCACCATGAATCCTATTGCGGCATTCGTACCCACGAAGGCTTCGGTGGAGATTCCGGCTTTTGTCAGAAACGCCGAGCGGAGCGCACCCTGGTGGCCCGAGAAACCGCCGAAAAACCCCGACAGCATTCCGCCCAGGAACAGGTGTTTCCGGTCGAATTTCAATTCCCGCAGACCGGGTGAAAGCTCGAACAAAGCAAAAACAAACATTAGAACGGCGATGGAAAGCTTGATGGGAGTTATCACGGCGATCCTCGTTCCAAGAGAATAGCTGAGCAGTCCGCCGAAATGTGTCACATACCCGAGGGCGGCGGCCCCGGCGAACGCGGCGATCACAGCCGGGACGCCGAAACGCGCTATCAGAGAGCGGTCAGCGTATTTCCCGGTGACCGCGAACTTGAAAAGGCTGTTCGATCCGTGCACGGCCGCCGTAGCCGCCACAGCCGCCTCCACCGGGAAAAACAGCGCGAAGACCGGCATCAGAAGCGTACCCAGTCCGAAACCGGAGTACATTGTCAATGCCGAGGCAAAGAAAGCCGAGATTGCTACGATTGCGAATTCCATGATCAAATCTCCTTTTCCTCTTCTCCGAGCACTGTTTCGCGGTAAAGCTCCTCGACCTGGCCCCGAAGAAATGCCAGCGCCGCATGGCCCTCTTTGGTCAGCGAGTAATATTTTCTGGCACGTGGACCTCCCTCCGCATCGGCGCTGCATTCGAGCCAGCCCTGGCTCTCCAGTCTGGCCAGGAGGGGATAAATCGTACCCGGGCTGACCTCGTAGCCATGACGGCGTAGTTCACGGATCATCCACTGACCGATAACCGGTCTTTCCGCCGCGTGGTGCAGAATGTGCACTTTCCAGAACCCAAGCAGTATTTCCCGCTGAAGCGCTTTGGTGTTGAGATCAACCATAATGATTCACCTCCTTTTACGATTATCGTAATCGATTATCGTAAAAATGTCAAACCGCCGTTTGTTCGATCGAGACTTTCCACTCTAATGGCAGACAGGATGTTTTCGCTTTGTCCTTGACAGTAATGTGAAAATCGTTCATAGTGTTGCGAAACGGCTAATTGACAATTAATAATCCGATATCCAGCATGCGGTTGTTTTCGATGGAAGGAGCGCCCATGTTAACCGGAAGGCCTTTTTTACATAATACATTCACAGCCTCTCTTCTATTGCCTGTACTGCTATCAATCTCGTCCTTGTTCAGCCCCGCGGTCTGCGCGGACAGCCCGAAACGCGAAATACTGGCTGTTTTCGGCATCCATCAGGATATCGGATTCATGGATGATTACGAAACCATGATGCGGGACTACCGCGAAAGAATGAAGGATTACCTGGACCTGATGGACAAATATCCCCAACTGACCCTCAACTGGGGCAACCTTTATAACCTGAACGATTTCCTGGAATACTTTCCGGAGCAGAAAGCGCGGATCAAGGCCCTGACAGATCGAGGCCGGATTTCTTACCCGGCTCAGTGGGTGGCCTATGAACCGGACTGGACGCCGGGTGAGTATATCGTGCGCCAGACCGGCTATTCAATCGCCTATCTGAAAAAGCAGTTCGGTTACCGTCCCACCTGGTGCCACCTTCTGGATGTCCCCAGCATCACCCCGCAGTATGCCCAGATACTGAACAAGTCCGGAATAAAAATGTCGCTCCTGCATTTCAACTACCATAACCCGGATTACGCGAGGAACTTCGCCCCTCCCGGCCTGGCAATCAATGCGGAGGATGCTCTCCGGGGCGGTGTGTACGAGTATGTGGGGCTGGACGGCAGCGGCATTATCGGCTACCTGGGCAAGGAGCATTATTCGATGCTTCTGGTCGCGTTCGGCTGGGGACAGGATGAGTTCGGAAGCTGGCGTCAGAGCATGGACCGTTTCGCCCGGCATTTCACGCCCGAGGAATCGGCGGCCGGCCTGAAACTTGTTCACGGGGATGAGGACCACGGGCTCACACCCTCCAGGATCCCGGCCCTGATCGATTCGATCAACTCCTGGAACCGCGGCAGCGCTCACGCCGGCACGGTGACACTCCGGTTCGGCACCGTGGATGAATTTGTCCGGGGCTTCCAAGGCAAGTCCTCCAGTCTCGAACTGACCGGCTATACTGGCCAGACCCGCCCCTGGGTCTGGAGCGGCCGCTTCTGGGAAAGAGGGAGGTACTATCTCAACCGGGCGGTTTCGGACATTCTGGCGGCTGAGAAAGCCGCCTCTTTCAACGCCCTGCTCGGCCTCAAGAAATACCCGGAAAACGAGATCGACCGCGTCTGGCGCGACCTGTTCTGGCCCGCTGACCATAACTGGCTTGCAGGGACGGACACCGACGGATTCAAGGCCGATGCGGTATTCAGCGCGTCTCTACAGGCACAGCAGATACTCGACCGTGAGCTTTACACCCTGGCCGCGGCTGTAAAAGCCGAGCCGGGAAAGAAGGCCGTGGTGGTGTTCAATCCGTTGAACCGGAAACGCAGTCAGCCGGTGACCGTTAAAATTTCCTCGCGAGTTGGATGGATCGGCGTACGGGACTGCGAAACAGGCAAGACACGCGAAGCCGCGATCACCGGACGGACCCGGAGCGGACGGACTGTGGAATTCATCGCCACCGATGTGCCGCCGCTCGGATACAAGACTTTCTATCTGGTGGAATCCAGTCAGGCGTCCGATGTCTTACAATCTCCGGAGCTGTCCGCCCGCGGCGATACTATCGAGAACGAGTTCTATAAAGTGACATTCGATCCGGTGATCGGTATCCGTTCCATTTTCGACAAACGCAACTCAAGGGAAATGGTCTGTCCGGGTTTCATGGGACTGGAGGGGGCATTCCTCACCGACACGGCTTCCGTCACCCCGGTTTTTGCCGCGCGAAGCCTGAGATACCAGGGCAAACGGCTGACTGTCAGGCTTTACCGTGGACTCGACCTGGTGGATATCCTGATACACGCCGATGACAAGGATTTCATGCTTGACATGGCCGGTATCTTCCTGCCCCATGAATACGGCAGCCTGATCCAGCGCGCGCCGGAGCTTCTGGCCAGCAGCCCGAACGTTATCCCGGTGGAATTCAACCTGAACCGGCCCCAGCTCACCTGCGGGACGCCATTTGGCGCCGTGCCGTATGTCCAGGCGCAAACCATGTCACAATTCCCCATGAAACTGGACTTCTCGCGCCGTTCCCCCAAAGCCGGTTTTGTCTCCTGGTTCCAGGATTTCGGCGGCCTTCCCAATGCGGTCAACATAAGCCAGTGGCTCGACTGCCATGAGCCGGAGACGGATTACGGCGTCAGCCTGGCCTATACTGAAAGCCAGACCGAGGTCCTTGTGGCCAGCCCCGGCATACTGCGTATCCCGCTTTACTATCAGCACCCGCTCGAAAACACTGTCCTGCGCAGCCCGCACCGGTGGCATTTTGTGCTGCGCGGCCACAAGGGGGACTGGAAAGCGGCCAACACTCCCCTTTTCGGCTGGGAGGTCAGCCAGCCGCTGATAGCCAGGGAAAGGCTGAGCCTGGGAGGCTCCACTCTGCCGGTTCAGGGGTCATTCATCACACTGGACAACCCGTCAGTCGTGGTCCCGGCGATCAAGAAAAGCTACTATGACAACTCCTTCGTGGTCCATCTGGCGGAACTGGTGGACAGCGATTGCGCGGTGGAACTCAGGCCATCCATCATAAAGCCCTCCACCCTGTCACGGATTAACCTGTCCGAGGATCAAAACCTGGGACCTCTGGAGGCGGGAAGCAATGGCAATCGCGTGATTAAAATGAAAGGATTTGGTATCGAGGCCGTCTCGTTAAGCGTAAAATGATAACATTTTAAACCTCACGCCCCTGCAAAAGAATGCAGTTGATAATTTGAAGCCCCCGGAAGTTCAATTACCTCCGGGGGCATCTTAATTACTGTAAACAAATCGTTCTGTAAGGCCTGATTCGTCTCATTTCTCGATGGGTGCGATCTGCGGCTCGCCTTTTTGACGTTTCTCGTAGAAAAACTGGTATGAATTGAGCCAATCAATAGCCTCCCCTGCCCTGCGGCGGCGAACAATCTCGCTTGTCACCTGCAGGACCCGGTAGATGCTATCCCGCCCATTCTCCAGATCGATTGTGCTGTGGCCTGGAAGTATCACCTGCCAGGAGCCGGCCCGGGGGTGTCTGTATAATTTCCAGAGACTCGCCAGATACTGGTTCCAGTCACTGCCCTCATCCATGGAAGCATGACGGCCAAAATGTGAAACGACATCTCCTGTAACAAGAATGCCAGTTCCCTGCCAGTTCAGGCTGAAACAGCTTGAACCGGCGGTATGTCCAGGCGTGTGTATCACCTCCACGGTCACTGGACCGAAGGAGAGACTGTCGCCATCATGCACGAGTACGAGCTTCCTGGATATCTCAGGCGGTACGGCGGCCTGGAACTCCCGGATGCCGGGTTCATCCGCCTGGAGATAGACCACTGCCCCTCTTTCAAAATAGGCCATGATACTTTGAGCGTGGTCCGAGTGTCCATGCGTCAGTAGAACCCATTTTATCTGATCAAGACTGTAACCCAACTGCCGTATCTGTGTTTCTATTCCGGGCCTGAAGCTTTCGTAGCTGCAATCCACGAGCAGCAACCCATCCCCGGTATCGAAAAGATATGTATTCTGCTGGTAATCCTCCGGACCCAGGACATACAATCCATCCAACACCCGCATGGGGCGGTGCTGAATCGGCGCTGCGCCTTTACCCCAATCCCAGGAAAATTTCTTCCACAATTCGTCGTCCTTGTCCCAGCCTTTTGCAGCTTGTTCTGGCTTCCAGTTGTCATATTTGTACTGCTCGATGAAAGTCAGTCGGTCATGAATGACTTTACTACCCGAAGGGCCAGTCTGTATAATCGGCGGATAGCATAATCCCTCCGCTTTTTTCCCACTCGTCGATGATTCAGTTTCACCTGCCAGCATGACAACTGGCACGAAAGACAGATAAAGACAGATGGTCGAGATCATCACAAAATATCTGCGGTTCATTTCATGATTCCAGTATTTTGAGTTTGCAAGTTTCAGACAAAATTTGTCAAAAGCTGCGGCATCGCGAATGCCCGATGAAAATCCGCTGACCGCTTCAGGTTCCAATGACGTTCATTTCTCTCCTATGCTAAGATTTATAAGGCTATTCTAAAAAATTGCATCGTGTCCTAAGATCAAGGCTTTCAATAATCAGACTCTTGTTTTCCCCGGTAAGTTTCAAAATGTTTTTAATCCGAACCAATTGTTGTTTCCGAATACTCCATGATGATTTAAAAAAGCTTTATCCCGGGTGGCTGGGCAAAATGATCTCGTTTGTTCAATCTTTTGAAAGACTTCACTAAATCGTCCATAGTTTTGCACATAACCATCTTAAAATACTTTTCTTGACCGGGCTGGCTTTCCAGGAGTATTGTTTTCTTGACTTAATCCATAATGGCTGCTTGATTTAATATCATCTCTCCATCTCCATCCCACATCAGATGCTTTCGTCGGGTCCAACCACAGGAGGAATGCCATGGAAAAAGAGCAGACAACGATCTCGCGGCGGTCTTTTCTGGCCGGTTCACTGGCGGCGGCCACTCTTGCCTCTGCCTCCTGCTCGAAAGGCGTCATGGGAGCCAACGAGCGTATCCGCCTGGGCGTTATCGGCACGGGCGGCCGGTCCCGTTCGCTGATGCGCGACGTGAACGATATCGGCGGAATTCAGTGGGTGGCGCTCTCCGACATCTGGGACCAGCGGATGAAAGAGACCGAGGAAATAACCGGTCCGGTGGACAAGATCAAGGAATACCGGAAGCTCCTGGAGAGAAAGGACATCGATGCGGTTATAATCGGCACGTTCGACCACGTCCATTCCCAGATACTGATCGATGCCGTGAGCGCTGGCAAGGATGTCTACGTGGAAAAACCGATGACCTCCCTCCCCGAACAGGGGCCTCCGGCGGTCAAAGCCGTGCGCGAAAGCGGCAGGATAGTTTCGGTGGGAATGCAGCAGCGCAGCATCCCGCACTTTGCCGAAGCCAAAAAGAAATTCTTCGATTCCGGACGGATCGGCAGCGTGAACATGGTCCGCACGATCTGGAACGGCAATGGCGGTTATCTGTTCAAAGTTCCGGACGGCATCCAGGGCAAACCCGAAGACCTGGACTGGGAAGCCTGTCTGGCCTGGCTGCCTCAGATACCGTGGGACGCCAAACGCTATTTCAACCGTTTCGCCTACTGGGATTTCAGCTCAGGCGGCATGACCGGCGGCCTGTTCGTGCACATGATCGATGTGGTGCACTGGTTCCTCGGCCTGGACAAGCCTCTTTCCGCGGCGGCCCTGGGAGGAATATACCAGTACGATGACGGGCGGGACACGCCGGACAACATCAACATGGTGGTCAAGTATCCGAAAAACGTAAATGTTACTTTCGAGGCCACGATCACGGACATGAAAAGCCCGGAGGTGGCGGATATAGTGTTCATGGGGACAGGCGGGCGGCTTTCGATTTTCCGCGAGGGTTACACGTTCATCGCCGCGGAGGACGATCAGGAAATCGTGCGGGTGCCCTATGCCTCCACTATTGACCATCTCAGGAACTGGCTCGACTGTGTCAGGAGCCGCAAACAGCCCAACGCCACGGTGGTGGACGGCCACTATTCCGCCATGTCCTGCCACATGGGCAACATCGCTTTCAAGGAAAACCGCGTGGTCGAGTGGCGGAAGGAGTGGGACGTATGAGTATCGGAATCGGCGTCAACCTGGAATTCATCCGCTGCGAGGACAAGGATTTCGAGACCGGCGTGGCCCGCGCCGCCTCTATCGGGTTCAAATGGGTCGAGCCGCTGGTGCATACCGGACGGGAGCTTCTGAGCGAGGCCGGTTATTATCACTCGTTCTCCATGGAGAATGACGCGCTGGAGATGAAAGAAATCCTGGACCGCCACGGGGTGAAAGCCTCTGCTCTCAGCGCGCACTGCCCGCTGATGCGTCCCGAGATAAGCGTTCCATACCTTCAGCAGGCGATCCGTTTCGCCGCCGCAGCCGGAATCCCGGTGATCAACACGGATGAGGGCATCCGCCCCGCATGGATGAGCGATAAGGAATGCTTCCAGATAATGAAATATACTCTCACCCAGACGTTAAGGACCGCCGAACGCTATGGCGTCTTTATCGGGATAGAGCCGCACCAGAGCATTTCGCGCACCACGGAGGGCCTTCTGCGGATTGCGACACTTGTGGATTCGCCGAGGCTGAAAGTGAACTACGACCTCGGCAATGCATATCTGGGCGGCGCAGACCCATATGAGGGGCTGAAAGCTGTGCTGGGACGGCTGGTACATGTCCACGCCAAGGATATCGCCTTCGAGCAGTCGGAGAAGGAAAAGGGCAAGGTGACCGGCACTCCGGTTGGCTGCGCCTGCGGCGAGGGAGTGATCGACTGGAAGAAAGCGGCCGGAATCCTGAAATCCGGCGGATTTTCGGGCGTCCTCTCGGTCGAGTGCGGAACCCCGGCCCAGGCGAAAAAATCTCTCGAACACCTCGGGGCGCTTGTCGCCTGACTGGGAGCCAGGAGAAAACTATGACACGAAAATATGAAGCCGTCCTGAATCTGACCGTCCTGGCGGTCCTGACTGTCTTTCTGTCCTGCAAGACCGGCGAGCTTCCGCAGCCGGACATGTCGCCGTTCTTCCGGGAGGGCGCGGTGCGGGTGTTGATCCTCTCCGGGCAGAACAATCATGACTGGCGCAGCACCACTCCCCTGCTCAAAAAACTGCTCCTCGGCTCCGGACGGTTCGATGTGCGGGTGATCGAAGCGCCCTCCGGCCTGACCGCGCGCACCCTCGAGCCGTTCGACCTGCTGGTGCTCGACTACATGGGGCCGGACTGGGGCCTGGAATCCCGCGCCGCGGTGGAGAATTTCGTCTCCTCCGGCAAAGGGCTCGTGGCCGTGCACGGAGCAAGCTATGCGTTCAGCGGCAACGGTGTTCTGGCGGACGGTCACCGTAAAACCGGGCTTAAAGAACCGGTCTGGGCTGATTATGCGAAAATGGTCGGCGGAGTCTGGACCGACAGCACCGGCCACGGCGACCGTCACTCTTTCCGGGTGGAGTTCACGGACAGGGAACACCCGATCACCGCCGGACTGGGCGACTTCTTCTGGGCCACGGACGAGCTTTATCACGATCACCGCATGCAGCAGTCCGCGCACGTTCTGGCCACGGCTTTCGATTCGCCGGAGATGCGGGGAACGGGCGAAAAAGAGCCGATGCTCTGGACAGTCGATTACGGCAAGGGGCGTGTCTTTTACACGGCCCTGGGCCACAATGCCGCCGCGATGAGCGAATCCGGGTTTATCGCCACCTTCCTTCGCGGCTGCGAGTGGGCCGCCACCGGCCAGGTCACCCTTTCGGACTCGTTCGACGCTTTCCAGGCTCCTCCGGGCCGCCCGCGCTGCCTGGTGGTAACCGGCGGTCACGAATATGACTCGGAATTCTACTGCCTTTTCGATCATGACAAGTTCGACTGGGACCATGCAATATCAAACACCGAGGCTTTCAGCCGGGATATCCGTGAGCTTTACGACGTGGTCGTTCTGTATGATCTGTCACGGAATATTGACAATGCCGGGCGGGCCAACCTGAAGGCTTTTATGGAATCCGGAAAGGGCCTGGTCGTGCTGCATCACGCCATCGCCGATTACGGCGGCTGGGACTGGTGGGTCCGCGAGGTTGTGGGCGGCAAGTATCTGCTCGAACCGGAGAATGGTATGCCCGCCTCGACATACCTTCATGATGTCGAGCTTTTCGTCCGGCCCGCCGAGGAACATCCGATCACGGCCGGGATAGGCCCGCTGCATATCTGGGACGAGACTTACAAGGGGATGTGGATCTCGCCGGAGGTCAAAGTCATTCTGAAGACCGATGAGTCGACCAGCGACGGGCCGCTGGCCTGGATCAGCCCGTACGGCAAATCCAGGGTCGTCTATCTTCAACTCGGCCATGACCGCAAGGCTTTCCTTCACCCGGCCTACCGCGAGCTGGTCGAGCGGGCGATCCTCTGGAGCGCCGGACGGCTGGAATGACCGCGGAAATTACAGCCGCCGGAATGCAGGTCATTCCGGCGGCGAGGCGAGGGTGAAAACACAGTCCGCCGGGATAGTGGCCGTGAATTTACCGTCCTTGACCGTCATGCGTCCCGATTGAACAAGATTGGCCGTGCTCGTCGTATAGTAAAGATCGAGCGCGGTCACCCCGGGCAGGGCTTCGAGGCTTCCGTGCAGGACAACCTCACCAGCCGTGCTGTTGATTCCCACCAGCGCGAGCCGCTTTTGTCCGGAGTGATAAAAAGCCAGCAGAGGCTTAAGCAGGGCCGGGGAACCGTCAACCTCGATCCGCTGAGCTCCCGGACGCACAAAACGGCTGATCTGCGCAAGCGTATAGAAATTCTTCCGCGGTGTGTAGGTCCTGGGCGAAACATTCTCATCGTCCACCGAGAACAGCCCCCAGAAACTCCAGGCCGAGGGCGGATGCAGGTAAAAACTGTCATAGCCCTCCCAGATTAGCCCCGCCGAGGCGCCATTGGCCAGATGGTCGAGCAGGTATTTGGCCGTGCCCCGGCAGTACGGCCAGTCGTAAGTCCCGCGCTGGCCGTTGTCGGCGTTGGGAAGCCAGACATTGAATTCTGTCATCCAGAACCTGCGGTCCGGATAAGCCGATCCGCGGACAAAGCTTTCCACGCCTTTCGACCCGCCGCCGTTATCTGAATAACTGTGCATTCCGAAATGAGCCAGTTTGCCCATTATGACCGGATCGTTCAAAAGCTCTGGCAGATAACCCGTACCGCCTCCGGCTCGGTCTGGCGCGACAAACCGCAGGTCTCCGAGGCCGCTGGCGTCGAGCCGCAGTGACAACTCATGAAGGCTGCGGGCGTACTGCTCCGCCTCCATATGAATGCCCTCATTTCTGATATCCGGCTCGTTGTCCGGGGCGGCCAGATGGAACTTAAGCCCGCGTTTTTCGCGTGCGTAAAGCAGCAGGGCGGTGATTGTTTCCGCCCATTCCCGCTCCATTCCGGCTGTCAGATTGCCGCCGCCCATCCATTCCGGACCAGGCCCCATGAAATTCAAAAACACGTTGTCGCTCAAACCGCGCCTGTTGAACCAGGCGAACATGTCCCAGAGCGGCTGGAAACGCTGCGAGCTGAAAATCGCCCCATAGTATCCAGCGTCCATCACCGCCGGATTATCGTTATCGTTTTCAGCTTCCCAGTCCGCATTGTCGAACACTATCCTGAAGATGGTCATCCCGGCCTGATCGATCATCGCTTCCAGGACCGGCAGCAACCCGCCCTCATTCCAGCTCCGGTGGTTGACATTCACCCCGAAACCGTCAATCAACTGCTTTTTCGCCGCACCGTCGATTCGAATCGATTTTTCCATCTGATTCAGACTTATTTCAATCCTGCGCGCCTTGTCGTGCCGCACGCGCAACACACCGGCCGTGCTGTCGAATGTCCAGCCGGACTGGGTAAGACTGTCCAGACGGTTTAAAACAATACCACCGGCCTTGATGGATTCCGGTTTCTGACACAGGCGGAACAACTCGGTCGCACTCGAATCGAGAGTGCTGTATTCGATTTTCCGGTTGCTATATATGACTGTCGTTACAATCGATGATGAATGCAGAAGATGGTTCTCATCCGGCGGGGCCCATTCCGGCACGGCGGCCAGTCCGTAATAGTACATCCGGGGGGCCTCGCCGTAGCAGTCGGACCACCACCAGCCGACCTCGTCTGTCGGGCCATCCGAGGACTGGCCATTTTCCTGCATCATATATGTGTTGTAAACAAGACATCTGTACGCCCTGTCGCGGTATTTCTCATCCCCGCTCACTTTGTACCACTGGGCGTACTGCGCCCCCAGTCGAGCGGCCTGGTATCCCATCCTGTAATTGTAGGCTGTCTGCTCGGCAGGCACATATGCGCCGTGAAACTGACCCGGAAGGCTGTCCGGCGTGGGCTGCAAAACGAAATTGTCCTCGGTCCACCTGATAAGCGCTTCCGCATCGGCCTTGAAGGCCGGATCCCAGCCGGGATTGTCGAACAGGTACAGACACATGTCGCTGGCGCAGGTTGTGCTCAGGTTCGTGTTCCCGTCGATCCAGGTGTCGCTGTGCCCGTCCACCCAGCGGCCGTTGCGCATGGGATACGCCAGCAGCCATTCTTTCAGCATGACTCGCGCGCGCTCGTAATCGGCCACCCGGCCCTGACCGTTACGGACAAGCAGGTCGAAAAGCATCAGCGCGCCGTCCCAGCTTGCGGCGTAACGTGAACTGCTTTTTCCAGTCAACGAGTTGACCACGTAAGGCCAGGGGGATTCCTCCGCCGTGCCGGGTCTGATTCTCGCCGCAAGCAGATCGGCCACATGAACGGCCTTTTCGAGATACCGCCTCTCACCGTACAACTGGTGCATCCGGTAGAGGGCAAAGCCGATATCCGCGGCCAGATCGACATGACAGTCCCAGAGTTTCCAGCGCCCGGTGAATCCACGGAACCCGGTGTCGCCCGCATTGGATGTCCCCACCGGGAAATCAGGCCAGGCGTGGTCAGAGGGAGTCTGCCCGTGTTCGAGCGAATAATCGACAAGGCGCTTGACATAATCCAGCGGAGCGCGGTTCCCGGAATACTGGTAGTACAGGCGCGCGCTCTCGACCCAGTTTGGTATTTTCTCGCCGGCATCGTTCTCCCACTCCGGACTGGCCGAGGGAGGCTCACCGGGTTTCCAGGCGCAGTACAGGAACGAAATCGGCAGGCCGTTTGAATCCGGCGGAGCGGATAGCGCCCAGTCCCAGCAACGGTCGAGATAGTTGTCGAACGCCTTTTCTGCCGGACTGAACCACGGAACAATCTTTCCCTGATTGTCGATTTGCAGATTGTGATAACGCAGCTTATCCAACGGCCAGGCGGCAGAGGCGCAACAAAGCAAAAGCAGCACAGTCAACCGGGTCAGTTCTGAACGCATGACGTTCCACTCCGATCTGTTCGACACCCCAGTCAAGCATGTATTGAAGCCGGAAAGAATCACGGGTGAGTATAAACCGGGAACATGCGAGCCTGCAATAGAAAATTTGATCCGTAACCCAAGAAAGCGTATATGTAACAATAGATAAGATATATCGGTTTAATACGAGTCTGAGAATTTCCTTCTGCCTTGACTGAACTCAATCATAAAAGCTCCAAAAGCAGTTCCCGCTTCTCCGCCGCGCTGACATCCTAATCAGGAGCTTTTTATGTCCGGTCATTGTAGAAAGGTAGTCCGGCTGGCGCTCAGTCTGCTTGCGCTTCAGGTATCCGTTCTTGAAGCTCAGATTTCCGGCAGCGGCTATGCTCTTTTGATGCGGGAAGTCCTTGTCAATGGCTGCCTCAACTGCCATGACAGCGCAAAACCTCAAAACGCGCGCGGCAACGCCCCAATATCGGTAAATTTCGACACTTATACTCTGGCCTGGGTGAATGCCGCGCGTGGCAATACGAGAGTCCAGGCCGGTACGATGCCGCCGGCATCGGCCGGAGGCGCCCTGAGCACGGCGAAGAAAGCCGTATTTCAGAAATTGATCGATGACGGCAAGCCGCTCGGCCAGATTGTCACCTTCAAAAACATGCTGGATGATGTGCTGAGCGAGACATGTCTCAACTGCCACAGTAAGGATAAATCTGGCGCAGACCGCAACGGCGCTCCGGCAACCACAAACTTTGACACCTATGACCTGGCCATAGTAAATGCGGTCAAGGCCAACAATGTGGCTCAGGAAGGCGGCATGCCGCCGGCCTCTGCCGGAATAACCCTGACAGCGGCACAGAAAGCCATGTTTCAGGACTGGGTTAATCTTGACCTTCCCTCCGGCCGGATTGTAACCTACGCCACCTTGAAAGACTCCTTATTCAGCGTGAAATGCAACTCCTGCCACAACGAATCACGCTCAAGCATCTATTTTGACAAATACACTGGCGCAAAAGCATCCTTCGCTGCCGGGAACAACACCATCCAGGCTGGCAACCATCCCAATTCCTCGACAGGGATAACCGTCTCCCAGAAAAAGCTGTCCTTTGACTGGATATACGCCGGGATGCCGGATACCGATACACGGCCGGTCTGTGATGTCAACGGCGATGGCAGGGTTGAGCTTAAAGACGTATTCAGCCTTTTGTTGCTGATACGGGACGGAGTTTACAAATCCTCCTGCGATTTCAAGCCGGACGGACGCCTGAGCCTCGGCGACGCCCTGTCCCTGATACTTCTTCTCCGCAACGGCGGGTGCCGGGAAACCGCGCTACAGTTGTCCGCGGCAGATGGCGCCGCCCCGACACCGTTGCTGGGAATAACCCGGGAGCAGATCGACTGGCTCGAAAGCCTTCGCGGGCAGCTTGGTCTGTCACCCGCGGAAGAGGCGGATTTCAGCCTTGCCCTTTACGGCAGCGGTGACGCCCCAGCCTTGCCCCGCGCGTTCAATCTGTCGCAGAACAGCCCTAACCCGTTCAACCCCTCGACCACGATCAGCCTGGCCCTGCCAGAGGGGCATTCCGGAATGGTAAGTGTCTCAATCTATGACCTCTCGGGGCGGCTTGTCCGCACCCTGCTGAACGAGAATCGCGGCCCCGGAACTTACAGCCTTTTCTGGGACGGAACTGACAATCAGGGTGGACAAGCCGCCAGCGGGGTGTATTTA
Source organism: uncultured Gemmatimonadales bacterium (assembly GCA_964473155.1). Classification (GTDB taxonomy): domain Bacteria; phylum Gemmatimonadota; class Glassbacteria; order GWA2-58-10; family GWA2-58-10; genus JAJFUG01. The sequence continues at coordinate 268 of CAYYNT010000084.1, read as the reverse complement.
TACCGCATGACCGCGGGAGAATATTCGAGGACTCGTAAGATGGTTCTTCTGAAGTAGAATGAGGAGGTCCACAACTGTTTTTGCAACTGCCAGAGTTCTGCGGTAAGCAATAACCCTTTTAACAAAAGAAATTCAGCGGGGCTGCCCCAAAAGTCCCCGATTTTGCTCTTTGCAAATTGCTGCAATCTCTAACCATTTGCAATAAAAGCAGTTCTGTAGCGACTGTCTTGAAAGTCAAGAACAGACAGATACATGTTGCTGGAAATAG
>CAYYNT010000083.1:0-14896 GCA_964473155.1 uncultured Gemmatimonadales bacterium | reverse complement strand
GTGTCGCTTGATTCCTAACACAGTCGCTACATTTAAGACTTTTGGGACAGCCCCTGCGCGAACAATGAATCCCTGCCGCTCGAAACTCATTTTGCCTGCCAGACTTTCATCCGCACGACAAACGCCGCCGCCCGGCTCTTTCCGGCGGTCGAGACAGTCAGGTGCCACTGGTCCGGGTAACCCTCCCCCGGACTGTCCGTAAACTTGTTGTCCTGTGAGAATGTCAGGTTCGCCGGTTCCAGGAACTCCACAGTCATCCGCGCGCGGCCTTTTTTCACGGTTACGACACGCGCTTTCGGGTCGATCTCCATCTTCTCGAGTGAGTGAAGAAGCCAGTCGAAGCGCACCTCTTTCGGGGCCTGAAGGTCGTCCAGGATCAGGAATTCGTCCGGGCGGCGGTAGAACACCCGTCGCACGAACCGGTCGAGCCTCCCGGCATAGGCCTCGGTGGCGTCCCCGGCCGCATAGTCCAGGGAACCGTCCTCCCCGGAGCCGAACTGCCATTCCACGATCCGGCCGCGCGAGGCGCGGTCCCGTATCTTCTGCCCCTCGCCGTCCACCAGCACGGAGTTGTGCGCCCGTGTCTCCCAGGTCCAGCTTTTGTGGTGCGGGTGGCCATAGTGCGGGTAATAACCGCTCTGGATGGCCAGCGCCTCGCCGAATCCCTGGATGTAGAATGAATTCTGGTCGGCGTATATGTGGCTCCAGGCTCCGTAGGGCGAGCTTTTGAACAGCATGTAGATTTCATCTGGATCGGAGGGGTCCTGGTGGAAAGCCACCAGGCCGACATCCCGGAAAACGCGGCTGCGCGGGATATCCAGCGGCGGTTTTGGCTGGACATGCTCCGGCCCCTCATCCAGCCAGAAAAAGCTCATTATTCCGCTGGGGACCTCGGTTTCGTTGACCGGCATTTCCGCCGGCTGGCTGTTTTCCGCGCGCCAGCGGAAATAGGGGTTGCCGAACAGCGAGGCCATGTGGTAGAGATTGATCTTGTCCGCGGGCCAGTACGAGCCAATTCCCGTGTCGCCGAACGGCAGCATCTTCCCGAAATATGGGTAGCCATAAATCTTGAACCAGCCGTTGTTCCGGTAGAACGGCTTTTTCAGGATATCCAGGCCCATGGCGCAGCGGATGGCATGCGCTGACTGCAGCATGTAGTTGTAATACATCATCCAGTAGCTCGGTCCCTCCGAGTAGCCGCCGTCGCGCCCGCCCCAGGGCGGGTAAAAAGTTGTGACCACCGGCAGGACATAGGCCAGCCAGTTGTCCGCCTCCGGGACCTCGCCGTGCAGGATGATTCCTGTCTGTGAAATATAGTTGAACAGACGGGTCTCGTGGCTGGCGAAGGGCTTCAGGTGGTAGGGACGGTTCTGCCAGCGCTGGAAAGCCTGCTCGGCGCGCAGGGCCAGCATCGCGCGGATGCTGTCGCGTTCGGCCGGTTCGAGTGAATTGTAAATCCAGTCCCAGGCTCGCGCGCCGTTCAGCAGGATCGGCATCGCCACCTCGTCATTGTACTGCATGTTGCTGCTGCCGTCCGGGTCCCAGGCGGTCAGGTGCAGGAGCCACTCACGGGCGCGTCCGGAATATCTGGTGTCACCGGATATCAGATAGCAGAAACCAAGGAAATCCAGAGTCTGCCCCATTTTGCGCGCCTGGTCGTAATACTCGCGCCAGAGCGGGTAATTGAACGGTCCCTCCGGGAACATCGGCGGCTCCTGCATCAGGGGCCGGGTCAGAAGGGAATCGTCCGTGAACTGACGGATTCGCTCCCAGAGACGTTTGTGCGGCTCGGAAGTGACTATTAAATTTTTAATACTATCAAGCTTCTCCGGCCGGATAAAAAGGCGCGGATGACCGGCGGGGATGTTTGACAGCAATTGGCTGAGCGCCGGGACCGTGTATTCCAGCGCTTCGGATGACACAACGAAACGCCGGGCGGCCGAGGGCGGGGTCGCGCTGCCGTCCGCCATTAAGCAGCGCCAGCGCCAGAACCACTGACCCGCTCCCAGCTTGAACCGCGGGTGGTGCATCGGCAGGGGCAGCCCGGCCACCAGCCAGCTCCGTTTCCCTTCCGCAATCATTGGATCGGCGTTTAGCGAGGCTGGCAGAAGAGAACCGCCGCCACGGGCCATTCCAAGCAGATCATCGCTCTCGGAGAACTCAGGATCGCGCGAAACCTCGAAAATGAAAGCCCGCGAACTGTCCTCGGGCTGCCAGTTGAAACCGGGCGGGTCGTTCAGCACGGTGTCGCCATCCGCAGGGGAGGGACGCAGCAGCTCGGGATGATAATCCAGCTCCGGCCCGAGATACTTGAATTCCCCCTGCGCAAGCGGCAAGGCTGCGCCGCTGTCAGATTTCGGCATGCAGGCCGCAAGAGCGCATAAAACCAATAGCGTTGACAGAAAAACCATAAGAAGGCGCGAACTTTCCTTATTAAGCATATGGTCAGTCTCCCTTGAACTGTATTAATAACTTCAGGGTCCGGGGAAAAGATTTCGTCTGAATATGCGCCGCTTATCTGGTTGGATCCAGAATGTTGCCCGGGCTGATTTCAATCACTGTCAGGTCCTCGCGGTTCCAGCGGCCCTGGTAGATCGAAAGCCCGCCAGCCTGGGCGGCGGTGCTCAATCCCTCGTAGGTCCAGCCGGTCCAGGGTCCGTGCGTGATTTCACCCACCACGTTCGGACCGATCACCGGCGCGCCTGTCGAGTGCGCCACCCGCTGCACCGTGCGCACCAGGCTGAACGAGTGCTCGGGCCAGTCTTTCTTCTCCGCCGCCCAGCCGTAGGGGACATAGACCAGGTCGGGACGGGCCGCGGCCAGGACTTGCAGCATGCCGTCGTTGAAACTGTCGGCGCAGATTATTATCCCCACCCGGCCGAACGGTGTTTCCACCACCGAGGCCTTCGTGGAATCGCCCGCGCTGTAAGGCGGGTCCATCAACCAGGCAAGAAGCTCCACTTTGCGGTGCTTCAGACGGATCGCCCCCTGCGAATCGATCAGGATGGCGCTGTCGTACAGCTTGTCACCGTCCTTCTCGCACAGACCGATCCCGATCCAGATCGAATGCTTTCCGGCCAGTTCGCAGATCCGGCTGGAGAACGGCCCCGGAACAGGCCCGGCCAGACTGTGCGCCTCAGGATTGACCCAGCCCAGATCGACCGTTTCCGGGAACATCACGATCTGCGCCCCCGCGCTGTCGGCGCGTTCGACCAGCGACGCAATCCGGCTGAAATTCCCCTCCAGGTCGGAGTCCACGCACTGCATCTGCGCCACCGCGATCTTGACTTTCTCCAGCGCCATGGCCTCCTCCGATGATACAGACATGGTCAGAAAAATCGCGGACAGAAACACTAAGCCTGCTCGCCTCAAGGCCCCTCCCATTACACGAAGGCAAATGGATAAAGCCATACAGATGTTTTGATTTATTGGATAAAATCCCCCTCGGTCCCCCCTTTTCAAGGCGGGAGGACCGCCGCCACTTTCGGCTAAGCTGCAAACACCTATCAGCGCGGTTTTGCAGTCCCACTTAAAAAAGGGAATGGGGCTATGCACTTGACTACAGTAGATACTACAGATAGCATTCCTGTTTATGGAGAACTATCTGAAAAAAACAGCTTCTTACATTGATCGAAGACTCCGTAAATTTCTCAGTTCTGTTGTAGGGGCGACTCATGAGTCGCCCGTTGAAGGCCTTCGGGCGCGGCATGCCGCGCCCCTACGACAGACCTATCCGTTTTCTGATATGTCATCTTTACCGCTACCGAGTTGATATTTTTGTGAAGATTCGTGTTAAAATCTTACGCACCAATAAAGACATAAACGTTAATATGCCAAAACACAATATATAGTGGGCGCCGTAATCAGGTGCATAGCCCAAAAAGGGAAACAGGGGGTGTGTTTTGAAATCATTATTCAACAGACTAAATATATAACCTTTAATATTTGCTGCCCTGGCTGTCCAGCCAGGCAAGGGCCGCGCGGTAGATTATCTCGTGCCCGCCCTCGAACAGAGTCACCCGCGCCGGACCGGCCTGACGGCGGAACAGCACCCCGCGCTCACCGTACAGGCTGTCGTTATCGGCCTGACCGTTCAACTCCTCCGGCAGGCTCTCGCGGGTGGTAATCCACTCGATCTGCGGATCCGTAAGCGCCAGCTCCGGGCGGCCGTTGGCCGCGGCCAGGCAGTTGAACGCTCTCAGGCTGTGGCTCACCGGCACGGAGCCTGTGTGCCCGTCATGGATCCCGGCGTTGATCTCCAATTTAAGCCCGGCGGCCCGGTGCAGCCAGGTGAGGGCCGAACGTTGTGCGTAGGAGCTGTCAACCGCGGACGAGGCTCCCGGTGCGCCGCCGCAGACCGCTTCCATGTTTTCAGCGTAGCCGCGCTGCGGATTGTCAGTCCCCGAACACTGTGCGTGCCAGGCAGCCAGGTCCGAGATCGGCACCCAGGCCGAGGCCGCGGCCCAGACCTCCGGGTGACGGCCGGCCATAAGCAGAGTCAGATAACCGCCGCCGGAGCAGCCCACCAGGTAGATACGGCTGGTGTCCACCATCGCGTGAGCTTTAGCATATTCCACCGCATCCAGAACGTCCTGCACCGCCGCCTCGCTTCCGCAGGCCAGCGGTTGGACATTCGGTCCGCGGAAATCCGGGTGCATGAACACCCAGCCGCGCTCACGGCAGTCCTGCCAGTAGTTGATGCTTTCCGGCTGACGGTGATCGCCGCTCCAGGTGTGCAGTGCAACCAGAAGGGGTCGCGGTTCATCAGCCGGTGGCGTCCAGAACATTGCTTTTTGCCCGGCGCCGTCCAGACTGCTGATAACCGAAACCTCGCTGACCTCTGGAGGCCAGGTTGCAGCCTGTTCGTTCGGAACCATGCTTTTCTCCTCAGAGCCGGCATTGCAGCCGCAGAACAGTATAACCGTCACAGCAATAGATTTCAGATATTCATATTTCAGCATCCTTGCCTTATCCTCCGGCTGAATGAAATATCAAACCCTCAGGCGGCAGCCAGACTCAGCTAAGCCCGATATGCAAGCAACCATCATTCTTTATTTCTTTCCTGCAATCTCAAGCCGGTTGACGCCTGGGGCAAGCCCGTACTCCACTCCATCCCAGACAAACACGCCCCGCAGTCCGTCCGGCAGATCGATGGATGCGCTCACGGCGCCGCCTTTCCTGCGTTCCAGGCTGAACGCGATGTTTCCATCCGGGTGCGGCATTCGCGCCCGCACGCGGTTCAGCGGCCCCAGGGCGGGTTCCATGCGCACAGTGCGGAAACCCGGCGAGGCGGGACGGATACCGCAGACAGAGGACAGGAAACCCCAGGCCGGACTGGCGCTCCAGGCGTGGCAGTCGGAGCGGGTCGGCTCGGGGTTCTCGGAGAAAGTGGTCAGGCCGTGGCGGATCATATCGTGCCAGGGGCCGAGCATGCGCATGTAATTCTCTCCCAGACCGCTGTGGCGCATGGCTTCGAGCACGTAGAACTGGAAATAGAACGTCGCCCGCACGACATCCTTCTCCTGCGTGATCTTCGCGAACAGCTTCTGTTGTTCAGCGGGCGGGACCAGGTCGAGCAGAATGGCAAGAGCATTGGCATGCTGGGTGAACAGTTTTTTCTGTGGCGTGTCGGCTAACATGCCTCGCTGGCCGGACCAGCAGGCTTTCATGACCGCCTGTCCCACCCGTTCGGCCAGGTTGCGGTAGCGCAGCGCCTCCCAGTCCCGTCCATACGCCAGGGCCATGTCCGAGGCGCAGCGCAGGGCGTACGTAAACTGGAGCGCAATCACCGCTGATCCGCCTTCCTCGGCTCCGGGCGGCACGCCGTAAGGATATTCCGCCACCCAGTCCGCGAAATTCCACCAGGACAAAGGCCCGAGCGTCCCATCCGGCGCCAGGCGGCGCTCGTACCATTCGAGCACTCCGCGGACCGCGCTCAGATGGGCCTCGATGAACGCGTCATCACGGCGATGCATCCAGTAATCGTGAAGCATAAGCACCCAGAACAGCGAGAAGGGAGGAATCACCTGGGGCGTGCTGCTCGGGTACCGGCTCTGGGTCAGGCCCTCCGGCAGACGGGAATCGTCGAAATGCGTGATGGCCTGCCGCATCAGACGGTCATCCCCCGAGAGATACAACGAAATAAGGGACTGGATGCGGGTGTCCCCGGCATACTGCAACTGCTCGTAATACGGGCAGTCGAAATAGTTTTCCCCGGCGCAGAGACGGGCCGTGCGCCAGGCAACCTCCCAGATGTCCTTCACCGAGGGATCATCGCACTCGAACGCCGCGTTGAGTTTGAACGGATAGCCGGTGAACGTGTTTTTGAGCGAATGAATGGTCAGCGGCTCATTCGCGGTGGCAATTTCGATTTGCAGGTAGCGGAAAGTGCGGAACCAGAGGGTTGAAAAGCGCCGTTGCGGGCCGCCGTCCGGCACAAACTCGTCATAATTGCCGAAAATGTTCATCCCCTCCACCCGGTCCCGGTTCTGCTTCTCGCCCGTGGAATCAAACAGGGCCTCGGACCAGATCAGACGGACAAGCGCGTCTTTGCCGCCGGAAACGGTCAGCTCGGGATAGGCGTTGGTCAGATACCCCTGGTCGATCAGAAGGCTGACACGGCTGGAGGCCGGGACGAGCAAAGGTTTGCCGCCGGAAAGGAAACCCTCGTCCGGAGAGATGCCGCTGGACCTGCAGATACGGCCGGGGGCCTCGGGGCGCTTTTCCATGGCCGGGATCGGCCGGGGCACGAGGTTCCAGAACGAACCACCATCCGTAATAGCCCGCGGCGTGGCGCGCCGTCCGACCTCGATCGGAGTCTGCCAGCCTGAATCATCGAAGTCCACATCGGCCCAGCCCCAGATGCACCGGCTGCCGTCCACCCTGTCTCCAGGCCCCACCACCTTGAATCCGCGAGAACCCTCCATTCGGCCAGTGGCGGCATCCCACGATCCCGGCAAGGCTGAAAAAGACATGTCCTGAATAACCTTCCAGGTCCCCGCGCCTGTGTTCGCCACTTTTTCCAGCGGACCGTCCCCCTGCAGGAGGAATGCTGTCCGGCGGGTCATCTGCGCCCAGGGAATATATTCGCCGTAATTCCAGACCAGCGCGGCCAGGACGTTCCGTCCGGATTTAAGCAGGGGAGCCAGGTCCACGCTCTCGTAGCGCCAGTGATCCGGGTCGCCGCGCGAGGGCCCCTCGGAGGCCTCAATTCCGTTGACATACAGACGGTAACGGTTGTCCGCGCTGACATGGACGATGAACTTGCCCGGGGCCTTTTCCAGATCGAAAGTCCGGCGATAGAGATATACTCCGTAACCTTGCGGCTCGCTGCCGGGACAGGCGATCCACGCAGCGGGCCAGACGCTGTTTTTCAGATCGAGCGGAAAATCCTGAGATGAGAGGGAAACTGAACCGATAAGCAGAAGGGAAATCAGGAGGGAAATAATCTTTTTCATCGGCGCACCTGTAAGATGAAAATGGAACTGGAGTGGGATATGCCACGGAATACAGCTCAGGCTGCACCGTTCAGGAACCGCTGAGAACCTGATCCATCACGGCCCGGAGCTCTTCGAGACGGTAGGGCTTTGCAATTATACCACTGAAACCGTATTTGCGAAAGTCTGAAAGCACCTGCTCGTTTGAATAGCCGCTGGATACGATCGCTTTCACCTTCGGGTCAATCTCCAGCAGTTTCTGCACGGCCTCACGTCCGCCCATTCCGCCGGGTATGGTCAGGTCCAAGACCACGGCGTCGAACGGACGGCCCCGGGCCATGCGCTCGATATACAGCTTCACGGCCTCCTCTCCGTCCCCGGCCAGTTCCACCTCGTAACCCAGTCTTGTCAGCATTCCCTCCAGCACCTGCCGAACTCCGGGGTCGTCATCCATCACCAGCACAAGTTCACCCGAACCTGAGCGAAGCGGAGCGTTTTCCTTTGGCGCTTTCGGTTCATTCAGCGAGGCGGGCAGCCATATCCTGAAAGTGGCGCCTTTCTGCACTTTGCTCTCGACTGTAATCAGGCCGCCATGACGGCGTATTATCGAGTAGACCGTAGCCAGGCCAAGGCCGCTGCCTTTCTGCTTGGTCGTGAAATAGGGATCGAAAATACGCGCAAGGTGTTCCTGGCTGATACCGATCCCGGAGTCCGAGATGCTCAGCCTGACAAAACGGCCCATCGCCAGACCCGGGACTTCATTCTCCCGGACATCCTGATTCTCCATGTTTATCCGGATCACCCCGCCGCCTGGCATGGCCTGGTCCGCATTGATTATCAGATTGTTCAGCACCTGGTTGATCTGTCCAGGGTCGGCCTCCACCGGCCAGAGACCGGGCTGGAACTGGAATTCCCAGGTGACATTCGAACCGCTGAGCGCGAACCTGGCCGCTTCTTTAACCAGGTCCGCCAGCGAGACGGCCTGCTTGACCGGCTGACCGCCGCGTGAAAATGTCAGCAACTGCATGGTCAGTTCGCGGGCGCGCAGGCTGGAGCTCTCTATGGCATTCAGAGGCTCCTGGATATCGTCTTCCGGGTTTACCAGCATCTTGGCCAGCGAAGCGTTGCCCATGACAGAGGTGAGTATGTTGTTGAAATCATGCGCGATACCGCCGGCCAGCAGTCCGATGGATTCGAGCTTGTCCGCGCGCAGACGCTCTTGTTCAAGCTGCCTCAGCTCCGAGATGTCCTTGAAGCTCTCCACTATACCCTGAAATTCACCGGCAGGGCCGCGTAAAGGCGTGACATTAAGTATGCAGGGAATGATTCTTCCATCCACCGCTTTCTTCTCTACCTCCAGCTCGATCCTTTCGAGGCCGCCGCGGATCAATTCGAGCGGGCAGTCTTTAGTTCCGCAGCGCTTTCCGCTCCAGACATCGCAGCATTTTTTCCCGGCGACCTCATCTATCGTCTGACCGAATATTTCACACCAGATCCTGTTGATCCGCAGCACGCTTCCATCCGCCCCGATCACTGCTATCGGATTGGTGGCGTTGAAAATCTGGTCCAGTTCCGCATGCGCCTGGGCCAGTTGCCGCTCGGCGCGCTTGCGCTCGGTGATGTCCCGCTCCAGGGCCAGGACTTCTTCACTGTTTATCGCCACCATCCGCGCTTCAAAAGACCGGGAACCGGCAGGGGACGGTATTTCATATTCGAACTTCTGGACACCGCCGGTTTTGAGCACCTGACGGATCTTTTCCAAGGTCATTTCGGCCACCGGACCGGGCAGAAAGTCATGGGCTTGTTTACCCAGTATCTGGTCCAGCGGCACGATCAGATCCTCAGTCCGGCCCATGCAGTCCAGGAAAACGCCCCGGCTGTCAAGCCGGAACATCAGGTCCGGGATGGTCTCCAGCATGGCCCGGCTCTGTGCCTCGCTCTCCAACAAACGGCGCTCGGCCTCCTTGCGCCCGGTGATGTCCCGGACCTGGATCATGGCATAGTTCCGGCCTTCAAGTTGATACATTGATCCGAAAACTTCCACCGGCACCGGAATGCCGCCCTTGCGGTAATGGATCACTTCGAGACCCTGGATTGCGCCTTCCTTGATCAATCTTTTATAGTTATTCTCGACCCACTTCTTGTCTTTGCTGGCGTCCGCCGGCGTCAGTCCGATAAATTCCTCGCGGGAATAACCGTACAGGTTCAGGGCGGCCTGGTTGGCATCTGTTATCTTCCGGGTGTCCATGTCCACTATAACCAGGGCTTCGGATGAAGTGTCGAAAAGCGCCCGGTACTTGCGCTCGCTTTCGCGCAGGGCTTCCTCGGCGCGCTTGCGCTCGGTGATGTCGCGCGCCTGGGCCAGCAGATAATTACGGCCCTCAAGGGTAAAGGATGAGATATAGACTTCCACCGGTATCAGCCTGCGGTCCTTGCGGATATGGATCAGTTCATAGCGGTGCACTCTATCGCTCGACAATACTTCCTTCATTATCTCTAAGGACTGTGCCGGATTCGGATTCAAATCGAGCGGCGTGATCTGCTCCAGAAACTCACGCCGTGTGTAGCCAAAAAGCTTCTCGCCAGTCCGATTCACCTCGACGTAGCGATTATTTTCGACATCAATTATCGAAAGCGCTTCAGAAGAAGTGTCGAAAAGCGCTCTGTACTTCCGCTCGCTTTCCCGCAGGGCTTCCTCGGCGCGCTTGCGTTCGGTGATGTCCCGCATCACGCTCTGCACTGTGAGTGTTTCCAGGTCGATCAGCTTTGCATTTATTTCCACGTCCAGGATGCTTCCGTCCGATCGCTCGAGCCTGGATTCGAACGTAACCGCTCCCTGTGTCTGCAGCAGCTTGAGATTCTGCCTTCCAGCGGCCTTTTCCTCTTCATTATGAAGAGATTGAACAAACCGTTTGATCAATTCTTCCCTGGTGCTCCCCAGCATTCGGCAGGCCTGGCGGTTCACATCCATTATACGGCCATCGAGGTCGTGGATGAATATCGCGTCATTGGAGTGCTCGAACAGTTCGCGGAAACGCTTTTCACTGCGGCGCAGAGCTTCTTCTCCCTGACGGATTGCGGTAATGTCGGTGCTGACCCCGAATATGCGGGTCACCTTTCCATATTCATCCCTCTGGGGCACTTTTACCGTATACACCCGGTGAGTTTTCTCCTCCCGGTCCTTGATCACTTCTTCCAGCTCGACCCTGTCCCGTGAACCTTCGATCAACTCACGGTCCATCTGCCTGGAGCGGCGGGCATGCTCCGGGTCCACAATAAATTCATCCGGAAATTTGCCGAGCAACTCCTCCTGAGTTGCGCCGGATATGTTCTGTAATGCCTTGTTGGACAGTATGTTGCGACCATTTTCATCCAGCACGAAAATGATGCTTGGATTGATGTCTATCACCTGGCGCAAAAACTGCCGCTGCTCCTCCAGCGCCTTCTGCGAGTTGATTCTTTCCTCAATCCCCCGTATCGCCGCCAGATGAACCGGGAGGCCCTGCCAGGTGAAATGACGGGCGTTGATCTCCACCGGGAACACCGTCCCGTCCTTTTTGCGGTGCCAGCGCACCGGGATCGAGGCCAATCTTCCCACTGTGGCCGCTCTGGTCTGGTCCGGCTCGCCGGAAAGGTCGACATTTTTCAACTGGAGCAGCTCGCCGCGGCTGTAGCCGTACATCTCCTCCGCCGCCGCGTTGACCTCCAGTATCCTCCCGTCCACGTTGGAGATCAGAAACAGCGCGTCCGACTCCATCTCGAACAGAGCGCGGAATTTCTCCTCGCTGAACCGAATTTTTTCCTGGGTCCGGTGTTTTTCGGTGATGTCCTCGAATAGGATAGTCCAACGCGGCAAGCCGATTATCTTCTGCCCGAGACGCAGCTTGTACAGCCGCCCGTCCAGTCCCCTGAGGCCCGCTTCCACATTGAACGGTACGCGGAACCGGCTTATCTTGAACATCGATCTGCGGGACAGCACGCGCACTCCATAGAACCTGGCCTGCCCCGAGAAAGTGGTGAAACCGATGTAGGGGCTGCGATCATATACTGCATCCGAATCGATAACCTCAAGCAACGGGGCTTGCTCACCAGTGAGCAGGTCGGTGAGGAACCGTCGTATCCGGCCGCCCGTGCGTTCCACTATTACTTCATAATCCCTGTCCGGAGCCAGGGATTCCTTTATCCACACAAGATCGGCGACCTGCCGTTGTATCCTCGCCTGAGTGTTATTAACCGATCCACAGCAGACAGTATAACCCAGCCTGTCGCAAAGCATTTCATCCTGGCCGAGCGTACCTCCGAGCACAAGGGAAAGGTCGCGGATGCCGTTCTTTTTTGAACCGGTGCGGATACGGAATATCACCTTCAGGTCTCGGTCGAGACGGTTCAGGGGCCGGCTGTTCATCAGGTAGCAGTCTTCCTTTGCGCAGTGACTGCGGTGCTCGATTTCCATGCGGCCGTCACGCTCGGAAATATGCCAGTATTTTTCAGTGCAGGAATCGGAAATCAGCCAGTCGCGGCCCAGTTGCTCCCCGGCCGAGGGGCCCTCGTATTCCAACACCCAGGGCTCGTCGTTCAGGTCAAAGGGCAGGTCTTTCAGCAAGGCGACGCGTTCGAAGTACGCGTTTATCTTCTCAAAATCTCCGTCCCGCAGCAGTTCACTTAAATGCCCGTTTTCCGCCGACAGCCTGGCGACGCGCTGGTGCACGGGTGAGAAATCTCCCGAATAGCCGACAATGCGCCATTCGCTATCGACACTGACGCTGGGCATGTTGATCGTGGAGAAGAGATAGTAGTAACTGCGGGCCATCTCGTCGCATCGCTCCTGCGAACGGGCAAGCTCACCCTCGAGGTGCGCGATTCGGCGGCGATAGTCGTCCCGATTCTGTTCATCCTGTCCGGGTCTGTCCTGACCCTGGCTTGAGCGGCCTGATCGCTTGGACATTCTATTTCCCGGTTTTTAGGATAGGGTCCGGAAAAATTCACGCAGTCATTTTCGCGGTTTATTACGGCAACTGTGCTTCAAAATCAATTTAAACATTTCCGCGGCAAAAAGTAAAGACAGGCGGTTCCTGATATCGTGGCAAGTCTGCTCAAGAAAAAGGGGTTGTCCAAAAGTCCCTGTTTTTACTCTCTGCGAATTGATACAATCTCTATTTGTTTGAAATTAAAGTAGGTTTGGGGCACGGCGCGCCGTGCCCCTAGACTTAAGACTTTTGGGTCAGCTCCTTGTCGTGCGGGGAGCTGTCAGTTCTCGACCGGAAGGAAAGAATAGTTGCCGGCATAGTAAAGCATCTGGGCCATGAAATCCTCCGGATATTCCACCTTCACGTCCACCATGCGGCCGTCCTGCAGCACAGGTTTAAGCACCGGATTTATAAAACCGGAGTACGGCGCTATATTCAGTTTGTTATAGCGTTCCAGCACTTCCTGGTGCAGCGCCGGGTCCACTTTCACCCCGTAATTTTCCACCAGGGCCTGTCCGGCCGCATAGTCGCCCTCGGACTTGATCCTCTGTATCTCGCGCAGCAGATCGCCGAAAAGAGCGCGCAGACGGTCGTAATCATTGACTGTGTAATAAGTTTTTCCATCCTGTGTCACTTTCTCGACGATCCTGTCCGGCGCTCCTTTTTCCATCACCCAACGGCAGACCAGCGCCCTGTTGCGCATGTGCGCTTCCTCGATCTGCTCCCCCGGCTTGACTCTGGCGAGCTGCACTAACAGGCCGTTGGTCAGATAGTCGTCATAGGATGCCCGCCCAACTTCCAGGGATGGCATCACGCCTATCTCGACCAGCTTGGAATCGAGCAGATAGTAGAGCGCCACCAGGTCGGCGCGGGCCTCCTCCAGCGTGGCGCTGTAATTCTTCAGGGTCTCCCTGGGGGATCCCACTCCGGGATTTATCTGTCCGCTGGCGTGCCCGATCACCTCATGCAGGTCGGTGTGCAGGTTATCGGCCAGGTCGCCCCACTGGCGCTGGGCCTCGATCCGCTCGGGCTTGAGATTGAATTCCTCGAGCACTCCGCTGGTCTTGTTGACCTCGTTGTAGGAGTTCACGATGTTGCCGATCGTTACGCTCTTGGAGCCGTGTTTCGCCCGCACCCAGTTCGAGTTGGGCAGATTGATCCCGATCGGCGTGGAGGGGCTGACATCCCCGGCCTCTCCGGCTACGGTTATCACCCGGCCGGTCACCCCGGTGACTTTCTTCTTCTTGTGCCCGTCCATTATCGGCGCGTTATCCTCGAACCACTGGGCCTGGGCGGCGATCGCCTCCATGCGGCGGGTCGCCTCCAGGTCCTTGAAATAAACCAGCGATTCGTAAGTGGCCCGGTAGTCCATGGCGTCGCCGTAGGTCTCGATGAAACCGTTGATCAGGTCGACCATAGAGGTGGAGTCCTCGACCCAGAGGACGCTGTACTGGTCAAACTTTTTCAGGTCTCCGGTGCGGTAGTATTCGATCAGCGCGGTGAGGGCCTTGCGCTGGCTCTCGTTCTCCGCCACCGTCACGGCTTTCTCCAGCCAGTAAACCACTTTTTCTATGGCCGGTCCGTACATCCCTCCGATCTTCCAGACATGCTCCTCGATCCGCCCGTCCTTTTTAAACAGCTTGGAATTGAGTCCCCAGGACACCGGCGCAGGGTCTTTGGGGTCCGCCTTGGCGGCATAGAATTTCTCGACCTCCTGCTGCGTCACACCCTCGTAGAAATTGTTGGCGCTGCACTGCACCATGTCGCATTTCGGGTCCAGGTTCACCCGCTTGGCCGCCACTCCGGGATCGAACAGAACGGGAGTCAGGCGGGCGGCAAGCTGTTCGACAGTCTCGCCGTCCCGGAGCGGGAATCCGGCCGGGCCGGAGTTCGCTGTCAGCTCCGCGAAATACTCTTTCAGGAAACCCGGCTCGATCTTGTTGTTCGAATAATGATGGTGTATGCCGTTGGAGAACCAGACACGCTTGACATAGACCAGGAAATCTTTCCACTGCTGGCTTTCCCGGTCGCCCTTGTAGGTGCGCACGATGTTTTCCAGAGTGTGCCTTACGGCCAGGTTATATTTGCAGTTCTGGTCCCAGAGCATGTCCCGGCCCGAAAGCCCGGCCTCGTAAAGATAATAGACCAGCTCTTTCTGCTGGGGGGTAAGCTGCTCGAACCCGGGTATCCGGTAACGCAGGATTTTAAGGTCGGCGAACTGCTCTGTCAGGTACTTGAACTGTTCCTGTGGCTGCGTGTTCTGCTGCATGGCGGCGTCATTCTCCCTGCCGCCCCGGCAGGCTGTCAGCGCGAGGACAGCCGCGAGGGCGATAAACATGGCTATTGTTCTGAACACTCGTCCTCCTTGAGGAATGGTTGATATATGTTAAAATACTATTAACTATTGATTGTGGAGTCAATCTCCTTGAAAGTCAGGGCGGTTGTGTCTTTAAATTTCTGTAAAATTGCAAGAGAATGATGGCCAGGAACTAA
>CAYYNT010000082.1:0-14976 GCA_964473155.1 uncultured Gemmatimonadales bacterium | reverse complement strand
CAAGACGGAAAAGGACATGAAATCCCTGTCCTGAAAAACTTGTTCTCTCTGATTGAATGGCAGGCCAATAATCAGCTCGTGTTATACAGTTTTTACCCGGACAGTTATGATCCCCTGTCAGAATGATAGCATTGAATAAATTTGAGGTATCTTCACTGATGCAGAAGGTGGAAACCTGCTGCAAGCCATATTGTACTTGTCACAACCTTGATCTTCACGGCATACCGCACCTGCGACGCGTGGCATTCGTAGCGGGCAGGATCGCGGGAATTTATGGGGAAGATACCGGGGCCGCAGTGCTTGCCGGATTTCTCCATGACTGCGCCCGGACCGATGATGGCGGTGGAAACCGGCACGCTCACGACTCAGCGGCTCTGGCTAAAAGAATTGTCGAGCGTTTCTATCCGCAGTTGGACTCCGGCAGGATTTGCGAATGCATCAGGCATCACGCGGATGGACTGACCACCACGGATCGCCTTACAGGGAGCGTGTGGGACGCGGACAGGCGGGAATTGAGCCGCCTGCGCTGCAAGATCATGCCGGAACTGCTCTCGACGGATATTGCCAAACGGATTGCAAGCATTTATGGTATGGCAATGAAACAGGATGTCATCCAGAAATCTCCATTCGAGAAGAAAACATACCGACGCTGAGCAGGGAGTGAATCCGATGATGGCAATCCGATGGGGGTTGATCGGCTGTGGAGATATAGCCAGTAAGCGTGTGGCCCCCGCCATGCGTGATCTCGATGGTCACTCTATCATGGCTGTCGCACGCAATGACAGTTCGCGGGCTGCGGAATTCGCCCGGCGATTCGGCGCCGGGAGAGCTTATGCCACCGCGCAGGAAGTTATCGATGATCCGGAAGTCAACGCGGTTTACCTGGCCACCCCGGTAGACCTGCATCTTCCCCATACTCTTATGGCGGCGGCGGCGGGAAAGCACGTGCTGTGCGAAAAGCCGATGGCGCTCAATACCCGGGAGTGCGACAGAATGATCGAAGCCTGCGACCGGGCCGGAGTGCTGTTGGGCGTGGCTTACTACCGAAGGTTTTATCCCGCGGTAATAGAAATCAAACGCCTGCTGGAGCAAAAAGCGATCGGTCAACCTGTACTTGGCCGTGTTATGGCGTCAGAATACTGGGACTACCCGGCTGACCATCCGTTCAAGTGGCGTCTGACCTGGGCCGGTGGCGGCGGTGGTCCGCTGATGGATTTCGGCAGCCACCGGATCGACATCCTGCTGGATATCCTGGGCCCGGTTACACATGTGAGCGCATTTACCGATAAGATTTTATTCGACCGGGAGGTGGAGGACAGCGCACTGGTGACTCTGCGCCACGCTTCCGGGGCGCAGAGTCTTGTGGGCGCTTATCACACTATCGGTCCGGCCGGCGATGAACTCGAGATATTCGGAAGCAGGGGGAAAGTGGCGATCGAGATTTTAAACAAGAGCGTCATGCAGATAACCTCAGAAGGCCGCATTGAAACTAAACAACTGCCTCCTCATCCCAACCTCCACCTTCCCCTGATCGAGGATTTCGGGCAGGCTATTATGGAGAAGCGCCCGCCAAAAGTAACAGGCAGAACCGGCAGACTTACAAACCTGGTCATCGAGGCCGCCTACCGCAGCAGCCGGGAGGGATTGATTATTGAAGTGGACACATCAGACGGCAAATGACAGCGAGTGACCGTAATGATTCTATGCAACCGTAACCGTCAGGACCGTTTTCGAAGCGCACATTTAAACCGATAGTGTGCAGCAAGCTTGAAAGTTATCGTCAGTCCCAGTTTCTGCATGGATCTGTAAGTTATCTCATGGCACATCTTGACCGGGAAAGACCGGACTCCGAAGCTCAAGGAATATGTATTTGAAGAGGAGTAAACATAATGAGGATCAGAAAGCTGGAGACATTGACCTGCCTGATGCTGATGATTTTGTTATTGCCGCTCCGTCTATGTGCTGATGAGCTGATTCCTCCTCTTGTGCAGATGAAAACCGATCGCCCGAGGTTACTTCTGCGCCCTGCCGCAACTCCTTATGCAATCTCTCTGGATGAGCTTCGGTCCGGAGCGAAAGATGAGGAGTATGGCCTGATATTAGATCGTCTGACACAGCAGAGGCACTCCGCCTCGGCAAAAGCCATGGCCTGGCTGCTGAACGGCGAACCCGCCCTGGCTGACAGCGCCATTGCGATCATGCTCCGCTACGAAGTCCCGGATGAATACGACACTTTCCATATCCATTCCCGCCTGACCGATTTCGGCCTGGCCTATGACTGGCTCTATAATTACCGGGGCTTTACGCCAGAGATCAGAGCTGAGCTGCGTACAAAAATCCTGAGAGTGGCCCTGCAGGGCCTGAAAAATACGAACGACCATATCTTCCACAACTACGTCTGGATGTCCGGCGGCGGAGCAATGATCTGGGCCATGGCCGTTGCGGGAGAGGACCAGGAGTCGAATGACCTTTACGAGCAGCTTCGACGGCGTTTTAATGAGGGATTGTATCCGGCCTGGCGTTACCTGGATGGCCTGCCCAGCGAGCCGCTGGGTTACTGGGCCTATTATGTTTTCACACCGGGCATGCTCAATCTTCTGACCGCCCAGAGCGCCAGTGAGACAGACATCACCGGTCTGATCGAGCGGGAGCAGGGCGGCTGGATGCGGCGTCATTTTGAAAACATGATACACAGCGTGCTGCCGGACATGCGTTTCATCCCCTGGGGCGACCTGCAGAGCGGTCCCAACGGCGGAGTCACCATTCAATTCGCCGGGATAACGGATGCCCTGACATGGGCATTCAAATCGAGAACAGGGAAGCACTGGAGCCGCTGGCTGGCCGGCAAGCGGGGCGCGGAGCGTTTCTACGGCTCAACCGGCATATTTTACATGCTCTACACCCGCAGGCTGGAAATGGAACCTGAATCACCGCCGCTGAGCTTCCTTGCCGGAGGAAAGCAGGCCGGTCATTTCATCGCCCGTAGCGGCTGGAGTGAGGATGCCACGGTTGTCTCGCTGGGCTGCCAGGACCATTACGGCGACCACCATCACTATGACCAGGGCGGATTCATGATCTACCGTCAGGGCCTGCTGGCGGTTGATCCACCCGTGTACAGGAAAGTTGCCGGCCCCCAGCAGCCGACAGAAGTGCATAACACTTTGCTTATCGGCGGCCAGAACCAGCGACGCTGCCGCGGCCAATGGTTCAGGACCTTGGAGGAGTTTGAGGATAACCGCACGGGAGGCAACCTGCTGGAAACCGGTGACATCCTGTCCTATACCGAAGCCGGGGATTGGGCCTCGGTATCCTGCCAGTATGCGCAGAGCTACCCGGACAGCCTGGTAGCCTCGTGTGTCCGTCAACTGCTGTTCATCCGGCCGGACAGGATCTTGGTTGTGGACCAATTGACCGCATTGCCCGGGAAAACCCTTCCAGAAGTGCAGTGGCTGCTGCAGCTTCCGGTCGAGCCTGAACGTCTTGGCCGCTCAGTCACCGCCTCGGACAGCACAAGCTGGCTGACATGCAGCGATCTTACCGCAGACGGAACCGGAGGCACGGCCGCTCTTGAGGTGACGGCCACCGAGGTCAACACTCATAGGGTAAGCTATCGCTACAGCGCTGGCGGGAGAAGCCTGACCATGGTGCATTCCCTGCGCACCGGGGACGGTAAGCCGATGCAGCGGGATGTGGCCGTTTCATCCGACTCCAAGGACGACAGGATTGTTATTACCGCTGAGGGCGTCCAGTTCCAGTTTCTGAAGAAAGATGATTATGCTGTCAGCCGGATGGGAAAGCCCTGAATGTCAGTCATCGATCTTTTGTGATACGGTTAATGCCGGTTGATTCTCCATTCGCTGTCTGGCAATCAGATCCATATCTGAAGTATCAATACAGGAGGCTCCCAATGTACTGCTGCAAAAATACGCTCTTATCCCTTATCCTGATTCTTGCAGGAACACTCGCAGCTCAGACTGCCGGGCGTGATGAACTGATCAAAGGAGCCGGATTCATCCCCACCACGGTTTATTCACGGCAGGAGAGCGAGGAACTGTTGAAACTCTATGAGAGTCTCAGGGTGGTTGATGTCTGCGACGGGATGGACATGGCCGGCCTGCCGAACACCGGGCTGGTCGAACGCTCGATCGTACCGTCATGGAAAGATTTGATCGGAATGAAACATGTATTTTGCGGGATTGCTCTGACAGTCAGGTATGTGCCGACCCAGTCCCCGGACCGTCCGGCGCCGGGCCAGGATTTCGCACAGTGGGAAGGGGCATTCTATGGCGAGCGGTC
This sequence comes from uncultured Gemmatimonadales bacterium, assembly GCA_964473155.1. Taxonomy (GTDB): domain Bacteria; phylum Gemmatimonadota; class Glassbacteria; order GWA2-58-10; family GWA2-58-10; genus JAJFUG01. Next base: position 10,680 of record CAYYNT010000082.1, on the reverse strand, counting down.
CTCCGAGTGTTTCGTGGATATAATCCAACCCGGGACAGCGTTGGTGATCGATGATGTGGAGGACCGGGATATTGGCACAATCGGATCGAACAATATTATGAAATGGCGCGAAAAAGGAGTGGTCGGGGTTGTAACCGATGCTTCGGCACGGGATGTCGATGAGGTGGCAAAAGAAGGAGTCCCATTGTATTTCCGCCATGTGGGAAGAGGGATACGACCAGGACGTAATGAACTGGAATCTGTTAACCGCCCGGTATCAATAGGCGGAGTGCTGGTCTGTCCCGGCGATGTAGTGGTGGCCGATGGGGACGGTGTGATGGTCGTACCGCGCAGGGTTGCCAGAGAGGTCGCCCTCCACGCGCGAGGTATCCTGGACGGGGACAAGGAGGGTCGCAGGAAGCTTTATGAGAGACTGGGATTGCCTTTTGATCAGACAGTGAAATAGAAGGCCGGGATTTTGAATCGAAAAGTATTCCCCGGGGATTGCTCCGGGATCACTGCATCTGTTTTTGCGGTTAGAAACACCTGAAATTACTTTAATTCATCCTGTACGAGCGGATAGGGGAGAGAAGACGGCGGCGGGAGTGTAAAATATGAACATTTTCGAAAGGGAAAATCGGATGAGATTCGTCACCTTGCTTGCAATCATGCTATTATCGACTTTCGCCACCCTCTGGAGCGCAACTCTCGACAATCCTTGGCCGTGGAAATCGACGAGCCTGCCGGAGCTTTACTATGAAGTACTGTCAGCATCGATCCCCGAAGCCGCTCGTCTGCAGGCCCCGGATGGACGGTTCCGTTCCGGGATGCCCGCGAGCGCCGGTGAAGATATCCGAAGTTTCAGCATGTACGGGATGCAGTACATTTACGTTCCCGCGCTTCTGTACAGTTCCGGGCATCCTTCCAACTCCCTGAAAGGCGATCCGGATGTGCTGAAAATGGCGCTGTCTGCCGGAGATTACATGGCCAGGATAGTCGCCGCCGATGGTTCGTTCGAACCGAAGGTGGAAGGAGAGCCGGTTTCCAACCTCGACTCCCACCGGGGACTATATTGCTGGGCGGAGGCTTACGGGCTTCTGAAAGATGAACTGGGGCCGGACAGAGAGAAAACCTGGAGAGAGGCAATGATTCGAAGCGGGGGGCGGCTGGTCGAAGACCTCACCGCGCGCATCGATCGCCCGCGCTATACTGCCCCATTCCTTGGCACCTCGCCCAACCATTTCGGACTCTGGGCCACCACTATCCTGCGGATCGGTTTGCTAACCGGCAGACAGGACTGGGTGAACCTGGCCAACCGGGGGCTGTCCCGATTCGTGCGTGAGATTGCCCCCGGCGGATACTGGGCCGAGCACGATGGGCCGACCATAAACTACGACTATCTCAATGCTTCTGTGGCCGCGTTGTACTGGCACTATAGCCAAGATACTGGGGCGCTGGACGCGATGCGACGGAACTTGGATTTTCACATTCACTGGTGTACGCCAGACGGGGTGGATATCCAGACGGTGGACGAGCGCAACCGGGGAGATTTCCGAGTCAACGCCGACTGGGGGCTTTTCTCGTTCTGTCATTTCCCGGACGGCAGGCGATTCTCTCGTTTCAAGCTGCTTGCAGCTCTCGGCGACAGCCGCAGCCCGCTGGAAGCGCTCGGGCTTGCCGCTCTTGGCCGGATCGCCCAGGACGCACACTACCACTCGGATGGGCCTGAAGCTCCGATACCACAGGATGCGGGCTCGTGGCGGCACAGCCTCGACCGTCCAGCGGCAGTCCGCAAGAGCGGCCCCTGGGTCTGGTCCTACAGCGCTCTGGTGAGCATACCGAGCCCGTACAACCAGTTTTTCCTCGACCGCATCTGCCCTATAAGCCTCTGGCACGAAAAAAGCAGGCACATTATCGCCGGGGGCAACTCCAAGGGACAGCCAGAGCTGGCCACGTTCGCGGTGAAAAGGAAAGATGGAGTCTGGGACTACATGCCTCTCGATGCATTGATCGCCGGAGGTGAAAATGGCGATACGATGTGCGTTGCGGTGGAGGGATTTAGCCTGCGCATGTCCATCGAGGCCTTAAGCGAATCGGTTGCACTGATCAATGTAAGCGCAGAGAATACTTACAATACAAGTGACAGCGCGTTCCTGAACCTGCCTTTACGTTTGAAGCCGGGTGAAAACCTCATTGCCGGGGAAGGAGAGCCGCTGCGACTCGATGAAAAAGAAATAAAGCTGAACGGAGCCATGCTGCGCGGCAGCCTCTCCTATGGCGCATGGCGGATGGCGATTCCGGAGGCATCAAGTTTCACATGGCCTTTCTACACCTACACACCCTATGGTCCCGTGCGCGTGCCGAAAAGAATCGCCCAGGCGGTTGGGCTGCTTTCAATTCCTCTGGAAGGGGATGGCAGTTGGCGGAGGGTTAGAATCGAGATTGTGGATTGATTATTTTCGGGAACGATAACGTTGATTGAAACAAATCAGCCAGGATAAATAAGAGCGATATCGCTTATATTGGGACTTGCGAGGATTGGCCGTATATGGCGGTTTTCAAGTTGCGGCGATCCGAAATTGTTTCTCCCCCAATTCCCAAGCCTTTCTGGAAAATCTGGACAGCAGGGACAGGACAATCATTTGCTGTCCAAGCGCAGAATCCTCTCTGTGCAGGCATTCTGGACAGGTTAGACGGATCGGACAGGAAAATTCAGGTTAATTTTTCCGCACCTCATATGGAAGCGTCAGGAATCCTTTTTAACCACCCAATAGGGATACCTTCTTTACCTTGGAAATACATCGTGCTTGTGGGGAATAGTGTTGGGCAGGACGATTCAACAAAAAGAAAAAGGACCCGGGAAAATTTCCCAAATCCTTGATAATAATATGGTGGGCGATACTGGAATCGAACCAGTGACCTCTTGCATGTCAAGCAAATACCCCGCCGTAATCCCCTCTCGCAAAACTTCTTATAAAATCAAGCGAAAGGCGCATCTGACGCCGCTTTGCGCCAGTCGTTCAAAAACCATATCTAACCATATCTGGCCATATCTGACCATAGAAAATGCCAACAAAATGCCAACAACCTGCCAACACTTTTCCAACATCGACACCCGCCGGAGGGCACACGGGGGGCGCGTGCCACAAGGGTAAAAAATAACCTACCCTCACCGAGCGTGGCAAGAATTCGATGGCACGGAAAGCACGCCATACTGATTCTCATGAAATGTCGCGGGGCTTCAAGCAGCCCGACCCTTTCGAATCAACTGACCCAGCGCCCTTTATCTTCAGCCGAAACGACCTGTTCGAACTCGTCGAACTCGACCAGCCACATCCCGCCACTGCCACACAACGGTCCTGCCAAAAACCCGGAGTCGATTACAAACGTCCAGTCGTTCAGGCGCTTTATCCGCAGAATGTATCCGTACTCATTCCCGACCAGGAGGAGTTCTTCCAGATTCCCGCCCCTATCGAGCCAGTCATTTATCGATTCTATGCTCCGTTCTGGCCCACTTTCGAAAAAATCGCCACCACGCGCACCCCGGACGAATCTAAAGAAGTTGATTAGTCGCTCCTCTGAAATCAGTTCCATCGACTCTTGGATTTGCTGCCCACGGCCAGTCATCCATCCGGGTGTCGATTGATCTATCGGAGGAGCAACCTCAACAAACGCTTTCCTCTCCTCATTTCTTGGCAAAATTCTCTTCCTGCGCGTGAATAAGGACAAAAAGCTTCTAAGCATCTGCGTTCCGCTGAAGGCGTTAGATAGCCTATAACCGAATCGTTTAAAGTGTTTTACGTTGCACTTAATTATATCATAAATCACCATCAAAGAAGACCAATATCTTTTAATAATTCTCTGAGATTTAAGGTGTATGCATGACAACGAGAAAACAAAATTATCATTCCAGGCAAACACCAATCAGAATCACGCCCAAAACAATTTCTTAAAGCAGCAAATGATATTTTTTCATACGGACTACGCTGTTCATTTATTGCTTTAGCCAACTCCTCTTCATACTCCATGAATCTGTCTAAATCATACAGCTGCTTATACCCTTTGCTGCTGATTAAATACAAAAAAGGAGGCCATATTTTATCTCGCACGACTGGCTTCAGATGGCCCATTTCGGTGATTGTTAAAAACAGCAGCAAAGAACCCACTTCATTGGTATATTTTGACACATAAGAATACGAAGCAACATTAAAATAATTAGCAAATTGATCAAGTGTTGCAAGTGCGTTATCTTTCTCAGATGCATAAATCTCCTCAAAATATTTAAATATAGAGATAGCTATTTCTTCATGATCAATGTCTTTTCGTTTGCCTCTGAAAAACAGACCCATTGTTCACCTCAAATATCTATTGTAAATAATTATTTCCCAATATATTTACGCACCTCACTTCACCAGCATTCCCCCTAATTCTGCCAAACAGTATAGCCCTGTTTTCTCAACCGCTCTGATAGCAGTTTTCCCCTCTCCAAGACCTGTTGCTGCGTATCAATCTGATTATACTTTTCGTAACGCCGTGGCCTTGACCTAACACCATACTGGTAGACCACCTTCGAATAAATCGTTCCTCTCCTGTTCAGCGAAGTCCTTGTCTCACTCGATCCCGTAGACAGAATAGCTCATTTGCACATCCCCCGATCAACGGACAAGACCGGGGGGATCGCTCGCCATAGTGCCGAAACGTGCACTTCCGTTCCCTTCCCTGCGCAATCTTGACCCAATCCCCAGCGACACTTATATTCAAGCAGGGTATTAAAAATTATTACCAGCTCGATTGTTCACGCCCTCCGAGCGCCCGGATACAATGGCCTTCTGCCCCGCCGGGGGCGCGCACGCTAACTCGAAAGGAACTGGACAGTGGGCTACAACACCTCTCCATCAAAGCACCGCCCGGAAATCAATCCCCGCCGCCGGAGACGCAACGAGAACCTGCACCTCGAAATCCTGCGCCTGGTCGCACTCGGCCAGCGGAACAAGGACATTGCCAAAGAACTCGGCTGCTCGATCCGGCTGGTCTCGAAGGTCAAGAACGATCCCGAACTTCAGCCCCGGTTCATTCAGTTCGTGCAGGCCAGGGACCAGTCACTTGTGAACATCGACGAGCGCATACGCAGACAGATCACCGTGGCGGCTGAGAAGAGCCTTGCCCGCCTCGATAAGCTGCTCGATCCGGTCGATCAGGGCGGGACGGATGATCCGCGCGTTATCCTCCAGATTGCGATGGAGACGCTAACCCTCTGCGGATTTCCTGCAATCAAACTTAGTAAGTCGTGTCAGGACTCCAACCCGGTTGCCATAAATCGGTTTGCCGAGGTCGCCAAAAACTGCCGGGAATGAACGGCAGACTGACATCAAACCAATTCTTTCGGAATGTTATTTATCTCAACGAATTGCTCATATAAATCCCTCGATGGTTTTGCTTCCATCAATCTTTTCAAAATAAATCGCCATTCCCTGCCGACTGGCGGTTGTTTGCCCTGAGGGCGGCTCCCCGCAGAATACATTGGATTTCTTCTTCTATATGACTGTAACACCCGCTTGAATTCCTGATCTCCAAGGCATTCAACATCAGCAGCGCCAAAATCTGTTTCAAGAGGAAACGATTGGCACCCTTCCGGGCGTGCAGCATAGACTTCACACAGTTTTTCCTCAGACAGGAACGGGCACGAATTTTCATCAAATCCATCGAGAATTCTCAATCTCTCATGCCCTTCATCATCTATGTAGAATTCAAGCATGTTCTGAAAGCGATCGAGCACAAGTTTTTCTATAGATGTATTGAGATGATCGGCAATTGCCCACAGACCCCATGCTACACAGCGTGGACTTGGTGCCTCGCAACATCTTCCGCAACGATGACAAATAAACGGCAGAAAAAAATTCCATTTCTTATAAGATACGTACCATCCTGCTGGTTTTCGTGGGGCATCAGAAATTACCACCTTCGTTTCTCCATAAATATTTCTTTGTAATGCCCTATTTCCTTATGGTTGGCTTCACAATAAACTGCGCCCTCAGAAACGACAGAATCAAAGCAATCCAGAATGGAGACAACACCCATAGCCATCCCCATGCGATTACTCCAAACAGTTTCAAGACGATGAAAATTACTGTGAGCCATACACCTATTGAAAAAAGAGTGCGATCCAATGAGCCTGACGCCTTTACTAATTCCTCATCCACATTCACCTCCTGCCTGGTTACAGAGGAAGTTCGAACACCATGCGCACGGGATGCGACGTTACAGAGCTATCGAAATAACAAAATCGTTATCTTTAAAATGCATAACACAACCACGAACCATATTATCGGGGTGAGTAACTCTCTTGGTATCTTCTCCACTTTCGTTTCCTCCAACCTAACCATGCGTGCGGGATGTGACTGCCCGGCACGCGGGGCATAACTCTTGATTTCGCCGAGTCCGAAGGTCATGGTTTTCGTAATTGTCTCGGCAGGCATTGAATCCCCGTGAACTGAACCGCTGGAATGAAAAACAATACGCCTGCCCCACCCCCCACCACCCCACCCGGCGTATAACAGACACGAACACGCGATGCCGCAGAATAACAGACATGAGTGACCGAACGTCTGGTCTCGGCTGAACTGTGCTGCCGAAATCCAACAGTGGAAAAACGCCTTTGCATGAATTCTACCAATCTTCACGAAAGATGTCAATTCCAGAAAGCAACCGTGGTGGCAAATATCCGGTGATCAGTATTTTTTGTCAACGGGCCTTTCCCCCAGCATGACAGGCATGAGGCAGCAGAGGCCTTGGATTGTCCGGGAGGGGCAGACCCAGCAGGTTTACATAACATTCCGGTATGGCGGGCAGGCCAGGAAGACCGAAGCGCATACCGCATGTTATGTAAAGGAAGGCCCACGGACGGGCCGCACCGGGCCTGCGGGCGCGGGCTGGGGGGACAGGAGTAAGCACGACAGGAATTGAGGGAGAATGCTTGATTTATAACTGCGGATCAGATTTATCTCTGAAGGTTCTGAGGGAATGCGATGGGAATGCGATGGGAATGCGGATTTCAACGACGTATTCAGAGGCTGAGTTCAAAGACCATTTTCGAATGCTTTATAAACCAGGGTGATCCCCAAGAGAATCTTCTTCAACCTGAGCTTTTTTCCGTTTGTTTACCTCAAACAGGTGTTCTATCTGATACCATAATTCTTCAAGGAGTTCACTATCGAAATCCGATATGACAGCCAACTCTCTCACCTTATTGGTCAATGCGGCCAAATTATTTTCAAGGGATCTCAAATTATTAGCTTCAAATTGAAGCCTATATACATCCTTGGGCTTGAAAACTGTAAGACCATCCCTTATATCATGTTCCAACGAAGGGATTACTTCTCTAAGAAAGTGCCTTCTGACATGCTCTTTAAATTCCTCTTCCGGGATTCCGAGGCCGTGTGCTATTGGAACGACCCACTTAATCAAAGGAATATTCCGATCTCCTTTTTCGAGATCACCGATTTCTTCCGCTGTTAACATGCCAATGCGAGATGCAAGTTCGTCAATAGTTAGATACCGGGCCTCGCGATATGCCTTAATCACCTCTGCCGGGCTTTTCTCTTTCATTTCCTGCCCAAGGGGACCCGGCATGGTTGGCTTGGAGTATCCCTGGCCCTCTTGAAGTACGAAAGTATCCAATTGCAGTGCATGGGCGAAATCCGACACCTTCTTGGCCGGTATTGATATTCTGCCGCGCTCTATATCAGATATCACTGCCTTGGACTTGTATCCGGTCTTCTCCGCAAGTTCCTGCTGACTCAGGCCAAGCTCTTCCCGGCGGGTTCTCACAATCTTTCCGCTCTGGCTATCTTTGTCAATGTGCATTTCATTGTCTCCTTGTCATGGTTGGCTGTAAAGCCCTTCACTTCTTAGCGTAATATCCAGTTCGCAAAAAGTCAAAAGGAATCGCACATAAACATATTTTACCTGACTTTATTGACAAAACCCGATGTTCGTATTAAAATAACTCATGACGTATTTTAACGTACATTTTCGAACTTTCGATGGAGATGACATCATGGAGACAAAGCTCCTGTCAATCACTGAGGCGGCAGATATCCTTGGATTAAAAGTGTCCACACTGCACGAATGGACCTCTAAGAAGAAGATAGAGCATGTGCGAGTCGGTGGCCTGATAAAATTCGAGCAGGAGGCGATAGAGAGATTCATCGAAGCGAACAGAATCGCCGTAAAATCAACGGATGATAGGAACTGAGCATGACTAACACCAATGCTTCAGTACTGGTATCCGAATCTAAAACACCATTGCAGGGAAAGGCATCGTTCGCTGACGCAATTATGAACGATACAGAGTTCTTAGCAAAGGATTTCCCGGTGCGGGATAAAATTATCGATCCCTGGCTTGTCGATCCCTCAATCGTCATGATTTCCGGCAAAGCGGGGATCGGAAAAACGTGGTTCGGGTTTTATCTCGCCGACCGTATAACCAGAGGTAAACCGGTTGGACCGTGGAAAGTCCTGAAGCCTGTACCATGTTTATACGTCGATGCAGAAATGCCTGCTCAGAATGTCCAGGAACGATTGAAAGCTTTAAGTCAGGACGAGGAAGATCGAGTCTGTCCCTTACTCATTTATTCCGATGCATACGCGAATCAGCTTGGATTGCCGAAGGCGAGCCTCGCCAGTCAAGAATGGCGAGATGCTATAAAGAACATCATTCTCGAAACAGGATCGAAAGTGGTGATCTTCGACAATCTCGCCGCTATGACTGCCGGAATAGATGAAAACGCGAAGGTGGATTTCGACGAACTCAGCCAGTGGTTTCTTGAACTTCGGTTCAAGGGAGTTTCAATAATATTCCTCCATCATGTAAACAAGCAGGGAAACCAGCGTGGAGGAAGCTGGCATGAAGATCATTTGGACATAAGTATCAAGCTCGAACAGCCGCGCGGTTATAAGGCAACGGAAGGAGCCAGATTCAAAGTCTGCTTCATAAAGAAAAGGGTTGCTACCGAAGACCTTCCAATGTTGGAAGACACTGAGTTCCGTTTGGAAATCGACCACGAAGGCCGTCATTTATGGACTTGGGAAAACGAGCATGTAGATACTAAATCCGAAGTCCTGAGAATGTTGGTTGAAGGACAGAAGGGCAAGGAAATAGCACGGACTCTCGGTATCACCACCGGCCGGGTGAGTCAGATAAAATCAGGGTCGATATCTGAGGGCTTGATTAAGGAAGACGATAAAACCAAGCGTCTTGAATTGACTCAAGCTGGGCAAAAATACGTTTCCCGCGAATGAAACGGATGGATAAATCTAAATTTCCGGCTAAATATTTAGCCTAAACTTTCGATTAAAGCCAACTAAATTGAATATTGTTAAATCATTTAATATCAAGCGATTAACTGGTTTTAATCAGCTATAGTTTCAAGTTTAGTTTAGCCCCCCCCTTTAAGGGGGCAAAACTTTAAACTATAAAAATGGCTCCATAAATGAATTGTGACCTCTCAAACAAGCGCATCCTGAACGTCTCCGAGGCGGCCCTTTACTCCGGCTACAGCCGCGGCTGGATCGAGGCCTGGCTTAGAGAAGGGCTGCTGCCCTACGAGTCACCCCCCAGCCAGGGCGAGGGCAAGCAGAGGATCGGCAATAAAGGACGGTATGTAGATGAATGAAGTGAAGTCCATAGAGCTGAACGAGTCGGAAAGCATAGACCTTGCCAACCTGAGCCGACTTCAAGCAGCGAGGCTCTGCGGAGTGTCTCCGACCACGTTTGATAGATGGTGGAGAAAGCGGGGATTGCCTTTCTACGTTCTGCCCGATCTCGATAACCGGAAGCGTTTCAACATTGTCGAAATCAGGAAGTGGCAGCGGAATTACCGCAAGTCCTACAAGCCCAAGAGAACTGGCGGGGAGATAGAATTTATCGACTGAGGATTGATTTTCTTTGGATGAGACTTTAAGATCAGGCAGCGCAAGCGGCGTCAGGTGCCGCCTCGAAAAGGGGGGCACCGTGAGAATCCCTAAAGCTGGCGTGGAGTACAACAAGCAGCGCCGGAATTGGACGGTCCACTATACCCTCGATGGAAGGCGAGTCCGAAAGTCCTGCCGGACAAAGAATGAGGCCGAGGCTCTGGCGAGACGTTTTCAGGCGCACCTGGACGAGGGTAGAGACCCAATGCGAGAGTACGAGCGCAAAAGGAGAAAGGAGGCCGCGGAATCAATCACGCTGGAGAGTTTTTTTGAGGTCTTCACGCGGAGACATGGCCAGCATCTATCGGTTTCAACGCAGGGGATTTTTATCGCGGCCATGAAAGAGTTCAGGAAGTGGGAGTACCACGGTAATCTCATCTCCAATCACCCGTTGTGTGAGATCAGAAAGTCGATGGTGGAAGAGTTTAGGGCCGCGAAGCTGGAACAGGACGGGGCGAAACCGGCGACGGTGAACCGCTATACGATCAATGTGTTGAAGTCGATGCTTGAAAGAGCGGTGGAGTGGGAATACCTGCCGGTCAATCCGCTCAACGGACTACGGCCGCTGAAAGAAAACAATCGCCGTACCGTAAACCTGAGGCCGGAGGATATAGGCCGGTTGCTGGAGGCCCTGCCCGAAAACATCGCCCCGATTGTGGAATGGGCTGTCTACACCGGCATGCGAAAGGAGTCGATATTGTCCCTGCGGATCGAACAGATCGACTGCCA
>CAYYNT010000081.1:0-15991 GCA_964473155.1 uncultured Gemmatimonadales bacterium | reverse complement strand
TGACCGTAAAACTTTTTTGATCCTCTCAGCAATATCCTAACCGGATATTGCTGGGGCAGGGGGGGGTAATAAAAACAGACAGTTTTATTTCAAATAAAAACGGCCCCCGGATTGATCTCCGAGGGCCGCTTTGTTTCTGATAAAACCAATCGTTCCCCATTCGGGCGACCAGCCGGTCGCCCCTACAGCAGGGTGAGGGAGCAGCTTATTTCGTGCCGCTTTCCACCTTGGAGCCGCTCTCCTTGATCACGGCATGGGCCGCGGCCAGGCGGGCGATTGGCACGCGGTACGGTGAGCAGGAGACGTAGTTCATGCCAACCCTGTGGCAGAACTCCACGCTCTTGGGCTCGCCGCCGTGCTCGCCGCAGATACCGACCTTCAGGTTCTTGCGGGTCATGCGGCCGCGCTCGATGCCGATCTGCACGAGCTGGCCGATACCCTCCTGGTCCAGCACCTGGAACGGGTCATCCGGCAGGATCTTGTTGTCGACATAGCCCGGCAGGAACCGGCCCGCGTCATCGCGGCTGTAGCCGAATCCCATCTGGGTCAGGTCGTTGGTGCCGAAACTGAAGAACTCGGCGTGCTCGGCGATCTTGTCCGCGATAAGCGCCGCGCGCGGAATCTCGATCATCGTGCCGACCATGTAGGGGACCTCGAAACCGTACTTGGCGAACACCTTCTTCGCGGTCTCGATGATCAGGTTCTTCTGGTTGATTATTTCGCCCGTGGTTCCGACCAGCGGGACCATCACCTCGGGCTTGCTGTCGATCTTCTCTTTCTTCTTCAGCAGGCAGGCGGCCTCGAAAATGGCCTCGGCCTGCATCTCGCTGATCTCGGGGTAGGTGACGCCCAGACGGCAGCCGCGGTGGCCGAGCATGGGGTTCAGCTCGTGCAGCGAAGCGACCTTGTTCTTCACCTTCTCCACCGGCACTTTCATCTCTTTGGCCATCTCGGCCTGGTTGGCGTCCTCCTGCGGCAGGAACTCGTGCAGCGGCGGGTCCAACAGGCGGATCGTCACCGGCTTGCCGGCCATGGCCTTGAAGATGCCGTAGAAATCATCGCGCTGGTAGGGCAGCAGCTTGGCCAGGGCCTTCTTGCGGCCCTCGGTGTCATCGGCCAAGATCATTTCGCGCATGGCCTTGATCCGGTCGCCCTCGAAGAACATGTGCTCGGTGCGGCACAGCCCGATTCCCTCGGCGCCGAACTTGACCGCCACCTCGGCGTCGCGCGGGGTGTCGGCGTTGGTGCGCACGCCTATCTTGCGAATCTCATCCGCCCAGCCCATGATCTTGCCGAAATCGCCGCTCAGGTCGGCGGATGTCGTGGGGACCTGGCCTAACATGACCTCGCCGCTGGAACCGTTGAGCGAAATCCACTCGCCTTCCTTGACCGTGATGTCCTTGCCCGCGACAGTGAACTGCTTTTTCTTGTAGTTGATCTCGACCATGCCGCAACCGGCCACGCAGCACTTGCCCATGCCGCGGGCCACGACCGCCGCATGGCTGGTCATGCCGCCGAACGCGGTGAGGATGCCCTGGGCCACGTTCATGCCGCCGATGTCCTCGGGACTGGTCTCGATGCGCACCAGGATTACTTTCTCGCCCTTGGCGGCCCATTCCTCGGCGTCATCCGAGTGGAACACCACCTTGCCGCTGGCCGCGCCTGGTGAGGCGGGAAGGCCCTTGGCGATGACGGTCTTCTTGGCCTTGGGGTCGAACATCGGGTGCAGGAGCTGGTCGAGCTGCGATGGCTCGATGCGGCTGACCGCGACTTTCTTGTTGATCATCTTCTCGTTCACCATGTCCACGGCGATCTTGACCGCGGCGGCGGCGGTGCGCTTGCCGTTACGGGTCTGGAGCATCCAGAGCTTGCCTTTCTGGATGGTGAACTCGATGTCCTGCATGTCCTTGTAATGCTTTTCAAGCTTCTTGTAGATGCTTTCGAGGGTCTTGTAGGCCTTGGGCATCAGTTTCTGCAGGGTCACCTGGCCGGCCGAGCTCTTGGTGCTGTCGTTGACCGGCTGCGGGGTGCGGATGCCGGCTACGACATCCTCGCCCTGGGCGTTGACCAGGTATTCGCCGAAGAACATGTTGTTGCCGGTGGCCGGGTCGCGCGTGAACGCCACGCCGGTGCCGCAATCATCGCCCATGTTGCCGAACACCATGGCCTGCACGTTGACCGCGGTGCCCCAATCCTCGGGGATGCCGTTGAGCTTGCGGTACTTGATCGCGCGGGCGCCCATCCAGGAGCCGAACACGGCCTCGATCGCTCCCCAGAGCTGCTCCCAGGGATCCTCGGGGAAATCGACGCCCTTGCGCTGCTTGATCATCTTCTTGAACTCGGTCACCAGTTCCTTGAGGTCCTTGGCGGTCAGTTCGGTGTCGAGCTTGACGCCCTTCTTGGCTTTCTTGTTCTTGAGGACTTCCTCGAACGGGTCTTCCTCTTCCTTGCTCTCGGGTTTCAGGCCCATGACAACGTCACCGTACATCTGAACGAAACGGCGATAGCTGTCCCAGCCGAAACGCTCGTTGCCGCTCTGCTTGATAAGGCCCTGCACCGTGGTGTCGTTGAGGCCCAGGTTGAGGACCGTGTCCATCATGCCCGGCATGGACACGCGCGCGCCGGAACGCACGGAGACCAGCAGGGGGTTGGTCTTGTCGCCGAACTTGGCGCCCATGATCTTTTCGATATTGGCCATGGCGGCGCGGATATCGCCACCAAGCTGGGCTGGATACTTGCGGTCGAGCTTGTAATAAACAGTGCACATCTCGGTGGTGATAGTGAAACCGGCGGGCACCGGGATGCCGAGATTGCTCATTTCGGCCAGGTTGGCGCCCTTGCCGCCCAGAAGGTTTTTCATGTCGGCGCGGCCCTCGGCCTTGCCATCGCCGAAGGTGTAGACGTATTTGTTCTTTTTGCTCATTCCTGCCCTCCAGAATAAATGGTTGTGGTTGTACATTCCCGGTCAGGTTCACACTCAGGGCCGCGGCAGCCGCTGCCGCCACCGGCCGCGCTTACAGAGCCCCGGGGCTCAGCTCTTCTTCCCGTTGTCCAGAAGCGATGTCTGGACATCCTCATGCATGCTCTTATGTATATTTTGCTCGAATTCCACCGCATACTTGCCGTTGAAACAGGCCATGCAGTAATCCTCGATTCCGAACGGAGTCAACTCAAAAAGGCCTTTTTCACTAAGGTACCCGAGCGATTCCACGCCGATATAAGCCGCTATCTCCTCAACAGTGTGGCTGGAGGCGATCAGTTCGCTGCGTGTCGGCATGTCGATTCCATAATAACACGGGTAGCGTATGGGCGGGCTTGAGATTCTCATGTGAATCTCGCGCGCCCCGGCCTGCCGGATCATGCGCATAAGTCGGCGGCTGGTGGTGCCCCGGACAATGGAGTCATCCACCACCACTACGCTTTTGCCGCTGACTATCTCCCGTACGGGATTGTACTTTATCCGTACGCCGATGTCACGGATATTCTGGCTCGGATGAATGAAAGTCCGTCCCACGTAATGGTTTCGGATCAGCCCGAATTCAATCGGGATGCCGCTCTCCTCGGAGAATCCGAGAGCGGCGGAGTTGCTGCTGTCCGGGACCGAGAAGACTATGTCCGCTCCAGGCGCCGGGTGCTCGCGGGCCAGCATCCGTCCGTACATGCGGCGCACCCGGTCGACATTTACGCCGAACACTTTCGAATCCGGCCGGGAAAAATAAATCAGCTCGAACACGCACTGCTGGCATGTATGACGGGGAAACGGCTTATAGCTTGAAACGCCGTTCGAGTTGATCCGCAGTATCTCGCCCGGCTCCACGTCCCGCTCGTAACGGGCGTTGATAATATCGAGGGCGCAGGTTTCGCTGGACACCACCCAACCCTCTCCCAGCCGTCCAAGAACGAGAGGACGGTAGCCGCGCGGGTCACGCGCGGCATAAATCTCGTTGTTGATCAGCATGATAAGACAGTAAGCGCCTTTGACCTGAGAAAGAGCATCCGTAATTTTGTCCACCGGATCCTTATATTTTGAGCGGGCGATCAGATGCAGAATGACCTCGGTGTCCGTAGAGCTGTGAAATATCGATCCCTGCTCGATCAACTCGGAACGCAACCTGAGAGTATTGACCAGATTGCCGTTGTGGCCGATAGCGATAAAGCCGTCCTTGAAATCGCTGAACAGTGGTTGGATATTGCGGGTGACGCTGCCGCCGGTGGTGGAATAGCGATTGTGGCCGATCGCCACGTTGCCTTTGAGAGATTCGAGGACGCTGGTGTTGAATATGTCGGCGACCAGGCCGCTGCCGCGATGGTTATAGAACGAAAAACCATCGGTGGAGATTATGCCGGCGCTTTCCTGGCCGCGATGCTGAAGGGCGTACAATCCATAATATGCAAGTTCTGACGCATTTGGCTGGTTGAAAACTCCGAATACGCCGCAATACTCGGCGAGCGTATCACGGCAATCAGCCCTGCATCCAACGCAACTATTATCTTCTATCATTTTCAGGTCATTCTTTCCTGAATTTATCAGACAGTAACACCGAGAGTCGACTCTCCTCTGCCTGAAGAGTGTTCTAAAGACTTATAAAATATTAAAATTAGTCATTCAGGGCAAGGTATTTGTGGAAAGCGCCGTATCAGACCATAGATGGGGAAATCAGGGATGTCTTTCCGGTGAGCGCGGGACCGCGCCTGCCAGAATGGCCCGCCCGATTCCGAAACAGACGTAAAGAAACACTGCCGGGAAGAGAATCAATTGCCAGAAAAACAGAACCACCAGTCCGGTCAACGCAAAAATGGCAAGACCGAGCTTGCCGGTAAAGGAATCAAGCTTGAAACGCGGCATGCTCGGGTACTCAACCGTACTGACCATCAGACCGGCGAGAAGCAGGATCATGAAAACCAGAAAACGGTTGTAGGGCAGGCTGGCCAGATGTGTCTGGAAAAACAATGTGCGGCTGAACGGGACGAAACTTATAAGCCCGGAGGCGGCCATCGGAATGGGCAATCCCTTGAAAGCCGTCTTATCCGGCCCCTTGGTTTCAACGTTGAAACGGGCCAGCCTAAGCGCGCCGCAAAGCGTGAAAAGAAATGCGATCATCCACGACCATTCACCATGGCTTCTCAGGAAGAACTGATACATGATCACCGCGGGAGCCACGCCGAAACTGACCAGATCGGCCAGAGAGTCCAGTTCAACACCGAAGCGGCTTGAGGTCCCTGAGAACATCGCCACTTTCCCGTCGATAAAATCCAGCAGGGCCGCCATAACAATAAGCCAGCAGGAAAGCATCAACTCGCCGCGCATCGTGCTGATAATCGAGAAGAAGCCGCAGAAAAGGTTGCCCGAGGTAAATGCGCTCGGCAGAATGTAGGTGGACTTTCTTATTCTCATGGCAACTCCGCCAGAATGCTTTCACCGGCTGAAACGTGCATGCCGGTCGCGACAGTTGTTTTTGCGTCTGCCGGCAGAAACACCTCAAGACGCGAACCAAAACGGATCATTCCATAGCGTTCGCCGCGCACGGCATTGGCGCCTTCAATAACTGGGCATACTATTCGCCGTGCTATCAGGCCTGCAATCTGTCGGACCAGAACCCTGCGTCCATCCCCGGTGACAATGCCGAGGCTCATTGCCTCGTTGTAACGGCTAGCTTTGTCGAATTCGGCGTTGAAGAACTTGCCCGGCCTGTAACAACGGTATTCCAAGGTCCCGCTTACCGGATAGCGGTTCACGTGCACCGAAAAGACACTCATGAAAATACTGATTTTGAGGGCCGGTCCCTTGATATAATCCGGCTCCTCGACTTGCTCTATCGCCAGTACTTTTCCATCTGCGGGACTGACAACCAGTTTTTCTCCCGCGGGCGTCACTCGCTCGGGATCACGGAAAAAATACAGGCTGAAAACTGTCAGCAGGCCCGTGAGAAAGGACACAAGAAGCAGAATGTAATGCGACAGACTGCCCCAATTCAGCCTGTAACCCAGCCAGATCAGCCCCAGGCAGGCGAGGTGCGAAAGAAGAAAAACGAGAATTATCGGAACGCCTGCACGGGCGAGCCCCATTTAAACCTCAGCCGATCTCTTTGCCGGTTATCTTTCTGAATGCAGTCTTGTAAAGGTCGCTCATATAGCTGACCACATCCGGCGGAAGCTCCGGTCCGGGAGGCGTCTTGTCCCATTTGCCCTTGTCGGTGAGTTCCTGCAGCCAGTCACGCAGAGGCTGTTTGTCGAAACCTTTCTGTTTCTCTCCTGCGCGGTAATTTTCCGCCAGCCAGAAACGGCTGCTGTCGGGAGTGAAAATCTCGTCGATCAGAACCAGCTTTCCGTCAAGAAGCCCGAACTCAAACTTCGTATCGGCAATCAGTATCCCCCGTCCGCGAGCGTATTCAGATGCATACTCGTACAGCGCCAGGGATTTGTCGATTATGCGGTCGGCCAGGTCCGCCCCGATCAGCGCGCGCATTTTTCCCACAGAGATGTTTTCATCATGACCGCTTTCGGCCTTTATCGCCGGAGTGAACAGGGGGGAGTCGAATTTCTGGTTTTCTTTCATTCCAGCCGGCATGGGGAGTTCAGCCACCGTGCCACCGGTTTTGTATTCCTGCCAGGCGCTGCCGGCCAGGTACCCGCGGACCACGCATTCGACAGCGATCGTTTCGGCCCGGCGGCAGAGCGAGGTGCGTCCCTCGATCAGGTGTTCCTTGCCAGCCAGCGAGGGAATCAGAGAGACTATTTTTTTCGTATCCGTGGTTTCAATATGGTTTTCCACCACGTGGCGGGTCCGGTCGAACCAGAACGCGCTCAGAGTATTGAGGACTTTCCCCTTGCACGGTATTCCACCCGGCATAACGACATCGAACGCGCTGATCCGGTCGGTGGCGACAAGCAGCAGCCATTTTCCGGCCTGATAGCAATCACGCACCTTACCCCTGCGGACCGCGCCGATCCCGAGGTCTGTCTCTCTGATTATTTCCATATCGTTGCACCCCTGAGTCATTGATCTTCAGCCTGTTTGGATCCACCGGCGTTCAGCGGGAGGATCGGATATATTCAGTATTACGGCTCAGGAAATCAGGCCCACGCGGCGGAACGTATAATCCACGTTCCGGGTGTGGATATTCATATCAAAAAGCCCTTCCAACTCCCGGTGTTCTATCACGGAGGTGACCTCCGGATCGGCAAGAAGAGTCTGAAGGAAATCCACGTCCTTTTCCCAGACCTGCATTGCGTTGCGCTGCACGATCCTGTATGCGGCTTCACGGCTCAGACCCTTTTCAGTCAGGGCAAGCAGCACGCGTTGCGAGAAAATCAGTCCGTGCAGACGATTGAGGTTTTTCAGCATGTTTTCCGGGTAGACCAGCAGCTTGTCCACGAGCTGGCCGAATTTGACCAGCATGTAATAAACTGTCATCGTGCTGTCCGGCAGTATAACCCGTTCGACGCTGCTGTGGGAAATGTCGCGCTCGTGCCAGAGCGCCTGGTTCTCAAAAGCCGCCAGGCAGTTGCCCCGCACGAGCCGGGCCATCCCGGAAAGCCGTTCGCTGATAATAGGATTGCGTTTGTGGGGCATGGCGCTCGAACCTTTCTGCCCCTTCGAGAAATACTCCTCGGCTTCCAGCACCTCAGTGCGCTGAAGGTGACGGATTTCCACGGCGAACCTGTCGATAGAACCGGCCAGGACAGCCAGAGCAGCCATGTATTCCGCGTGAAGATCTCGTTGGATGATTTGAGTGCTTATATTGGCCGGTTTAAGCCCCAGTTTCTCGCAGACATATTCCTCGACACGCGGGTCAAGGTGCGCGTAGGTGCCCACCGCGCCGCTCACCTTGCCGACTGAAGCATTCTCCACCGCGCGCCCGAAACGTTCCGCTCCGCGTTTCAACTCATCGTACAACAGGGCCATCTTGAGCCCGAAAGTGATGGGTTCGGCATGGATTCCATGGCTGCGTCCCATCATCAGAGTATCTTTATGTTCGAGAGCGCGCCTTTTCACCGCCGGAAGGACTTTTCCCTCCAGTTCGCCCAGGATCAGCTTTCCGGCCTCGCGCATCTGCAAGGCCAGAGTCGTGTCCAGAAGGTCGGAACTGGTCATCCCCTGATGGATGAACCTTGAGTCCTCGCCCACATATTCGGCAACGTTGGTCAGGAAGGCGATCACGTCGTGCTTGACCTCTTCCTCGATCTCCAGCACTCTTTTGACATCGAACCTGGCCCTGGCTCGAATATTCTCGACCGCCGATGACGGCACCTGTCCCATGAGGCTGCGCGCCTCACACGCCAGTATCTCAATTTCAAGCCAGAAAGAAAAACGCTGCTCATCGCTCCAGACTTTTTCGATCTCGGGCAGTGTGTAACGCGGGATCATGTATGTTCTCTCTCGCCGGTTATTGTTTGAGTACAGTATTGACGCTTGTCAACAATGCGAATTATAAACTCTGAAGGCCCGATGGGCAACCCTTTTCGGACAGAGGCCGCCGTTTATCCCGTAATATAACGGCGTATGCTGCGGTTATCGCGTTCGATCAGCAGCACTCCGTAGCTTCCCCGCGGTATGTCAGCCAGTATTTTCACCGCCTGCTCCGCATTCTTTATCTTGACGCCACCGATCTGGTACAGAACATCATACTGAAGCAGGGTGCCGTTTTCAACCAGGTCCGCATCCGTGATCTCGAGAATCACCGCGCCATGATCGACACGCACTTCGAGCTGGCTGCGAACTTCAGGCGTCAGATCGATCATCGAGAACCCGAGACCTGTGCGGTAGCGTTCAGCCCGGCTGGTGGGCTGCTCCACCGGAGTAAGCCGTGCGTTTGTCTCGCGCCCGTCGCGCAGGATTTTCAACTCGACCGGATCGCCCACTCGCACATCAAGCATTTCGCCCGCCCAGTCCTCGCTCGAACGGATATTCCGTCCGTTAAGAGCCGCAACGACATCGCCGGGACGGACCGCGGCGCTGGAGGCCGCGGGAGAGAAGGCCTGCACATCCGCCACCAGGACTCCCTGTGGATGCCTGTCCCCGGGATAACCCATGCTTTCGGCGATTTCACGGTTCAGGTCCTGAACGCGGATTCCGAGCCAGGGGTGACGGACCTTGCCGCCGCGTATCAGGTCCTCGGCTATCCTGCGGGCACGATTGATCGGAATGGCGAATCCCATTCCCACAGAACCGCCGCTCTGGCTGAAAATAAAAGTGTTTATGCCGATCACCTCACCCAGTGCATTAAGCAACGGGCCGCCACTGTTACCCGGATTGATCGCTGCGTCTGTCTGGATCATGTTGGCGTAGACCTTGCCCTCGACTCCTCCTTCGGGACGGATATCCCGGCCTATTGCGCTGATCACTCCGACAGTGACAGTGGGCTGGGGATCATCCAGCAGAAGGCCGAAAGGGCTGCCGATAGCTATGGCCCATTCGCCGATGAAAAGATCATCGCTGTCTCCGAGAGGCGCAACCATCAGCCGGGTTGATCCGGGATCGATTTTGAGCACCGCCAGGTCGGTGTTCTCGTCTTTTCCCACCAGGGTGGCGTCATAAGTCTCACCCCGGTTCGTGGAAATTTTTATCCCGCTGGCCTGATCCACCACATGCTGGTTGGTCAGAATGTACCCACGCCCGTTGAAAATGAATCCGCTGCCCAGGTTCTCCACCTGACGCTCGCGGGGCACATAGAAATAGCCGAAAAAATCACGCACTGGCGTATTGACCACACGTGTCTGGGTGACCGATACGCTGACCACGGCGGGGGCCAGACGCTCCGCCGCCCGGACAATGGCGTTGCGCCTTCCGCGCCCCAGCGATTCCTGAAGGCTGTCCAGGCTGTGGCGTCCGTAATCGCCATTTTCCTGTTCACTGGCCCACAGGTCTTTTCCCAGACCGAACGTGTCTCCATCCGTTTCTCGTCCTGCGCCGGAACCGCTGTCCGTGACTTCAGCTTTCTCACGCCCTGGAAGCAGTGGACCGCTCTGCCTGAAAAGTGAGAAAGCAAGAAGCGCCAGAATGGTGACAAGCGAGAATGTGATTAAATATCTGCGCAATACGCCTCCCGATCGTTTTTTATATCGAAACCTCCGGGGTAATCGACCCGGACAAGGATCAACCCGCAGGCCGGGACCGGAACAGCCCTGAACCAGTGATTCTTCTGTTCGAGCGCGGCGGCGAAAGCCTCGGGAGAAGCTTTCCTTTCGGCTGCCGCAACCATCGCCCCCACCAGCATCCGGACCATGCCGCGCAGAAAACGGTCTGCACGCACGTTAAATACTTTCATGCCGCCGAAGTGTTCCCATCGCGCAAGGCTGATACGGCAACGGTTGTGCGCCGTATAGCTCCCCCCGCGATGGAACCCGCTGAAATCATGCTCGCCCTCAAGTAACGAGGCGCAATCATCCAGCCGGCCTGAATCCATCCGGTCCAGGGGCCGCACCCAGGCAAACCGTCTCCTGAGGACACTTTCCGGCATATTTTTATCGACGATGGTATAGCTGTACTCGCGTGAGCAGGCGCTGAAACGCGCGTGAAATCCATGCGCGGCCACACCGAGGTCTCTGACGCGGATATCCTGTTCCAGGCGGGCGTTGAGCGCCCGCTCCAGGACCGCCGGTTCTATATCCGACAGTGTGTCCCAGTGAGCAGTCTGGCCTGTGGCATGCACTCCGGCATCCGTTCTTCCAGCCCCGGTCACGCGGACTTTATCGCCGGTCACTGACAGAATCGCTCTCTCTAACGCTCCCTGGACTGTCTGTGCGCCGGGCTGGTACTGCCAGCCGGCATACCCGGTCCCGTCGTATGCCACCCGGCAGCAAAGTCTTCGAGGGGCTTTTTCCTGTCCGGCCGGCGCTTCCTGCATCTGACTTGTTCCGTTGGACGGTCTCATAAGAAAAGATAATAAAAATCAACTGATGCCGAAAGCGGCAACTGTCTCTCCTAAAGCCATAGCCAGGCCGCTGCCGCAGCCGCGCAAGAAATGATGAGCACGGTGTATTCCCAGAAGGCAGGAGGCGAGGCTGACGACGGCGGCACGCGCCGATACGGGTTATAGCCGCGAGTAATCAGACCCTGGGCCACAAGATGCGAGCTGTGCAACGAATAGTGCATATACAGGACCATGGCGTCGATAACCCGCCGCACGGTCGCCGGCGCGCGTCTCAACCATCCACGGCGCGAAAGGCTGCATGTCTCGCGCAACTGCAGCGTTCGATAGAATTCTCCCAGGCGGGTGACGGCATCAGGGAAAAAACGGAGAATCAGTCCGACGCTGAAAGAAAACTGGCGCACCGGGATTTTCAGCCGTTCGAGAGGGGACAGCAGATAAGCAAGCGCGTCCACGACTCTAAGCGGGGGGGTGTAAAGGCACAGCCAGGCCGCGGCAGCCAGCGCCAGTCCTGCTTTTACCAGCAGAACGGTTGTCCGTCCCATAGCCTGCATCAACTCCCCGGCCAGGCCTTGCCCGCCAAAAGAAATCTCTGACCAGAGATAGTAAACAAATATGAACAAAGCCGGAATTGCCATTCCACGCAGAGGGGCGATCATCTGCCTGGCGCCGGAGCGGGCCATCAGCGCCCATCCAATCACGACCGCGCTCATCAGTACAAGTCCGGCCGCGCTGTTAACATTCCAGACAGCGACAGAAAAAAAACCGGTGATAATAACTTTTATCCGCGTGTCCAGGCTGTGCGCAAGACTGTTGCCGGGGGTGAAACGTCCCAGATAGAATCCGGGTTTCATTCGCATCGATCCTCCACCTCTTTTCTTTCAGCAGGACGTTGATAAAAGCGTGTACTGTTTTTGTCAATAGAATATGGATTCTCACAGTTCTGGACAGACAACAGCGCTGGAGATATATTATCAAGTTCGATTATTGGAAAGGAATGGAACACGCCATCCAGTCAGTTATCAACAGACAGTTCCCGAAAGGCGCAATGAATGTCGACAAGAAGTGAAACGAGAACAACTCTCAATGAATCGGCGGAAGATAAGGCCCGTCTTGACGGTCTCGTGAAAAAAGCCATCGAGGTCCTGAAATCCAAGCGTCCTCTGAAAGAAGCATTGTCGCAGGAACAGATTTCCGAGCTGCGTTCCCGTTACAGCCATTTTGTGGATTCAAGGGACGGCGAGGATTTCATTCATTCAAGCCGGGTGGTTGTGACCTCTGTCGAAACGCCACGCCCTTTTCTGCATCTTATCAGCAGCAACCACAGCCATGAGCATGGTTCCTGGGGCGCGTTCTGGGACCAGACCGGCGGCGGCTTCGCCTGCCTGGATTCCGTGCTTGCCGGAAGCATGACCTCGCACAAGGACAGTTCTTATGTCCCCACTGCGCCGCGTTCCACAGATCAGCGCCATTTCTGGCTGCGCGAACAGGTGCAGGACCATCCGGACATCTGGTGCGCTTTCCCGCAGCGCGGGCTGGAAGAGGGATTGTACACGGATTACCGCTGCGAGCAGGGGCTTGGCGCAGTCACCCTGACAGCCCTGCGTAACGGCGTCCGTACAGAACTGCAAGCGTTCGTTCCGGTGGATGGGCCGCTGGAAGTGTGGCGCTTGAAGGTGTTCAACGAGTCGAAGCGCGGACGCAATCTCGATCTTTTTCTTTCGATCAACTGGGGGCTGGAATCATACCCCGGCTATTATTTCGACCCGCGCGTGGTCAGCCAGGGACGCTTTTATGAGGAATTGAGCGCACTGGTGGCGCTCAACCGCGACCAGAACAACAAGCACCCGCGCACCGGATTCCTGATGAGCCGCGAGCCGTTCGACAGTTTCGACATGTCGGGAGAGGAATTCACCGGCGGTGGACATTTCCGCCGCTTCCCGCGCGCGGTGGAGCTTGGGCGATGCTCCGGATCGCTTGGCGTGCAGCCCTATCTTGGCCTGGTTTCGGCCATGCAGTTCTGTGTGAAGCTGGATCCAGGAGAACGGAGAACGTTTGATTTCCTTCTCGGAGTGACCGACAGCGACTGCGAAAAAGGCCGGATTCACCTGGAAAGTCTGCGCAATCTTTATTTCCGCGGCGATGGCGTTGAGAGGGAGCGCAAAGGTCTCGAAAAAAACTGGGAAACTATGACAGGCCGTCACCTTGCCGGCACTCCAGATCCTGAAATAGACCGTTTTTTCAATGTCTGGTCCAAATACCAGGCCAAGAACACGGCGCGCTGGACAAGGGCCCTGGACAAGGTCGGTTACCGGGACATCCTGCAGGACCTTCTGGGTATAAACTCTTTCGACCCGGAATACACCCGGACCATGCTTCCGGTAGCCCTGCGCTACCAGCTCGAAGACGGGCGCGCGGTGCGCCAGTTCGCCAAGTTCGATGGAGCGCCGCACGATCTGAGGATGTACATGGATTCCAGTTCCTGGATTCCCGATACCCTGGTTTCGTACGTCAAGGAAACAGGCGATCCTTCCATCCTGGACATTGAGGAAGGCTTCTTCAATCCCGAGTCTGACCGGGTCGAGACCGGCAATAAGGCTTCAATATATGAGCATACCTTGCGTGGCGTGCGCGGCTTGTTCGAGCATCGCGGTCTGCACGGTCTCTGCCGGATCGGCCACGGAGACTGGAACGACGCGCTGGATGGGGTAGGGCATGACGGGAAGGGAGTGAGTGTCTGGCTCAGTATGGCTCTGGTTTTCGCCGCCCGCAGGATGCGGGAGTTGACCGTTTTACGCAAGGATGACGAAAACACGGCCCTTATGGACAGAATTATCGCGGAAATGACAGAGGCGATCAATGCGAAAGCCTGGGATGGCAAGCATTATGTCTATGCGTTTGCCGGAGACGGAACTCCGGTGGGTTCCGCGGGTTCGGAAGAGGGTCGCATTCATCTCAACGTGAACACCTGGTCGCTGTTCAGCGGAGTGGCCGCCGCAGCCGGACGGGTCGAACAAGTGCTGAAATCCATTGAAACTCTCGACACTCCACTTGGGCACCTTCTGCTGGCTCCCTCCTATACGGAAAAAAGCCGCCGGGTCGGACGGATCTGCGACATGGTGCCGGGACAGTTTGAAAACGGTTCGATATACACTCATGGCCAGAGCTTTCTTATTTACGCCCTATGTGAGCTCGGTCAGGGTGACCGGGCCCTGGCCGAACTGAAAAAGGTTCTGCCCGAGGCCACCCTGCCCGATATTGCCACCGGGCCGCCGCATCAGATTTCAAACTTCACCGTGGGCATCGAACACGAGCATTTCGGCCGAAACCTTTACAGCAATTTCAGCGGCGCTCTGGCCTGGCTGCGCAAGTCGCTCGACCGCATGTTCGGCCTTCTGGCCGAGTTCGATTCCCTGGTTGTGGACCCGGTCGCACCCTCCGGCTGGAAGCAGTTCCGGGTGGTGAAAGAATTTCGCGGGTGCAGGGTCAAGGCCGTGTTCAGCAATCCAAAGGCGGTCAGCCGAGGAGTGCGCGCAGCCAGTCTGGACGGTGAAAGGCTGGCAGTGACCGGCGGCCGGGTTGAAATACCGGCGGCAAGGCTGGCCGGACGGCATGAGGCCATACTGGAGGTGGAGCTTGGCTGAGTTTTGTTCCGGACTTTTTGCGTTTTACGGTTGCGCAACCTGAGGCGGAACCGGCGCGGAGATCACCCGGATTCTCTGTCACGCGCGCATGAGTGTTGATACTGACCCCGCGGCCACGCCCGCGGGGTTTTTCTTAACCATGTAACGTTATGGTTGCTCTTTAAAGGTTGTTTTAGAATATTGATACTGGTTACGAGTTATCAATCCGGCTTATTCATAAATTGCCGGAACTCTTTTTCGGGGCGAGGCCTGCCTCGCTCATTAAAGAATATCAGGACACGGCGCGCCGTGCCCCTGAATAAGGCTAACCGGATTCAAAAATAATAAGTTAGCTCCCATTCGTGTTACTACGCGGATGATTTTTCTTTGTTTAGATCAAATTTGTGATTAATTCCGGTTAAGATGCACAATAAGAAAATTTATTAGAGGTCTTGAAGTTGAAAGAATCCAAACCTCTCAGCCAGCGGCGCGCCACGCGAAGCGTCAGGGTGGGAAACCTGTCAATCGGGTCGGCGCATCCGGTGCTGGTCCAGTCGATGACCAACACCGACACCCGCGATCCGCGGGCCACGCTGGCCCAGATCGGGCGGCTTCATGAAGCCGGGTGCGAGCTGGTGCGCGTGGCCGTACCGGACAGCCGGGCGGTGGAGGCATTGAAAGAAATTGTCAAAGGCTCTCCGCTGCCCGTGTCGGCGGACATCCATTTCGATTACCGCCTGGCCCTGGCCGCGCTGGAGGCCGGGGTGGCGAAACTGAGGATCAATCCGGGCAATATCGGCTCGAAAGAACGGGTGCGCGAGGTGGCGCGCGCAGCGGCCGCTCGTGAAGCACCGATCCGGATCGGCGTGAATTCCGGCTCGCTCGAGAAAGAACTGCTGGCCCGTTTCGGCGGCCCCACGCCCGAGGCCCTGGCCGAAAGCGCTTTCGGCCATTGCGCCCTTCTCAAGGACTGCGGCTTCACGGACATCGTGGTCTCGATCAAGGCCTCGGATGTGCCGACCACTGTCCGCGCCAACCGTATTTTCGCCGCCCGCTGCGATTATCCGCTGCACCTGGGCGTGACCGAGGCCGGGACCCGCCTGCGCGGGGCGGTGCTGAGCGCGGCGGGCCTGGGTATCCTGCTGGCCGAGGGAATTGGCGACACGCTGCGGGTGAGCCTGACCGCCGATCCCGTAGAGGAAATCGGGGTGGCCTGGCGTATCCTGACCGCGCTGGGTCTGCGCCAACGCGGGGTGGAGATAATTTCGTGCCCGACCTGCGGGCGCACGGAAATAGACCTGATCGGCATGGCGGAGGAGGTGGAGCGCCGACTGGCAAAGGTGGACCGTCCGCTAACGGTGGCGGTGATGGGCTGCGTGGTCAACGGGCCGGGGGAGGCGCGGGAGGCCGATTTCGGTATAGCGGGCGGGCGCGGCTCAGGGCTGGTGTTCCGCCGGGGCGAGATCGTGGCCAAGGTGAAAGAGAGCGAGCTGGTGG
>CAYYNT010000080.1:0-16753 GCA_964473155.1 uncultured Gemmatimonadales bacterium | reverse complement strand
GGCCACTCCGGCGGTGAAGATGGCATGTGCCATTTTTTTCAACATATGAAACCTCCGTACATGCGTCCGGGAATCGCGGGATGAGTAAGTTTTAATCATCGGAATAGTCCTCAGTTGATGATGTAGAACTTACCTGTGTGCGTCTTCCCTCTGGCGTCCGACACGTGATAGAAGTAAAGTCCGCTGGCCACTGTCTGCCCGAAACGGTTCTTCATGTTCCAGGGTTCCGTGCCGCTGTGGTTGTCGTAACCCTCGAACACGAACGGAGAGTTATCGGGCTGGATCGCGTCAACATCCGCGAAATTGCCCCAGCCGGTGCGGCTGGCGCCGATATGGTTGAGGACGTTGACCAGGTTGCCGCCCAGCGAGTAGATACGGATCGTGCACTTGTCCGGCAGGTTGATGAAATCGATCCTGCGGGAGCCGCCCGACTCGTCCAGCATCGAGCTGGCGATGTAAGGGTTCGGCACGACCTTGATCTTGCTCAGGTTGATGTCCTCGTCTTTCATGGAAAAAGCTTTGATGTCGATCTTCCACGTATCACCGATGGAAGGCGGATCGGCATACTGCGTGAACACCGTCTGATCGTCGTTCCATTCACCGAATACCGTGGTGACCGTCATCGTTGTTCCGGCTGCCGGCATGGATGTAACATCCTCAAACACCCAGAAAATTCCGTTGAGATATACGCCGAATGAATTGGCGTTATCCGCCGGAATTGTCTGAAACATCTTGTTCGCGCGTTCGTTCTTGGGTGTTCCGGCGACCATCTGGTTGTAAATATTGTCTCCGGCGCCCCAACGGTCACCGATCAGCTCCGCTTCGACAAAGCCCCAGCCGAAATCATCCGGCTGCTCGCCGAAAGCCACGTCCTGGTTACGCAGAACGTCCTTGACCTCAAGGGTCAACTCACCATTCCCGGCGGTTTTCCAGGTTACTGAATACTGGGCGTTCTTGGTCCAGCCGGTGATGTTGGGAGCGCTGTTGATGTCGGGACCGCAGCGGTACTGCGCCGCCACTGCGCTGGCGCCTGTGTAGGAGCCTTTGTCCCAGTCAAAATAGAGGTCCGAGTGATTGAGCTCGCTGAACGTGACGTCGACGGCGTAGCTGATGCCATCGCTGTCGACCGGTCCGTTGAGGACTATACGCGACTCGTTGCTGCCGCCGCGCACGGTTATATCGACCGGGTTGCCGCTTCTGCCCTGGGAATCCACGACCTTGAAGCTGCGCACGCCGGTGGGCCAGTTGCAGCCGCCGGGCAGGAACGCCGCGTCGAAGCAGGTCACGTTGACGCTGATATCCTGAGTTATCCTCTCGCTGTTGACCGGAATAAGCTCGATTTCACCAAGCTGCGGCTGCAGAAGCTGAGGTGCGCTGGTGATCTTGCCGTTTCCGTTTCCGGTGAGCTGTGCTGTCGGCGCATCGGAAGAGGCGCTTCCCTGGAAAGTGATGGCTCCAAGGCTGGCGGACTTGAAGTTGCTGGCATCCGAGCGGGCGCGAACTGTATGATAGCCCTCGGGGAACGGACGGTTCCAGGTCTTGGATGTCCCGGCGCCCGGGAGGCTGAACTCCGCTCCGGTCTTCACGTCATAGTTGCGGTCATAAGGTTCCAGCGCGTACCATATCTTCAGGCCGTTGCGCAGGCGGCTGTAGCTGAGGTCCTTGTCCTGCGTATCCACATAGTAGAACTGGACGTTGTTGTCAGTCAGGCTGCACTGGTAAATCATCTCCGCATGAGCGTCCTGCGGGCCAGTGTAGTTGCGGTACAGCCTGTAGCCTTCGAAATCGTACTCGCGGTAATAGCCTTTCGGATCGATCTCCGGGTGCTGCTGGAGAAAAGCGTAATACTTGTCCGGCGTGTTGAGGTTGACGTTGCTCCAGGTGATAGTCACCCGGCGGTCGCCGGGGATGATTGTCAACGCCGGAGGAACCGGAGTCTCGGGCAGGATATAGCCGCCCTCGTACACCAGCTTCACCACGTCGCCCATGTGCTCCATCGGAGCCAACTGGGCCTGAAGCTCGGGATCGTCGATGTATTGGATGTCGTTAGGCTTCAGCACCAGCGGCGGAGTGGCCGGATAGCAGAACATGAAAGCGAAATCCGTGCTGGTGGTGTCGCGCGGCCCGAAATTATGCAGCGCCGACCAGGAGGTGTAATTGATACGTCCGGCGCGGCCCCAGAGCCACTGATTGAAACGGGTGTCCGTGGGCAGGAGCATGCCGGGGTTGCCGACCGCGGGGCGGCCGGTCCAGGGGCTGAGCGCGCCCTTGAACATGTCGGAGAGGTCGTCCTCCACTCCGTCATGCACGGCCTTGGCCCAGCGGTGAACCTGGCTGGTGGAAGACAGCACGCCGATATCCAGGCTGACCGAGAGGCCGAAATCCGAACCCCAGCGCATGTTGTTGCAGTTGGTCAGCTTCATTATCTCGCCGTTCCACGAGGGATTGCGCAGGGACTTGTAGCCGATCACAAAGGTGTTTCCACCCATTGTAAATCCGGCCTCCTTGCCGTCCCGGTCCACCTGGCCCTTGATTTCCTTTTCCGGGTGGAAGATCCAGCTTTCGTCCATGCTGGTCGAGCCGACTTTTTCGATGCCGACATAGTTTTCGACATACATCAGACACCACTCGCCCCAGTTCTGGCCCTGCTTCGTGTTGGCGGTCTTGGCCACGAAATCCGGGTTCGGGTTCCACTGGATGTACTCGGACATGTTGCGTATGAAAAGGTGCCCGTAGGCGATATCGTTGCTCTCGCCGTAATCCAGGAAAAAGAACTGGTACTCGAAACTCGCGCCCAGGGGCGGGGTGGAGCGGTTGTACGAGCGGTTGAAACAGTCCGTGAGCATCGAGCACATGGTTTCCTTGCCGTGCAGGATCGGTGCGCCGGACATGGTGCGTCCCTCGCGGAATTCGGCCGGCCAGCGGGCCAGGTTGTCCGGGTCGAGCGAGGACCAGACCTCGTTGACCTCGACTCGCGAGCACCACTGGTCCATGCGCTCACCGGCGTCGAATCCCTGTTTCAGTATGTCGTAACCTTCGAGGCTGCCGCGTCCGCCGACGATAGACCGTCCGCGTCCGCCGCCGTAGGATGTGTCCTCCATGATACCGTCGCCGTTGATATCGCGCACGACGCTGAGGAAATGTCCCATGCCGCCTTCATACGTGTGGATATAGTTTCCCGAGCCGCGCGGGTACTCGTGCGACCCGTCGAACACAGTGGATCCCAGCCTCTGCTGCAATCCAAGGTTGTTCCCCTGCGACGTCCGGTCCTTTACCTGCAGGGCGAGCGCCGGGCAGACAAAACCCAGGATCAGGGCGATAAGGGCCGGTTTAAAAAGGTGGTTCTTCGCATTCCGCATATTGTTTCTCCTGTTTGAATCAGGATAATTCTAACACAGACTCAGTTCATCGCGACTGAGTATCAGAAGCTGTAGTCCAGTCCCAGCCTGATCTGGCGGGCGATGCCCCAGCCGGTAAGGTTGGAGAGATTGGACATGACCGAGGCGGCGATATTGCCCTTGGCCGCTTCCTCAACCGAAAGCACCCCGTCGCCGTTGAAATCGGCCTGGAACAGCCATTTTTCGTTGAATGTGGCCTCATCCCACGTGATGTCCCGTCCACCGGTCACATAGCGGTTGCCCTGGTAAGTGTAACCCATGGGGTAGGGCCGCGGCAGCTTGCGGTTGGTCAGGTTGTACAGCTCGCACATAAAGGACAGGCGTCGCTTGCCGCCCATCAACAGGGGCTTGCTCAGGCGCAGGTCCACATTGTAGTCCCAGCGGCCGCGGCGGCGGCTCAGATCGCCGGGAGCGCCGGAGGGCTGACCGCTCGAGAAGGTGACTATCGAGTAAGCGCTCAGGTCCTGCATGATCATGTTTGCGATCGAGTTGGAGACGACGTTCTTGGGGACCACGTAATTCAGGTAGGAAGTGAACTTATGGGTCCGGTCGCCCTCGATCGGCCGCAGTTCGTCCATCGTCGAACTCAGGTAGCTGGAACCGGTCGTGCGTGAAAACTGAAGGGTGTAGATCACGTTGAACGAGTAGTTCTGGGAGAAGCGCTTTTTCAACGTCAGGTCCATACCCTTGATGTTGCCCTTGTCCTGGTTGACATAACCGCCGGCCAGGCCGCGGACATGACGGCCGGTATGCCACTCCACGTAGTCGCGGAAGTAGTTACCCTGGGCTATGTTGCCGTCTACGTCCCGGTAGAAGCCAACCATGTCCACCACGACATCATCGCTCATCAGGTAGCTCAGTCCGCTTTCAAAAGCGTCCGTGCGCGAGAAGCCCAGGCCGCCGGAGTTTGAACCGTTGAAAATCAGGTTCATACTGGGAAGCTGCGTGAATATGCCGTAGCTGAAACGCAACTGGGCCTTGTCCGTGACCGGGAAAGCCACGTCAAAGCGCGGCGAGAATTCACTGAAGTTCTCGGGATAATAACGCTCGCCCCAGTAATCGCCGTGACGGAAGCCCCAGTTGTCGCGCGGCTGGAAGCTGTCGTAGCGCAGGCCGTAATCGAACACGAAATCGCCGAGATCGGTGCGGTTCTGGGCGTAGAAAGCGTACATGCGCGGACGGTAGTTGAACTCGTTGTCCAGTTCTCTCAGGATACCGTTCGATCCCGGAGTGATCGTGAACTGCTGGTTGTCGAAACGCGTTATCTGGGCGCCGAATTTTGCCCGGTTGTAACGGTTGATCTGGAAGTCTATATCAGTCTTGAAGTTATGCTGAAGCTCGCGGGTGTAGCGGTAAGTCATATAGTAAAGCTGGACATTGGTGGCGTAGTTGAACGGCGTGGCGAAAGCGCCCTCGCGCGACCAGTCCGTGGCGCCGTCCGGGTAGTAATACGCGGCGTCTTCAATCGAACGCGCACCCTCGCGGTTCGGGAAAGTCTCGACCTCGAACGGGACGTCGTGAGCGGACCAGGACAGGAAAGTGTCGCGCTCGTAGTTGTCCTTGAGGTTCGAGTTGTTGATGTCCTGCACCCGGAAATTGGTGTAGCGGAACTGCAGCGAGGCATTCTGGGTTGCGGTCCTGTAGAAGTCCCAGTTGGCGCCTGCGATCACGTTGGTTGTGCGGGTGCGGCGCGCGGTGTTGGGCGGGATTATCGCCCACCAGGTGCCATCTGCCATCTGGCGGTCGCCGCGGCTGGTGTCCCAGCGGCGCTGCGGCAGCATTTCGCTGGTGACGAAGCCGTTGTTGAAATAGATGTCGTCGCCGGCTTCGCTGGTGATGTTCGGCCAGGTGTTCTGGTTGCGCGAGAACTGCGCACTTCCCATCAACTTGAGTCCGGAGAACGGCGAATAGGTCAGCTTGCCGGTGGCCATGGTGCGGTCCTGCCAGTTGCGGGGCTGACGGACCGGGTTAGACGGAGAGAAAAGCCCCTGGTCCATGCTGTAGGCCGGATCGACCTTGAGGTTCGGATAGTCGGCTATCATACGCGTCTTGAAGCTTTCGCGTCCCGCGGTCAGCATGTCCAGCGTGAACGCTGGCTGCTGCGCGCCGAACACGGGATCGTTCCCCACGGCATCGTTAAGGTGTTTGACGAAATCCTTGTTGATGCCGCGGAAACCCTCATCCGCGTGCGTCGGGAAACGGTCGGTGAAGCCCTGTATTTCGGCCGATCCCTGGAAGAACAGGTTGTTTATGAACGGGACCGGTCCGCCGACGCTTGTCTGGACCTGATTGTAGCCATAATCGGCAGTGCGCGGATTGAGCCCGTCGCTGATAATGCGGAAGTTGCCCTTGTACTCCGGGCCGCCTTCCTTGGTCACGATATTGATAATGCCGCTCTGGGCCTGGCCGTACTCGGCCTGGAATCCGCCGGTCAGGATATCGACTTCTTCGACCGCGCTGGTGGAGAATTCCAACGGCGTGGTGTCCTCGCCCTGGGACCCTTCCTCCTGGTTCCAGATCCAGAACTGGCCTTCACGGAACGGATTGGCGGTGAAGTTTCGCACCGTCACGCCGTCAACCACCATGGCTTCCTCGCCCAGACGTCCGCCGCGGATGCGGAGACCTCGCGCGCGGCCGCCCTCGCCGCCCGACTGCACGCCGGCTTCCAGGACCATCAGGTCCTCGAGCTTTGTAGTCGGGGTTTCATCCAGTTTCTCGGCAGTCAGGCGCTGCTTGGTCACGGTGTTATCGCGCGGGATAAGCACCTCCGTGGCGCCCTCCACCGTGATGCCCTCCATCTCGACCACCGTGCTGCTGAGGCTGGCATCCACCGTAGTAGTCTGTCCGGCGAGCAACATTACGTTGGAAACAGTTGTTTTCTGGTAACCGGTGAATGTAAACACCACATTTCTGCGACCGGCCGGAACGTTCAGAATGAAATAATACCCGTCGGAGTTGGTCACGTTGCCCAGGCGGGTGCCCTCGACAATTACCTGGACGCCGGCCAGGGGCGAACCAGTTTCCTTATCCCTGACCGTTCCCTCCACCTTGGCCGTGTTGAGCTGGGCGAACAAGCTCGATCCAGCCAGCAGCAAGGTTGCGCTCAAGGCAAGGACAGTGGAAGATGAAAACATTTTACGAATAATGGACATAGATCCCCCTGAAAGATTCATTTCTGTGGAATCCTGACTTGGACAAAATATGCAGGCCGTATTCGATACCCCCTTTCGCGACTGTTTTGAGCTTGAACACCGCGGGATACAGACGGCATCCATGTTGATCTTGCCTTTTAACCTCCTTTCTGTTATGTGGTTCCATATTGCCGGAGAAAAGGATTATTTCCTGCCGGCATTTTCCCATCGCAGTTTAACTCGGATATTTCCGGCTTCTTTGACGTAAAAATAGTCGTACAAACAAATGCGACTAACAAAAAGACGTCAAAAAACAAAAAAACAACAGTTATACGGCTTATTAACCCCAAAGTATTGAGCTGCTTATGTCAGCTCTTAGAAAGAGTCGGCTTGAAAAGCTGTATTGATCTGCTGAAAAAGTCGATTCGCGGGCCTCAAATTATCTGACAGAAGCCTGAATCATACGGAAACGTAAACAAAATAACAACTTGTTTATCAAGAGATGCTGAAAAGCGGAGAATATTGATTCTATACTTTTTATCTTGCCCGCGATTTGTCTAAACGGCGTAAGCTGGTCTGATTTCGGGAGTCGTACAAATATGTACGACTCTGATTTTTAAAATTACTTGACGGAAATATGACTCAGGTTATTGCAATGTAATAAATTAGTTGGCTTGAATCCGGCAACGTATTCACGCCTGTCTGAACAGATACCTATATACGCTATTTTCTTTCCTCTGTCAACAAAAAAAACTTGGCTGAAACGGCTATATTGGTTAAGAATGCGTACTTAATGCTGCATTGGAATACTTTGCATTATTTCCGGCAAGGGCTGGGAGGCCTCCGGTTTCTCGGATTAACGCCGTGTTGGAATTCCAATACAATATAGATAGCAGATACTTGCCAGGATGTGCATATTGTATTATCTCTCTGGCGCTATTGCGGGCGGATTTTATATTTGAATGTTTCGCGAGGGAATATTCCTGTTCCTGGGCCAGCCGGGCAGGCCACCTTTTAAAAGATCGGGGCGAAGGTCTTAGATGGCTCCATCCGCGATATCGATCTGGGTTTATGTCTGTTTCTTCCTCTCCGGGATGAGCGGGCTGATCTATGAAATAGTCTGGATGCGTAAGCTGACCCTGGCTTTCGGCAGCACGGTCCATGCAGTGAGCACGGTGCTGGCGGTGTACATGGGCGGACTGGCCCTGGGGAGCTGGCTGTTCGGGCGGCTGGCAGACCGCAATACCCGTCCGCTCACGATGTATGCCTGGATTGAGGCCGGGATAGGTCTGACCGGAGCGGCGGTGATGTTCCTTCTTCTTCCGGTGCTTGACAGGGCGTACATTGCGCTCAACGCATACGGATTGTCTTCGGGGGCGGGCCTGTTCCTGGCCCGGTTCTGCCTTTCCGCCGCTATCCTGATCGCGCCCACCGCGCTGATGGGAGCCACGCTGCCGGTGATGAGCCGTTTTCTAGTGCGCTCGGGAGTGGAGGTGGGAGCAAGGGTTGGGCTTCTTTATGGACTAAATACTCTCGGCGCCGTCTGCGGCAGTTTTGCTGCCGCTTTCTGGCTGATCGGCGAGTACGGGGAACAGTTTACAAACCTGGCCGCGGTGGCCGGCAACCTGACTGTCTCGGGCGTGGCGATTCTGATGATAGCCCGTCTGGCGCGCGGCAGGAAACTGGCGGCCGAAATCGAGGGGGCCCCTCCGCGTCCCGCCGGGCCGGTTCACGAGTATAGGGAGGCCTGCCGGAAACTGCTGCCCTGGCTGTACGCGGGAGCCGGTTTTACGGCCCTGGCCCTGGAAGTGCTCTGGACCCGCGCGCTGATTTATTTTGTCGGACTGTCCGTGCACGCATTCAGCATGATTCTGATCTGCTTCCTTGCCGGAATCGCCCTGGGTAGCCTGGCCGCCGGAAAGTTCGCCGACCGGAGCCGCAATCCGCTGGCGCTTTTCGGAGCGCTTCAGGGGCTGATCGCCCTGTCCGCTCTGGCCAGCATACCCCTGATCGCCGCGCTGCCGCAGCTATACCAGAAACTGAACCTTCTGCTGGGCGCGAGCACGTGGTGGGAAACGATATTCGCCCGTTTCGTTCTCTGCATCATGGTTCTGGGAATCCCGACCCTGGCCATGGGCGCCTCGTTCCCCCTGGTCAACCGGATATTTGTGCGCGGCCGCGGCGGGGCCACCGCCAGCGGCGTGGGCCTTCTTTACGCGGCCAACACGCTGGGGACCATTTTCGGCTCCCTGTTCGCCGGCCTGGTGATCCTGCCCCTGGCCGGGATCGCAGGCTCCATCCTGACTGTGGCCGTGATCAATCTGATTATAGCGCTGGCAGCTTTCTATCTTGAGGATTCCACCGGCAGGACGGTCCGCAGGACAGCTCTTGCCGGACTGCCGGCCGCAGCCGCCCTGGCCGTAGTCTGGCTGACAGTCTCAGGCAGTCTGGCCCCTGTGGTGCGGCATGACCTCGAGGATTCCGGCAAGGAGATACTGTTCGTAAAGGAGGGCGCGGCGGCCAGCGTGGCCGTGCTGCGCAACAGCGGCGGCGACAGGGAATTGAATATCAACGGCGAGAGCACGGCATACACCGGGTTCGAGGACATGGTGATCCACAAGCTGCTCGCGCACCTGCCGATACTGTTTCACCCGGACCCGAAAAACATGCTGGTGGTCGGTTTCGGGCTGGGCAACACTCTTTACACCGCCACACGCTACGGATTGCAGGAATCCGCCTGCGTGGAGCTGGTGCCGGACGAGGTGCTGACCGCCCCGTATTTTCATCCCGAAAACCACGGGGTGATGGACAGCGCCCGGGTGAAAATGATCTTCAACGATGGCCGGAACGTTATTCTGACCTCCTCGGCGAAGTACGATATCATTTCTTTCAACGCCATTCATCCAAAACTCAGTCCGGCCCTGTATACGCATGATTTTTACCATCTGTGCGACCGTGCCCTGGCGCCACGCGGGACAATCTGTGCATGGCTGCCCACCAACGGTCTCAGCCTGACCGAGTTCCGTTCGCTTCTGCTGAGTTTCATGGATGTTTTTCCTCACTGCACTCTCTGGTACTGCAATCCCTCGAACCTGATCCTTCTGGGAACCCGTGAGCCGTTCAAGCCGGATTACGCTGAACTGCGGCGACGCATGCAGGACCCGTTCATCTCGCGTGATCTGGCCGAGATAAGCCTGTCACAGCCATTATCGTTCCTGTCGCTGTTCATGATGGGAGAGCAGCGGCTGGGCGAGCTGCTCAAAGGGGCGCCGCTCAACACGGACGCACATCCGCTGGTCGAGTTTTCCAAAGTGATGGCTCCGGTGGTTCCGCTTGACACCTACCACTGGCTGCTCGACAACATGGAGCCGGTGAGCGCCTGTCTGACATGGAACGAACCCGGCGGGGCGGACAGCCTGTCCGCGCTGGCCAGGGACCTGAACTACTGGTTTGAGGCGCGCAAGACTCTCTACCGCGGGAAATTCGCCAGTTGGGTGTTCGAGGAGCATGCAGTGGCTTTCGAACTGTACCGGCGGGCCGGCATTATGAACAGCGAGGACCAGTATATCCAGCACTTCCTTGGAGGGGCATCGCCCGATCCCGACTCCCTGGCCGCAGCCGCGGCTGCCGGCCGTAATGATTTCACCGTGCGTTTCCAGCTGGCCAACTATTATAACGGCATCGGGAAGCGGCAGGAGGCCCGGCGCTGGTATCGAGAGGTGCTGGCCATTCGGCCCCGGCAGGCGGATGCCTGGTTCCATCTCGGATTGGTCGAGGAAGACCTGGGGAACCCATCGGCAGCGGAGCAGGCGTTCATCCGCGCCCTGGAAGTCAACCCGGCAAGTCCGCAGATATTGATCAACCTGGGACTGATCCGTTACCGGGCCGGAGACTTGCCGCGGGCTGAAAAATATTTCAAGCGCGCCCTGGAAGTCAGCCCGGATAACTCGAACGCCATATTCAACCTGGGCAACGTGGCCTTGCGCAAAGGCGACCGGGCCGCGGCGGAATCCCTTTACCGCGAGTCCGCCAGGCGAAATCCCTTCAAGGCGGAGGCCTGGATCAACCTCGGCGCGCAGCTCACCAACCGGGGAGAACTTGAAGAAGCCGTTGACTGCTACAGCAAGGCGATCAACCTTCAGCCAGGAATGATTCCCGCTTACCTGAACCTGGCTTTGACCTTCGAAAAACTCGGCCGCACGGAAGATGCCGAACGCTGCCGCGCCGTGGCGGAAAGCCTGTCCCCGGCCGGAACAGCACAGGGCAGAGGCGGTTCGAGATAATCCGCGGGAATGAAAAACACTTTTAGCTGCGGGAAACGAAAAAATGCACCTTCTCCTTATGATTCCATCCTCCCTGCTGCTGCTCCTGCTGTTTCTGCATTCCTGGCATTACCGGGGACGGCGGGCCACGCTGATCTTTTTCCCCGCCTGCTTCGCGTTCGGCATCCTGCGCGGCAACACGATCTATCATATCATAACAGACCTTCTGGGCGGGACCAGTCTGCCCTACCTGATGGTGCGGCCGGTGGTCAAAATCTGGCAGGCTTCGCTTCAGGAATGTATCGGCTGGGTTTTCGCTCTTTACCTGTCATGGTCTGCGGTCGAGTGGCTGATCACCCGTGGACGGTCAACCCGCGTGCCGCTGTTCCGGCTGATCGGCATGGCCTCGCTCTTGATGGGCGCGGTGGCCTACGCGGTCGAGGCGGCCGCTGCGGCGGTCAAATGGTGGGTCTGGACTATCCCGATTCGAAACCCCTACTATTCGGATGTGCCTTTTGCCGGCATAGTGGCCTGGATCTCAACCGGCGTGGATTTCCTGGCTGTCTTCCTGATCCTGTTCTACGGCGGATTCAAGGGCTGGTGGAAGTGGCTGACATTATTGATATTCCCGTTCCACATGCTGTTGCACCTGAAAGTCGGCAACATGGCCTCCTGGGCGCCGATGAACCCCTATGAACTCTGGTACTGGCTGATGATTTTCGGCCTGATACTGGGTATCGTGACCGGCGGGCCGAAGGTGCAGACTTTACTTGAGCCGGAACAGCGCGGAAAGGACAATCCGCTGGTCAAGCACGCGATTATCGGGACTGTGGCCGGTTTTCTGCTCACACTTCTGATTGCCCAGCTTGGATTGGTCCGCGAGCCTTATCTGCTGATCAGCCTCGTGCCTTTCCTGACAATCGTGCTGTTTATCCGTCCTCTATGGGCGGCGGCGTTCTGCGTGACAAGCTGCCTGATCTATGGCTTGTTTGCCGGGGCCTGGAGCCTGATAATAGTTCCTCTGGCGGTGATGGCTGTATTCGGTTTTTCCCTGCCGCCACTGGAAGGGAAGCTGCAAGGGACCTGGCGTCTCCGCGCAACTCTGGCCGTGATCGGCGTGGCCTCCGTGCTGATCTACTATGATTACTACGACCGGGCGCAGCGTTATGCCGGTTTCAGTAGTATTGCCGATGCGCTTGCCGGGGAGACCACCTCCGCCGGAGTGGCCCGCCTGATGGAGCAGTTCCCGGATCCGCCGCGCTACGAGGACAGCTTTCACTACAACCTGCTGGGGAGCAAGCTGAACCGGCTCGGGAATTACAGCGCCGCAATAGCGGTGCTCGAACGCGGTGTGGCAAGCGACAGCACGTATCCTCTGCTCTGGGTCAATCTCGGCTGGTCATACATGAAAAACGGCGAGTACGACAATGCGGTAAAGGCATATGAGAAGACGCTGGAGATGAATCCGGTGGAGGTGGACAGCTATGTGTTCCTGGGGCAGTTGTACGAGGGCCGTAACCGGGCGAAGGAGGCGGAGGAGCTTTATCGCCGCGGCTTGAGCTACCGTCCCGCGGCCACACGCCTGGCGCTGGTCCTGGAAAGCCTGCTTTACCGTCAGGGACGGATGGAAGAGGCTGTCGCGCTGCTTAAGAGTTGCCTGCCCGGGGCCAATGATTCGGGTGAGTTGTCAGCGCGCCTGGCCGGAGACCTGTTCAAGCTGGGACGGAACGAGGAGGCGGAAGCGCAGTACAAGGAAGCGATCCGCGGGGGAGTGCGCCAGATTTCCACCTCGGCCCTCAGCCTGGCCTATATCTACTGGAAGGACCGGAACGATGCGGAGAACGCCCTGCGCTATGTCCGTCTGGCGGCGGCGGTCAATCCCGTGACTGAGGTTTTCACGATGAAAGCCGCGATACTGGAGTCGATGGGCCGGAACGACGAGGCGCAGGAGGCCTACCGTCAGGCCGCGCAGGCACAGGCCCAGACCGAGGCGCAGTCCGGAGACAGATAACGCGCGCCTGGAAACTGCCCGCGGCGGTCGCCGGTGGATGGCATCGCCATATCAGTCAGCCGCTTTTCCTGTAATCTGCTCGATTGCCTGTTTCAGTTCAGACAGCCGGAAAGGTTTGTTGACTATCCCAGCGAACCCGTATTTCTCGTGGTCGGAGAGAATGGGATCGTTCGAGTACCCGCTCGCTACGATAGCTTTCACCTCAGGATCGATTTCAATCAGCCTGGCAATCGTCTCTTTACCGCCCATGCCGCCAGGGATGTTCAGGTCCATAATCAACAGATCGAAAGGTTTTCCCTCACCCCTGGCCTTCTCGAACTCCGCCAGCGCTTTCGCACCGTCATCGGTCAGAGTCACCTGATGCCCCAGGTGTTCCAGCATGGCCGAGGTCACCTTGAGCACCTGAGTTTCGTCATCCAGCATCAGTATACGCGCTGAGCGGCCGGCTCTTCGCTCAGGCGGCTTCGCCGGCCCGGCGGCTGCGGGCGGGGAGACTGCAGCCGGGGAAGCCGCCGGTGAAACGGCTTTTGCATCCATGCACGCCGGAAGGATGACATGGAAGGCTGATCCCTTGCCAGGCGTGGATTCCGCCCGGATACATCCGCCATGGCGCTTGATGATTGAATAGCT
Source organism: uncultured Gemmatimonadales bacterium (assembly GCA_964473155.1). GTDB lineage: Bacteria > Gemmatimonadota > Glassbacteria > GWA2-58-10 > GWA2-58-10 > JAJFUG01. The sequence continues at coordinate 3,321 of CAYYNT010000080.1, read as the reverse complement.
TGTGGCAAGGCCGATCCCTGTGCCCCCTGGCCGCGTCGAGAAGTAGGGGTCGAATATCTTGGGCAGGTTCTCCGCCGTTATGCCGTGACCGGTGTCCCGAACGGTGATCCGGACATAATTGCCCGCGGGCAGTGAGCACTCGTTGCCCTTATTCAGGGCTATCGCAGAGGTTTCGATTGTGAGAGCCCCGCCCTCCGGCATGGCCTGGACCGAGTTCCGGCAAAGGTTTCCGATCACCTGGCGTATCTGGCCCTCATCCGCGTTGACCGGCGGGAGGTCCGGCGGTATTTCGCAACTCCTGTCGACCGGTAAGCCGCGCGCGGCTAATTCCACACATTCCCGCAGAAGGGTCCCCAGCCGTAATGTGCGTTTGACCGGAGCGCCGCCGCGGCTGAAAGTCAGAAGCCGGCTGGTCAGGTCGCGGGCGCGCAGGCTTGATTTTTCGGCCGCGGACAGGATTCGCCCCAGGTCTTCGCTGATGCCTGGATGGAGGCGGGCCAGGGTGATGTTGCCCAGAATCGAGGTCAGGATGTTGTTGAAATCGTGGGCCAGACCCCCGGCCAGAATCCCGATAGATTCGAGTTTGCCGGCTTTGGTCCGTTCCTCTTCCAGTTTTTTCAGTTCCGTAATGTCGTGGGCGATCAACTGCACGACCGGTAATTGAAGCCGCGGGATACGATAGGGTTGCAGGTTCACGCGGAACCAGCGGCGGTTGCCGTCGGGCAATGGAGCTTCCATTTCTTCTGTCAGGCCCTGATCGCTGTCAATCACCTTATGGATGTTGGCCGCCATGTAATTTGCGGCATCGGCGGGGAAAACGTCCCAGATCGTTCTACCGATATAATCGCGCGGTTGTCCGCCCAGAGACTGAGCGGCGGTGCTGTTGAGCATGTGGAAGGCGCCCCCGTGATCGATCAGCGCCACTACCGCACCTAAGTTTTCAATCAGCAGGCGGTATTTTTCCTCGCTTTCTTTCAGCACCATTTCGGCCGTCTTCCGCTCGGTGATGTCTGAAATCACTCCCTGAATGCCTGCAATCCGGCCGTTTTCGAATATCTGGCTGCATGCTGAGTACACCCAGCGTTCTTCCCCGTTACGCCGCACAACCCGGTATTCCAGCGGGTCGATCTGGCCGTCGAGTTCTTTCTCGAAAGACTTTATCACCCTTTCCCTGTCCTCGGGATAGATGAAATCGATAAAATGCAGTCCGGTAACCTCTTCCGGCGAGTAACCGAAAAGATTGTCGACCGCCGGACTGATATAGGTAAAACGGCCTTCCCTGTCCAGGGCTATGAATAATTCGCTTATGTTTTCCACCAGATGGCGGTATTTTTTCTCCGAATGTTGCAGCGCTTCCAGCATCTGCTGCTTTTCAGTGATGTCTTTTATGATTGTGACGAGGGCCCTGCGGCCATCACGCGACGGCATCGGGCTTTGATGCAGCCTGATGACACGCTCGCCCAGGGATTTGTGATAACGCACCGAATCGAATCCCATGCCCTCGCCGGCAAGTGTCCTGTCGATCCGGGGTTTTAACTGGTTTTCGAACAGTTCCTCTCCGACCACTTCCGCTATCGTGTGGCCCACAACCTGCTCCCGTCCCTTTCCCACGAACTCCAGGTAGCTCCAGTTGGCCAGCCGGTAGGTATAGTTTTCATCCACAACCGTGATCATGTCCTCGACGCTCTCCACCGCGGTGCGGTATTCTTCCAGCAGGGCATGTTCAAGCATGTTCTGTATCGCGTTGGAGATGATATGCACGGCGGTCTCGATCAGGGCGATGTCTTCCTTCTCAAGTTCCGCGGTCTCGCGGGCCCAGTAGAAGCCGAGCATCCCTTTAAGTTCCCCGGCGAACAGCAACGGCGCTATCACAACCGAGCGCACTCCTGCCGCGGCTAACATCGTTTTCGCTCTTTCGGCTTCCGTGGGCAGGTCATCCAGATGCAGCGCGAGGATGGTTCTTAGTTCCTTAAGGTTGCCCATCACCCAGGAGTCGGATGGCGGATAGTATTGCTGTGGGAAAACATCTCCGCCAGGGAATTGACCGGTGTGCCATTCGTGTGTCAGATCCATGCCGCGCATCTGTTCGTCGAAGCGGTAGAGCAGGCAGCAGTCGACGTTGAGAAGCGAGCCGATTTTTTCGAAGGCCCGGATTATCTCGGAGTCTGCTTTTTCCGGCAGGATGTTGATAAAACCGGTGGCGATCGAGGCGATGAGCGTTTCGAATTCCTTGCGCCGTCTCAGAAGAACCGCGTTGCGCTCGAGCTGAGTGATGTCAACGCCGAAGCCGAAGATATAGTCGAGACTTCCTTCCACAGCGTACAGCGCGCGTCCGAACCAGTCGACTTTGCGCTTTTCGCCATTCCTGGCAAGGATGGTGTTGTGGATGCATCCGCCGCTCTCGTTGCGGATCAGGCCCTCCAGCATTGAGAGCACTGGTTCCTGTTCTTCCAGGGGCACGAACAGACTGATATAATCCCGGCCCAGTATTTCCTCTTCCCGGTAGCCCGTGGCTGAGAGAAACGACGGGTTGGCGCTCAGTATCCGCCACTGACTGTCAAAGGCGACATACAACGCCGGGGAGGTCTGGGCCAGTGACTTGCTGGCATACTTGTCGCGCGTGCCCGCCGGGACAGTCATTTTCGGTCCGCTGACCTCCCGGACCAGTCCCTGCGAGCCGAAGAAAGCATCTGCGGCCGGGATTTCGTTGAGATACAGCCCCTCGGCATCCAGAAGGAAGGAGGGTTTATCATTTTTCCCGTTTTGACTGCGGATGAGCAGGCGTATTTCATAAGCCCGTGTCCGGCGTTCGCCGGTGCGGCGCTCATCCAGGCGGTGTACTGCCTTGTCCCTGTCATCGGGATGGACTATCTCCAGAAAGTGATGTCCGATCAGCTCTTCCGGATTCCAGCCGTACCTTTTTACAGCCCGCGAGATGAACGTGAACCGGCCGTCCGCGTCAAGCCTGTAAACTATATCCGGAATGGACTGGACAATGGATGAGAAGTCCATTCCGGAATTTTCGGTTGGATTGGACGGGGTGGAAGTCACGCCGCTCTTTATTTCTTTGTTTCCGGACGTTTTTTCAGTGGGTCTGCCCTCTGCGTTCGCAGAATTGTCGATTTTTGAGAAGCTGTGTTCGTTTTCAGTCATTTTGCCGGACCTCCCGCTCTGGTGTTCAGGACCGGTCGATCTTGCCTTTCTATTCATATAAGCCTTTCAGCGGAATATTCAGATGTCTTCAGGCAAACAGAGCAACATTTATGTACGAGGAATAGAGCATCAAGTATGCCACTTATTTCAAGCGGAAATGATTCGGTC
>CAYYNT010000079.1:0-18688 GCA_964473155.1 uncultured Gemmatimonadales bacterium | reverse complement strand
TAATAACTGTTTAATTCTCTCCTTAACAGCAGGATTTGTCAGGATGTTATACCCCTCTACTCTTGCCGTATTTGGTGTTACGTGAGGTTTGCAGCGACGATAAGCACGGGTCGCGTTTAAGTCGAGCATATATTCGACAGCAAAACGCTGTTGAAGCTCATTCAAGCCTTCGTGATTATATATATGCTTGACTTGTCCGCCGGTTTCTATGATCTTCTTTTTCACTACCAGACCTCCTTGTGTTTGTCGCAAGGTTATCAAAAAAATTATCAAGGCGACCCTGTGATATATGGTGATTCTGGGTGCGTATAGAGTGCGGTCAAGACTTAATAATCAGGATTTTTGGAAGGGATTAAAACAGATTTGGTGCGGGTTTGCGAGCCATAAGACGATTCCCGCCTTCGGCACCAAGATTATTTAACGGCCTAAATTTAAATAAATTAGGCCGTTTTCATTTTCTCAGGATCCCTCTGAGGTCCGTTTCTCAAGTTGTTTGAAAATGTATTTTCTTCTTTTCAATCTTCTGTGTTTATGACTTCGAATAGCACTTATGCGTCCCGACAGAGCGGTTAATACCATTTGATTTTCCTCTATTGACTTTTGCCTTCTCTGCCGATATTCTCTCTATAGAGCTTTGCTTGAGCCGATCCGGTGAGGGGATGAGCCCCTCCGAGCGCTGAAGCCCGTGCAAGGCCCTGTTTGTCCGCCTCGCTTTTGCCCGAGACCGCGCCAGGGGTTCCCTTTGTGGAATGATGGGACTGTGCCCTTTCCAAGAGCGGGGCTGTGTAATTACATAAAATACTGGTTTGGATTTTAGAGTTTAAAGGCTTCGTTTGGCGTCCTCGGTGAGGGAATTGGTCCCTCCCGCCTGCTTCTTTAATGAGGACGACCAAGCGAAGCCTTCCATCTTTTTAGGCAAGCCCCCGAAGGATTCTTTTCATTTAATATTTGATACGCCGCTGCTTTGTAGTTGATCCAATTTTACGGAACTTTTAACACTTGACTCCAACCAGACCGGACTGAATTATATTGCAGCGTCTTAATAGTGCGGGAATAATCCAGAGATGACTTTACTCAAGACAAAGGAGACGGTTCCATGATTAAAGAAATCAAGGCCAGGGAACTGAACACCGAAAAATTCATCGATGAAAAAGTCAGGGAAATACAAGAGAAGGTGGGAGACGGCAAGGCGATCAACGCTCTCTCCGGCGGCGTCGATTCATCAACCGTCACCATGATCGGGCATCGGGCGCTGGGCAGGCAGCTTCAGACCGTCTTTGTCGAGAATGGCATCATGCGCGAGGGCGAGGCGGCAAAAGTCGCTGGTTTTTTCAAGAAACTCGGAGTTAAGGTTGAAGTTGTAGATGCCAGGAAGGAATTCTTTGCTGCGCTCAAGGGAATCGCGGACCCTGAAAAGAAACGCGAGGCCATTACGCAGACATTCTATAAGAAAGTATTCGGACGGATATTCAAGGAGAGTGGAGCAAAATACCTTCTCCAGGGAACCATTCTGACCGATGTGGACGAGACTGCCGCGGGGATCAAGCGTCAACATAACGTGTTCGAGCAGATCGGCATCGACCCGCACGCCGCTTTCGGCTATCATATTCTCGAACCGCTTATTCAGTTGCGCAAAGACGGGGTCCGGAAAGTCGGAAAAGCCCTGGGGCTGCCCTCCGAGCTGTTCGAGCGCATCCCGTTCCCGGGTCCGGCCCTTGCCGCCCGCGTGATCGGCGAGGTGACGCCGGAACGTATCGAGACCGTGCGCATGGCGACAGTCGTGGTCGAGCGTTTTCTCAAAAATACCGGCGCGTTCCAGTACCTGGCGATCCTGCACCAGGACCGTGTAACCGGCATACGCGACGGCAAGCGCGATTTCGGGCAGCAGATCGAGGTGCGTTGCTGGGACAGCGTCGATGCGCGCAAAGCCACTCCGACAAATATTCCTTTCGATATTCTGACGAAGCTCGCCAACGAAATCGTCAAAAAAGTCCCGGGGGTGGTGAGTGTCACGTACAACATCACCACTAAGCCACCGTCAACTATTGAAGCAATCTGAATATGTCCCCTTGTTTTCCTGACATTTGAACAAGTCGCAGCGAGAAAGGCCACGGGAAAGAATAATGGATCCAAGAGTGGTGAAAATAATCCCCTGCCTGGACATCAAAGAGGGCCGGGTAGTCAAGGGCATCAACTTCGTCAACCTCAGGGACGCCCGCGATCCGGTCGAGAGCGCGGCCGCCTACTGCCGGGAAGGCGCCGATGAGCTCGTATTTCTGGATATCGCCGCCACGGTGGAGAACAGAAAAACAAAGCTGGAATGGGTGAAACGGGTGATCCAGACTGTCACCATTCCATTTACCGTGGGAGGCGGAATCGGGAGCCTGGACGACATGCAGGCGCTGTTCGATCTGGGCGTGGAAAAAGTATCGATCAACACGGCGGCGGTGAGAAACCCGGAATTGATCGCCAGGGCATCCCGCCTTTTCGGCAGTGAAAAGCTCGTGGTCGCGATAGACGGCCTGAAAAATCCTCCGGGCAGCGGCAAGCCCCGGCTCGAGCTGGTTGTGAGCGGCGGCGAAAAATCCACCGGAGCCGATGTCGTGGAATGGGCCAGGAAGGCGGAATCTCTGGGAGCCGGAGAGATACTTCTGACAAGCAGGGATTGCGACGGGACAAAAGACGGGTACGATATCGAGATGACCCGCGCCGTGGCGGAAGCCGTGAAGATTCCTGTCACCGCATCGGGTGGCGCGGGCAGGCTTGAACATCTGTACCAGGCGGTTGTGGAGGGCAAGGCCTCGGCGGTGCTGGCCGCCTCGATCTTCCATTTCGGTGAAATCTCGATCCCGCAGGCAAAGAAATATCTGAAGGAAAAGGGGATCCCGGTCAGTTTATAAAGAAAAGCCGGAAAAATATTGACTGTAAGTTTATTAAGCCGATTTCACTTTCTGACGTCGATAATGGGAACGGCCTGACTCTTGATGAATCAGGCCGTTTTTTTTGGGGTGCTGGCGATTACTCTCCACTCAGACCCAGGGTCCGCCTGAACCATTCGATCTCCATCCGGTGTATCTCGTCCCGGCTCGGCGCAACTACCGCGTCTTTCGGGTTCGGCGGATAGCCGTGGTCGGCGTTGGCCACGCGCACGAACTCGCTCTTCACTCCCGCTTTTTGCAGCGCCTCGAACAGGTATTCCGACTGCTCGATAATCACGATGCCGTCCTTCTCCCCATGTATCAGCAGCATCGGCGGATCGGACGGATCGATATAGGTGATCGGATTCGCCAGCGCCACCAGTTCGGGGGCCTCGGTCACCGGACGGTCCAGCCAGCGCGATTCAGGTGAATCATCTGTCAGGTGGCGCATCCGCCCCGGCTTGTCCTCCATTGTCAGGAAATCCACCGGCCCGTAGTGGTCCACCACCGACTGCACCGCGCTCGACTGATCGAGGTCGCCCTCGTACCCCTCCAGGTAGCGGCTCCCGCCCGAGGTCCCCAGCAGCGCCACCAGGTGCCCGCCGGCCGACTCTCCCACGATTCCTATCCTCTGCGGGTCGATCCCGTACCTGGCGGCGTTGGCCCTCAACCAGCGGAGCGCGCGCTTGCAGTCGTGAACTCCCGCCGGGAAGGTTGCCACACCGGAGAGACGGTAATTGATGCTCACGCCCACGAAACCGGCCCTGGCGAACTGCATGGCCCGGTATGGCGACTTGGCGCCGTTCAGCCATGCGCCACCGTGAATATGGACAACCGCGGGCCGGGCTGGACCCGAGCCGGGATGCCAGGCGATATCCAGCGTCAGCTCGTAGCCGTCGGCGTCACCGAACACGACATCCCGCTCCAGCGTTATCCCGTCGATATTCTCGATACCGGCCGCCTGCACGGCGGCGCCGCAAAGCAGAAGCATGACTGCTGACAGCACCGCCAAGCTTGATCCACGAACTGACATCATCAAATCCTCCCAGATAAAAAGGTTCATGACTCTGTTCGGCCTTAGTATTATTTTGACTTTATTATACCCCAAGATACTCCACGCACAAAGGGAAACTATTTGGCATAAAATTTCTCTCTCAGCAAAACGCTCATGATTCAAGCGAGACACACTTATTCAGCCTTGAATACTTCCCTGATCGGTTGTACAGTACATCCGTCCGATAAAACCGTAATATATGTTTACCGTCAGAGGAGGCGGAATGAAAACTGTCCGCGGTTTGAAAAGACGCAGCTTTATCTACACCGGCGGGCTGACCGGTATTCTCGTCGCCCTGGGTCTGAATCGCACTGCTCACGCCGGGCATCTCGAAGCCGAGCGTTTCGGCGAGCGGATCGCCGAGCGTTATCCGGCCTTCGACGATGCGCGCAGCCGGAAAGTCATTTTCGTGGCCCATTGCGTGATCAACCAGAACGCCCGCTGCAACGGCTCGGCCATGACCCCCTCGGCCATGCCGGGGATCGCCGAGCTGCTTATCGCCAACCAGATCGGAATAGCCCAGATGCCATGTCCGGAGCTGGGATGCCTTGGCCTGGGGCGCGAGGGGATGATCTACGATCAGCTCTGCACGCACGGCAGCCGCCGCTACCTTCGCGCCCTGGCGCAGGACATAGTCTATCAGGCGCGCCAGTACCTCGGGCACGGCTTCAAGGTCCTGGGCGTTGTGGGGATCAACTGCAGTCCAAGCTGCGGGGTTGATTGCCATGCTTATAATGGCGAGGCGCCCGGCCGGGGAGCATTCATGGAGGAGCTTACCGCGGCTCTGCGCGAGGACGGACTCGAGCTGCCCCTGATAGGCGTGGCGGATGAAAAGATGGACCAGTCGCTGGCGGACCTGAAAAAGCTGATCGGGGTCTGAATTCTTTATGGCTTATGTATTCAGGCGCTCTGGTTCCTGGTGTAATCATTCCTGTTATGTGGAAAAACCATATTCAAGAAGGCGATAACATGTCCAAGCTCGCTGTTCACGGCGGGACGCCGGTGCGCAAAACTCCGCTCGATCCGGCCCGCCTGCGTCCTCTGCGGTTCGACCACCGCGAAAAACAGGCCCTTCTGCGCGTGGTGGATTCCGGAGTGATGTGCCGCTCGTTCGGCAGCGAGGCGGCCGCCCTGGAGAGCGAGTTCGCCTCATATTTCCACACTTCTTTCGCCACGGCCTGCTCCAGCGGCACGGCCGCCATCCATACCGCCCTGGCCGGAGTGGGAGTTGGCTGGCAGGATGAGGTCATAACCAGCCCGATCACGGACCAGGGATCGATCATCCCGATTGTGGCCCAGGGAGCGCGGCCTGTTTTCGCGGACGTGGACAGGGACACGTTCAACATGACCGCGGAAAATGTTGAGCGGGCGATTTCCCCGCGCACCAGGGCCATCCTGCTCGTCCATCTTGCCGGACTGGCCAGCGGAGTGGATGACATCTGCGCTCTGGGGCGAGAGCGCGGCATTGCGGTGGTCGAGGACTGCGCCCAGAGCTGGCTTGCCTCGCGCAACGGGAAACCGGCGGGGACGTTCGGAGATGTGGGCTGTTTCAGCCTGAACGGATACAAGCATATCGAGTGCGGCGACGGCGGAGTGTGTGTCACCAGCAACCCGGAAACAGCGCGCCGCATGCGCCTGTTTGTCGACAAGTGCTACGACCGCACCGGCGGGGCGCGCAACCCGCAGTTCTTCGGGATGAATTACCGCATGACCGAGCTTCAGGCCGCCGTGGCGCGGGTGCAGCTCGCCAAACTCGAAAAGATAATCACGCAGCGGCGGAAAATCGCGCAGAACCTTCTTGGCAGGCTCCGGGATGTGCCGGGTCTCCTTCTTCCCTCTGTTCCCGCCGGTTGTGAACACAGTTGGTGGTATTTCGTGCTCCGCGCGGACAGGAAAACAGTCCGGGCGGGTGCAGGGGAGCTTACCCGCGCCCTGGCCGCCGAGGGTCTCCCCGCCTGGACCGGCTATTGCGGGGGCCAGCCGGTGTACCTGTATGATTGTTTCCAGGAAAAGGCCGGCGCGCCGTTCACCCTGCCGCCGCTTCATCCGGATGGGCTCGAACTGAAAAAGCTGTACCCGCGCGGCCTCTGCCCGGTGGCGGAAAACCTGCTCGAGGAAATGATAATCCTGATGATCAACGAGTTTTATCAGGACCAGGATGTGATCGATCTGGTCGAGGGCATCCGGAAAGTTTTCACCTGGTGCGCAACGGGAGCCTGACCGGCCAGGATGCTTTCCGTGCAGTTACACAGCAGTTTTGGCTTTATCCGTGGCGCTAATAGTTTTATATTCCGGCCGTTTGTCGAGGATCACAATTGAACTCATCTAACCGATCTGGCATATGACTTTTTCCAGAAAACTGATTTTCTCGCTCATTCCCCTGCTGGCGCTTCTGTTCTGCGCCGAGATGGTCTGCCGCGTAAAATATTTCATGCAGCACGAACAGGGCCTGCCTTACCTTCTGGCCCCGCTGCTGTGGGAAAACAAGGAAGAGGTGATCAACATCCCGCAGGTCATCCGGGTGAACGCCCCGGTCGATGCGATGGTTTACTCGCCCTGCCGCGGCGACAGCCTGCTGCGTTCCTACCATGAAATCAACGGTTTCAAGTGGCGCGGGAAGGCTTTCGAGCCGGTCAAGCCAACCGGGACATACCGTATCCTGGCGGTCGGCGGCTCGACCGTGGAGAGCCGGGACAACGGCGATGAGGAAACCTGGGCCGTCCAGCTCGAAAACATGCTCAACGATTCCAGCGCGGCGGGCATCCGCTGCGAGGTGATCAACGGCGGCAAAGTCGGCTACAACTCGGAATCGGTGAACCTGCACCTTCTGGAGAACGGTTTCGCTCTCCAGCCGGACATGGTGCTTTACCACGAGGCGTACAACGATGTGAACAAGGGGCTGATCGACAAGAAGATCGGCCTCCTCGGCCGCAGCACGTTCGGCTGGCTGCACCGGCGGCTGTATTTCTCCTCGATGCTCTACACCTATCTGGTGCAGAAATGGCACTACCGTCAGGCTGAGCGCCTTTTCATGGCCGCGGCTGACCCGGCCTCCGAGGAAACCCGCCTGATAGTGGAGGGAATGCAGAAAATAATCCGCGCCTGCCGCGAGCGTTCGATCCGCTTCGTTTACGTGCGCCAGGCTATCGATTTCCCGCTGGCGGACGATGGCATGGACCTGACAGACAGAAAGAGCCTTGAGGGCCTCCTGTCCGGTCATATAAAGCCAGGGCCGGAACTGCGCGCTTTGCTGGGTAAGGGTGATTTTGCGCTCAAGCAACGCCTGGTCAACGCGATCCAGAGTGAAACCTGCCTCGGCGAGGGTGTGTCTGTAATCGATCCGCTGCCTGCGCTGGATGAGGCCCGGAGCGCGGGACAGACCCTGTTCACGGATATAGTGCACAAGAACTGTTTTGGCGAGAGGATCATGGCCCGCGTTATTTATGACAGCTTGTTGCCTGCTCTTGCAAGCGCCCGGAGCGCCGGGACAGAGTGACAACAGGGCGCCGTCGCCCGCTGATCCTCGGGGTGTGGCTTCCTCCCGGTGCGGATAAGCGAATAACCGCCCCCTGGCTTGACTTCTGTCTTTTTTCTTAATAAAATGGCCGCTCAGTCAAAAAGACGGGCGGTCATTTTTTTTGTAACCGCGGAGATGCCGCGAAGGTCAAAGCCTTATGACACAATTCTGCGCTTCTGCGGTTCTCCAGCCAGAACATCGTGGATACGCGGCGGGATTCTCCGGCCGCCCGATCCGGTGAAAGCAGCCATGACGGTCAGTGCGGCGCATATTGCGATGGTCCGCCGGACCGCTCCGTCGAACGGCAATGACAGGGGTGATAACGTTGGATATGGAAAGACTGATTAGAAGGGTACTGATGAAGGTAAAAAAACACGGCCCTCTGTTTCCCCCCGCTTTTTTAAGGGGGATTTCAAAGCCCCGATTGTCAAGCGTTTGCAGATGGGCGGCAGTAGCGGCCGTTCCTCCCCCTTTCTTAAAGGGGAAGCGAGGGGGATGTGATCCGATAAATCAACACACGTTCAGAGCGCCGTGGGTGTTCCTGGCCCTGGCTGTCTGCGTTCTGCCCGCCTGCACGAGCCTGGCCGAGCGGCCGCTTCGCGGACGCATTCCCTCCACGCCGGAAACTCAGTGGAAGCCGCAAGAACGCCGGACTGAAATTGTCCGGGACACGGCGAGGTCAGCCCAGGCGATTATCCCCCCGGAAATGCTCTCCCGAAACTGGACCCTGACCGACATTGTGGATATCGCCCTGTCCAACAACCCGGCCACGCGGGCGAGCTGGCAGGCCGCCAGGGCGGCTGCGGCCCGCTACGGAAGCCAGAGAGCGAATTGGCTTCCCGAAATAGACGCCGATGCGGGCTATGGACGCTCGCGCGGCTCGACCGCGGGAGGCAGGCTCTCATACAAATCGATAAGTTACGATGCCGGTGTGAGCCTGAACTATATCCTGTTCAATTTCGGAAAAAGGATCGCGGATACGGAATCCGCGCGGCAGGAGATGATCGCCCGGAACTGGAGCCACAATTCGACGGTGCAGGATGTTATCCTGGCCGTGCAGCAGGCCTATTATCAGTACCAGAATTCGAAGGCCATGCTCAAGGCCGGGCAGGCCGGGCTGGAGGAGGCCAGGCGCGACCTGGATGCCGCCGGGCAGAGGCGCGCCGCCGGTCTGGCCACGGTGGCGGATGTCCTTCAGGCAAAAACACGCGCCTCGCAGGCCGAGCTGACCCTTCAGAGCGTGGAGGGACGGATCAGGACCTTGCGCGGCAGCCTGGCTACGGCCATGGGCCTGTCCGCGGACCTGGAATACGATATCGACTACCTGCCGGAGGACATTCCAGCCGACTCTGTCTCCGTGACTGTCGACCGCCTGATCGGCGCGGCGCTGGAGCGGAGTCCCGACCTTGCCTGGGCGCGCGCCCAGGCGCTCAAAGCCCGCGCCGAACTGGCCTCGGAAAGGGCGTCTCGTTACCCGGAGATTTCCCTGACCGGCGGTGCGGGCCGGATCTACTACAACAGCCGGGATCGCCAGGGCGATACTTATAATGTATCGGTAGGACTGAGCGTGCCCCTGTTCAACGGCTTCAGGAACGAGAACAATATCCTCGAGGCCCGGGCGAACGCCGAGGTCGCCGAGGAAACCGCCCGCGGCGTGGAACAGCGGGTGGTCCTGGATGTCTGGACCAGCTACTATGACCTTCAGACCGCGTCCAGACAGCTCGCAACCAGCCGCGACCTTCTGGCCAGCGCCGGGGAATCGCACCAGGTGGCCCTGGAACGCTACCGCGCCGGGGTGGGCGGCGTGCTGGAGCTTCTGCAAAGCCAGTCGGCGCTGGAAGACGCCCGCGCGCAGAACATCCAGGCCCGCACAAGCTGGTTCCTCTCCCTGGCCCGTCTGGCCCGCGACATGGGAGTGCTGGGGCTTGAAGACACGAATTTGATCCCAACAGCAGGCAGCGCTACGAACGAGGTTAAACAAGAATGAATGTCAAAAGAATGTCCGGAAAAGGTTCAAATGGACACGCGAGGGCGCTGTACGCCCCCGCGCTCTGCCTGGCAGCGCTCTGCCTGGCGGCCTGCGGAGGTGACAGAAAGCCAGCCGGCGCTCCGCCTGTGCCAGTGCTTGCAGACACTGCCAGGGTGATGGACATACCGCTCGAGGTGCGCTCGATCGGGACTGTGGAAGCGTACAATACGGTGACTGTGCGAGCGAGAGTCGGCGGCGAGATCAAACAGGTCTTCTTCGAGGAAGGGCAGGACGTGCGCCGGGGCGACATGCTGTTCCTCATCGATCCCGCGCCCTGTCAGGCCGCCCTGGATGCGGCAAGAGCGCAACTCACCCGCGACAGCGTGGCTTGGGTGAACGCCCGCGAGACAGTGCGCCGTTACACCGAGCTGGTCCGGAAAGAATATATCACCGCGCAGCAGTTCGATGACATGCAGGCCCAGGAGCGCCAGCTTGGCGCGGCGGTGCAGGCGGCGCGGGCCAACCTCGACAATGCGGTCCTGAACCTCCAGTTCTGCTCGGTCCGCTCTCCGCTGGACGGGCGCACGGGACTGCGTAAAGTGGACCGGGGCAACATCGTGCGGGCCAACGAAAGCGAGCTGGTCGTAATCAACCAGGTGCAGCCGATCTATGTGACGTTCACCATTCCGGAGCGCCATCTGGCGGATATCCGCGAGCAGTCAGCCTCCGGAGCGCTGGCCGTGCGGGTGAGCATACCGGACGACGGGGAACGGCTGTATGACGGGAAGCTGAGTTTCCTTGACAACACCGTGGATGAAGCCACCGGCACCCTGCGGCTCAAGGCCGAGTTCGACAACCGGGAACTGAGCCTCTGGCCGGGACAGTTCGTGGACACGCGCCTGGAGCTGAAAACTCTGACCGGCGTGACAGCAGTGCCCTCGCAGGCGGTGCAGCCGGGTCAGAACGGCAGCTATGTGTTCGTGGTCAGGCCGGACATGAGTGTCGAATCGAGGAACGTGCGAGTCTCGTATGACCGGGATAACCTGTCCGTCATCGAAAGCGGCCTCCAGCCCGGAGATATAGTGATAACCGACGGGCAACTGCGCCTGCGTCCTGGTTCGGTGGTGCAGTTCAGAAGCGGCCTCGGCGCTGGGGCGGACTCCTCAGGCAGCGGGAGCGCCCGATGAATTTCTCGGAACTGTTCATAAGACGGCCGGTGGCGACCACGCTTGTCATGTTCGCCATCCTGCTGTTCGGCATCTTCGCCTACCGTCAGCTCCCGGTGGACGCCCTTCCGAACGTCGATTTCCCGACTCTGCAGGTTTCGGCCTCGCTGCCCGGCGCCAGCCCTGAGACCATGGCCAGCGCCGTGGCCACCCCGCTGGAGCGTCAGTTCTCGACCATCGCCGGCCTGACCTCCATGACTTCGACCAGCAGCCAGAACTCCACCAGCATCACTCTTCAGTTCGATCTGTCGCGCGACCTGGATGCCGCGGCGCAGGACGTTCAGTCCGCAATCTCGACCGTCCAGCGGAGGCTGCCTGCCGACATGCCCAGTCCGCCGTCTTTCCGCAAGGTCAACCCGGCGGATTCCCCAATCCTGTTCCTGGCCCTCACCTCGCCCACTCTGCCGCTTTCCGAGATCAACGAATACGGCGAGACCATGCTCGCGCAACGGATTTCAATGGTCAACGGCGTAGCCCAGGTGAATATATTCGGCTCGCAGAAATACGCCGTGCGAGCGTATCTCGACCCCAAGCTTCTCGCCTCGCGCGGGATTGGTATCGACGAGGTGCAGCAGGCGATCCGCTCGGCCAATGTAAACCTTCCCACCGGAATCCTGTACGGAAGGTACAAGGCGTTCACGGTGGAGGCCACCGGCCAGCTCAGCGAGGCCAAAAGCTACGAGCCGATAATAGTGGCCTACCGCGATGGCCGTCCGGTGCGGCTGGGCGAGCTGGGACGGGTGATCAACAGCGTGGAGAACGACAAGTCAGCCGCCTGGTTCGTGGACCAGCGGGCCATCGTGCTGGCGGTGCAGCGCCAGCCGGGCAGCAACACCGTGGCCGTGGCCCAGGGCGTCAAGGACATCCTCCCTGAATTCCGCAGCCAGTTGCCGCCCTCGGTCTCACTGCATATCCTTTTCGACCGCTCGGAATCGATCCGCGAGTCTTTCACGGATGTCAAGTTCACCATGTGGCTGACCCTGGGCCTGGTGGTGCTGGTGATCTTCCTGTTCCTGCGCAACGTCTCGGCCACTCTCATCCCGAGCCTGTCACTGCCGATGTCGATAGTGGGGACTTTCGCAGTCATGCAGTTGCTGGGTTTCAGCCTGAACAACCTTTCGCTGATGGCGCTGATCCTTTCGCTCGGGTTCGTGGTGGACGACGCGATAGTGATGCTCGAAAACATAGTGCGCCACATGGAGATGGGGAAAAAACCGCTCCAGGCGGCCCTGGACGGTTCGCGGGAGATCGGTTTCACGATCCTGTCGATGACTCTTTCTCTGGTGGCGGTTTTCATTCCGGTGCTCCTGATGGGCGGGCTGGTCGGGCGGTTGTTCAACGAGTTCGCGGTTTCGATCAGCGCGGCTATCCTTCTGTCCGGCTTCATCTCCCTGACCCTGACGCCGATGTTGAGCAGCCGAATCCTTGCCGCGCAATCACACCGGAGCCACGGGCGGGTGTACCGGGCAAGCGAGCGATTCTTCGAAAAAATGCTGGCCGCTTACGAGAAAGGGCTGGCCTGGTCACTTAATCACCGCCGTTTCACCATGATGTATTCTGTGGTTATCCTGATCATGATGGCATATCTGTTCAAAGCCGTGCCCAAGGGGTTCCTGCCGAGCGAGGACACCGGACAGTTGTCGGTCACGACCGAGGCGGCGCAGGGCATCTCGTTCGAGGACATGGTGAAACACCAGCAGGCCGTGGCCGCGATAGTAAAGCAGAACCCCAACGTGGAAGCTTTCACGTCGAACGCGGGAGCGCGCGGCGCGTCCGGAGGCAACAACGGCAACATGTTCATCCGCCTGAAACCCAGGGATGAACGCGATGTTTCGGCCGATGAGGTGATCCAGCAACTCCGGCCCGAGGTGGCGAAAGTCCCGGGCATCCTCACCTTCATCCAGAACCCGCCGCCTATCCGTATCGGCGGCCGGATGACTAAAAGCCAGTACCAGTTCATCCTTCAGAGCACGGATACAAAGGAGCTGTACAGTGCTTCCAACACCTTGATGGAACGCCTGAAAAACACTCCCGGCTTTCTGGATGTCACCTCGGACCTTCTGATCACCAACCCGACCGTGAAGGTGCAAATCGACAGGGACAAGGCCTCCAGCCTCGGAATCTCGGCCGAGCAGGTGGAAAGCGCCCTGTACAGCGCCTACGGCAGCCGCCAGGTCTCGATGATCTACGCCCCGAACAACACGTATTACGTAATCATGGAACTGGAACCGGAGTACCAGAAAGATCCGGACATGCTCTCGATGCTTTACGTGCGCTCCAGCACCGGCCGCCTTGTGCCGCTGGACGTGGTGGCCAGACTGGATCGTTCTCTAAGCCCCCTCTCGGTCAACCATTCCGGACAGCTCCCCTCGGTCTCCATCTCGTTCGACCTGAAGCCGGGAGTCTCGTTGAGCGATGCGGTGACAACGGTGCAGGACATTTCCCGCGAGGTCCTGCCTGCTTCGATCAGCACAAGCTTTTCAGGCACGGCGGAGGCTTTTCAGTCCTCCATGAGCGGCATGCAGTACCTTCTTCTGCTGGCCGTGCTGGTGATCTATATCGTGCTGGGCATCCTGTACGAGAGCTTCATCCACCCGCTGACAATCTTGAGCGCCCTGCCGTTCGCCGGATTCGGCGCTCTGGTCACCCTGCTGCTGTTCAAGGTGGAGCTTAATATTTATGCCTTTGTCGGAATTGTGATGCTGGTGGGCCTGGTGAAGAAAAACGGGATCATGATGATCGATTTTGCCCTGGATGCGCAGCGCGAGCAGAAACGCAACGCTCAAGAGGCCATCTTTCAGGCCTGCAAGGTGCGCTTCCGCCCGATCATGATGACCACCATGGCCGCCCTGATGGGCACGCTGCCGATAGCGATCGGTTTCGGCGCCGGCGGCGAGTCCCGTCAGCCGCTGGGACTGGCCGTGGTGGGCGGGTTGTTATTCTCCCAGTTCCTGACCCTGTTCGTGACGCCGGTGTTCTATATTTATATGGATGAGTTCCAGACCTGGCTGCGGAGCAGACGCGCGACGAAGACCGCGGGCTGAAAGTTCAGCCCGCCCCGGCTCAACAGCCGTAAACATTGCAGGGGCAAAAATCCCCGTTTTGGCCCTTTGTGGATTGCCGCAAGCTCTAACTATTTGAAAATAATAGTAATTCCGCAGGGGGCACGGCGCGCCGTGCCCCCTGCATTTAAGACTTAAAGAAGCGTGTTGAAAAATGATTACGAAACACAATCCCCTGTGACCCAGCTGTGTTAAGGAGAACTACAAAACCTCTACTGACAGGCATTTGCAGCTTAGCCTGAAGTGGCGGCCGTTCCTCCCTCCTGCTTATGGGGGCGCCGAGGGGGATTTGATCCAATAAATCAACACTCTTTGAGGACAGCCCATTTTTATAATTCTTGTAACACATTGCCTGCCAAACGCTTTTTAGTTGCGATTTCCATTTCTCTCCTTCGAAACATCCGCATTATAATTTTTGCCATACCCGCTCCAATTAATCATTTTCCTTGACTGACAATCATCCTCAATGTATTTTTATGCACTCTAAATGAGGTGCGCCGCACTCTTATCAAAGAGTATGGATAGATTTAGAGGTGCAGGGAGTGTATTTTTATTTGACATTCCGGATTATTTTTATTATTTTCCTTTTCATAAATCTATAGCAAACCTCGCAAGTGACCTGTGCCACCTCCGGTGCAGGTATTTTTTATAACCTGAAGGGGAACGAATCCCCCGCCATGCAGTAAGGATTTGAAAGGAGCACCCGCAATGTCTGATACACCCAGCAACAGCAAGACCACTCAGTATGTAGTCATCGCCCTTGTCGTCGTCCTCGCCATAATCGGCATCTGGCAGTTCAAGACGATTTCGGACAAGAAGCAGGAGATTGCCAACCTGCAGACTGAGAAGGTCGGGTTTATCGCCGCCCAGGACAGCTTGAACACCTACATCGGGGAAGTGAGCAACACGATAGATGAGATCGGCGCGAAGCTGAAGGATGTCCGCGACCAGCAGGTGGTGATCAGCAACCTCATCACGACGGCCGAGCAGGACAGAAGCAAGAAAGCGATGATCCTGGATGACATAACCGCCATCCAGATGCAGTTGGAGCAGGACAAACGCGATGTCGAGGACCTGAAAGCCAAGATGCAGAAATCCAATTTCCGCATCAAGGCGCTGGAAAAGATGGTGGCCAACCTCCAGAAAGAGATTGCGCAGAACCAGACGACTATCGCCAGCCTGAAAGCCGCCCTGGAGGAGAAAGAGGTCGCCCTGCACGTGACCCGCGACTCCCTGAGCTTCTCGCAGAAAGTCCTACGCAACACCGAGGACAAGCTGCATGAGACCGAGCAGACGCTGGTTGACACCCGCAACACGGCGTACTATGTAATCGGCACCTCCAAGGAGCTCGAGGCGCGCAATGTGATCGACCGTGTCGGGTTCATCCGCAAGAAGCCGGCCCTGTCCAGCGAGTTCGACGCCAGCGCGTTCACCAAGATCGACGTGACCAAGATCTCGGATTTCTCGCTCGACTGCAAAGCCACGGATGTCAAGGTGATTCCTCCCCGCGTGGCCGCCAGCTATCGTGTCGAGCAGCTTGAGAACAGCAAGTCGGTGCTCAAGGTGCTGGATCGCGAGCAGTTCTGGAAGGTCCCGTACCTGGCTATAGTGACCAAGTAAGTTAACCTCGGCATGAATTGTTTTTCAGCAGAAAGCCCGGCTGTCGAAGCCGGGCTTTCTGTTGCCTGAAAAACGGCTGGATGGATGCGCGCGCCCGGTTATGGACTGTTCCTTGTCCCCCGGAAGACAGGCTGTTAAATTAGCTGAATTCTGAAAAATAACCGGACCACTCCTGAAAATTACCTTTTGCATACCGTCTTCCTGGACCCGTCGCCAATGCACACGAAACAACATTTTATCGGGGCTGTTCTGACCGGCCTTTTTGTCCTGACAGCCTTCTTCCTGACCATGGCGCCAACAGTCACTTTCTGGGACGCCGGGGAATTTATCGCCGCCGCCTTTACCCTGGGCATTCCCCATCCGCCGGGAACGCCGCTTTTCGTGAATATAGGCCGGGTGATATGCTCGCTGCCGCTGCCGTTCGAGATTGCGCCGCGTCTCAACTTCCTTTCGGTGCTGTGCGGGACTGTGACCGCGGTTTTTATATTCCTGATCGCCGCGCACCTTCTTGAAAAGCTGACCCGCGGCGAAAAAAGCTTCGCCGCGCGGTTTGTCGTACTGGGCGGGGCCGCGGCGGCGGCAATCGTCCCGTCATTCCTGTACACCGCCTGGACAAACACCACAGAGTTCGAGGTCTATGCCGTGGCCACGGCCACGATCCTGCTCTGCTCCTGGCTGACCTTGCGGATGGGTGCGGTTGAAAGCGCCGCACGCACGCAAAGAACTGTCCTGCTGCTTATCTACCTGGTGGCGCTGTCCATCGCCAACCACCTGATAGTGCTCCTTGCCGCCCCGGCGGTGGTGCTTTACGTTCTCCTGCTGGATTCAACGCGGCGCGCCTACTGGCTTTCGGTCATCTGCTCGATGACCGGCCTGTATCTGCTGGTGCTCAAGGGCATCGACCTGGACAAGGTGGGCCTGACCCTGGACAAGCATCACGCCGCCGGACCGCTGCACCTGGGGACAATCCTCTGGAGCCTCGCCGCCGGACTGCCCGATGTGCTTGTTAGTCTGGGCGCGCACGTGCAGAGCTGGAAAGCATTTATAATAGGACTGCTGGTATGCGCCGTCTCGTTCTGGTGGGCGAACCGCCAGCGCGCTCTGGGTTTCGTGGGCCTCGCCAGCGGGCTTTTCCTCCTGGGTTTCAGCATCCACCTTTACCTTCTGATCCGCTCCGGTTTTCACCCCGCTATCAACGAGGGCGGGCCGGATAATTTCGCCGCCTTCTGGTCCGTGATCGGGCGCGAGCAGTACGGCAGCGCCTACGGCATCCTGCCGCGCCAGGCCTGGACTGTTATCACCGGCAAGACCGCGATAGGCAACCTGAACGACCTGGTGGACAATATCCGGGTATTCTTCGTGCACAACGTGCCATTCTACACGAAGTATTTCAGCATGCAGTTTGGCAATACGGCCCTGAGCGCCGTGTTTTTCCTTGTCGGGCTGTACGGCGCGTTCACGCACTGGAAATCCGACCGCAAGAGTTTCTGGTTCTGGCTGACCGTGTTCCTGGTCACCGGAATGGTCCTGAACATCTACATGAATTTCAAGCTCGAGTTCACCCTCGCGCGCGACAAGTATCCCGCCGATGCCATGCACGAGGTGCGCGAGCGCGACTATTTCTTCATCATCTCCTATGTCTTCTTCGGGATGTGGGCCGGGCTCGGTCTGGCCGGGCTTGCCAACCGCGTGCGGCTGGCCCTGTGCGGCCGGGAGAAGACATCCCGGGCTGGCGGGGCGGTCTTTGCCCTGCTGGGAGTGTTGCTCCTGTGCACGTCCTTTATTCCGATGGCGAAAAACTGGTCCCGGGCCGACCGCAGCGGCAACTATATCCCCAGGGTTTATGCACGCAATATCATGAACTCGCTGGAAAAAGACGCTATCCTGATGACCAACGGCGACAACGACACGTTCCCGCTCTGGTACATCCAGGAGGTGGAGGGCGTGCGCAAGGACTGCCGGATCATGAACCTCAGCCTGATCAACGTGCCCTGGTACATCCGCCAGATGCGGGATCAGGAGCCGAGGCTGCCAATAAGCTACAATGACTCGACGCTCGACCAGCTTTACGGTTTTGTGCTGAACAAGCCGATGCGTTTCCTGATGGACAGCGTGCAAGTGGATTTCAATAAGGGCGAGGTGATGTACGTCAAGGACATCATAGTCCTGGACCTGATCCGCAACAACCGCTGGAAAAGACCGATCTACTATACGACGACAACGCCGGCGGAAGCCCGGACCAAGCTTGATCCTTACCTGGTCATGCAGGGTATGACATTCCGCCTGTATCCGGAAAAGGCGTCCAGCCTGGCAGCGCGCGACCCGTCTATCGCCGGGACCCTCGATGCCAACATTTTTGTGGACATCCCGCGCACGGACAGCCTGTACAGGCATGTCTACAAGTACGACACTTTCTTCCGCCAGGACCGGATGCTGGAGGGCGAGGAAGCCCAGACAATCATCCGCACCGGGAATCCCCTTATGTTCCTGAGCATAGCCCAGGCCGTCAAAGGGAACTACGCGGCCGCGGCCGAGACACGGCTTGAGATGAGAAAGTTCTGGCAGTACGGCGGTATTTTGAAGCCGCAGCTCGACTTTACCATCGGCGGGCTGCTGCTCGAGGCCGGCCAGGCCGGGCGCGCGCTCCAGGTGTTCGATTCCCTGTCCATGGAGCCGAAATGGTATTCCGAGCTCGCGCAGGCGTCAATCCAGAAAGGCAATGTCGAGGTCACCAAGTCGATCCTCCATCATATCATCGAGCGCAAGCCCGGCTACCGTGAGGGTTACGCCCACCTTTTCATGCTTGAGAGCAGCCTGGGCAGGCAGGATTCGGCCATCGCTGCGATGCAGATGTACATGAAACAGTTCCCGGCGGACACCCTGGTGCCACAGGAGATCGAGCGCTACCGCGCCAGCGGCGAGTTCAACCTGACCCGGACTTTCAACATATCACCGCCGAAACAGCAGTGACATAAGGGTTGCCGGGCGGGTCCGGGCTTCAAAAGCCCGGACCCGCTTGTCATTTATGGGAGTCATAACTGTCCGGGGAAAAACCGGAACACAGGGACTGATGGTTGATCTGTCAACCAATCAGAGAGAACAGGCTTTTCAGGAGAGGGATTTCATGTCCTTTTCCGGCTTGTGGAAAAGGACCAAAAGACGCTGGGGGCCGTAAACTCGCATCGGCCGCGGTGGATCAGTAAACTTTTGGTGTGCATGGCTCTTTTTCACGCTCCCCTGGTTGCGGGGCGGCGCTGACGCGCAATGGCCCGCCCGGCGCTGGAACTGTTGCAGCTTCCGGTGTGTGCGGAGCTTCTGCTCC
>CAYYNT010000078.1:0-18980 GCA_964473155.1 uncultured Gemmatimonadales bacterium | reverse complement strand
CCCTTCCAGTCCGGTCCGCCTTCCTTGGTGACGATGTTGATGATACCGGACTGCGCGTTGCCGTACTCAGCCTGGAAGCCGCCGGTGATGATATCGACCTGCTCGACCGCTCCAGCGGAGAATTCGAGCGGGGTGGAGTCTTCTGAACGGGAGCCGAGCTCCTGCTCGTAAACCCAGCCGAGACCGCTGGCGAAGGGGTCGGCGGTGTAGTTGCGCACGGTGACGCCATCGATGACCATGGCTTCCTCACCCAGGCGTCCGCCGCGGATACGCAGGCCACGGCCGAGCGCATCCGGTCCGCCGGTCTGGACGCCGGCTTCGAGGACCATCATGTCCTCGAGCTTGGTGGCCGGAATCTCGGAGATTTTTTCGGCGGTCATGCGCTGCTTGGATACGGTGTTGTCACGCGGCACCAGCGTTTCGGCCTCGCTCTCGACCGTAATGCCGCTGAGTTCCACGATTGTCGAGCTCAGGTTGGCGTTGAGCGTGGCGGTCTGACCCGCGAGCAGCAGCACGTCGCTGATCGTGGTTTTCTGGTAACCGGTGAACGTGAAAGTCACATTACGGCGTCCGGGCGGAACGTTAAGGATGAAGTAGTAGCCATCCTGGTTCGTGACGTTGCCCAGACGGGTGCCCTCGATCACCACCTGCGCGCCGGCCAGCGGCTGGCCGGAATCCTTGTCCCTCACCGTGCCCTCGATCTTGGACGTATTGAGCTGGGCGAAGGCGGCCATCGCCCAGGTCAGGGCGATGACTGCGACAAGGGCAAGTGAGGTCGAAATACGGAAGAATCTGTTATTTAAATTCATAGAAAAAACCTCCCAAATATGGGGAATCAATCCGAAGAGTGTAAAACGATCTTACCAGCACTCCCCTTACGATAGAAACATCATTTCCCCTCCTAACCCTGTTACTGTGTCATAGGCATTCCTCCCTGATTGAAGTTATCCGCAGAGACCGCGGAGCATCCCTTTCTGCGGGGAAAGCCGTGAACGCAAAACTGCATCCACGGTGGAATTCAAAAGCGCAAATAGTTCAGGAGGCCCAGAACATGGACCACCCGTCAACAGATGCCGTACAGCGGGTTTCGGACTCCTCCTCGCATTCAGGAAGAAGACGCGCCCCGAAAAGATCCCTTAGAATCAACGCCCTGCCGCCGAGGAAGGTTACATCCTCCAGTGAGGACGGGACAATCAGATCGTTCAGGAGGGACACGTGAAAGT
This sequence comes from uncultured Gemmatimonadales bacterium, assembly GCA_964473155.1. Taxonomy (GTDB): domain Bacteria; phylum Gemmatimonadota; class Glassbacteria; order GWA2-58-10; family GWA2-58-10; genus JAJFUG01. Next base: position 17,757 of record CAYYNT010000078.1, on the reverse strand, counting down.
GAATTGTCGATTCCAACTGCTCAACTATTTCGTCGATCACGAGGTCCCAGACCCGCGTTATTTTGCCGCTGATAATAATCCGCTCCGGGTCGAGTCCCAGATATATACCGGCTATCCCTGCGGCGAGACATCGCGCGGTCTCTTTCAGCGCCTGGATTGCGTTGCGGTCGTTCCGATGGGCGAGTTCAATGATGCGATCCATTTCGCCGCCCGCTTCACGCGGGGCCGGGCGGCCCTCCAGCTCGCAGAATCGCGTCACGGCGCCGCGGTCCGAGGCGTTTTCCTCCCAGGAGTTCTGTTCCGAGTATTCCTGCCATTTCCCGTTGATCCGGATCAGGCCAAAACCGATCCGGCCATCCAGGCAGTGAGCGCCGTAGTAAGGACTGCCGCCGATAACAATACCCGTGCCGACCCCATCCGTAACGAGCATATGAACGAAACTGGCCACATTCCTGGCCTCTCTAGCGAAAAGCAATTCGGCCATGGCCCCGGCTCGCCCGTCGTTCTCAACCAGCACCTTGCATCCCAGCTCTTCGGAAAGCAGCGCCCTCACATCCGTGAAATTCCAGCCCAGAGTCCTGTGCCAGTAGACGAAGCCGCGCGAGGAATCGAGCGGGCAGGGCAGAATAACGCTGACACCGATCAATTCCCGGGGGCATTTTTTGAGCATTTCTTTAAGCTCGACGGCGCAGCGGCGCAGGAACCCGGCGGCATCTCCCTCCACAGTCGAAACAATCCTGGCGTCCAAAACACGTCCGCCAAGATCACAGACTGCCAGACGGGTAGTCCAGAGAGCGACGTCAATCAGTCCATATGCTTTGTACTGCTCGTTGATGCTTAAATTGACAGGTTTCCGTCCCAAAGAGGTCTGATCGAGGCTGGACTCATAAACCAGGCCCTCATTGATCAGATCCCGGACGATACTTGAAATGGTAGGCTTTTTCAGTCCGGTCAAGCGGGCGATACGCACCCTGGAAATCGGCCCCAGGGCGAAAATTATATTGAGCACATCCGCCCTGTTGATTGCCCGGAGATCCTTGAGATCCGGCGACATAGATCCCTTGAGTCGTGTCTGGTGAACGTCATCGAGGGGAGCGCGGATTAAAGTGCTGCCTTAAATTAACCCTGCCGAACAGATGCAACGGAATGGTTGATTTTGAAAACAACTTCTGAAGAATTGTTGTTAAAACTAACTAACCCTATCTTACCAAGAGGACATTTTTTTGTCAAGCACTTTATCCAAAAGAAAAACCGCCTTGCCGGGAGAAAAAAAGTGGCGGAGAATGGTCTCAATTAATGTTATTGCGGCCCTCGTGACCTTAATGTCGGCTAAGCTATTGAGAGCAGATTACATAAGACCGGGTGGTCAGCCGGATCAATCAGCGTATCGGTAATATTTCCTATGTAACCGGTGCAGCAGAAAATTGTGGGGGAAAAATCGGCAGATTGTCCGGGATGAACAAACTCGAAGAACCAGATCGAATCCCGACAGCATCTGCGACTGGTTTCCGCTTCAATCTGTTGCAACAACTCTGAAAAAGGCATAGATTGAATAAACCCTGCCAGGATGAGAAGTATTCTGCCAATTCGGGAGGAATGATGCTCACCGGCAAAGGTTTTCTTGTCTCAACAGCCGCTTTTATTCTTCTGACAACCGCCTCAACAGTCAAAGCCGACAAATTCACGGACCGGGTGTCCACGGCGGCCGGCGTGTACCGCGAGCTGATCAAGGTCCCGGATAACGGCGCTCCGGATTACCTGCGCAGGAACTGCCGTGCGGTGGTGATAATCCCGCACGTGGTCAAGGCCGCGCTGGGGGTGGGAGGAAGGCACGGCCGGGGGGTGGCCTGCGCGCGCGGCAAGGATGGAACATTCGGGCCGCCGTCGTTTGTCAGCCTTTCAGGGGGCAGTGTCGGCTTCCAGATCGGCGCCTCGGCCACTGACCTGGTGCTGTTCGTGATGACCGAGCGCGGGATGAAGTCGCTCCTGGAGAGCAAAGTCACCCTGGGGGCGGATGCCACGGTGGCGGCCGGGCCGGTGGGACGGTCGGCGGAGGCGGGCACGGACATTCAGTTCAAGTCCGATATATATGCCTATGCCCGCAGCAAGGGAGCCTTCGCAGGAGTTGCGCTGGACGGCAGCGTGCTGACCACGGACGATGAGGCGATCGAGAAATTCTACGGCCGGAAAATCAAAGCGAAAGACATCCTGTTCGAGCGCAGGACGCCTAAGATGCCGTCAGCGGCAATGAAACTGATGCAGGTTCTGCCCTGAGCCGCGAGAAAAAACCGGCCGGGTGACAGCGGCGCAGCCGATGCAGGCTGCATTATCATTCCCATAAAATCAGGAGCCGCGGAATGAAAAAAAGACTGTTGATCGCCACGTTGCTGGTTTTCGCCGTCTGGGAACTGCTGGACCTTGTTATTCACGGCCTGCTTCTTGCGCCTTTGTATGCCGCTACGGCGCAGCTCTGGCGGCCGATGGAGGAGATGAAGCAGGGCCTGATGGTCGCTGTAACTCTGATCGCCGCTTTCACTTTCACTTACGTCTATTTCCGATTTATCGGTGACAAGTGCGCGGGGACGGGATGGCGTTACGGCCTGTGGTTCGGCGCCGGAGCGGGAATTTCGATGGGTTACGGCACGTACTCGGTCATGCCGATACCTTATTTCATGGCCCTGGGCTGGTTCCTGGGAACGCTTGTCCAGGCGCTGGCCGGCGGCTGGATTATCGGCCTGATCATCCGGGAGCCGAAACCGGAACCGGGCGAGGCGGCAGCCTGATTTTTCTTGTGTTCTGAAGGTGTGTTGATTTATTGGATCAAATCCCCCTCGGTCCCCCCTTGAGAAGGGGGGAGGAACGGCCACCCCTTCAGGCTATCTGCAACTGCCTGCCAGTATTGGTGTTAAAGTCTTTCTTAATAAAAAGGGATAGAGGGATTGTGCTTTGTAATTATTTTTCAACTTTCGACATGCTTCTGCGGCCCCGGCGACTGCAGCGTCATTATGCTATGAATAACGAAAAGGCCGTCCCTGGAATGAGCGGAACGGCCTTTTTAAGTGACTGTTTATTCCTTTTTTCAGTCTTCCGGCGCAGCATAATGCGCCAGCGGCAGCTTCTCGTGCACTTTCTGTCCACCACGCTTGACAATCACGCCCGGAGCGCCGACCACGGTGCAGTCCGAGGGCACGTCGCGGTTGATTATTACGGTTTCCGCCCCCACCTTCACGTTGTCCCCCACCCGGATAGGGCCGAGCAGCGTGGCGGAGGTCCCTATCAGGACATTGTTCCCCAGCGTGGGATGGCGCTTGCCGGTAAAATGTCCGGTGCCGCCCAGTGTCACGCCGTGGAACAGCACGCAGTGCTCGCCTATCTCGGCTGTCTCGCCGATCACCACCCCGGTCCCGTGGTCGATGAAAAACCAGTCACCGATTGTTGCTCCGGGATGTATTTCCACCCCGGCCCAGAACCGCCCGATCACGGTGATAAAACGCGGCAGCACCGGGATATGGCAATTTAGAAGGCAATGCGCCACCCGGTACAGGAAGATGGCGTGGAAAGGCGTGTGGCAAAGAATCGTTTCGACCCAGTTGCGGGCCGCCGGATCGTTCATCTTGATCGATTTGAAATCCCTGACAATGCTTCTGAACATTTCATCCTGTCCTTCCACCGCCGGGAAAACATAAAAGTTTGAATAGATACCTGTCAAAATATCAATAAAAGACCTGTAATGTCAAGCCGCAACCGGTTAAAACTTCTCGTCTGAGGCTCAGTAGCTCCAGCCGGGATAAAGGCGCTCCACAACCGGGCTGTCGTATGTGGTCAGGCTGTCCAGCGCGTATTCCGTTCCCCATGCGCCTTTGACGTCATCTATTGTCTCGATCCGCACAGAATTGAACAGGTGGTCGCCCAGGCGGGTGCGCGAGGGGTAGTTCAGGTTGGCTTTGCGCAGACGGTAATCCACGGCGACATCCAGGGCGCTCCAACCGTTGCGGCTGCCGTCCGGGGCGGCGATCGCCGGGTCGGGAATCTCGTTGGTGAACGGGATTAGCACGCACCAGTGCGCCTCGGTCCCGCTTTCATCCGGCACGAGGACCTCGCAGTTGACGTCCCCGATGACGAAACTACCGCGCGAGGCGTAGTCGATGCTGGTCAGGAGGCCCTGGAGCAGCCAGCTCATCGCGCCGCACTGTCCCCAGCCGTGCATCAGGATTCCCCGTCCGCCGGTCAGCCAGGCCCCGTTCTCCGGCCCCACGGCGGCCCGCGCCCAGCGGTTGACCATGGCCAGGGCTTCCAGGCGGCTGCCGGTTTTTTCCAGGAAATGCTCGTACACCGGCAGGGCCAGGCGGCGGTAAGCCTGGACCTCGCAGGGATCGGAGTGGTCGACCACGGGATGGCGGTGCAGCGGATCGTGGGCGGCGAACTCACGCACCGGGGCCTCGGGGCGAGCCGGACGCGGTATTACCGCGCCCAGCCTGGCAAGGGCCATCACCGCGGACCAGGTGGGGAGCATCTCCGAGGCCGGGAGCAGCGGGGTCTGGTCTGTAACCCCGAACCGTCCGAAACCGCCATCCGCATTCTGGCAGCCCGCAATCCAGGCCGCGCAGTCCGCGGCCGGGCGGGCAGCGCGCGAGGTGTCGCTGTCCGAAAGCGGATGTCCGGTCAGGGCCAGGGCCTCGACAGCGCAGAATGTGTCGTGCATGCGGGAGTAATGGTCATAGTTGTTCCAGTTGTCGCCGTGGCCCAGCTCGAAACCGCCGTCCGGCTCCTGTCCGAAGCTGCTGAGGAGGAACCCGCGCACGCCCTCGGGCCGTTCCGGGGCGGCTCCCAGAAGGCTGAGCGCGGCCATGCCGAAATACGTTCCCGCGGCCGAGGAGTAGTTGAAATAGTCGTCGCTCAGGGCGAACCCCCCGATCCCATCGCGCGTGCGCTGCTGCGAGCGTATCCATTCCACTGTCCGGGCGGAATCCGGAACCGCCAGCCCCAGTCCCTTGAGGGCGCCGACGGCCCAGAAAGCCGTATAGAGCGCCTCGGGCGCGCCGCCCCAGGCGTACTCGTACGCGTCGTAGCCGCCGTTGGCTTTAAGCCGCGCCCGGACAAACCCGGCCGCGTCCTCGGGCCTCTCCGGGGCCGCGCCAAGAAGACCGAGCGCGCGGACGGCCCAGTATGTCGGCTCCAGGGCGCTGATTGATTTCCAGGGCAGGGTTTTCCCTTTGTAATAATCATCCGCCTCGATAAATCCGCCGCCCGCCTGCTGACGGGTTTTCAGCCAGGCGATAAGCTCGTCCCTGTCATCCAGGCTGTCCAGCGCGCCCAGGGTCGCCAGGGCCTCCAGGGCCATTCCGGTGCGGCTGGTGAACGCGCTGTCGCCGGGGAAACAGCCGAATCCGCCGTCACCAGCGCGGCAGGCCAGTATCCAGGCCACGGTGGGGTGAACTCCTGATTCGGCAGGAGTCGAGGGTGATGCGGTCTTGTCCACGGCCGGGCCGCTGCATGAAAGAACCAGAATAAGGGCGGCGTAGACCGGTAAAGAGCTTTTCATGGAGATGCTCCCTCGGCTGGATTGTTATCAGACGGCTTGCGGCGGGTTCAGGCAGTCCACCGCGCGGCGCAACGTTCCGAACGGAGTGAATTCTTTTTGTTCGAGCAGATGCCGGAGGTCTTTCAGGGCGGGCATCGTGTAACGCAGGAACTCGCGCTTGCCGTCCGCCAGGGCTAACTTGGCATAAGCACCCAGGGCCTGCATAAGGCGGTGCGCGGCTATGAGAGGGAACTGCGCCTGGAACTGGTCCGCCAGCCTGGTGTCCCGAGAGGCCAGCGCGGCGTGGTAATAACCGGTCAGCTCCAGGCGCAGGCTCTCGCTCAGTGGCACGTAGGGGTCGAAAAGCAGGCTGGCCACATCATAAGCCGGCGGTCCGGGGCGCGCGCCCTGGAAATCCACGAAACGTAGAATGTCATCCGGCCCAAGCATCACATTCCGGCTCTGGAAATCGCGGTAGATCAGCACGCGTCCGCTCATCCGCTCTCCGGCAAGGGCAGCCAGCGCGGCCAGTTCCTTCTCAAGCTCCGGACTGGCATACCCGCACAGCCTCCCGGCGAACTGGGCGGAGAAATACAATCCCTCCCAGCGGAGCATGAAATCCGGGGTGTAAGCCAGATTGAAAAGACGGTTTTCTTCCAGGCGGCGCATGCCCTCGAGCTGGATTGTCAGCAGGGCGTCCAGGAGGCGGCGGTATGTTCCGGCGGTCCATTCGCTGTCCGGACCCTTTTCCAGCACGGCCTGCTGTAGGAGACAGTCGCCCAGGTCCTCGATCAGGATCAGGCCGTTCGAGCGGTCATAGCCGTATATCAGTGGCGCTTCCACTCCGATTTCCCGGAACAGTCCGGCCAGGTAGACCCAGGTGTCGTTCTCATCCACGCCGCGCTGTTCATGACGGGGCGGGCCGGGATTGACCATCAGCACCGACGGGCGTTCCAGTCCGGTCACACGGTAGAACCGCCGCGTGGATCCATCCCCGGCAAGCAGGCTGAAAGCCGGTTCCGCGCGCCTGTCGAGACAACCGGTGACAAATTCCGTCCAGAGCTGTATCTCTTTCCGCATTGCGCTCCATCCTCGCTTTAAACCCGATATCCGCGCAGCAGTGAACCGGACGGAGCGAATAATAGCCTCCCGCGCCGCATAATGCAAGCCCGCGAGGACTGTCGCCGGTCTTGACTGGCCCGGGACGCCGCGTAAATTTAAGCATATTATCACCCGCAGCATTCCGCACGCCTCAGGGATATCCAGACAAACCGAAGGGAGCCGGTGTATGATGAGGACCCGTGACACTCTGGCGGTGATACTTGGAGGAGGACGAGGAACGAGGCTTGCACCACTGACTCTGGCCCGCGCCAAACCCGCGATCAACCTGGCGGGCAAGTTCCGCCTGATCGACATCCCGGTCAGCAACTGCATCAACTCCGGCGTGAACAAAATTTTTGTCGCCACGCAATTCCTGTCCACCGGCCTGCACAGGCACCTGTTCTCCACCTACCGTTTCGACCGTTTCTCCGAGGGTTTTGTCGAACCTCTATCAGCCGAACAGACCCCGACCAACACCGAGTGGTTCCAGGGCACGGCGGACGCGATCCGGCAGAGCCTGCGCTACATTATCGAGTGGAACATCAGGTATGTGCTGATCCTTTCCGGCGACCACCTCTATTCCATGGACTACAGCGAGATACTGCAATTCCACGAGGAGAGGAACGCCGAGGTTACGGTCAGCACCATCCCTCTGCCGGAGCAGGATGTCACCCGGATGGGCATAATGCAGCTTGACTCGGAGGCCAGGATAGTCAATTTCGTGGAGAAGCCGAAAGACCCGGAGTTGCAGAGGCAGATGCGCAGCGATCCGCAGACCATAGCCAGTTTCGGGGTCAATCCGGCGGGGCGCAGCCACCTTGGCTCGATGGGCATCTACGTGTTTAACAAGAGCACTCTTCTCGAAATGCTGCAGGAAACTCCCTACACCGATTTCGGCCGCGAAGTGATCCCCGAGGCGGTAAAGACCCACCGGACGTTTGCATTCGTGTATGACGGGTACTGGGAGGATATCGGGACCATCGAGTCCTATTACAGCACCAACCTGCACCTGACCGATCCGCTCCCGCCGTTCGATTTCTACCGCGAAGACTGGCCGATCTACACGCACCCGCGCTACCTGCCCGGAGTGAAAGTCAACGGCGGGCAGATCGAGCGGGCAATCCTCTGCGAGGGCAGCGTGATCGACCGGGCCGAAATACGGCACAGTATTGTCGGCATCCGCCAGATGGTGAACCAGAATTCGTGCATCCGTGACAGCCTGATCCTGGGCGCCGACTACTACGAGCGCGACTGTGAGCATGACGGGATCATGCACTGGCAGGACTGCCCCATACCGCTGGGAATAGGGCGGAACGTTGAGATCGAGCGGGCGATTATCGACAAGAATACGCGGATAGGAGACGGGGCGAAGATACGCTCGTGGGAGGGTCGGCCGGATGAGGACGGCGAAGGGTTCTACGTGCGCTCGGGCGTGGTGATAATCCCGCGCGGCGGCGTGGTCCAGCCGGGACGGGTAATATGATTACAGGCGTACAATTATTTACGGATTCACTGACAGGAAACAGATTTGTTTTAGCGATTTTGCGATAATCCCCCCGGGGGCTGGCCCGAAAGTAGGGTCACGGTGCACCGTGACCCTTGTATCTTGAAAAGAGAATATTAATAGTTCAAGAGGTTGCAGTTGTGTTTATTTCACCGCAGGGAGGCATCCCGTGCCCGACAAAAAATACACCCGTCACTCCGGCCTGCTCGCCCGCGCCCGCGCGGCCCTTCTGGTGGTGGATGTCCAGGAGCGCCTTATGCCGGTGATCGACAACGCCGAACGGGTGATACTCAACATTCGCCGCCTGATCCAGGGGGCCTCGATCCTGGGCCTTCCGGTTCTGGCCACGGAGCAGTACCCCAGGGGCCTTGGGCCGGCCGTCCAGACGGTGCGGGAATTGCTTTCTGAGGATTGCGTGCGCGAAAAGATCACTTTCTCCTGCCTGGGCGAACCGTCAATTTTCGAAAGCCTTCGGGCCGCCGGGCGGGACACCATTCTGGTCTGCGGGGCGGAGGCGCACGTATGTGTCTGCCAGACCGTGCATGACTGCCTGGCGGCGGGATACCGTGTGCACGTGGCCGCGGATGCGGTCTCCTCGCGCGCGCCGGAGAACCGCGCCCTGGCCCTGGAGCGCATGGCCCGCGCCGGGGCGGTAGTGACCAGCACGGAGATGGCGCTGTTCGAGCTGCTGGAACGCGCCGGGACAGATGAGTTCAGGGCGGTGTCGAAACTGGTCAAGTAATTTGGATACGGGAAACGGAAAAAGAATGAGCTTGGAATACTGCGACAGCCACGCCCACCTGAACGACGGGGCGTTCGACAATGAGCTCGATGCCGTGCTGGAGCGCGCCCGCGCCGCCGGGGTGACCCGCATTGTCAACGTGGGCACGGATGACCGGTCGAGCGTCAAAGCCCTGGAGCAGGCGGTGAAACACACCGGCCTGTACGTGACCGTGGGTCTGCACCCGCACGAGGCCTCGCGCTTCGACGACAACATGCTGGCCTTCTTCGACTCTTTGGCGGCGGATGAGCACGTAGCAGCCGTGGGCGAGACAGGCCTGGATTACCATTACATGCACAGCCCGCGAGAGGCGCAGATTGCCTCCCTTCAGGCGCACCTGGACCTGGCCGAAAGCCTGGCCCTTCCGGCGGTGCTGCACTGCCGCGAGGCCTATCCCGAACTGGCCGGTATCCTCGAAGAGCGCGCCGCGCGCGGTCACCATACCCCCTGGATGGTGCATTGCTACGCCGGGACCCCGGAGGAACTGGAGCGTTTTATAGCCCTGGACTGTTATTTCTCGCTGGGCGGGATGGTCACTTTCCGGAATTACCGGAACCAGGCGGTGGTGCGGCGTATCCCGGAGGACAGGCTGCTGCTGGAGACCGACGCCCCTTACCTGGCCCCGGTCCCGCACCGCGGGACGCGCTGCGAACCCTGGATGCTGCCCCTGTCCGCGGAGAGGATCGCGCAGATGCGGGGGGAGACAATCAACTGCCTTGCTGCTGCTTGCCAGGAAAACTGTGACGGCTTGTTTTTCGCTGGCCGCTGAAATTTCCCTCATTCTCTTGCTGACTGGTTTCATGGTTGCGCAATAATTAGTTAAGCGCTTTTTCCCTGGTGTTGATCGAAACCTGAATTCATAAACCGGGCTGTTTCCCTCTCCCTTGAAGATACCACCCCTTTTCCTTATATTGGAATTCCGGGAAGAGACCCTGCGCAAACCGCCGTCTCACGCCCCGCAATTTTCCAATCGCAACCAGGGAGCGCCCTCGAATGGCAAGCCTCACCTATTACGGACATTCCGCTTTCCTCATCGACACCGGAAAGCACAGGATCCTGTTCGACCCGTATTTCACCGGGAATTCGCAGGCCAATCTCAAGGCCGATCAGGTTGAATGCGACGCTATCCTTCTTTCTCACGGCCATGATGACCACCTGGGCGACACAATCCCAATCTCCATACGCACCGGTGCAATCGTGGTCACCACCCTCGAGCTGGCCGATTTCCTGTCCTCTCACGGCGTGAAAGTCCATCCGATGCATATCGGGGGCAAGCATGAATTCGATTTCGGCGTGGTCAAGCTCACCCCGGCTTTCCACGGCGGCGGGATCGAGGGCGGCGAGGGGGCCTATTGCACCCCCTGCGGCTTTCTGCTCAAGTTTAACGGGCACACCGTATATTATCCCGGCGACACATCCTTGACAATCGAGTTTGACCTGATCGGCAGGCTAAACCATATCGACACGGTCCTGCTGCCGATAGGCGATAATTTCACGATGGGTCCGGAGGACGCACTCGAGGCGGTGCGCATGCTGCGGCCCAGGACAGTCGTGCCGCTGCATTGCAACACCTGGACAGTCATCGAGCAGGACCCGGAGGCTTTCAAGAAGCGGGTCGAGGCCCTGACTCCGGCCTCGGTGACAGTGGTCAAATCGGGCGAAACTGTTGAACTGTGAGCTGTTGGACACGAACCGCTCAGGGAAGTCAACGGACAACCGGATACAATAGGGGAAAGCTTTCAGCCATGAACTCCAGCGCCAACAGCACGATATTCAGCCTTTCCAGCCCCGGCCGCCGGGGAGTGCGGTTCCCGGAGCCGGATGTGCCGGTCCGTCCGGTCAAGGAACTTCTGCCGTCTTGGGCCCTGCGTGATTCCGCCCCCGAGCTGCCCGAGGTGGACGAGGTCGACGCCGTCCGCCATTTCGTGCGGCTCTCCACGCTAAATTACCACGTGGACAAGGGCCTGTACCCCCTCGGCTCCTGCACGATGAAGCACAATCCCAAGATCAACGAGGCTGCGGCCCGTCACCCGCGGTTCGCCGGGCTGCATCCGCACGCTCCGCAGGCGGCCAGCCAGGGCGCACTGCGCGTGATGCACGAGCTGGCGGGTTTCCTGGCCCAGATCGCCGGGATGAGCCGGGTTTCGCTCCAGCCCTCGGCCGGGGCGCAGGGCGAGCTGACCGGGATGCTGGTGGTGCGCGCATTTCACCTGGCCCAGGGGCAGCCGCGCCGCAAGGTGATAATCCCGGACAGCGCCCACGGCACCAACCCGGCCAGCCTGGCGATAGCCGGGTTTCAGCCCGTGGTGCTCAAGAGCGGGCCGGATGGCCTGATCGACCTGGCGCGGCTTGCGGAGCTGGTGGACAGCGACACGGCGGCAATGATGATCACTAATCCGAACACCCTGGGGCTTTTCGAGAAAGACCTGCCCGAAGCGGCGCAGATACTGCACGCGGCCGGGGCGAAGCTTTACATGGACGGGGCCAATTTGAACGCCCTGCTCGGCCGCGCCCGTCCCGGCGATATGGGGGTGGATGTCCTGCATTTCAACCTGCATAAGACGTTCAGCACGCCCCATGGCGGCGGCGGGCCGGGGGCCGGTCCGGTGGGTGTGACCGCCGAGCTGTCGCCGTTCCTGCCCGTGCCCGTGGTGGAGAAAAATGCGAAAGGTTATTTCCTGGACTACAACCGTCCGCAGAGCATCGGCAAGCTGCACGGGATGTACGGCAATTTCGGCGTGCTCCTGCGCGCCTGGGTCTATATAAGGATGCACGGGGCCGAGGGACTGAAAAAAGTGACCGAACTGGCGGTGCTCAACGCCAATTACATCAAGAAAAAGCTGCTGCCGTATTTCGACCTGCCCTACACCGGTGACTGCCTGCATGAGTGCGTGTTCAGCGGCGACAGGCAGAAAGCCCACGGCGTGCGCACCCTGGATATGGCCAAGCGCCTTCTGGACTATGGTTTCCATGCGCCCACGATCTATTTCCCGCTGATCGTGCATGAGGCGCTGATGATCGAGCCGACCGAAACAGAAAGCGTGGAAAGCCTGGACGCTTTCTGCGAAGCGCTGATAAGCGTGGCCCGCGAGGCGCGGGACAATCCCGATCTGCTCCAGAAAGCGCCGGTAAGCACGCCGGTGGGACGGCTCAACGAGGGCAAGGCCGCCCGTGAGCTGAATGTCTGCTGCCGGATCGACCTGCCCGGCTACGGGGACTCGCCGGATGAGGCCTGAGCTGACCGGACGCTGGCGTTTCCTGGACAGCGGTCCGGGCGATGCCGCGTTTAACATGGCCCTGGACGAGGCTCTTCTGCGCTCGGTCGCCGCGGGAGAATCGCCGCCGGCGCTGCGGGTGTACCGCTGGAGCGGACCCTCTGTCTCGCTGGGCTATTCGCAGCGCGCCGAACGTGAGCTTGACCGGGCGGCCTGCTTTGAGGCCGGAGTTCAGGTGGTGCGCCGCTTGACAGGCGGACGGGCGGTGTGGCATGAGGACGAGCTGACTTATTCTTTCTGCGCTCCCACGGGCACCGAGCATCTGGGGCGGACGATCAGCGAAAGCTGGCTCCGCATCGCGCGCGGCATCCATTCGGCTTTGTCCTCTCTGGGTGTCGAAACTGATCTGACCGCTTTGGAAAAAGACTCCCGAAGCGCCTCCGCGCCCGGTTCGGCCAATCCCTGTTTTTCGAGCGTCACCCGTCACGAGATAGCTTTCCGGGGCCGCAAGCTGGTGGGCAGCGCCCAGCGCCGGATCGAGGGCGCTTTTCTTCAGCAGGGATCTCTTCTTCTTTCCAACTGCCAGGGCAGGCTGCTCGATTACCTTCCGCCCTGGGTGCCGGCTGAGACGCGAACTCGGATGAGGGCCGCCCTCGATATGGGAGTGGCCGGGCTTGACCGGGCCGCGGGGCGGCGTATAAGCTATGAGGAGGCGGCCGCGGCGTTCCATCTTGGATTCGCGCAGGCTTTCGGTGTAAGCCTGGAGCCGGATGAGCCGTCGCCGGAGGAAATGCACATGGCAGTCCGGCTGGCCCGCGCGCGCTACAGCGACCCGGACTGGCCGGGACTGGAAAAAGGCGGCCCGGTCATCTGACAGGCCGCTGAAACAGAGTTCCTGAGAACCGGATAACAGTATCCTGAATGTGGGGCAAGACATGGGAATCCGTATCCACCCCTCGATCCTGAACGCCGACCACGCCAACATGCAGCGCGAGTTCGATCTCGTGAAAGCCGCGGGCGCGGACGGCATTCACCTGGACATAATGGACGGCCGCTTTGTCGAGCCGGTGACGTTCGACCTGCCGACTATCCGCCGCTACGTGGGCATGACCGGCCTGCCGTTTGACGCGCACCTGATGATCGTGGAACCGGAACGTCATGTTGACGGCTATGTCGACGCCGGGGCCGGGCTGGTTAATTTCCACCTGGAAACCACGGACAACCCCGGCGCGATTATCGACCATCTGCACGGACGCGGGGTGATGGCCGGGGTGACTATCAATCCGGACACCCCGGTGGACGGCGTGCTGGCCCTGGCCGGACGGTTCGAGCTGGTGCTTTTCATGAGCGTCTTCCCCGGCTACGGCGGCCAGAAATTCATCCCGGATGTGCTGGACAAGGTCCGCGCCCTGCGCCGTCATTATGACAGGAAAGGCCTGGACGCGCCGATGGTGCAGATAGACGGGGGAATAAACCTTGAGACCGCTCCGCTGGCGGTCGCCGCGGGCGTGAACAACCTGGTGGCCGGGACATTCATTTTCCGCAGTCCGGATTACTCCGCCACGATCCGAGAACTGCGCCGCGTGTGCGAATCCGCGCGGCCGGACTGGAAATGAAGCGCTGATTGTTTTTATCCACGAAGGACACGAAGGAACACTAAGAAAAATGACAATACCTTTTTAAGGTGTGTTGATGTATTGGATTAAATCCCCCTCGGTCTCCCCTTTCCAAGGGGGGAGGAAAAGCACACTACTGCCGTTCATCTGCAACCGTATGGCAGCAGAGAAGTTAAGTCCCCCTGCTTAAAAAGGGGGAAACAGGGGGTTGTGTTTTTAAGCCTTTTTTCAACACGCTTTTAACTTCGTGCTGCTTAGTGTACTTAGTGGATAATTGTTTTCTAAACCCTGGTTTTCCTTTTTATGAGCGACGGAAAAGCGAAAAAAGTTTCGGGCGAGCGTGTGCTGCGGGGCTGGCTTTTGAGCGTGGACGTGGACCAGGTGGTCGAGCCGGGGACCGAAACGCCCGCGCGCCGCGAAGTGGTCCGTCATCCGGGGGCCGCGGCAGTTCTGGCCTGCCTTCCGGGCAACCGGGTGATCCTGGTGCGCCAGTACCGCTATGCCCCGGACAAATACTTCTGGGAGGTCCCGTCCGGGCGGCTCGAAGACGGGGAGGACCCGCTGGAGGCCGCGCGCCGCGAACTGGCCGAGGAAACCGGATACACGGCCCAGGACATGACACCCCTGGCCAGTCTGCACAGTTCGCCGGGCTGCAGCGATGAGGTGATACACCTGTTCCAGGCTACCCGTCTGAGCAGCGGCCAGTCCTCTCCCGATCCGCAGGAGAGGATCGAGGTCCGGGAATTCAACCTGACAGAGGCCCTTGAGATGGTCTCCGAAGGGCTGATAACCGATTCCAAGACTGTCTGCGCCATCCTGCTGGCGGCCAGGGACATCTGCCCCGTGGCGGGCTGCCAATCCTGACTCTCCACCCTGTTTGCCGAGACAACCTGACATGACATTGAAAGTCCTGGTCACCCGCCGCATATCCGGCCCGGCTCTGGATGAACTTGCCTTGCGGTATGACGTGACTGTCAACCCCGAGGACCGCGAACTGACAGCGGATGAGTTTTATACCCTGGCCCTGGATTGCCACGGCCTGATCAGCATGAACAGCGACCGTATCGACCGGGCGTTCATCGAAAGCCACCCCGATCTTCGCGTGATCTCCAACTATGCGGTGGGCTACAACAATATCGACTTGGCCGCGGCGAAAGAGCGCGGCCTGGTGGTCACCAACACGCCGGGAGTGCTGACCGAGGCCACCGCCGACCTGGCCTGGGCGCTGATCATGGCCGCCTGCCGCCGCGTGCCCGAGGCCGACCGTTTCACGCGTGAGGGAATGTTCCAGGGCTGGGGTCCGGAAATGTTCCTGGGCGTGGATATCCACGGACAGACCATCGGCGTGGTGGGTCTCGGACGGATCGGACTGGCCGTGGCCCGGCGCGCCGCCGGGTTCGGCATGAGAATCCTGTATTACAGCCGCAGCGCGCACCCGGAGGCGGAAAGCTCCCTGGGGGCCGTGCGCATGGAGCTGGATGCCCTTCTGCGCGAATCGGACATCGTGAGCCTGCACACGCCGCTCACCCCGGAAACGGTGCATCTTATCGACCGGCGGCGGATCGGGCTGCTCAAGCCGACAGCCGTGCTGGTCAACACCGCCCGCGGTCCTGTGCTGGATGAGGCGGCCCTGGCCGAGGCGTTGAGGGAGAAGCGGATATTCGCCGCCGGGCTGGATGTGTACGAAAACGAGCCGCGACTGCATCCCGGACTCAGGGAGCTTTCCAATGTGGTCCTTCTGCCGCACCTGGGCAGCGGCACGTTCGAGACACGCCGGAGAATGACCCGGCTGGCCGTGGACAACCTGACCGCAGCGCTCGAGGGGCGCGCTCCGGCTCATCCTGTCCCTCTGCCGTAAGCTTTGCCGCTACGATAAACCTTGCACCTCAACGGCTGCATTATATTTTATAAGATTAATTGAAAACCAGAGAACCGTAAAGTCATGAAAACCTATCCCGAATGCATTCCCTGTTTTATCCGTCAGACCCTCGATGCCGCCCGGCTGGTGAGCGATGACCAGTCGCTCCACGAGAGCGCTCTTCTGCGGGCCTGCGCCCTGGTGTCGAAAATGGATACGCGACAGCCGCCGCCGGCCATGGCCGGGGAGATTCAGGCCCTTATCCTGGAGCTTTCAGGAGTGGCGGATCCTTACGGCGAGGCCAAGTCGCGCTTCAACCGTTTCATCCTCCAGCGCCTGCCGCACCTGGAGGGCATGATCAGCGGGTCGCCGGACCCGTTCGAAACCGCGCTGCGCCTGGCTATCGCGGGCAATATTATCGATTTCGGCATCCATATCGGCCTGAGCGAGTCGGATGTGGAGGCGGCGATAGAGCACTCCATGCACGCCGCCCTGGACCGGACAGCGGTGCACGGCCTGCGACGGGCGGTCCAGCGGGCGGAAAACCTTCTTTATGTGGGTGACAATGCCGGGGAAGTGGTGTTCGACCGCCTGTTCATCGAGCAGATAAAAGCGCTCAACCCGGACCTGGAAATCGTGTTTGTCACGCGCGGGGGGCCGATCCTCAACGACATCACCCGCGAGGACGCGATCGAGGCCGGGATCGACAGCCTGGCACGCGTGATCGACAACGGCGACAACTCGGCGGGCTGCGTGCTGGAACGCTGCGGCTGGGATTTCCACCGGGCGCTGGAAGGCTCCGACTTGCTTATAGCCAAGGGCCAGGGCAATTTCGAGACCCTGAACGAGACCACGCTGGAGGCGTTTTTCCTGCTCAAGGCCAAGTGCCCGGTGATCGCCCGCGAGGCCGGGGGCAGGCAGGGCGACCTGTTAGTGGTGCACCGCCCGGCTGTTCTCGCGGCGGATTGCTGAAAAATGACTGACCTTATAAGTAATCCTTACGGAGAACACCTCCATGACAAGAAAATCAACTTCTACTACGCAGCCTCCGGAACTGCCTCTTGAGTTGCTGGTTACACAGGAAGAGGCAAAAACGCGGTTGCAGGAACGCAGCGATAGAGGTCATGAACTGAGGAAGATAAAAATCACGACTAATCAAGAGTATGAGATTCTTCTGAACGCTTTTAGCAAGTGGAATGATTATAATCTGGAACTTCTGAATAGATTGTTCACTTCAGACAAGTTAGCAAAAGAGTATCGACGGATTGGATTGTCGACTATATCGTTTGGAAGTTTAGGCGATACAAGAGTTAGTGACCTAATCACAATTATTGGTGATAAAATTAATTGTATCGATTCAATAATCGAGCGGCTCGAACTTATACCGCTCAGTTCAGCCTGTAAGCCCGCCACGTCACAACAAGTAATAAAATCACAACCAATATCAAAAAAGATATTCGTCGTACATGGCCATGACGAAAAAATCAAAACTGAACTTGAACTCTTTTTACACGAAAACCACCTTGAACCTGTAGTCCTTCATCGCCAAGCTGATCAGGGACTTACAATTATAGAAAAATTTGAGAAATACAGTGATGTTGGGTACGCTTTTATCCTTCTAACGCCGGACGAAATCGCCTACCTGGCATCTGAAGATTCCAAGCCAGACAATGAACGCCACAAAGAATTCCGTGCGAGACCCAACGTACTATTCGAGTTTGGTTATTTTGTCGGCAAGCTCGGACGCTCGCGTGTCTGTTGCTTATATACGGGGAATGTCTCCTTGCCCAGTGATGTACAAGGCATGATATATAAAGGCTATAACAAAATTTTTAAAGAAATAGAGTACGATCTTATAAAAGAACTTAGAGCTTCTGGCTATTCCATATGAAAACGTTTCGCAGGCGAACATAAGGTTCGCCCGCCAGTTTTTGTAGTGCAATTCTTATGATATGACAGCTCATTTCTAAGCGTGTTGAAAAATGTTTTAAGAACACAACCCCCTGTTTCCCCCTTTTTTAAGGGGGACTTAAATTCTCTACTGCCAGACGCTTGCAGATGTGCGGCAGCAGTGAGTTTTTCCTCCCCCCTTGGAAAGGGGGGACCGGGCAGCTTTGTCCGGTTAAGTTTTTGCATAGGATTGAAAGAGAGACTGTTGTTT
>CAYYNT010000077.1:0-19986 GCA_964473155.1 uncultured Gemmatimonadales bacterium | reverse complement strand
TTTCCTCCCGACAGAGCGTAGAACCTCATCCCAATCTCTCCCTTTTTGCATTTCCCGGCCTTTGTCATCATATCCCTTGCCCACCTGCCTGTTCAATCCGCCTGGCAATATTCCGGGCCTCGGAGACAATGGTCTGGGGATAGCCCTCCAATTCGAGAAGGCGTATAGCGTTGCGCGTATTGCAGGGTCCTGGTTTGAGACGGTAGTCGAAGAAAAAACGGTCCTCCTCCACCATCTCGCTGAAATGGCACATCCGGAACATTCCGTCCAGTTCACCGGCGAGTTCCAGGTCATGAGTGGTGACAAGCAGGCTGGCCCTGGTTCCAAGATATCGCAATACAGCCGCGGCTGAGGAAATACGTTCCAATGTGTTCGTGCCATGGAATATTTCATCAACCAGGAACAGGCAATTGTCTCCCGCATCTCCAAGCCGTATAAACTCGTGCAGACGGTCGATCTCGGCCAGATGGCGGCTGCGGCGATCCTCAACCACCGATTCTCGTTCAATGCTGGACATGACCCTAAGATTGGGAATTCCGGCCTTGGCAGCAAGGCAGACACCCAGAGTCCTGGCCAGAACCACGTTGATACCCACAGTCTTGATGAAAGTTGTCTTACCCGCCATGTTGGAGCCGGTGATCAGTATCGATTCACCAGCCAGTTCCACACTGTTTGGCACGGGGTCTTCGATCAGCGGATGAACGCAGTTTTCCAGGATCAGCCCACCCTTAGCAGCAAAATCCGGTGCGCAGATGGATATCTGCCCGGCCAGCCAGGAAGCCACCGATATCTCCGCATCCAATGAACTGACCGCCTCATACACTCCACGCAACTCGTTGCGGTATGCTTTCAGGTGCTTCAGGGAACGTATGAAAGCCAGCAGATCAAAAAGAAAGAAAATGTTTAAGAACTCAACCGCCATATTCAGCAGGTTATCGGCAGCAGTCTTGTCCCGCATCAGCCAGCCAATCTTTTTACGCATTGCACAGATTGTCCCGGCATGACGGCGCAGGTATTCCAATTGAGGCAGTCCATGACTTTCACTCATGTTGCCAAGTTTCTGAGCCGCAGCCAACATGGCATTCAGGGCAGCCAAGCTGCCTGAATGGATGTCCATCCGCTGAAAATAAGTCCCGTTGATTATTATATTGCATATTCCGAACGCCAGCGCCGCCATAAGCACAAGGGGGTGCAGGAAAGCAAGCGACAGGCTGACCATGGCGGCGGCGGAGGCGAGATAGAACAGAAAGGCGAATCGCGGTCCGGGAGGAAGATCGGCCCAGAGAAGACCCGCCACTCCATCCGCTGCCCCGTTGTCGAGACGCGCCAGTATCAGTTGAGCCTCTTCACGCAGTGACTTTTCCTTCTCCAGAATGCGGTACCGAGTATAAAAGTATTCTCGACCAGAATTATCCAGCTTGGTCACACGCAGCATACGGTAAAGAAACTGTCGTCCAAGACGGCTCTGACAACTCTCTATATGTGAATAGATCGAATCGAACTCCAGGTCACGCCACGTCCGGTCATCCAGACTGAACTCTCCGGCATCCGGCGGATTCAGCCGATATAAAGCAGAAATTCGCTCGAAATTACGCTCCCGTTTGACCGGCTGTCCCCAGTTCTCGCGCAACAAGATCAGGCGGCGAGAGTTACGTCTGCCTGATAATGACTCAGACAGAGAGAAAATACTCCGCCTGATATGTTCGAAAATAGGACGGACTTCAAGACCCAGTTGTGACATCAGACTCCTCCAAAAACTGAAAAATCGTATTGCTCACTCGTTCTATCGATCTTCTTGCATTTCCTATAATACCCGAATTATCCCCAGGTGACAATGTTAAATGCCTGGCATACCCCCTCCCTTTTTGCATTTCCGGGCCTTTGACATTATATTTTCTTTCCTGTTGGCCCGGCCGCGCCGCTTGATCTTTGATCCCAAATATGGAAATAATTATATAGAGTTTGCCGGGCCTTAGTGGCAAAAGGCTACACACCCCGACACCCGATTAATCGGTTGACACCCCTCTCCAGGGGATTTAAACATCGTCAGCCGGGTCTAACAGGGCATTTCGAGCCGCGGCGGATACATAACCGGAGCGATCAACGTTCATCTTTTCACCCGAACTTTCGATAAAGGAGCACCCGATGGGCCTGAATGTCCCGCAGAAAATACTGACCAAGCACCTGGCCGCCGGAAAACTTGTCCCCGGAGCGGAAATCGCGATCCGGGTGGACCAGACCCTGACCCAGGACGCCACCGGCACCATGGCCTACCTTCAGTTCGAGGCCATCGGCATCCCGCGCGTAAAGACAAAGCTCTCGGTCAGCTACGTGGACCACAACATGCTCCAGACCGGCACCGAGAACGCGGATGACCACCGTTACCTTCAGAGCGTGGCGCGCAAGGTGGGCGCGCATTTCAGCCGTCCGGGCAACGGAATCTGCCACCAGGTGCACCTGGAAAGGTTCTGCGCGCCGGGGCAGGTGCTTCTTGGCTCGGACAGCCACACCCCCACCTCGGGCGGGGCCGGGATGATAGCTATCGGCGTGGGCGGCCTGGATATAGCCGTGGCGATGGGCGGCGGCCCGCTGCACCTGACCTGCCCGAAAATACTGGGCGTGAAGCTGACCGGGGCGCTCAGGGGCTGGGCCTCGGCCAAGGACGTGATCCTCGAGATGCTGCGCCGCCTGACCGTGAAAGGCGGGGTGGGACGGATAGTGGCCTACTACGGCCCCGGAGTGGAGAGCCTGGACGTAACCCAGCGCGCCACGATCACCAACATGGGGGCCGAACTGGGGGCCACCACCAGCGTATTCCCCTCCGACCATCGCACCCTGGAGTTCCTGAAAGCCCAGGGACGGGAAAGCGCCTGGCGCGAGCTTCTTCCCGATCCAGACTCCGCTTACGATGAAAACATGGAGATCGATCTTTCATCCCTGGAGCCGATGGTGGCGATGCCGCATTCGCCGGACGCCGTGGTGAAGCTGTCGGAAAAAGCCGGGCTGAAAATCCAGCAGGTCTGTATCGGCTCCTGCACCAACAGCAGCTACCACGACCTGATGGCCGCGGCGGCGATCCTGCGCGGCAAGCGCGTGCACCCGGAGGTCAGCCTGGTGGTCACCCCCGGCAGCCGTCAGGTGTTCGAGATGATCGCCGCGTCGGGAGGCCTGCGCGACCTTATCGCCTCCGGGGCGCGTATCCTTGAAAGCGCCTGTGGCCCCTGTATCGGCATGGGACAGGTGCCGCCCACCGGCGCTGTCTCGGTGCGCTCGTTCAACCGTAATTTCAAGGGCCGCGCCGGGAGCAAGGATGTGGGCGTGGTGTTAGCCAGTCCCGAGGTCTGCGCCCTCGCCGCCCTGGCGGGCGAGCTGCCAAAGCTGGATTCCTCAGGCACACCGCCCGAGGTGGCCCCTCCTGCCGAGTTCATCATCGACGACCGCATGATCGAGCCGCCCGCGCCCGAGGGCGAGGCTGTGGAGGTGATCCGCGGACCGAACATCCAGCCCTGCCCGGTGAACCAGCCGCTGGCCGACACACTCAAAGGTCAGGTGCTCCTCCTGACCGGCGACAACATCACCACGGACGATATCATGCCCGGCGGGGCCAAGGTGCTGCCGCTGCGCTCCAATATCCCGAAAATCAGCCAGTACGTGTTCAACACCCTGGACGAGACTTTCCCGGAACGCTCCAAAGCCGCTGGCGGCGGTTTCGTGGTGGGCGGGCACAACTACGGCCAGGGGTCCAGCCGCGAGCACGCCGCCCTGGCCCCGATGTACCTGGGCCTCAAAGCCGTACTGGTCAAGAGTTTCGCCCGCATACACCGCAGCAACCTGATCAATTTCGGCATCCTTCCGCTGACTTTCGCAGATGAGAACGATTACAACGCGATCAGGCAGGGAGACGAACTGGAGCTGACCGGCGTCCGCGCCGCCATCGAAGCCAGGCGTGAGGAAATCGCGGTCACAGACCGTACAAACGGGAAAACAATCCGCGCGCTCTGCCAGCTTTCCGACTACGAGCGCGAGGTGATCCTGGCCGGTGGCCTGCTGCCGCACACCCGGTCGAAGACCGCCTGAGGGGAGGAAAAAGTGTCCTACCGCCTTGAAAAAGACTCTCTGGGACAGGTGCAGGTCCCGGCGGAGATGTATTACGGGGTTCAGACACAGCGCGCGGTGGAGAATTTTCCGGTCAGCGGTCGGACCCTTCCGCCCGAGATGACCTGGTCCACCGCGATGATCAAGAAAGCCGCGGCCATGGTCCACGCCGACCTTGGTATCCTTGACAGGAAAGTGGCCGGGGCGATAGCCGCTGCAGCCGACCGGGTGCTTTCGGGTGAGCTGGACAGCCATTTCGTGGTGGATGTCTACCAGGCCGGGGCCGGGACCAGCTACCACATGAATGTCAACGAGGTGATCGCCAACCTGGCCGAGGAAGCCCTGGGCGGAAAGCGCGGCGAGTACAGACTGGTCAATCCGAACGACCAGGTGAACATGGGCCAGTCGACCAATGATGTCGTGCCCACCTCGATCCGTCTGGCCTGTCTCAAGATGGCCCCTCCGCTGGTCTCGGCGGTCGGGGTGCTTTCCCGCGCCTTCGAGGAGCGCGCCAGGGCCTTCGAGGGGATTGTGACCACCGGCCGCACGCACCTTCAGGATGCCGTTCCGGTCAAGCTGAGCCAGGAGTTCGGTGGATACGCCCACACCCTGGCCAAGGCGGAAAAGCAGCTCCGCAGCACGTTCAACCGGGCCGGCGTGCTTGGAATCGGCGGCTCCGCCGCAGGGACCGGGCTGAACACGCACCCGGAGTACGTGCCGCGTATGATCGCCACCCTGCGCGAGCTGACCGGGTTCGACCTTTCGGCCGACCCGGACCTTTTCGCCGCCATGGCCAGCCTGGACGTGTTCGTGGATATAAGCGGACGGATGAAAGCCCTGGCCGTGGAACTGATCCGGATCACGAACGATTTGCGCCTTCTTTCCAGCGGCCCGACCAGCGGCCTGGCCGAGATACTCCTGCCGCCACTTCAGCCCGGCAGCAGCATCATGCCCGGCAAGGTCAACCCGGTTATACCGGAGATGACCGCGATGGTCTGCTTCCAGGTTATCGGCAACGACCAGTGCATCACCATGGCGGCCCAGGCCGGGCAGTTACAGCTCAACGTGATGATGCCGGTGGTGGCCTGGAACATTGTAGAGTCGGCGCGCATCCTGACCGGCGCGGTGCGGCTCCTGGCCGGGAGGTGCGTCTCCGGCCTTCAGGCCGACCCGGAGCGCTGCAGGATGTATTTCGAGAAAAGCCTGGGCACGGCCACGGTGCTGAACCCGGTGATCGGCTACCTGAACACGGCGGAGATAGTGAAGGAGTCGGCGAAGACCGGGCGCTCGCTCAAGGAAATAATCCTGGAGCGCGGAATTCTCAGCCCGGAGGAACTGGACGCCGCTCTCGACCCGGAGAGGATTACAAAGCCTGGGATATTGGAGAAGAAAAAAAATTGCTGATAATTGGATGTTCCGTGGATACCCCGGAAACGGCGGTGCGGGTGGCGGCCTGTTGGGCCGCCTGACACACCCCGGCCCCGATCTCATCGGGGCCACCCCTCTCCAGAGGGGATCAAAGGCCCACTGGGCAGGCATTTGCAGTACTCTCGGATTTTCCGTAGTGTCACGGTGCACCGTGACACTACGTTGGGGACAATCCCTTCGCTCATGGAAAAGGATGGAAGCTTTATTACGGTCCTTTCCGCCGTTGTGATATGTCCAGCAGAAGCGGCAGCCAGACCCGGAACCGCGCTCCGGTGTTCCAACCTCCGGCCGAGGCGTAGTCGCACAGATGGATAACCTGGCGGGGGCCGGAATCCCGGCTGGCCGGGTCGCCGATAACCGGCGCGCCGAGCACCAACTGAAAATCCTTTTCTCCCGTAGCGCTGTCCGGCATTAGTTCTATATAACCGTCCTTTTCCTCCGGCCGCTGGATCGCCTCGTCCACGCTGTGACCTCTGTCTTCCAGGCGGCTGTCCCGGGCCAGGACCAGCGGCCCGCGCAGCACCGCGAAATTTAGGCCGCTCGAATCCCGCACGACCCTCCCGCGCATGTCCAGGCTCAATCTCACCGAATCACCCGTCCGCCATTTTTTTGTCAGCACCGCGTATTGTCCCGGCGCTGCCGGTTTGGCGACAACAGCCTGTCCCGGATCGAGAACCGTTTGCTCGCTCCAGGAGGGTATTCGCAGCCGCAGGCTGAAACGTTCCGGCCGTGATGGTTTGATCCTTATGGTGACTGTGCCGTCAAACGGATAGCCGGTTTCCTGTTCTATCTCCACCCGGTTGCCCGAGGGCAGGCGCACCACGGCGCTTCCGGCGCAGTAGAGGTTCACCACAGGCCCGCTGTCCGAGGCCATCACGGCAAGCTGCGGGACAAGCAGAAAGCCGCGCGGGCCGCTGGCGTTACAGCAGTGGAGCGGCATACCGCACTGGCTGTCTCCGGGGCTGCGCTGTCCGGTCAGAGGGCTGTACTTGGCGAAATCACCGCCATCCGGTGTCATCGCCCCTAACAGGGTGTTGTAGAGGGTCTGCTCCACGGCCTCGGCATAGCGCGGCTCCCCGGTCAGGGTCAGCAGACGGGCCGAAAAACGCAGCCAGGTCACGCTGACACAGGTCTCCATGGAATGCAGCGCCGGCGTGGCCTGAAGGCGCGCGCCGCCGTACCAGCATTCCAGGCTGGAGCCGCCGCCGGTTACGTTGATCTCGGTGTCGCGGATATTCCGCCAGGCCTGTTCCGCGGCCTTGAGGAACTCTTTCCTCCCGGTGACTTTGTACAGTTCGCAGAGGCCCTCATAACAGGACATCATCTCGTAGGCTTTCATGCCGTTGTCCCAGGTCCACCATTGTTCCGGGCGCGGAAAACGCTGCGCCACCGGCACACCAGCCAGAGCCTTGGCTATGAGCTGCGGGCCGTCCTCGCTCTCGATCCGCTCCACAATCCACCCGGCGAAATCCAGGTAATGCCTGTCTCCGGTAAAGCGGTACAGGGCTACCACCGGCTCCAGAACGGAACAGCTTGGCATACCGCGATAATTGCCGGTGCGGACGATATCGGCGCGTCCGGGGCCGACCTCGGTAAGAAGGTGGCCGGCCAGACGGCGGGCAGAGGACAGGGCCAGACTATTACCGGTGGCCTCGTAATGCGCCAGAAGACCGAGCAGGCAATATTTACGGCCCCAGATGTCCCATTGCATGAGGTGTGAATCCGGTCTGTAGTTGCCGATATATCCATCCGCGGTCTGCGTGGCAACAAGTCCCCGCACTGCGCTGTCCATGAGAGTCCGGGTGGATTCATCCGGTCGATATTGGTATGCCAGGGCCAGGGAGGTGAACCACTTGCCCCAGAATTCACTCTGCCAGCAGCGGGTCTCCTCACGGTGACGGAAAGGTTCGATCAGCGGCTCTGCCTCCTGGGCCAGTACGCGGTTACGGATGCACAGGCCGATCCTTTCCCCCAGATAGCCAGTCAGGCGCACATCTCCGGGCGCTGGAGGGCACAGCCTGGCGGTTACTGTCTCCTTAATCGCCGGCGACACCGTCTGCCCGGCCCATAAACCGGCGGCGCACAGAAAAAGCGATGTAAAAACCGGCAGGATATGACGGAAACAAATACTTGCAACCCTCATAATTATCCCCGTGCAGAATTTATTCAGCGCGTTGGAGTCAGAAGGAACGCGAAATCATCCCCAAGCTGGTTGGTCCGCCCGCCGGTGGTGACCAGCGACGGCGCGGTGACAGTCAGCCTGCCGCCTTTGACAGTCACTTTCTCCTCATTCAAAAATCGTCCGCGCCAGGTATGGTAGACCCTGAGCGTGTAGTCGCCATCCGCCAGGCCCTCCACAGTCACTTTCTGCCCGGCGATCCCGGTCAGGCGCGGATTGACCGCCCAGCCGAACACCGCGCCGCCGTTGCGCATGGCCCAGGCATCCACGCCCTTCCCCGCGCGGCAGAGAAGCGGTGCAGGAGCAGCGCCGGTCAGGTCCAGACCCTCGACAAACCGGGCGAAAGCCTGGAGCTGGTTGGTCACCACGTTATCGTTGATGTAGTCGGAGAAAGCCCACCAGAAAGGCGTGCAGCAGAGGCCGTTGACCAGGCCGCCCCACAGCGCGTTATGGTACATCGCCAGGTAACCGGGCTGCGAGGGTTCGTAATAGGTGTGCGCCCAGCCGCACTCGCCCAGGATCACCGGCTTGCCGAACTCGGCCCACAGGCGTGCGGTCTGGCCGGTGTAGTTCAGAAGGCTGGCGCGCAGCGGATGCTCCTCTTTCCCGTCTATCACGGCGCCTGAAGGCATCGGCCAGCGCTGGGCCTCGTAGATTTCACGCGCCGGTATGTCGAAAATCCTGTAGCCGCCGCTCCAGTAACGCGGGAACGCGCCGCACTGCGTGCCTGTGGTGGGACGGCCCCACGGATCGTGCTCTTTCAGCCATTTGTGCACTTTCAGGCACCAGGCCTCGGCAGCCAGGGTGTCGCCGTTCACCCACCCGTCCGTCCCGTCTATCTCATCCACCACGAACCAGAGGAACAAGTTGCTGCTGTAACCCCAGCGCGCCAGGGTGTAGCGCAGAAGGCGCTCGCTGTAGCGCCAGGCCTCCGCGCTGCTGAAAAAGTCCTTCGCCTCGCAGACCTCGCGGTACGGAGTGCTGTTCCAACGGGCGTTTCCTCCGCCCCAGACGGTCTCGGAGATGTAGGAATGGAACCAGAGGTTCCAGCTTATCCTGATACCGCGCGATTCACACATTTCGAACAGGCTGTCCAGACGGGCGCAGCGGGCCTGCTCGTAGCGCCCGATCCCAGTACCGTGGGTTTCGAGCGGTGTGGGAAAGAAACTGATGAAATTACAGCCCTTATCCTTGAGCTGGTCCAACCCCTCGGGTGTGATCTCCCCACCCCGGCCTTCCTCGAAGCTGTCGTTGTACCAGAGGCCCACGCCATAGAACGGGCTGCCGTCGCGGTGACGAAGGTAGCGGCCGTTGGGGGCTATTCCGATCCAGCCGGGCTGGCCCGAGGCTAACGCCTGAAACGATCCCTCTCCACCCGTGACTTCGCCCTCTCTGTCCCTCAGGCGCAAAACATAGCGCCAGGCGCCGGTTTCATCCGGCGCGAAACGCACCATCCAGAGAGTCTCCCAACTCGTGGGGTTGAAAAACCCGTCGATCTTCCAGACCTTACCGGATGGCGCGGTGAACTCGGCGGCCAGGGCCACATCCTCCGGATCATAAGGGTTTGTGAAGCGTGCATCGGCGGTGACCCGCAGCTCGAATTTCTGGTGCAGGCCCACCGTGTCCGAAGCGGCACGCACCTGCCTGATCGAAGGAGAAGCGTATAAGGGGTGGAGAGTCAGGCAAGATATTGCGAGAAGCGCGAAAAAGCTCCGGCTGCGGGAGATCATCTTATGCTCCTGGAGACGTTTGATGGTGAAAGCGATTCGCGGCGGTCAGGAACGTTCTTTCCGTCTTTCTATATCCTCCTCTATAATCTGAAGCTGAATACGCTGGATTTCCAGCAGTCTCGCCCACTGATGCATCATCAGGTGGTCCAGCTTTTCGTGCAGGTTACGGATTTCCAGCTCGGCTTTCAGATTCACCCTGTAATCGTGTTCCGAGCGGAGGCGGTCACGGGCCTCCAGACGGTTCTGGCTCATCATGATTATGGGCGCCTGGATTGAGGCCAGGCACGACAGAATAAGGTTCAAAAGTATAAAAGGATATGGATCGAACGGTTTCCAGAGCAGCACGAACGTGTTGATTGCGATCCAGACCAGCATGAACAGGAAGAAAACTATGATGAAAGACCAGCTCCCGCCGAACTCGGCGATTTTGTCAGCCAGGCGGTCGCCGAAGGAAAGCTTGCCCTCGTAGAGTTCATTGATGTCCTCTGACAGGATTTCGTGCAGCTTCAAACTGTCAAGTACTTCCTGCTCCACCACGGAAAGCTCGCCCTTATCCGCTTCCAGAGCATCCTCGACGTATTGTGTCCGAAAGCGATTCAGGTCGGTGCGGCATATAAAAGCCTCGCGGGTCAGACCAGGCCGGTCTTTGAGGATTGCCTCGAAAACCAGCTCACGCACCGCCTCCAACGGGACTGTTTCAGACGGCTTGAATTTTTTCCCGCAAACCGCGCATTCGATATTACGGTTCTGGTTGTTGGTCATTGCGCTGACCTGTCATCAGAGGTTTGGCCGGGTGAATATCCGGTCGTAGTCCAGCCAGTGGGCGCGCATGATTTTGAGCTTCAACTGGAGCTGCCTGAGCAGGTCCGGCCCGAACTCCCAGGTGTTCTCTTTCGCCGGGTCCAGTTCCTGACGGAGCAGGGGAAAATCGGACTTCTCAAGCAACTCGATTATCTGCGCCGTGTTGTCCATCTCCAGACGGGCCACCTGAAGGATATCGCGGCGGAAAAGATCGCTGTCCAGGGAGAAACGCTGGTTAAGCTCGGGCTTTATCCCTTTCTCCCGGATGTAATCGATCTTTTCCTGGTAACCAGGCGCGTTCACCGCACCCTGACAGATCAGACGGTAAAGGGACAAGCGGTTTTCCAGGCGAGCCAGGCTGTCACGGAGGGCGCCCCGCTCCAGAGCGCCGGTTATCCGGCGCAGGCCGGAGCGCGCCCGGTCAATTTCGTTCAGCGCGCGCTCCATGCAACTGTAGATAAGGAAAGCCGCCGACTGCCCGGCCACGAAACGCGTGGCCTGAAGGTCGGCCAGGTCCTCGGCCTGTTCCAGGCCGCGCGCCTGGAACAGATAGGGACGGTAGTATGAATACTCCGGTTCTGTCAGTTCGGTTGGGAAAGGCACAAACGGACGGTTAAGCCAGCGCTGGCTGGTCGTCCCCAGCAGGAAAATATGTCCCCCGTAATTAAGCGGCGCGTGGCTTTCCACCGACTCACCTATCGCGTCCCAGACCTCGGCCAGCGCTCTGGCGTTGCCTTCGCCTGCCTCAGCCGCGGCGAAACGCTCCAGGAACTCGTCACGTTCGCGCACACCCTTTGGCTTTTCACTGAAAAACGCCTTGAACAGACGGAAATAAACATCCCCGCAACCGTCCTCCACATCAACTATCAGCACCGGGGCTTTTCGGGCCACAGCCGCCTGAAGCTCCTGCACGAACCGGCGGTGCTGAGGGACGCCTATCACCGGATAGACGTAAGAGAAATAGAACGTATAGCCCGCCTGGGCCGACCAGAGCCTGCCATCCGCGGACCTGTTCTCGAGCACCATGCTCTGGCCGAGCGAGGATGCGGCCTCGCGGTATTCCGAAGGACGCGTCCCGGACCAGCCGGTGCCGGAGATGCTGATAGTCACCTGCTGCCCGCCGGCATCCGTCGCCCCCTCCTGCAGGGCTTTCATGAAACCTGCTATCCTCTGACCGGTGGGGATGGAGGCATAGAGGGTGTTCCCGTGCGGCCCGTCGTAAAGTCCGCCATGCCAGTCGAATCCGTTGCCTGAGTCGTTGGTCAGGAAACGGAATATCTCAATCTCCGGGCAGGCACGGACAAGCCCGGCCATGGCCTCGCGGTATAGGGCGCGCACCTCGGGGTTGTCAACCGCCGGGGCGAACTGAGCGTTGCGGCTGCGCGCGGAATGGTCCACCCGCGGGCCGCGCCAGAGCGGGTGCGCCTCGAACACGCTCTCCGGCAGCATCATCGGCTCGCCGCCGTGGAATGCGCCGCGCAGGCCCAGGCCGCGCAGCACCTTGCAGCGCTGCTGTATCACGGCCAGAAATTGGCGCGCCGGCTCGGCCGGTATGTGTCCGCTCAGGGCCGCGGGAATTACGGCCTTGAACAGCGAGGGATTGATGAACACCCACTGCGGGTAAGGGTCGTTGCGGTCCGGGAACTGCCACCAGCTCTTTTCAGGCAGCTCGGATACATCCACGTGCGTCGCCCCGGCATCTTTGGCCAGACGGGCCAGGGCTTCGAATTCAGAAAGCCCGCTGGAATGGAAACTGAATACGATTTTCTCGATGCTATCGTTCCCGGATGTCCCGGCCGCGGAGGAAAGATTAACGGTTGCCAGCAGACACAGCAGCAAAGCGGACAGAATGCGACGCACCCGCGCCTCCTTGTGTTTTACAGCGACAATATCCATCGCAAAAAATATATTTCCAGAATGATTCATCCAAGTGAAATACCAGGTGGTACAATCCTGACGGAAACCGCAAGACAGTTCTTTCTGTTTCATCTGACGGTTTGTGAATTCACCCAAAGCTCATTCATGGATATTACAATTTAATAATAAGGCCTTGCCGATAGTAGTTTCATGCCGTGCGACTATTACCGCCGTTTTCTTTCTATTCAGCCTCCTGATCATTGTAGATCTTGGAGCCTCACCTCTCCCCGGCCAGTTCTTCCCGCACAACCTGACCGGCCGCGCTGTCGCGCAGAAGGTTTCCCAGCTCGCAGACGACAATATGCCGCGCCCCGGCCTGCTTGATAATACGCAGCTCCTCGCGCAGCCTCGCCGCGCTCTTGTGGTCACGCGCATAGACTCCGTCGGTGTAGAACCCTAACATCGGCATGCCCTGGGTGAAACCGAAACGGTACGGCCCCTCCACAACCTTGCGGGTATATTCTTTCACTTTTTCCAGCGGCCAGTGCGGCTGGAAAAACCAGGCGGTGGTTATCCCTGCCAGGTCCACTTTAACCCGCAGGCCGTAGAACAGGTCGGGCAGGTAGACCGGATGAATGTGGTTGCCCACGATCAGGCCGGGGGCCAGGGCCCTGGTCTTGTCATACAGGGTGTCGTAGAGCGCGATCAACTGTTCGGCATAAAACCGCCCGGCGGCCTCCTGCTCATTCAACTCAGTATGAGAGGCGCGCCAGGCGGCCAGGCGCTCGCGGCAGACCGGGCATTCGCAGGAGCGGTAATTCCGGTAGCCCACGAAATCGAACAGGACCCCGTCATAACCGGCCCGCCGCAGCCGTTCCACCTCAGCCAGAGTATAATTCACCACTCCGCTATCGTTGGGGCAGGTGAAATTCTGGTCCAGTATCTCAGTGTTTCCAGCCACCGGCTCGCCGCCGAACTGATAAAACTGATCGGGAGAAATATGCGGCGGATCAAAACCCGGCAGGCTGTCCTCACCATCGGTAAGAACCTGGAGCCTGGCCCCGGCGCGCCTGGCCAGCGGGCAGAGCAGGGCGAAAGACCTCAGCCCGCGCGCGCGGCAGAGAGCGGGCAGTTCGGGACGGTCCCAGCAGACGGCGTTGAAACCGAGCGCCGCGGCCTGCTCCACCGCCAGTGACATTTCCTGTTCATTCCCGGCCTCCACCGACCAGACACAGATTATGCGATGGCAGGAGAGCGGCTTTGCGGCCTGCTCTCCTGCATGTGCAACTGCCGTCACCAAACAAAGAGACAGAAAAAGGACCGCCGCTGTTACCTTGTCCATCGGTCACTCCGGGGTGAAAAGTTATATCTGGATATCGAACGGGATGACACTCCTTTTGCCGCTATTTAATACTTGAGAGATAATAAATCAGTCAAGAGAAATTACGGACATTTAATGTTTATCTGGGATAGGCGCACGGCTGCGAAACAGCGGGAGAAAAAACCTGTTGCCAAAATCTACCGAACGATCAAGATTTAATTCTCCATCCGTCGATCAACATGGTTTAAAATCACGCAAGCCGGTATTTTCTTCCAGCCGGGGGGCATGTCATGAAACTCTTTCGTCCGTTCCTGCCTCTGTTATTCAGCATCTTTATTCTGAACACCACCACCCTGACCGCCGCCTTGCCGTTCGATTCCGGCCGCCGGCCGATCCCCCGCGAGCACCCGCGCCTGCTGGGCAGCGCCGGTTATCTGAAAAATCTGGCCCGCGAACGTCCCGAAGCCTACACGCGGATGAGCGAGATCGTAACCCAGCGCGAGGGCGGCGACCACGAGCGCATGCTCTCCTGCGCCCTGGTCTATGCAATCGAGGGCCAGTCAGCGGAAAACTGGGGCCGCGAGGCAGTGAAGATCGCCATGAAGCATATCGGCGACCCGATCCTGGTGGGCCACACCCGTTTCGGCGATATCCTGGCCAACTGCGCCCTGGTTTACGACCTTTGCTGGCCGCTCTGGACCCCGGAGCAGCGGGCGCAGTTTCACGACTATATCAGCCGCACGGTGGAGGCCAATGTCACCAGCGAGACCGCCGTATTCCACAACGCCTGGTACAGCTACAAGCACTGGGGTTACGGCCTGGCCGCTTATGCCACTTATTACGAGTACGGCCGGGCGAAAGAGATACATGACAACCTGGAGAAGGAATACCTGGAGCGGGTGGTCCCGGCGATGCGGATGGCCGGGAACGGCGGGGGCTGGGCCGAGGGGTACTACGTGAACTACTGGAGCTACGAGTGGATGTTTTTCTGCGAGTGCGCCGGCCGGGTGGAGGGGGTGGATTATTTCGCCGCCTCGCCCGAGTTCATGGGACGGCGCGCAGTCGCGGCGATGTTCGAGACCTATCCCGGAATCGGGGTCTACGCCTCGCGACGGCCGGTTCCGATGGGCGACGGCCGGGGCGACGTGTTCACAGCAGAGCGCGACAAGACTCTCTCTGCCCGCCGCATCCTGGTCAACCGGTTCCGCGATGACCCGGATCATCAGATAGTGCAGGCGTTCAATGAAACCACTCCGCTGATCGGCTCCAGTGTCAACGCCTACAAGGATTTTCTCTGGCGCGACGCCACGGTTCCCTCGGGAGACCTGAAAAGCTTCCGGCTCAGTCATGTAAGCACCGGTCCGGGGTTTGTCAGCGCGAGAAGCAATTGGGACGAGGACGCGACATATTTCTTCTTCAAGGCCGGGGACCGTTTCACCGCTCATCAGCACCTGGACAACGGCCACTTTCTGATCTACAAGAACGAGGAACTGGCGGGCGACGGCGGAATATACGATACGTTTGATGGCAATCACGCGGTCAATTACTACTGCCGCACTATCGCCCACAACACTGTCCTGGTCAAGGACCCGTCGGAGACCTGGAGCAACATACGCGCCTGGAAAGGACGGATGGTCAACGATGGAGGCCAGACTCACTCCTGGCCGCACCATAACGGATCGGTTTCGGATGCGGCCGATTGGGAAAAAGAACGCGCCCTGTACGATATCGCCGGCTTGAACGCTTTTCAGGACCACGGGGACTGGCTGTACACCGCCGGCGACCTGACCCGCTCCTACTCGAAAAACAAGCTGGAGGAGTTCACCCGCCAGATAGTGTACATACGGCCGGGGACGTTTATCGTGTTCGACCGCGTGCGCAGCACGAAACCCGAGTATGCCAAGACATGGCTTCTTCAGGCGATGAGCGTGCCGGAGAAACGCGACGACTGTCTGGTGGTGACCAATGGCCGAGGCCGTCTTTTTGTCCAGACTCTCCTGCCGAAAAATCCGTTTGTAAAACTGGTCTCCGGGCCGGAACTGTACGTGGTCGAGGGCTGGGCCTGCCCGCCGGACCAGGAAATAGGCAGGATGGTGCGCTGCCGGGTGGAGGTTTCTCCCTCCGAACAGTCGAAACAGGACTGGTTCCTGCATGTCCTGACCGCCACTGACAGCGGGGTTGAGTCCGTGCCGGCGGCGAACCTGAACGAACGCGACGGCAAGATAGAAATTCAGGCGGCGGGATACAGCATCACGTTCGAAAAGAATAAAGACGGTGGCTGGATCGGCTCTCCGGCCGGACAGTTTCCCCTGGAAGCAAAAGTAAATGCAGATTGAACGGAGGCCGTGATGTTGCTGCAGACCTCACGCAGAAAATCTCCTATCCTTATTCTCGGCCTGGCTCTCCTGGCGGCGGGTTCCCTGTACGCCCAGCGCCGCCCCGTGCCCCGCGAGCACCCGCGCCTGTTCGGTTCGCTCGATCATCTGCGTGAGCTGGCCCGCGAGCGCCACGAGGCTTTCGTCCGGATGGATGAGACATCGCTCGAATCCCAGGGCGGCAACCAGGAGTTCATGTTCAGTGCGGCGCTGGCCTCGGCGGTCACGGGTGACAAATGGCAGGCGCGTTCCGCGGTGGAACGGGCGCTCAAGCTGATCCGCGGACCGATCCGCGTGGGCCATGAGACTTTCGGGATCGACCTGGCCAACTGCGCCGTGGTTTTCGACCATTGCCGCGCGGCCTGGACAGACTCCGAGGCCGCCGAGTTCATCGACTACATGAACCGGACCATCGACGCCAACACCAGCTCCGAACTGTCGGTTTTCCACAACGGATTCTACAGCTACAAGAATGCCGGGATCGGAATCGCCTGCTACGCCACCTATTACGAGAACCCGCGCGCTCCTGAAATCCTGGCCGCACTGGGAAAGGAAATCCGCGAGCGCGTGCTTCCCTCCTGGCGTCTGTGCGGCGAAAACGGTGTCTGGGCCGAGGGCTACTATGTGCACTACTGGACGCTCCAGTGGCTGATTTATTGCGATATCGCCCTCCGTCTTGAAGGCCTGGACTGGTTCGCCGAAAGCCCTGAATTCCTGGGACGGCGGGCAGTGGCCAGCATGTTCGAGTGCTACCCCGGAGTTGGTGAACATGGTACGCGCCGAAGCGTCCCCATGGGCGACAGCGGCGGGCGGGTCTACACCTGGGAGCGAGACCACGAGCTGACCTGCCGCCGCATCCTGACCTCTCGGTTCCGGGATGACCCGGCGCACCGCGCAGTGGCGGCTTTCGACCGGGACACGCCCGCGCTTGGACAGCCGTTGTATGCGTTCATGGATTTCCTCTGGAAAGACACCTCCGTCCCTCCCGGCGGACTTAAATCGTTCAGGCTCTCGCATCTGTCGCGCAGTACGGGCTATGTGTTCGCCCGCAGTTCGTGGGAGGATGACGCTGTATATTTCTCTTTCAAGTGCGGCCCGCGCTACACCAGCCACCAGCACCTGGACAACGGGCATTTCAACATATTCAGACGCGGAGAACTGGCGGGTGATGGCGGGCAGTTCTATGCTTTCGAGACGGACCACGAGGTCAATTACCTCGCGCGCAGTATCGCCCACAGCACGATATTGATCCATGACCCGGCCGAAAAATGGCCTCAGATCAGGGCCTACAAAGGGGCAATCAGCAACGACGGGGGCCAGCACCACGACTGGCCGCACCACAACGGCGCGGTGCAGGATGCCGCCGATTTCCTGGCCCACCCCGAGCTTTACGACATCGCCCGGATAACGGCTTTCGAGGACCGCGGAGCTTATCTCTACCTGGCCGGAGATTGCTCGAAATCTTATCGAAAGAGCAAACTGGAGTCGTTCACCCGTCAGATAGTATATTTCCGCCCCGGCACGTTCGTTATATTCGACCGGGTGCGCGGCACGAGACCGGAGTTCGCCAAGACCTGGCTGCTCCAGGCGATGAAAAAACCGCTGGAACTACCGGACGGCCGTCTGGCCCTGGACAACGGCAACGGCCGGCTTTTCGTGCAGACCCTTCTGCCGAAACAGCCGACAGTGCATCTTGTGTCCGGGGATGACCTGTACCGGATCGACGGTGTGGCGCACCTACCGGACCACGATGTCGGCCCGGCGCCGGAGTGCCGTGTCGAGGTGTCGCCCACGAAACCGGCGCGCGAGGACTTTTTCCTGCACGTGCTGACCACCGTGGACTCGGGGACTGAAAACGTCCCGGTGGCGTCAGTCGAGGAAAAGGGATCGCAGGTGCGGGTGCGGATCGGTGACTATGCGGTGCTGTTCGAAAAAACTAAAGACGGCGGAGCGGTGGTGCTGAATGGCCAAAGCGCTCCGCTCGCCACAGGCATTATAGAATAAGATGTAAGTTCTGAAACCGTAGAGAGGAGATACCGGTAATGAAACGCTCGTTGTATGTCCTGGCCCTGCTTCCGTTTGTCCTTCTTCCACTGCTTTCCTGCTCCGGCAGCCTGACCGGCGGGCCGCACCCCGTGCCACGCGAGCATCCGCGCCTTCTGGGATCGAAGCGCCAGCTTCAGGAGACAGCCCGCATGCGCGCCGAGGACTATAACCGCATGCGCCGGGTGGTGCTGGAGAACATGCCCGCCGGAGATCACGAAATGATGACCTCGGCCGCGCTGCTCTATGCGATCGAGGAAAGCGACTCGGCCGGACGGAAGGCCCTGGACCTAGCGATGAAGATAATCGACGCCCCGATCCGCTCGGGCCACGTCACTTTCGGCCATGACATGGCCAACTGCGCCATCGTGTACGACCTCTGTTATCCCCTCTGGACACAGGAGCAGAAAGAAAAATTCTATAAATATATCGGCGAGACAGTGGACGCCAACACGGGCAGCGAGCCGCACGTGTTCCACAACGGCTGGTACGGCTACAAGCACTGGGGCTACGGCCTGGCCGGGTACGCCACTTATTACGAATACGACCGAGCGAAAGAGATAGTGGACAAGTTGGACAAGGACATCCGCGAACTGGCAAGCCCGGCCCTGGTGCTGGCCGGAACGGGTGGCGGATTCGGCGAGGGCTATTACATCCATTACTGGGAATACGAGTGGCTGTTTTTCTGCGAGGCGGCCCGCGCCTGCGCCGGGATCGACTACTATGCTCCGGCCCCGGAGTTCTACCGCAACCGCGCCGTGGCCGACATGTTCGAATGTTACCCCGGACTGCGCGAGAACAACACCCGGCGCTCCATTCCGATGGGAGACAGCGGAGGACGGGTGCGCGGCAGCGACAGGGACAA
This sequence comes from uncultured Gemmatimonadales bacterium, assembly GCA_964473155.1. Lineage (GTDB taxonomy): Bacteria > Gemmatimonadota > Glassbacteria > GWA2-58-10 > GWA2-58-10 > JAJFUG01. The sequence continues at coordinate 1,292 of CAYYNT010000077.1, read as the reverse complement.
GTCGCTCTCCTCGCGCCGTATCCTGGTGAATTTCTTCCGCGCGGACACCGCGCACCAGATGGTCCAAGCTTTCAACGAGCAGACCCCCGTCTCCGGCACCATGAGCCAGGCGTACAAGGATTTCCTCTGGCGCGACCAGACAGTCACCGCCGGGGACCTTTCAAAGTTCAAGCTCTCGCATGTGTCCACCGGACCCGGCTATGTCTACGCCAGAAGCAGTTGGGATGACGATGCCACCTATTTCTTCTTCAAGTGCGGCGACCGGTTCACCGCACACCAGCACCTGGACAACGGGCATTTCCTGATCTACAAATACGAAGAACTTGCGGGTGACGGCGGCCAGTACTTTGAGTTCGGGGTGGATCACGATGTCAACTACCACCTGCGCACTATCGCCCACAGCACTATCCTGGTGCACGACCCGTCCGAGACCTGGCCGCGAATCAGGGCTTTCGACGGGCGTATCGCCAACGACGGAGGGCAGCACCACGACTGGCCGCACCACAACGGGGCCTCCAGCGACACGGCGGAATGGAACCGCAACAAAGCCCTCTATGACATCGCCGACCTTGCCGCGTTCGAGGACAAAGGCGAATACCTCTACACGGCCGGGGATTTCACCCGCTCGTACAAAGCGGCCAAGATGGAACTCTGCACCCGTCAGATTGTCTATCTGCGTCCGGGCACGTTTGTGATCTTCGACCGGGTGCGCGCTGCCAGGCCGGAGTTCAAAAAAACCTGGACCTTGCAGGCCATGACCACTCCCGAGCGCCGGGCGGATGGGATGCTGGTGGAGACCAACGGACGCGGACGGCTTTTCATGCAGAGCTGCCTGCCAGCCGGGGCGAAAGTATCACTGATCTCCGGGGATGAGCAGTTCCGCTACGACGGCGGAGATTTCCGGCCGGAGAAAACCCAGGGACAGGCCCCGGACTGCCGCGTGGAGGTTACCCCGGCCGTGGCGGCCAAAGAGGATTATTTCCTGCACGTTCTGACCGCCACGGACTCGACCGTGACGGATGTCCCAAGGGCGACCGTGACAGAGGACGGCGACCGGGTGAGTGTCAGCCTGGAGGGGAAAACGATCCTGTTCACCAAGTCCGCGCTTGGGGGGAGCCTTGTCACCGCGGAAGGCGAAGCGCCTTTCGCTGCGCGGATTGTCCCGAACTGAAACGGAGCCTGGTTCCGCTGTGAGTGAACAAGAATCCGGACAAGTATTTCGCAAAAGATATCCTCCAGTAGCGACTGTCTTGAAAGTCAAGAACAGACAGATACATGTTGCTGGAAATAGT
>CAYYNT010000076.1:0-20007 GCA_964473155.1 uncultured Gemmatimonadales bacterium | reverse complement strand
GGAAATGCAAAAAGGGAGAGATTGGGATGAGGTTCTACGCTCTGTCGGGAGGAAAGTTTTTCTCAAGGGCAGCAATGAGTTGAGGAAGGTCTTCCTGTAATGTGCGCCAGAGGATATCAAGATTGATGTCGAAGTAAGCGTGTACAAGCCGATGCCGCATGCCGATGATGTCATCCCAGGGAATATTGCTCAACTGGTCTCGCGTCTCAGGCTCAATCCGGCAGGCGGCTTCGCCGATGATCTCGATGTCCTTGACCAGCGCCAGCACCAGCATGCGATCCGAATCAAGATCCTCGCGGACTTTGCCCTGAGCGAAAGAGATCGCCTCGCGCGCGGCATCCATAACATGCCGAAGACGGATGAGATCATGTCTGTGCATACAGCACCTCTGAATCCCTCAACACCTCGGCCCGGAAATAGCGGCTCAGGTCCTCGACCGTGCGAAGGTCCACCTTGCGCCCGTCAAAAAGACCGGATAGTTCCCTCTCCATGCGAGCCAGGCCGAAAAGGCCTGGCTCAGCTCCCGGCTCGAATTCCACAAGCACGTCCACGTCACTGTCCGGACTGAAATCTTCCCGCAGAACAGAGCCGAACAATGAGAACTTGCGGATGCGGTTCTGTCTGCAGAATGCGCATATCCGGTTTTTGTCTACTGCTATCAGCGCCATTCTGTCACCCTTGACAAGTAAGTCAGACAAGACTTTATATCGCCCTTATCATATAATTCAACCTTCCGGACGAAAGGTCAAGGGTTGAAGGGGATACAGATTATTCACTCCTCCATTCCCGGTATCTTGATATCCGGCCGCATCTCGCGGAAGAAACGCAGGCGCATGTCTCCCAGAAACTCGTTGCGGCAGGCCGAGCGGTCGTTCAGGTCGATATCGGCATAAGCGATGCAGGGGCGCTTGTCTTTTTCTGCTACCGCCAGGAGTTTGCCCCAGGGCGCGTAGATCACGCTGGAACTGTCTTGCCGGACCGGGAAAGCGTGAGCCACTTCTTTTCTGCCTGTTATATCCCTATTTTCAGCCCCAGCGAGAAATTGTAGAAATGCGCCCGGCTGTCCGGGACTATCCGGCCGAACACGTGCCCTCTTTCCTGGGTGAAAATATAGGTATTCTGCGCCTGGTCCACATGCCGGTACAGACGGTCATAGTTCAGGGCCGCGAACAGACTGACCCCGGAGCGCAGCTCGTGTTCCACTCCCGCGCCCAGCCAGAAGCCGTAATGCATGCTGGACTGAGTCAGAGTGCGGTTCATTCCTGAAAACTCGGCGCCGGAGCTTACTGTGGTCAGCTCACTACGCATGGCTATCGCGCCCAGGCGGGTGAAACCGGAAAGCCAGGTGGTGAGCGGCGCCTGGAACTGGACACCGCTGCTGAACGTAAGGCCGCTCAACTCTGCGGTTCCCGCCGGCTGGCCGTAATGCGGCCAGTTGATAAGAGCGTTGTTCATTCCAATAGATTCTAAATATACAATATGATTCTCTTGGTATCTTTGAATGCTTTGTAGCAGGTAACTGCTAAGTCTGTTACTGGAACTGAAACGCTGGAAACTAACTTCAAGGGGCAGCAGGGCGATATGTGGGGTCAGATTATAGCCCAGGCCGAGTGTGTACACCTGCGATGACTTCAAGCCCTGAATAGGAAAAGGCCCCTCCGAACCGCCGCCGCCCACCGCGAACTGGGCGAACCATTTGTGTTCCGCCGCACCGGCGCTTTGGAAAGCAGTCAGCAGGGCCAGGCAAGATAGCAATATTACTCTTTGCATCGTAAACAGCCTTTCCGGGGGGATTGTCTGTCTGATAATGGCCTGTGATAATTCACAAACACATCGTCTTAAGCTGGTTTCCTGAGGGGGGAAGGGCACGTCAAATGCAACAACAGCCAACTCATCCTGAGTTGATTTGAAACGTAATTTGTTAATAACAGATTTAATTGTCCATTGTAATTTTGCAGCAAGGTTATGTTTTTGTCAAGTGATTCGGACAAAAATTAATACCACCCTGAAAGAATTATTGGTAAATACTGTTAAGCGAATTATATTCATTGCGTTTATGTGCTTAAATTGAGATAACCGTTAATTATATGTTGCTTGTGGCAATGGAAGCCATTTCGAGGATTGAGGATTGCTGTTTCCGGTTATTATTTATTTCCTTCCCCTCCCGGCACGCGATTTGCAATCCCCGGTGAAGAAACCTTTTGATCCCCCTTTTTTCACCGGAGAGACACGCCTTGTCAAAGATTGTCCGCAAGCTTGGCTGGCTGCGCAAGGTGCGCTGGAGCGCCTGGGCCGGGATGGTAGTCCTCGGCCTGGTGGTCTGCCTGACAGGCGCGACCCAGGCCCCGGCTGCCACAGCGGTGTTGCGTCACCTGGGCAGGCGGGCCAGTTTGCTGGTCACTACCCACAACCTGGAGCTGGCCGGTGAACTGAATGGAATGTTTCGGATGTGCCATTTCAGCGAGATGGTGGAGGAGGACCGTTTTTTCTTCGACTACCGTCTCAAACCAGGACCCTGCAATACGCGCAACGCTATACGCCTTCTCGAATTGGAGGGCTATCCCCAGACCATTGTCTCCGAGGCCCGAAATATAGCCAGGCGGCTTGAACAGGCAGGCGGGCAAGGGATATGATGACAAGGGCTGGGAAATGCAAAAAAAGGAGGGGGATTAAGCAAGGCTGGTGTTTTCAGTAACTGTTGGAGAAGATTGGTTCATTACAGATCATTTATTTCATCTTGAAGATTTAAAATCGAACTCATTATGGTATCAAAAGACGGAGGCTCGCCATAGATCATGTTTCGCATATCATTATAGTCTCTTCTCAATTCCCTTTGAGCGTCAGAGGATGGGACCAGCCTCATCGTTCCGGGACGGGCCAGATCGTAGCGCGCCCAACCGCAATGATAGAATTTTTCTTTGAAGCGGACGACATCTTTCAACAATCCCAAGTCAGCAATTGCTTGGTTTTTAATCTTCGAATCCGCCATCCTCATCATGTCGTAATAGTGCCTGGAATAACGAGTAGGAGTAGGTTTCTCCGCAGGTCTGTGCGCTTCATGATGAAGAATAGTGGCTTTCTCCCAGAATGTACGTTCAGCTTTGATTGCTTTCACCATGCATGATGGACTTGAGAATTGATCATTAAAATACTCAGCGGCGAAAGGAGTGATTGCATATTCAGCATTCGGATCCCACGCAGCAAGTGGACCTATTTCCAGGAGTATTTCCGGACGCAGGTATTGTTCTTTTGCAGTGGCTGGATAAATGATTTCAATATTATGCGGTTTGGTCCCATTAATTCTTGGAATGCAAATCGTTTCAAGCATTCTTTCCAATTCAGGAAGAAATGTTTCTCGAATGTAATTTTGAGCTGCGCGATTCAAATCCTCGTTAAAACGTTGCTGCTGGTTTCTGCTTCGTTCCGCAGCCGGATCATATTCCGTAACTAGTTGCCAGTTCAGAATCAGATCGATATCCTCGGAAAACCGTTCGATAAGACCGAACACTTTTGAAAGAGAGGTGCCGCCCTTCAGCAGTATCTTGTCGTGGAGAAGAGATGAGGTGAACAGCTTTCCAAGAGTCCAACAGACCCAGAAATCTTTTTCGATGATTGCCGATGTTACTCCTTTCCTGCTTGCGGCTTCGCTGAACAATTCGGCCCTATCCGCAGTCCGCCATCTGGCTATCTCATCCATTTCCCGTCTCCTGGCAGATTTTACGTATCGCTTCGTAAAGCCAGCCGGTGACGGTTTGGGTGTCTTTCAGTATTTTTGGCCGCATCTCTGTTTTAAGCCAGTCTCTGACCGGGCCGATGATTTCTATCGTTATACGGTTCGGCCCCAGAGATTTCAGTGCCTGAACGATTATGGCGCTTTCATGGTACTTGAATCCAGCCTCTTTGCTCGGAGTGCTTTGGAAGACTAATTCGGTGTTTCCGATTTTATAGGACCGGTCCGGACCGCTGGATTGATAGATATATTTCGCCTGGACCTGTGTCGACAGCCCCAGGATATTGAGGGCCGCCGGTCCACTCGGTTGAATGTTCCAGCCGAATTTACGGGAGATCGCTTGAGCGACTTGGTCTACATCTGGACTCAATGTCTGCCCAAGTTTCTTGCTGTATAAGGGATAGTCATAAATACCACGTATGACTCGCCGGATTGTCTTCTTTATTTCCAAGCGATGCAGGCTGATATCGATTGCAGAACGGTTTCCAAAAGAGGAAAAATCTTTTTGTGAGAACGCCCAACCCCTCCTGTGACCGTATATTTTGTTAACTATTTTTTTTGTAGTATTTTGCATGAATTAATAACACTCCGTTGTGTAAGAAAAATATATATGTTTTTCTTACATGTCACGCCCGCGATTGATAATAACATACATTGCTCTCAAAAATCAATATAGATTATTGTAGAACCTGTCATCCCTCTCGCTCCCCCCTCCCGGCACGCGATTTGCAATCCCCGGTGAACAAACCTTTTGATTCCCCTTTTTTCACCGGAGAGACACGACTTGTCAAAGATTGTCCGCAAGCTTGGCTGGCTGCGCAGGGTGCGTTGGAGCGCCTGGGCCGGGATGATAGTCCTGGGCCTGGTGGTCTGCCTGACCGGCGCGGCCCAGGCCCAGGCCCCGGCTGCCGCCCCCGGCGGAGGCACGCCGTTCATTTTCCCCAGCGTGAACGTGGGAGTGGGCCAGAGCCAGAACCCGCAGGACCTGGCGATCACGCTCCAGATCCTGTTCCTGATGACCCTGCTTTCGCTCGCCCCCTCGATCCTGATCATGATGACCTGTTTCACCCGGATAGTGGTGGTGTTCCATTTCCTGCGCCAGGCCCTGGGCACGCAGGGCATGCCGCCCAACCAGCTCCTGATCGGCCTGGCCCTGTTCCTCACGTTCTACATCATGATGCCTGTCTGGACCGAGATCAACGACCGCGCCCTCCAGCCCTACCTCCGCCACGAGATCGTTCAGGCCGAGGCGTTCGACCGGGGACTCAAGCCCATCCGCACTTTCATGCTCAAGCAGGTGCGCGAGAAAGACCTCTCGCTGTTCGTGTTCCTGAGCAAGATGGACAAGCCGAAGTCCGCGGACGAGATACCCACCCTGACCCTGATCCCGGCGTTCATCATCAGTGAGCTGCGGATCGCGTTCCAGATCGGTTTTCTGATCTATCTGCCCTTTATCATGATCGACATGATCGTTTCCAGCGTGCTGCTGTCCATGGGCATGATGATGCTGCCGCCGATTATCATTTCATTGCCGTTCAAGGTGCTGCTGTTCGTGATGGTGGACGGCTGGTACCTGCTGGTGAGCAGCCTGATACGAAGTTTCAACTGACACACGGAGGTAGAAGTTGACTCAGCAGTTCGTGATCAACCTGGGGCGCGAGGTGTTTTTCACCGCGACGCTGGTCGCCGCGCCCATGCTCCTGGCCGGCCTGGTGGTCGGCGTGGCGATCAGCATCCTTCAGACCGCCACCTCGATCCAGGAGCAGACCCTGACGTTCATTCCCAAGATTCTGGCCGTGGCCGCGGCGCTCATCCTGTTCTTTCCCTGGATGATGAACACCCTGCTCACGTTCACCACCGACCTGCTCACCAACATCCCCAACTACATCCAGTAGACGGGGATTACCAGCCCGGCAAAAATATCCTGCCGCCGGGCAAGGCTGGATGCAAGGTCGAGTAAATTTAAGGGATTGCGTGAGGCGGGCACGGGCAACTGTTGCCGCACCGCCCGTTACCCGTCCAGGAAGAAAGCCCGAAAGGACAGTCCGGTTCGATGCTGCCTGTCGCCGACATAACCCTGAGACAGATAGAAATCTACTCGATCATCTTTTTCCGGGTGAGCGCAGTGATTTTCATGCTCCCGTTTTTCGGCTCGGAAAACGTGCCCCGTCTGGTCAGGATCGGGCTGGCCCTGGTGATAACCATGGTGATTGTCCCCACTCTCGACATCTCGGGCGTGGTGCTGCCGGAGGCCCTGGTCCCCTACGTTCTGATCGTGGCGAAAGAGCTGCTGGTGGGTTTCCTTTTCGGCTACATCGCCTCGCTGCTGTTTACTGGAATACAATTTGCGGGTGATCTGCTCGGGTACCAGATGGGCCTGGGGATCGGAAATATCATCGATCCGATGAGCGAGGAGCAGGTATCGGTGATCGGCTCGATGCAGAACCTTCTGGCAATTCTGATCTACCTGAGCATGTTCTGGGACCATTTTCTGTTCAAGTCCATGGCGGCGAGTTTCCACGTGATCCCGCTGGGCGGGGTGATAATGAATCCACGGCTTCCCGGCGAGCTGATCCGGATGAGCGGCGAGGTGTTCGTGATCGCGCTGAAAATGGGCGCTCCGATACTGGTGGCGATGCTGATGGCGGATGTGGCCCTCGGGTTTATCGCCCGGGTCGCGCCGCAGATCAATGTTTTTATCATCGGTTTTCCGGTCAAAGTCGGTCTGGGCCTGATCCTTCTGGGGCTCAGCCTTCCGTTTTTCGCGTTCGTTTTCGGCAAGCTGGTCGGCAGGATGGAAAACGACTTCATGATCGCTATCCGGCTGATGGGCATGGGATAAGGCAGAATGGCCGAGGAACAGGGCTTTCAGGAAAAGACAGAGGACCCCAGCCAAAAACGGCTGGATGACGCCCGGGAGGAAGGCAACGTACCCCGGTCGGCCGAGCTTTCCAGCGCGATGGTGCTGCTGGCCGGGATAACCGCGCTCTATTTCATCGGCTGGAAGATGTGGGAGCAGATGGGCCTGGCCAGCCGCTTCCTGTTCGGCCACGCTCCGGAGATAGAGCTGACCGGTCTCAGCCTGCCGGGGTTCGCCAGCGACGCTCTGATATTCTGCCTCAAGCTGATGGCGCCGATTTTCGCCCTGGTCATGGCCGTGGGAATCCTGAGCGGCGTGGCCCAGTCGGGAGCGAATTTCACGTTCAAGCCGCTGATGCCCAAGTTCAGCAAGATGAACCCGCTGAAAGGAATCCAGCGGGCGTTTTTCTCCAGCCGCACCCTTGTCGAGCTGGTCAAGAGCCTGCTGAAGGTGGTCGTGGTGGCCGGGCTGGCCGCCTGGACCATCCGCGGGATGTTTGACGACTACATCCCGCTGCTGGACAAGGAAGCCGGCCAGATATTCCTCTATATGATGGCCCAGATTTTCAAGCTCAGCCTGCGGATCGCCCTGCTGATCCTGGCGATGGCCGTGCTGGATTACATCTGGCAGCGTTACGACCAGCGCAAGAAACTGCGCATGAGCCGTCAGGAAGTCAAAGAGGAGCGCAAACAGCAGGAAGGAGACCCGGCGGTCAAGAGCCGTATCCGCTCGATCCAGATGGAGATGGCGCGCAAGCGCATGATGGCGGATGTCAAGGAGGCGGATGTAGTGGTGACCAACCCGACCCACCTGGCCGTGGCCCTGAAATACGACATTGCGACAATGCGCGCCCCGATAGTGCTGGCCAAGGGCGCGCGTCTGGTGGCCGAGAAGATAAAGGAGATCGCCAGGGCGAACGACATCCCGGTGATTGAGAACAAGCCCCTGGCCCAGGCGCTTTTCAAGACAGTCGAGGTGGGACAGGAGGTCCCGGCTGACCTGTACAAGGCTGTCGCCCAGGTGCTGGCTTATGTCTACCGCCTGAAAAAGAAAAAGATCGCCTGAAAGGCGGAATGAATCCTCGTGTATGCGAAACGGTAGGGGCAATTCATGAATTGCCCCTCCGGCCGGTAAACAGGTAAAGCTTTTCCGGACGGAGAATCTCGGTGGCGAACGGAATCAAAAAGGACAGCGGTTTCAGTTTCTCCAGGTACAGCGATATCATGCTGGCCGTGGGACTGATTCTCATCCTGGTGGTGATGATCGTCCCCATGCCACCCATTGTCATGGACCTGATGCTGACCCTGGACATCTCGATCGGTCTGATGATTCTGGTGGTCGTGCTTTACACTACCGAACCGCTTCAGCTTTCTGTGTTTCCGGGCCTGCTGCTGCTGGTCACGCTGTTCCGTCTGTCTCTGAACGTGGCATCCACGCGCCTGATCCTGAGCGAGGGATACGCCGGACGGGTGATCGAGGCGTTCGGCAATTTCGTGGTGGGCGGCAACTATGTGGTCGGAATAATCATTTTCGCCATCCTTGTGATTATCAACTTTGTCGTTCTGACCAAGGGCGCCGGGCGTATCGCCGAGGTGGCGGCCCGTTTCACCCTGGACAAGATGCCCGGCAAGCAGATGGCGATCGACGCAGACCTGAACAACGGCCTGATAGACGAGCGCCAGGCCAAGGCCCGCCGTGAAAAGATCGACCGCGAGGCCGAGTTCTACGGGGCCATGGACGGCGCGGCCAAGTTCGTGCGCGGCGATGCTATCGCCGCCCTGCTCATCACGTTCATCAATATCCTGGGCGGTTTCGTGATCGGCGTGGCCCAGCGCGGTATGACTTTCAGCGACGCGCTCAGGACATACACGCTGCTGACCGTGGGCGATGGCCTGGTGAGCCAGATACCGGCCCTGGTCATCTCCACCGCCGCGGGCGTCATAATCACCCGCGCCTCCAGCGAGAGCCAACTGGGAATCGATATCCAGAATCAGCTTATGGCCAAGCCGCGGGCGCTGTACATCACCGCGGTCGTGCTGCTCTTCTTTGCTTTCACCCCCGGCCTGCCGACATTCCCGTTCATGGTGATGGCCGGCATTGTCGGCCTGATGGGCCTGGGCGCGCGCAAACAGTTGGCAGCGAAGGAGTCCCCGCAGGAAGAGGAAGAGCCGGTCAAGGACGAGAAGAAGGATGTCAAGGCCCAGATCGAGGAGTACCTTCAGGTCGATCCGCTGGAACTGGAGATCGGATACGGTCTTATCCCGCTGGTGGATGTGGAGCAGGGAGGAGACCTTCTGGCCCGTGTCACCGAGATACGGAAACAGTGCGCGCTCGAACTGGGAATGATTGTCCCGCCTATCCGCATCCGCGACAACATCCAGCTCAAGAGCACGGAATATGTGATAAAGATAAGAGGCATCGAGGTGGCCCGCGGCGAGGTGATGGTCGGCAGCTATATGGCTCTCGACCCGGGGACAGTGGAAAAACGGATACAGGGTATAGATACGGTGGAGCCGGCTTTCGGACTGCCCGCTCTCTGGATCGCGGAACAGCAGAAAGAGCAGGCCGAGATGAACGGTTACACCGTGGTGGAAAGCCCGGCCGTGCTGGCGACGCACCTGATGGAAATACTGAAACGCCATGCGTATGAGATTCTGAGCCGTCAGGACGTGCAGACCCTGATAAACAATGTAAAGAAAGAGCACGCCACCCTGATAGACGAGCTGGTGCCAAACGTTCTTTCGGTCGGTTCGATACAGAAAGTGCTGCAGAACCTTCTGCGCGAGCGCGTTCCGGTGCGCGATATGGTCACTATCCTGGAAGCGCTGTCCGATTACGCGCACCAGACGAAGGACCTGAACACCCTGACCGAATATGTGAGGCATTCGCTCAACCGCACCATTTTCAACCAGTACCGGGATCAGGAGGGCAAAGTCACCGCGATCACTCTCAGCCCGGATGTCGAGAAGACTATAATCGACACTGTGCAGTCGAGCGTGGGGAAAGGCACGCCTCTTGCTATGCCTCCCAGGTATATAGAGATGTTGACCTCCGGCCTGAAACAGAAAGTCGAGGCCATGAGCAACGAGGGTCTTCAGCCGCTGCTGGTCTGCTCGCCCACTATCCGCCATTACTTCAAGCGGCTGGTCGAGCCGGTGTTCCCGAACCTGGTGGTGATTTCCTACGCGGAACTGCCACAGACAGCGGAAATTGTTTCCTACGGCACAATTCAGCCTGAAATGGCAGGGTCTGTCCGATGAAAGTAAAAAAGTACGTTGCCCCCACGATGAAGGAAGCCCTGGAAAAGATGAAGAAGGACCTCGGCGACAGCGCGGTCATACTGGGTTCGCGCAAGATAGGCCGCGGAGGGATGCTCGATTTTCTGGGCCGCGACATGGTGGAACTGACCGCCACAAACGAGGAAAATGTGGCCGCCGCGCCGTCAGGCGCCAGGAATGCCAGACGGTCTGCCAGGACCAACGCGCGGGTTTCCTACACGGTAGGCGACTCGGGCGCCGTGGCCGATCAGCCGGCGCCGGAATTCAGGGACCTTCTGCGTGAGAGTCCGTTGCCGGACCCGATGGATTCTTCACCCAAAGCGCCCGCCTCGCGCGCCACGACATCCGCGGGAGGCTGGGAGGGTTCCTCGATGCGCCTGCTCAAGCGCGAGCTGGAGGACATAAGGAACACGATGGGCGAAATGGCCGAGCAGATACGCTATCAGCGCATGCCGGCGCTTCCCCCCGCACTTAAGGACATATACCGCCGTCTGGTGGACAGCGAACTGGATGAAACAGTGGCAGTGAACCTGATCCAGCGTCTGTACGGTCAGTTCAGCGAAAAACAGTACTCGGACCGCGAGTTTGTCGAAAAGTACCTGGTCGATGAATTGACCGCCCTGATAAAGACCACTCCGCCCACACCGGTCCGTCCGGGCGAACCGCTGGTCATCGCTTTTATCGGTCCTACCGGAGTGGGGAAAACCACCAGCCTGGCGAAACTGGCCACCAACAAGCGGTTCTACGGAGGCTGCCGGGTTGCGCTGATCACCACCGACACATACCGCGTGGCGGCGGCCCAGCAACTGGGGGCTTTCAGCGAGATTGCGGACATCCCGATGGAAGTGGCCCACAGTCCGCGTGATATTTCCCGTGCCGTGGAAAAGCATCGGGACAAGGACGTTATCCTGATCGACACGGCCGGGACCAGCCAGTATAACGACCGTCTGATCGATGACCTGCGCGCGTTTCTTGATGCGGCCAACCCGGATGAGGTGCACCTGACTCTTTCGATCACCACCAAACCGCGTGACCTCAAGGGGACAATCAAGCGTTTCCGGATGAAACAACGTGAGCGGCTTCTTTTTACCAAATTCGACGAGACACTGACTTTCGGCTCGATTATCCCGGTGGTACAGAGTTCAGGTCTGCCTCTCAGCTACGTGACTTTCGGTCAGGAAGTCCCGGAGGATATCGAGCCGGCCGATGCGGGAAAGATCGCGCGACTGGTGGTTAAAAACATCATCTGACCTTTCATCGGCGCATGATGCGCCTTGAAGTGCAGATTTTTCCGTGGGGCGGAAGGAAATGGAATTCAACATCCTGAAACTTGCTTTCCTTCTGGGGTATCTGTCGCTGCTGGTTTGCGTGGTCAGCGGGATACCGTTCCTGACTGCTTTGTTTCGCTCGGTGCTGGTGACAGTTATTTTCAGTCTGCTTGGTTTTTTTGTCCGTTTGTATCTGTTGCGTCTGGTAAGTTCCGTTGAAAGGCACACCATAGCGGAATACGAACGCTCTGCGGATGCAGGAAGCGGAACTGCCGGAGCAGGACATGAAATGGCCGCAAGTGAGAACCTTGAGCATGAGACTCCCGTCAGTATTGAGAGCGAGCAGGAATAATCACAACTGAATTATGACGTCAGGCAATCAGGAAGGACAGTATGGAGAAGCAGAGTCAGACGGTTGACAGCATCAGAGAACACAAACGTGAAAAAGTGCGTGAGGCCTACCGGGTGGTCCGTGAGGAGAGGGCCGAGGAGCGCGCCCGCCGTAACCGTCAGGTCGAAAAACTGGTTGCCGAATACCAGAAGAGTCAGAATCCCAAGGTCAAAGAGAAAATCCTTCTGGCAAACCTTTCCCTGATCAGCTACATCTCCGAGCGCCTGGCTGTTTCGCTCCCGCATTCAGTGGAGGTCGACGACCTCAAGAGCCTGGGAGTGCTGGGCCTGATCGATGCGATTGAAAACTTCAAGCCGGAAAAGCAGGTGCGGTTCACCTCGTATGCGGCCCTGCGTATTAAAGGCTCGATCATAGACGGGCTTCGCAGCCTGGATTGGGTCCCGCGAAGCGTGCGCAAGAAATCGCGTCAGATCGAGCAGGCGCTGCACAGCCTGGAGACTGAGCTGGGCCGTCCAGCAACCGACCAGGAAGCCTCCGAGCGGCTCGGTGTGGGACTTGCCGAGTACCGAAATATGCTCGAAGAGGTCAGCCCGGTTTCATTCCTCTCGATCAATGACACGGTCTATGAGGACGGTGACCAGTCGGTGCGGCTGGGAGAGGTGCTCGAGGACCCCTCCAGCCATGGCCCGGTTACGGAGCTTGAGCGCGAGGAAATGAAAAGGATACTGGTTGACGGGATAAACAACCTTCCTGAGCGCGAAAAGCTTGTGGTGGCCCTTTACTATTACGAGGGGTTGACCCTGAAAGAGATCGGGGAAGTGATGCAGATTTCGGAAAGCCGGGTCTGCCAGATACACACTGAATCCATGCTGCGCTTGCGCGGTAAACTGAAATCCTCTTTCTGACCGCTGTTACGATTCCCGCCGCAACGCTTTCTCCGGGATTTTCGAGCCCGGCGAAACGGCATTTTTCTTGCATATTATTATACCCGTACCTGATCCCTCCAGCTTTAGGAATGTAACTGTAACCCGCTTATTCTGACGGAGTTTGGCCGATCCGCAGAAAATAAGCGGCAGCAGGGGAGGTGATGGGAATGCTGGCGCCGATATCCGGGGAAATGAATTTTGTTCCGCCGCCCCGGAAAAAAAGTCCCTCTTCCGGCTACGAAGAAATAAAGTTCGATGAGTGCCTGATAGAGAGGTTGGAGGCAATTGATAAGGATTCGGCCAGCCGGGAAGACAATGGCGGACAGGACAGGAATGACAGTCCCGCTGAAGGGGCTGCAAAGAGCGAGAGCGGAACGCAGGGAAGCGGACCGGGCATTGGAGCTGCGCCCGAAGGGAGACGGATCGATCTCAGGGCCTGACAACGGCGAGGACGGCCGCACATGACGGCCGAAACACTGAGAATGCAGAAACAGACGCGTGTCGACAGGGAACGGCTGAAACGAATCACCCAGACTATCATCAACCTGCCCACCCTGCCGACCATCGTGGCCAAGATGCTCGAGATCATCGACGATCCCCGCAGCTCGGCCCGTTCGCTTACCAGGCTGATCAACACTGACCAGGTGCTGACCGCGCGCATATTGAAGCTTGCCAATTCCTCGTTCTATGGTTTCCCAAATCCTATCTCGACGATCAACCTGGCCGTGGTAGTCCTGGGTTTCGAGACGATCAAGAACCTGGGACTCTCGGTTTCGGTCATCTCCCGCTTCGCGCAGGCCCGGAAGGATGGAGAACTTCTGGATTACACCCGTTTCTGGGAACATTGCGTGGGCGTGGGCGTGGCCAGCAGGATGCTCGCCAGGATGCACGGCCTGCGGGCTATCGAGTCCGAGGCGTTCGTGGCCGGACTGATACACGATATCGGCAAGGTGATCCTGAGCCAGTACCAGACCGAGCGTTACTCCGAATGCCTGCGAATAACGCGCGAGGAGGAAATGCTGCTTGCCCGGGCCGAGGAGCGCGTGTTCGAGGCGAGCCATGCCGAGGTGGGAAGCTGGCTCGCCCGGAAATGGAACCTGCCGGATACGCTGGTCGAGGCCATTCGTCTGCACCATGTCCCGCTGACCGCCAAACTGCGGCCCGAGCTCTGCGCGATAGTCCATTTCGGTGATATACTGGCCCGCGCAGCCCGTATCGGTTCCGGAGGAGACAGTCTGATACCGCCGTTCTACCGCGGTGTGCTGCGTCTGATACCGCTTCGCCGTGGAAGCGACGGCCGGGTGGATCTGCCTTTCTATCTGGAGGCCATCCGCGGAGAAATGGAGCACGCCGAGACTTTTATCAATATAATCCTCGGCAAGTACAGCCGTTCTGACACAGCCGCAGCAACTGAATCCTCCGGCCTCGAAAGCCTGACCGCCTGAACGGCAAAGTTTGTTGGCCGCGGGCAAATGTTTCAGTATATATCATCGGCAAATCTTTCCGCTATTGCTGCTTCACTTTCTTCAGAAATCTCTGTAATCAAGGCCAGACCTGCATTCAGCCGCTTGCTTCCCCTGGCACGAGTATTGCCAATTCTCCTCGCAGGATCAATTCCTTCCAGCCTCCGGCCGGAAGCACTGGCAGTGAGCCTTTTCAACGGACCAAGCCATGCGCAGACCCATCATGATCGCCATCGCAGCACTAAGCCTGGCCGCGGGAACGCGGCCTGCCGCCGCCGCCTCTCTAAGCGGCCTTCAGGTTTTCAGCGAGCGCGAGTACGCACGCATAGTATTCAGCCTTGACAGCGAGGCTCGCGCCACGGTAGAGCCTCAATCGTCCGGGGAACTGGTGCTGGTCCGGTTCGATGGGACCGACATCACCCGGCTGCCCGACCAGTCATACGTATTCGATAACAATCCGCATGTCGAGTCGGTGACTTTCCTCCCGCAGAACGGCGGGGCGACAATCGCTCGGATCAAGGCGCGCCACCCTTTTTCACTGAAGACATACAGCATCGGTCAGCCGCCGCGTTTTGTACTCGAAATCTCGGACTCAGCGAATAAAATCGGTGAGAAGAACGCTTCTGGAGGGATTGATTATTATTCCAGAGGCCTGGAACAGGTCAGTCAGCACAGCGACGAAGCCGCGCTGATATCGTTCCGCAACGCTATCCGCGCGGGGCGTCAGGCTCCGGAGAGCTATTACCAGGCCGGGCTGATCCGTCTGCGCCAGAACCAGCCTCAGATGGCCGAGGTGAATTTCGAGAAATCCATCGGCAGCGATCAGTACGCTCACGAATCGCGCATGTTCCTGGCCTGGCTGGCTCATCTGAGGGGAGACCGCGAATCTTTCCGCCGCCGCTGGAACGGTTTTTCGGCTGCCGTTCCCGACCCGGCGCGCCGCCTGGAGCTTGCGGCGACTCATCCTGAAGTGGATTACCGGGCCATGGAACAGGCGGCCAGGGATGCAGGGCTGACAGCGGTCACCGTAGCTATGCATTCGGAGGCCCCGGCAGAAGCCGTTCCTGCTGTCAAGAGCGCAATGACAGATTCGCCGGTGACTGGATCACGTTTGAATCCGGATTCGGCCAGGACGTTTTTTGATCTGGGAATGCAGGCGCGGCGCGAGAACCGTTATGAGCAGGCCGCCGCTTATTTCCATCAGTCCCTGACTTATAATCCATCCAACGCCGAGGCCTGTTTTCAGCTTGGCATAGTCTACAAGGAAATGGGCCGTTTGACTGAATCGGCCACCTGGTTCGAAAAGTCGCTCGGCAATACAGCTAATGCCGGAAGCAGTCAGGCAGAACCGATTGAGGTTCGCCCGCAGCTTGAGGCCGGGCCGCTTTCCGGTGTGAATGCGCCTTTGAACCCGGATTTGGATGAAGATATGCTGCCGGATTCATCCGGATTACCGTCTGTGGGGATTCAGACAGGCACGGATGGTACGATTCCACCAGATGGAGTGAAAAAAGCGCAGGAATCCGCTGTTGCCTTGCAGGCCGGAGCTTTGGGCGGCGAGGTGCCTGCGGAGCTGAAAAGTATGAATTTAATCCAGAGACTGCGCAAGGCGGTCAGCACTTTTGTCGAACACACGGGGATGCCGCTGCTCCGAAAGCAGGTAGCCATACTTACAGCTATCACCGGTGTTCTTTTCCTGCTGACCCTGATCGGTGAACGCCTGGCGACCGGTAAAACCGGACTGCGGTTGTTTGGCTATGGACGTGCGAAGGATGAGACAAAAATCTCCGGCGCCGTCCCTTCTGCCGAGACCGCGATCAGCCTCCGTCAGGCCGCCGAGTCAGTCGAGCGCCGCAGGCAGGTGGCCCAGGTGCTGGCTCGTGAGCTGGCCTCCAAGCAGAAAGCCATCCCCGCTGTTTCTCCCAATGCGGAGACATCTCCGGCCGCGCTCTCCCGCGGCCTGGACCTGCGGGTGGGGCGTCCCGCAAGCGGTCCGGTCTACGGCGCCGATATCGCCCGCCGGATAAAGGAGCAGCTCGCCTCTCCATCGGTTCAAGCCGAGGCCATGGCTGCCGGGTTTGCCCGTTCCAGGGATGATGTCAAGGCCCGCCTGATCCGTCAGCTCAGGGCCAAGAACTGGACAGTCAGCGACATAGCTCAGGAAATGGGTCTTTCGCGCGAGGAAGTTAAATGGGCGCTTTCCTCCGGCCAGACCGAACGCGCTGTGGAACGCCGCCCTTCCCTCGATGAATTCTCCCAGGCCCGCGAACTGGCCGCGCGCGCGCGCGCCGGAGAAACAGCGCCGGTATCGGAGCGCGATCTTGACCGCGAAATGGAAATGGAGCTTCAGATAAATGTCTGAATGCCTCAAAATATCAAGGTCAGAAATGAGATTCGTCCTGATCGGCGGTGTGATGCTTTTTATGTTTCTCGCCGTGTCTGCACTGCGGGCGCAGGACAGCGGCAAGGACCTGCCTCCGGAAAAACTGGTCTACCCACCCACCAGCTTGTGTCTTCTGGATGTGAGGGGCAGTGAGAACAGTTATCCTTATAAAATTGAGGATTTCCGCCGCGCGGTTCTTTCATGGCTCCGCTCGGCGGACTACATGACAGTTCGCACGGAAAGCGATATACAGGATGTATTGAAGCGCAACCGTCTGAGCGCACCCGATGTTTACGAATCGGGGATTCTGGCCCGCATTGCGGATCTGGCGGGCTGCGACTATGCGGCCTATCTCAGAGTTATCGCCTGCGGACTCGACCGCGGCGACGGGTTTACCATTCCTCACCTGTTCCACCGGAACAAGGTGACCGGATGGATCGAACTGGACATGGCCCTGGTGGATGGGAAAACCGGCGCGTTGCAGTATTCGCAACGCGTGCGCGGCGAGGCCGGGCTCGGCCGCAGTTTCCAGGTGTATCCCCTGGTGGACGATCCCATACTGGCCCTGGATTTCCGGACCCGTGAGCTGCTTGAACAGCGCACTGTGGAGAACCTGGCCCGCGGAACGTTCGAGGCTATCATGACCGGCATACAGAAACCGCTTGGCGACCGCTATATATGTTACTGGCAGGATGAGGTCCACATTATTTCTGACAAGCCCGGACTATGTCCGATCTGCGGTTCAAAGCTTGTCAGGATAAAGCGTTAGCGGTCAGTCCCCTCCCGGCCGGTCCGGAGCGCCTGGCGGACTGCGGCGCTGCGGCGGTCGAAAAACTTCAGTCGTTTCATCCCCCGCCCGATTATTGAGGTATTATGGAAGAAATGGAAAAAGAAAACGGACTCGGCGGGCACGAGCTCGAAACCCTGTTCAAGATCAGCCAGGTTATCCAGTCTTCAGTCGGGACAGAGGTGGTTTTCGGGTTGGTCCTCGACCTTCTCGAGGAACTTGTGGAGTTTGAATTCGCCGCGTTGTTTATCAACGATGAGACCGAGCAGAAGCTCCAGGCCGTGGCCAGCAAGGGTCATGTGGTGGACCTGATCCAGCCGGTCAGCTTCGACATGGGCAATGGTCTGAGCGCCTGGGTGGCGAAGCAGAAACGCCCGATCCTGCTGAGCGACCTTCATCGCGGCAAGAGCGACGAGGAATCGCCGCTGCGTTCGTTCCTCTCGATCCCTCTGCTTCTGGGCGACCGTCTGATCGGGGTGATGAATTTCGGCCACGGGCGCGCCGGGGCGTTCACCCGTCATGACCTCCACGTGCTTACAATCGCCGGGGCGCAGCTTGGAGTGATAATCGAGCGGGCGCTTTATTTCAGCCGTCTTTCCGATACCAACCGTCAGCTCGAGGAAAGGAACCGCCAGCTTGCCGAGGCCCAGCAGGCCCTTCTGCGCCATGAGAGGCTGGCTGCCCTGGGTGAGCTGGCCGTGACAGTAAACCACGAAATAAACAATCCCCTGACCGTCATTATCGGCAATGCCGAATTCCTGCTCCACGATCTGGCCGGCAGTGACCCCAAAATCCTGAGCAAAGTTGAGCATATCGTTTCCGAGGCCCGCCGGATCGCCAGGATCACCCGCTCGCTTCGTAAGCTGGACAACCCGGTGAGCGAGGATTACCTTCCGGGCGGGCGCAAGATGATCCGTCTGGACAGCGGCCAGACAGTCTGACCGGTTATTGAATTTACTTCCCATCTCCTCAGTCTCAGCAGCCAAGTCCAATCGATGAATGTCCCCTGAAAATACGGCGGCGTATTTCACCGCGCGCCAATAGTTTCATTCCATGAAAGGACCAAGAACGTTGACTTTTACGCGCCTGGGATAATAAATTTTATAGGAAACTGGCAGATGAGCGCTGACACGAGAGCAGGCGTTTGCCGAGACGGAATTCAATGCTGAAAGCGAGTCCGGGATGAGAAAAGTTCATAAGTTGTCATTGATCGTCCTGTTGCTGTGCGCCCTTACCGTGAGAGTCGGAGTGTCCCAGTCCGACGGCGGATCATCCGGCGGGGCGAAAGACCTGATGCAGTTGAATGAGGTTCTTAATGTCCTTTCCGAGTATTATGTCGACCCCATCCCGCCCGAAGACCTGGTGATGGAGGCGATCGACGGGTTGGTTGAGAGCCTTGACATTCACAGCCAGCTTCTGGATCAGCGCAATCATAACCGTCTGATGGAACAGACGCGTGGGGAGTTCGGCGGTATCGGGATCGAAATTTCCATCCGCGATGACTCGCTGACCGTGCTGTCTCCCATACCCGGCACTCCCGCCTCACGGGTCGGCCTTCAGGCCGGGGACCGCATTGTGCGGATCGAGCACGAATCCACCTGGCAGATGGCGTTGGAAGCCGCGGTGCGCCGTCTCAAGGGAAAGCCCGGCACCCAGGTGAACATATGGATTCGCCGCATGGGAGTGGATGATGAAATTCATTTTGAGATAACCCGCGATATTATCAAGATCGAGAGCATCCAGGCCAAGTTCATGCTCACGCCGGATGTCGGTTATGTCAGGTTGAGCGTGTTCTCGGACAAGAGCGGAGTGGAACTCGTCGAGGCGATCGGGGACTTGAAGCGGCACGGCATGAAAAAGATGATTTTCGACCTTCGCGACAACCCGGGCGGACTCCTGAACCGGGCCGTGGATGTGGCCAATATTTTTCTTGAACCGGGCCAGGTGATTGTCTCGACGCGCGGGCGGATCAGCTCGTCAAACAAGGTTTTCCGGGCCGCCAACCCTCCGATGTGGAAGAACGAGCCTGTGATCACTCTCATTTCCGGGGGCAGCGCCTCGGCCAGCGAGATCGTGGCAGGGGCTCTGCAGGACCATGACAAGGCCGTGATAATGGGGACCGCCAGTTACGGCAAGGGCTCGGTGCAGACCATCATCGACCTGCGCGATGATTACGCTCTCAAGCTGACTACGGCAAAGTATTACACTCCCAGCGGACGCTGCATACATGCGGACAAGGGCGCGGGTGAGGAACACCAGGCGCTGCTCACCAGCGAGGATACGCTTCAGACCTACCTGACCGATTCAGGACGTCAGGTGCGCGGCGGCGGCGGGATCACTCCCGACCTCGTGCTCAAACCGGACAGCCTGAACGGGGCCGAGCGCAAGATATTCAAGCAGGTCGGCCTGTTCCGTAACCTGATGTTCCGTTATGCCGTGCAGTACAGAAACACTCATCCGGACCTGTTGAAAGATTCGGTCGAATCTGTCGGTTTCGTGCCTAATTTCAAGGACAACGTGCTCAAGATAACGCCGAAGATGATGGAGGAGGCCCGTCAGCTCATGCGCGACAACGGTTTTGAGCTGACAGAGGCCGAATTCCGCCAGGCGGAAAAGATCATCCACCAGTGGATGCACTATTACGTGGCCGATGCGGTGTTCGAGCGCAATGTCTCCCAGCGGATACTGGCCCTGTATGACGATCAGGTGATGAAGGCGGTCGAGGTTATAGGCAAGGCCGTGCCGCAGCAGGATTTTGTCGGGACCGTGCTGGCGGGCAAGACCCTCCCGGACACTCTGGAAATGTACTGAAAGATATCTATGCGGAAAGAGGGCCGGACTGAACTGACTCGGAAACTGAACCGGTTTGTCATATCGGGTGCAACTCATTAGATATAAAGTTTTTTCGTAGCGACTGTCTTGAAAGTCAAGAACAGACAGATACATGTTGCTGGAAATAG